>CALLAU010000044.1 GCA_938002015.1 uncultured Bdellovibrionales bacterium
AAAGAATTGTTTTTTTAATTTTAGATAAACCCTTAGGGCCACTGCTTTCTACTGCATTAATACTATTATTTTTTTTTATCTCTTTATCTGTACTCTTCTCTTTTGAAGCGGGCTGACGGTTATTCTTATTTGTACTTTTTGTTTGAGTTGAGTTTTTTGCATTTAAATCAAACTTATCTGTGGTAGTGTGTTTTGAGATTTTTTGTCGATTATTATCTTGTTTATTATTAGATCCGAGAGTCCCTAGTAATACTAGGAGACCTCCGATTATAATTATAGTGATTTCATTCTTTAGACCCTTCATTACCTTCTCTCCAATTTAATCCAATTAGAAATTGAGTATAGTGGGTGAATTTGGCCTGAATAAATCCAGCCATCTACTCCATCAACATTAATTTTTACATAAAACTTATTAGTAGATCCTACAAATACAGTATCTAAAACTGTGTAGTTTCTTCCAGGTCTAGCGATTCCAACTCGCGTTCCTGCAGGTGTTCTTCTTAGGTTCGTTCCAGAAGTTTGTACGCTAATTAAAGAACCTGTTACTGGTAGAATCATATCTTTAACAGTAGTTGACCTTGTTGCCCAGTCAGCCGCACTGTCTTTTGTACCTGCGTAGAAGAAGCCAAACTGTCCGTTATGTTTTACAAGGTAATATCTTGACTTGCTTGCATCAGATCTAACCTCTGATCCTAAGATTTGATATGTACTTCCATTTGGAAGTAGCCCAATTCTTCTTCCTCCTGGAGTTGCTCTTAAGTTAATACTCTTATTCACTTTTATGAGATTACCTACAAGGTATACTTTGTCTCCATCAGGACAGACTTCACTTGGTCTAAGAAGAACGATGGGCTTATCTACTGTAGTTTTAACAACTTCATTAACAAGGTTAAACTCATCAACAAGACAGTACCTGTATTTTGTCTGGCTTAAGCAATAGTACGTGTTATCAGAATCAGCGCAAATAAAGTCTTTATAACTAAGAACTTTATTTGTCATATCAACATCATCTCCGTTACTGTCTCCGTTGTCATTATCACCACCGCTATTTGAACAGTCAGCTTTGTCACTTACTAAACATGCTATATCAATTGGTTGAGGAACGTGTGTTGAACTTAAATATCTCTCCCATTTTTTAGCGTCTAGAGCATCTTTAAAGTTCTTATCATTTCTTGACCATCTGTGGTTTGGATTAGTCCATCTGCAAATCTGACTTGCTCCACCATTATAAACACCGTATGCCGATCTAGCTCTACTGTAATAAAACTCAGGATGTTTTATGCATGAGGCTGTTTTAGATTTAACCCATCCGACATAAAAAATATCAAGTGCATAAAAAAGATTTTTTATAATATGTGCAGCTTGACCACTATCGACATTAGCAAAGTGCCACCTATCATCAACTTGCATGAGACCATGGCCATGACCAAAGTCACCTCTCATCATTCTTAGTCGACTATCTTTTCCTTCTCTATAATGAGTTAAGAAACTTTCATGACTTGCAATAGTAAGAATAATTCTTTTCCACCATTTGATTTCATCAGCACTGACACTAGGGTTTCTTTTCTTAATATAGTATTCAGCGGCTGCAGAGATAAGATCATGTAAATTGTTTACATATCTAGTTCTTTCTGCTGAATCACTTTTCCTCTCATCAAATGTATAAAGAGAGAATTTATCTCTTACGATATTTTTTGAGATGAAGGGATCAACAGAGCAAGCACTAGGTGCTATACCAAAGGTCCAGCGACCAGAGACTCTATCAGAGCACTTATAGTAGTTAGGGGTGTCTCTTCTCTGAGCTTGAGCAGAAATTGAGAAGATTGAAGCGAATAAAAATGGAATTAGTATAATTTTTTTCATACTAACCTGTCGGAAGTCCGGTCCAGTCTAGTGTAGCTAGACTTTTGATAACTAGACTTTGATCTGTTTGGCAATTTAGCAATCTCTCTTTAAGTCTTGGTTTTTAAAGAAAAGTGTCTGTTTTTTATACTTAGTGCTGTGAATTATATTATGAAGTGCTTACCTTATAGCTATAAATGGTGCTTACAAAGCACTGTCTATAAGTTAGTTGTTTTTCGCTAAATTTTGTCTATTCTCATGTGTTATGAGAGTTAAAGATAAAAAGGTTATTGTTACTGGTGCTAATAGGGGAATGGGAAAAGCTTTTGTTGAAGAGCTTTTAAAACGAGGTGCTAGAGTTACAATGATTAACAGGTCACCTTCTAATAACAAAGATGCTGCTGGTGAAATTCTAACAGATTTAAGTGTAGAGCCTAACTTTATGGAGTTTGTAGAAAAAAACAAACTGGATGATGCGGATATACTTATTAATAATGCAGGAACTTTAGTAGGTGGTTTGTTAGAAGAGCAAGATCCAAAAAAAATATCTCAAATGATTAAAGTGAATTTAGAAGTTCCTATTAGACTATCTAGAGTCATGCTCCCACACATGATTAAAAGAGGCTCAGGGCTTATCGTGAATAATGCTTCTGTTAGCGGTGTTATGACCTTCCCTTGTGCAACAACTTATGCAGCAACTAAGTCAGGACTCGTTTCTTTTTCTAATGCTTTAAGAGAAGAGTTGTTATCTACAGGAGTTAAAGTTTGCGTCTTAATGACCCCTGGAGTTAAAACGGATATGTATGATGCTATTTATGACTCTTTTACTCCCCACTTAGACCTTTCATTTCTTACTTCAATGAGTGCTCAAGCGTGGGCGAAGATAGTTGTTGATGGAATTGAAAGTGGTAGTAGTGAAATTCGTCCAAAAGGAAGTGAAAACTTTGGACTTCACCTTGCTCAAAAAACACCAAACTTCTTTAGAAGAATGATGAGAAGTAAATTTAGTAGGAAAAACACTTAATCAAGTTTTTAAATATCTGACATCATTAGAGATTTCATAATGAACTAGACCCTCTAAATTGACTCACAAAGCTTACCAAATTAGCCTTAAGTAAGAAGAAAAAACTAAAAGGGGTGCTTTAAAAATGGATTTTGAATCAATTATTAATTCTATAAAGACTTTTGTTGATGATCGTTTAATGTCCTTATTAGGTGCTTTTTGCTTACTCATTGTAGGCTGGTTTTTTGCAACTCTTTTAATATGGTTTTTAAAGAAATTTATTTTAAGGCCACTTCGTCTTAATGAACACTTTGCGAGGGTAACTTCAAGAGAGAGTGCTTTTTTTGATATTGAAAAAGTCATTTCAAGGTTATGTTTTCTTATTCTTATACTGTTTTTATTTTTAGCAGTGGCTCAATTTGCTGAGTTTGAGAAACTTCAAAATTTATTAGTCGGTGTTTTTGATAAGATAGGGGTTCTTCTTTTAATGGCTTGGAATGCGATTTATCCAATCGTCTTAGCACTCATATGTGCTTTCTTAGCTAAAAAAGCAGTAAACTCTGCAGGTCTAAAATTTAATATTGATGATAGAGTTGGCTCAAAACTAGATGCTGGAGAGAGGGTTGATTTCTCTGTTACAAAAAGTTTATCTGAAATCACATACGGGGTTGTGTTTTTACTTTTTCTACCAAGTATTTTAACGGGGCTTGGGCTAGAGAAGTTGAGTGAACCATTTGAGCCTTTTATAAATGGACTCGGCTCATTTGTTCCAAAGCTTTTAGCAGCAGCACTTATTATTGGTATAGGCTGGTTTGTAGCTAGAGTTATTAAACATATACTTGAAAACTTTTTACTTTCAACTGGTGTAGATAACGTATTAAAAAAGTATGGTAGTGAACAGGTTTTTGGATCTCTAAAAATATCTAAAATTGTACCAACGGTTATTTATGCAATTTTTGTTGTGACTATCGTAATTAAGGGCTTTGAAAAACTTGAACTAGGAAAAATTACTGAACCAATAGACAATATTTTAAACCAAGTTATTAGTAGCTTGCCTCAAGTAGCTCTTGCAATACTTATAGTATTAGCTGGGTTTTATGTTGGAAGCTTAGTAGCAAAATTCATTTCCGATATTTTAAAAGAAATGGGTTTTAATAATATTTTTCAAAAACTTGGAATTTCTGAGATTAGAACAGGAACGAAAACACCTTCAGAATTAGTAGGCTCGTTAGCTCATTATTCAATTATTATTATACTCCTGATCCAAGCACTTGAAAAAATAGGCTTAGAATCTGTTTCTGGAGTAATTAGCAGTATTGTTGAAAGAGTTGGTGATGTTTTACTAGGCTTAGTTGTATTTGGGATAGGTTTATATATAGCAAATGTTGTTTCTAGTTGGGTGAGGCAAAGTAGTACTTCAGGCTCTTCTCAGCTTTTAGCTATCTTAGCAAAAGGTGTCATTATAGTTGTAACAGGTGCGATGGCTCTTCAACAAATGCAAATTGCTGAAGAGATTGTTACGATAGCTTTTAGTTTAGCTATGGGGTCTATTGCTCTAGGCGCTGCTATAGCTATTGGTTTAGGTTGTAAAGAACTTGCAGGAGAAGTTGTCAGAGATTTTGTAAACAAACTAAAGTAAGGTTTGTTTACAAAATTAAAAAGAGTGCCTTAATAGTATAAAATATTTAAGACTATGATTTTTTTGAAATAAGTTCGTTAATAAGTTCTTTTTGCTCTTGTAAATGTGTGGGAACTACATATCCAGGTTTAATGAGTTTTGAAATAAACTGTTTTGCTTCTGTGAGCTTGTTTTGAGCAACGTATAGATCAAGTAGAGCTTGAACAACAGTTACTTGATAAACTTCAGGTTTAGTTTTTATTAGTCTTAGAAAAACTTCCTCTGCATCACCAAGATCTTGTGTTTCTGTTAAAGATTTTCCGTAAGAAAATAAGGTTTGTGGATTTTCTCCATTACTTAGAAAGTAGTTCTCAAGAGGTTCAACTGCTTGAGCGAATTTTTTTTGTCTAAACAGCAACATTCCAAGCTTTTCATTAATTTCTAAAACTCTTTCATGATCAGGATTTTGATCTAAAAACTGTTGATAGAGTTTCTCTGATTTTTCAAAATACTTATGGTCAAAAGAAAAATCAGCTAACTCAATAGTTTGCTTTGGGCTTAAACCGTCTACTAGTTCAGAAATTTGTAAGGGAGCTACTTTAATTGAGTCTGTTCCCCATTTTGCCGTGTGTATGAAGGCACCTAAGATAAACAGTGCTACTAATATTATAGTATAACTTGTGATTTTATTGTTTCGTTTATCAAACTTCATTTGAGCTTTACTTTTAGTAAAACCACAGGGGCAGATCACGATGTCTTCATCCATTCTATCTACAGGGATGAGGTTTTCGCAGTCGGGGCAGATTTCTTGTTGTAACATAATATTTCTCCTTTTACGTTCAGTCTCTTTGAGTAAAGCAATAATTAGGCACGCTGCTAAGTGCATTTTGCTTAAGATGAGTACTAAGTAAGGGAAATTACTTCAAAAATAGAGGGCAAAAATTGTCACTTTTAGAGTTCTTTGTGGTGCAGTTTAAATCTAGATTTGTTAGACTTTTTAGGATGAAAAAAGTTTTAACAGGTATTAAAGCAACGGGTGTTCATATTGGAAACTGGATTGGAGCAATTAAGCCGGCTTTAGAAATGGCAGAAGATCCTAATGTTTTAGGGCTTTATTTTATAGCTGATTATCATGCACTAAACTCTGTTCAAAAAAGAGAGGACCTTTCTTTTAGAATTAAAGATGTTGCTGCCACATGGTTAGGTCTTGGTTTAGACCCAAGTAAAACAATATTTTACAAGCAGTCTGATGTTCCTGAAATAATGGAACTTTCAACTATTTTAGCAGCAATAATGCCAAAGGGCTTACTTAATAGAGCTCATGCTTATAAAGCAAAAATTCAATCTAATGAAGAAGCGGGCAAAGCTGATCTTGATGATGGTGTAAATATGGGGCTATATACTTACCCCCTTTTAATGACAGCCGATATATTAGCTTTTAACGCAGATCTTATTCCTGTTGGTGAAGATAATGCCCAACACTTAGAAATCGCAAGAGATGTAGCATCTAAGTTTAATAGGCTTTTTGGTGAAACTCTTAAAGTACCAGAAATCTTTGTAAGAAAAGGTAAGTTACTGCCTGGAATAGATGGTAGAAAAATGAGTGCCTCATATAACAATCATATTCCGGTATTTCTTGCCGAAAAAAAATTAAGAAAAATGATTATGAAAATTAAAACAGACTCTACTCCTCCTGAAGAGCCAAAAAAGTATGACTCTAATGACTTGATAACTTTTTTTGAGGAATTCTCAAGTTTAGATAAAGTTAAAGAGATGAAATCTAAATATGATAAAGGCATTGCTTGGGGAGAGGTTAAACAAGAGCTCTTTGAAGAAATAAATATGAGTTTAAAAGATAAAAGGGAAATATATAATCATTATATGGAAGACTCAGCTGCGCTTAGTAAGGTACTTGAAGAAGGTGCTCAAAAAGCAAGAGAAATTACAAGCCCCCTTTTAGCAGAAGTTAAAAAAGCTATTGGGGTATTATAGATTCTAGGTGGCTCAGGTATAGTATAAAAATCTTTCAAGAGTGTGTTAATTATAAATTAACAAAAAAGTATTATTTTTACCTTCTATTGCTCTTGTATTTGATTAGAGGACAAACAGGTCCAAGATTTAGTTAGTTTTAATATATTGTTTCAGATTTAGAGCAGATTAAACTAAGATAACAAAAAAGGAATATAATCTTATGAAGATACTTTTAGTTGATGATGAAGAGATGATGATTGAGCTCTTTTCTGAACTTTTATCTGAAGAAGGGTATGAGGTTGAAACAGCGCTAAACGGTAATCAAGGGATTGAAAAGTATAAAAGCTTTGCTCCAGATTTACTTGTACTAGACTTAATGATGCCGGATTTAACGGGATTTGAAGTATGTAGTTATATTCGAGAACAAGAGAAAGACTCTTCGACTAAAATTCTTTTACTCACTGGTATGGGTGGAAACGATATAGAAGAGAAAGGTTTAAAGGCTGGGGCAAATGGTGTTCTCTTTAAGCCAATACCAATAGATAAGTTAATTACTAAAATATCACAGGTTTAGATTTTTGAAAGTGAGCAATTTTTTTAAAAATTTTATTAAAAAACTTGTTTTTACTGGAGTCGAAGGCTCTTTTAAAACTTCAGAAAATAGAGGGACACTTGCAACTAATCTCATTATTATATGGGGCTATTTCGCTTTAATACCGCTTATCCCGTTTTTAGAAGCTAACAACATAAGTTTTACGACATATGGAATTGCTATGTTGTCTTCAGCGTGTAGTAGCGCATTTGTGTTTTATTTTAACTCTAAGAAGAAATATAATATTGCTAGATTTCAAACTTTCATTGTTATCTGTATTTTGGGTTGGAATGCGGCGTTTGTATTTGGTAAGTCTTTTAATGGGATTTACTACTTTTTTATAGCTCTAGTTTACTCTTTTCTTTTGATGAGTAAGCTGCCTAGGTTCTTTAGAATTCTAAGTTATCTAATAGTCTTTGTATCAATGCCACTAGTAGATTATTTATCTCACAGCAATTTAATACCGGTTACAAAGCTCCATTCAAGTGATTTCTCTGTTATGTTGTTAGTGATAGACACCTTGTTCGTAAATGCGATCATTGCCACATTGTTGTTTGTAGAAAAATACTACTTTGATAGCCAAGAAGACACATTAATAAATATGAATGAAAACTTAGAAAAGTTAGTTGAAAAAAGAACAGCTCTCTTGCTTAAATCGAAGTTAGATAACTTAAAATCAGATCAAATTAAAGCCCAGTTTTTAGCGAATATATCTCATGAGGTCCGCATACCTGTTCAGGGAGTTATGGGTTTTACGGATCTAGCTGTACAGCGTATTGGTAAGGTTAGAAAAAAAGATAGTGTAGAAGCAATTGATATTGAAAAAATATCATATCACTTAGATGGTATTAAAAAATCATCAGATCGTTTAATGAGCCTTTTAGAAAAGTTATTTTTATTAACAAGAGAGGGTAATGAAGCCTTTACTCCTGCAGCAAGTGAATTTGGGCTTTCAACTGTTTTAGATGAAATTATAGAGAACTTAGATCTTAAAGCGAATGATTTAAATTTAAACCTAAATTCCTTAGATACTGAAAATATTGAGTGCTATACGGATGAAACTTTTTTAAGGCAGTCGTTAAGGTGTTTGCTTGAGAATGCAATTCAGTACTCTGATAAGGGTAGCGATATTAATGTTCGTGTTAAGCAAGATTTAGATATTGTGACGATGTTTATTGAAAATACAGGTGTTGGTGTTGATGAAAGTGATATGGAAGAAATTTTTAATCCTTTCTTCCAAGGTTCAAGAACTGACAAGAGTGTAGGGGGTACTGGTTTAGGACTTTCTTTGTGTCGAAAGTACATTGAATCAATTAATGGGGAAGTAAGTTTAACTGATAATAGTAGAAATAGAACGCAATTTACTTTGAAATTTCCTGTTAAATTAAAAAGCCAGAGTGAGGAGCACCCTGGTTTGAGTTTATAGTCTATTTTAACCTTTTACTACATTTGTCTGGCAGCTTTATCCACATCTAAAGCGGCTTCTCTGACAGCTTCAGATAGTGTAGGGTGAGCGTGAAAAGCTTTAGCAAGGTCTTCAGCACTTCCTCCAAACTCCATAGCAATAACTGCTTCAGAAATCATATCTGATGCTCTAGGACCCATAATATGAGTTCCAATGAGTTCATCATTATCACTTCTAGCAATTATTTTCACCATACCTTCAGTGCAGCCTAAGGCTTTAGCTCTGCCATTTGCACTAAATGGAAACTTACCCACTTTATAACTAATTCCTTGTTCTTTAGCTTGAGCCTCAGTTAGACCTACAGAAGCTACTTCTGGCCAAGTGTATATTACGCCAGGAACAGTTTTATAATTAACGTGCCCTGCAAGACCAGATAAGTTTTCAGCAATAGCAACACCTTCTTCTTCAGCTTTATGGGCAAGCATTGGCCCTGGTATAACATCGCCAATTGCAAAAATATTTGCATCATCAGTTTTAAAATGAGCATCCACATTTATAAAGCCACGCTCATCAGTTTTTACATTTGTGTTCTCTAAGCCTAGTCCTTTAGTAAAAGGAAGCCTTCCTGCTGCTACTAAAACAACATCACAGTCAAAAGTTGATTTTGAGTTATCAGAAACTTTCTCAATTTCTAAATTTAAGCTTTTACCTTTTTTTGTAGCTGTATTTACTTTATGACCCATCATAAAATTTAAACCCTGTTTTTTAAGAGACTTATGAAGAGTTTTTGCCATGGTTTCATCCATGGTGCTGGCAATACGGTCACCGTATTCTATAACAGTTACTTCAGACCCAAGTCTTTGCCAAACGGAACCAAGCTCTAAACCAATGTATCCAGCCCCAATAACAACCATTTTCTTTGGAACGTTATCAAGTTCTAAAGCTCCTGTTGAAGAAACAATTTGTGTTTCATCAATGTCAAATCCAAGAGTGTTTACTTCACTTCCTGTAGCAATAACAAAGTTTTTTGATTCCACTACTTCTTTTGAGCCGTCTTCTTTAGTGATCTCTATAGATTTTGTATTTAGAAATTTACCTGTTCCAAAAAAAGAAGTTACTTTATTTTTATTCATTAAAAAAGAAACACCACTTGTAAGCTCTTTTACAACTTTATCTTTTCTTTTCATCATATTTTTTAAATTCAGTTTGATGCCAGATAAGTCTACACCATGATCTTTAAACTCATGTATAGCTTGAGAGTAATGCTCACTTGACTCTAAGAGCGCTTTTGAAGGAATACAGCCCACATTAAGACAAGTGCCTCCAAGTGTCTTTCTTTTTTCAACAATAGCCACTTTATGACCGAGTTGAGCTGCTCTAATTGCGCAAGTGTAACCACCTGGTCCGCCACCAATAATAACTAAATCAAAACTCATTTTTTAAATCCTTATTTTTTAAAATTAAACTCCAAGAAGCAGTCTGCTTGGATCCTCTAAAGCTTCTTTAATCTTTACAAGGAAACTTACAGACTCTTTACCATCAATAACTCGATGATCATAAGAAAGAGCTAAATACATCATTGGTCTGATTTTAACTTCATCACCAACAACAATAGGCCTTTTCTCAATTTTATGCATACCTAAAATACCACTTTGAGGTGGGTTTAGAATAGGTGTCGACATTAAAGAGCCATAAACACCACCATTACTTATTGTAAAAGTACCGCCAGTAAGATCATCAATAGCAAGCTTATTATTTTTAGCTTTTCCAGCGTAGTCTTTAATGGCAGCTTCAATTTGGTAGATACTCATTAAATCAGCGTCTCTAACAACAGGCACAACAAGGCCTTTAGGGCCACCAACAGCAATACCCATATTAACAAACTCATTAAAAATAAGTTCTTTACCATCTATTTGTGCATTAACTGCTGGATATTCTTTTAAAGCTTCGCATACAGCCTTAACAAAGAAACCCATAAAACCTAATCTGATTCCGTACTTTTTTTCAAATTGGTCTTTATACTTAGATCTTAAAGACATAACAGCAGACATATCAACTTCATTAAAAGTTGTTAAAATAGCAGCTGTTTGCTGAGCTTCAACAAGTCTTTCAGCAATTCTTTTTCTAAGGGTAGACATCTTCTCTCGCCTTGTTCCGCGAGACTCAAAGCTTGGAGCTTGATAAGCTGGAGCTTGCTCTTTTGAAGAAGTTTCTGCAGCAGTTGTTTGTTGAGCATTACTTGAAGCAGCGTTTAAAGCATCAGCCTTTGTTATGTTTCCTTTAGGCCCAGTTCCAGAAATATTAGAAGCGTTTAAATTATTCTCAGCAATAACACGCTTTGCAGCAGGGCCAGGAACACCAGCTGCTGAAGAAGACTTACTCACAGCTTGGTTTGGTGCGGGTGGAGTGTTGCTTGAAGCTGCTGGAGTTTCTACACTTTCTTTACTAGAGCCAGCAGGTTTAGCAGCAGAAGAATCAATCGATCCAATCTTTTTACCCACTTCAACAGTATCACCTTCGCTAAAATCAGTATTTAAAACGCCTGAGGCTTCAGCTACAAGCTCAACTGAAGCTTTGTCAGTTTCTAAAACGACAATAATTTCATTCTTTTCTACATAATCACCAGTATTTTTCTGCCACTCTTCTATAGTGGCTTCTGTGATTGATTCTCCAACTGCTGGAACTAATATCTCCACTTGGCTCATTTACTTCGACTCCTTCGTCACTTAAAATTTTAAGTCTTTAAGTTAAAGACTAGTTAGATTTAAAATTAAAACATGCATTAATGATTTTGTTTTGTTCATCCATATGAATTGAGGGTGCCCCTGTAGCTGGAGAGGACTTTTCAATTCTTCCAGCATAGAAAATTTCAGGTTTGCACCCTGCTAACATAAGAGTTTTTTTAAGTTTCGGGGCTATAAACTGATAAGCACCCATGTTTTGTGGCTCTTCTTGAGCCCATACAAAGTCTTGAGCTTTAGAGAAGTTCTTTAAAACCTTGAGTATTTGTTTTTCAGGGTATGGATAAAGTTGCTCAATTCTCACTAATGCTACATCTTCTGAGTTAAGCTCAGTTCTTTTTGCCTCTAAATCATAAAAAAGTTTTCCAGAGCAGAACACAAGTCTTTTAGCATTCTTATATTTTTCAGAATCAGTTAAAACCTCTTGAAAACTACCTTCAGTAAGATCTTTTACAGAAGAGATTACTTTAGGGTGTCTTAGAAGTGATTTTGGAGACATGATAACTAGCGGCTTTCTAAAGTCTCTTAAAACTTGACGTCTTAATCCATGGAAGAGTTGAGCTGGTGTGGTGTAGTTACAAACTTGCATGTTGGTTTGAGCACAAAGCTGTAAGAATCTTTCAAGTCTTGCACTTGAGTGCTCAGGTCCTTGTCCTTCATAACCATGTGGTAGAAGTAAAACAAGCCCATTTGACCTAAACCACTTTGCTTCACCACTTGATATAAACTGATCAATAATGATTTGTGCGCTGTTGGCAAAATCACCAAACTGAGCTTCCCAGATTGTTAGAAACTTTGGGTCAGAGATGGAATTTCCGTATTCAAAACCTAAGACAGCGTATTCTGAGAGTGGACTGTTATAAACACAAAACTCTTTTTCAGAGTTTATCTCTGTTAAGGGAGAATACTTTTCAGCAGTTTCTGCGTCAAAAAGTACAGAATGCCTGTGTGTAAAAGTTCCTCTAAGGCAGTCCTGTCCAGAAAGTCTTACTGATGTTCCTTCAGAAATAAGGCTTCCGTAGCATAAAAGCTCTGTTAGTCCCCAGTCTAATTTATCATCACTAAACATCTTACTCCTGTTTTTAAGGAGCCTTTGTACTTTTGAGTGAGGTTTAAACCCTTTTGGAGGTTGAGTAAGCTTATCCATAACTTTATCTAAAACTTTTTTACTTGTAGCGGTCTTTACAGTTTTTTCAAAGTCTTTTGCTTCTCCCCAGCGAAGTCCAGCCCAGAGTCCTTCAAAAGAAACAGGTTTTGCATCAACTGGTGATTTTTTAACAGTATCAAAAATTTCTTGTAGGTTATCTATTTTAGAATCATAAAAAGCGTCTCGACTAGCTTTATCCCAAACTTTTTCTTCACTTAGCTTTTTTGCATATGCTGTATAAACCGTAGGGTGTGCTTTTATTTTTTTATACATCTGTGGTTGTGTAAAAGCAGGTTCATCACCTTCATTATGACCAAACCTTCTATAGCCAATAAGATCAATAACGACATCTTGTTTAAACTTTTGTCTAAACCTAAGAGCCATATCCATTGCTTTTACACATGCCTCTGGATCGTCTGCATTTACTAAAAGCACAGGAGCTTTGATTGTCTTTGCAATATCAGAAGCGTATTCAGTACTTCTTGCATCACTTGGGTTGGTTGTAAAACCAACTTGGTTATTCATGATAACATGAATGGAGCCACCGACTTCATACCCAGGGAGTTTAGAAAGCTGAAAAGTTTCACTTACTACTCCTTGGCCAATTACAGCAGCATCGCCATGTATGATAACAGGAATAACCTTACTTCTTTCTTGTGTGTCTTTTCTTCTTCTCTGCTTTGCTCTTGCCATTCCACAAACAACTGGGCCAACTGCTTCAAGGTGTGAAGGGTTAAAAGCAAGAGAAACATGACAAGATTTCTTTGAAGTGGTTTCTTTGTCAGTAGAAAACCCCATATGGTATTTAACATCTGAATCATAGTTACTATCAGCACCAACTTTTCCATTAAACTCAGATAAAATAAGTTCTAAGCCTTTATTCATAAAGTTAGCTAAAACATTTACTCTACCTCTGTGAGCCATCCCAATTGTGACTTCTTCAAGGTCTAAATCGTTTGTGCCTTTCTCAACAAGGTACTCAAGCATAGGAATAAGAGTGTCGCACCCTTCAATAGAGAATCTTTTTACACCAACATATCTTGTATGAATAAATTTTTCTAGAGACTCAGTTTTTGCTAACTGTTTAGCAATTCTAACTTGTTCGTCATTTGTTAGTTTAAAACTAGAATTTTCAAACTCTTTGCAGAACCAGTCGCGTACTTGTGGAACACATTCTGCAGCTTGCAAAGCAATAGAACCACAGTAGGTTTTTTCTAAGTGGTCTACTATTTCAGATAAAGTCGAAGCTTTAAGGCCTAAATATTTTCCTGCTTCAAAAGTATCAGTAGGTTTGATTTTTGATAAAGAGTTAGCTCCGTCTTTAGTTTCCCTAAAACTTAGAAACTCAGTTTCTCTGTTTTGAAGCTCTAAAGGATCAAGCTTAGCTTTAAGATGTCCATAGTCTCTATAAATTTGGATGAGTTCATAAACATTAATTTCATTTTTTATACTATCAGGTGAGGAAGAAGAAGCTGAAGCTTTTGTAAGTCCTTGACTGGTTGCAAACTCAACACCTTCAAAAAAACGAAACCACTCGGGGTCAACTTTTTCAGGGTTATCTAAAAATTGTTTATGAAGTTGTTCTAAGTATTCTAAATTAGTACGAGAAAGGTAGGAGAGCTTATCACTCATTTTTGACAATTCCTTAATTTTTTAAATATTTAATCACTCGCTTTTAAACAAAAACTAGTGGTTTTTAATGTTTATCTTTAATGACATAAGTTAGCTAAAAAAAAAGTGTTTGGCTACACCTTCAGTCTAGGTGGACTCATTTTTAGAGCTTTATCGTTTTACACAAAAAGCTTAATACGAAGGCAGTAAATTAGAGTTTTAAAAAAAAATTAAGCTAAAGACGTCTCATATCTAGACCTTCGTGTGTTTAAAAAAACGTCGAAAATTCCGAAATTGTTAATAAGCCCTTAATTTGAAGAGCCTTTAAGTTAGAGAGAGTGTATATGAATTCTAAGAAAATAAATCTGTTATTAAAGCGTAGTGATGGTAGTACTGAATCTTTTAGCTTTGTAAAACAAGACATACTAATTGGATCCTCAGAGATAGCTGATATAAAGGTGAGTGAAGAAGGGGTAGCTTCAGTATTTTGCAGATTAGTTCTAGAAAATGGGCGTTTAAAAATTGATCCAGTTGATGGTGGACAGGAGACATACTTAGGAGAAGGGCAAAGCTTTTCTTTTGGTGTAGAAGACTCTATTCAGATCACTTTTGAATCATATTCGATGTTTTCAAAAGCAGAAGAAACAGTAGAGGGGCCGACTTCACTAGAGGTCTTAAGTTCTGCTGATAAAATGGCAGCTTCAAAGTCAGACTTAGCAGATGTAGAAGCTGAAGCTGAAAACTATTTACACTCTGTAAAAGTTGCTGAAGCTAGGCTTTCTCAAGCGTCCCAAAAAGCAGACATTCAATTTCAATCTAAACTTTCACAGTCTTCTGCTCGAGCACATAGAATATTAGAGCAAACGACAAAAGATATTGAGTCACTTACAATAGAGGCTCAAAAAAAGGTTCACTATCTTAATCATGAGATTGAAGAAAAATCGGCTCAACTGCATAAAACTATCTTGTTTTTAGAAGGACAAACAGCTCAAAAGCAAGAGTCTCTTGATTCTATGCGAGCTGAAATAGAAGAAATTGAGTTTAAAAAAGTTGCTGTCAGTAAAGACATTAGAATGAAGCAACAAGAGTTTAGTGCCTTACAAGCTGAGTATGCTAATCTAGTAAACAGTAAGAAAGATGAAATTCTTCACCTTACTCAAGATGCAAATAAAAAGAGAGAGGATCTTCAAGAGGTTAATGAAAAGCTTATCATAGAAGAAAAGCGTTTTGATGAAAAAACGTATATTTTAAAAAAGAACATATCTAATTTAGAGACTGAGTCTCAAGAAAAAGAGAAGCTTCTTTCCCTTTTAAAAGAAAATTATAGAAACCTTGAAGAGGATCTTGAGGCTTTACACCATGATAAAGAAAAAGCTGCTATAAAAGTTAAAGAAGAAGAGGGGATTTTAGAGGTTTTAGTTAAGAAAAAGAACCTTATAAAGACTGAAACAGAGAGGATCATTGGCCAATCTAAAGAAGAGGCTATGAATTTAACAAAAGCTGCAGTTTTAAAAGCTGAAAATATGAAAAGAGAAGCTACTCAAATTAAAGAGGCAGCAGAAAAAGAAGCTAAAGAGATGTTGGTTTTAGCAAGTAAAGACGCTGAAAAAATCTCTAAGGAATCAAAAACAAACGCTCAAAAGCTTATTGATGTTGCAAAAGTTGATGCTAGAGAAGCACTAACTTCAGCAGAATCAAAGCTAGAGCAAGCTCAGCTCGATTATAACAATAAGATAAAAGAAGCTGAGGCTGAAGCTGCAAGATTAAGAGCTGATGCACAAACTGCAAAAGACTTGATGCTAAAAGAAATTGAAACAAAGAGAAAAGAACAGGTTTCTTATATAAATGAAGAGCTTAGAAAGTTTAAAGAAGGATTGAGTGTAAAAAAAGCAGCCCACTTAAAGCTTGTTAGTGAAGAAGAAGCTCAAGGTTTAGAAAACTCAAGTACGGGCTCAACTCTTGAAGACTTTGGATCTTTAATAGAAGTTCAAAATGATCAAGTTCAAGCTAAGGAAGAGTCTTTAGAGACTGCTCCTGTAGTAGAGAATGAAAATGTTGTAGCTAAAGAAGAAGAAAAAGAAACTGCAAATGAGGCAGTTGTTGCAAAAGAAAGCGTAGAAGGTGAAGAAGTAGCTCCTGAGAAATTAGAGGATAATCAAACAGAATCACTTGAAGCTAGTTTTGAGGCTTTAGAAGATCAAAAAAGCGAAAGCACGGTTGATGATGAAGATGCTTTAAACGAAATTCCTCAAGCCGTTGCAAGTATTAAAGAAGAAGAGCAAAAGAGTGAAGAAGGAGAAGAGACTACAGCTGAAGTTGCTGCAAAAGATAGTTTCGAAGAAGAGTTAAAGCCAGCGGTTGTTAAAGAAAAAATAGACTTTTTAAAGCCTTTAAGAGAAGCCGTCGTTTCAGGAATTGGATTTTTTAAATCAACTTATTCACATCCATACTTTAAAGTTGTAGTACCTGCAGCTCTTCTAGTTGCTTTAACTGTAATGTATACTCCAAAACTTCTTGATCAAATCAAGCAGCAAAGAGAAATTGCTAAAGAAAATAATAAAATTAAAGAGCAAAAAAATGAGAAACTGGCTCAAGAAAGAGAGGCAGATCAAGCAAAAACTAGATCAGTTTCTTCTATTGGTAAAGTCGCTGCTAAAGCTATAGACGTATATCATGAGTCTTACACAGATAGAGTTTTATTTACGCAAGATTATATTAAGAACGAGTTTAAGCCTGCTTATAGAAGTAAGTGGATTACTGAGATGAGAAAGTTTGTTGTTGAAAAAGCAAAACTGCCAGAGTCTCAGCTTGCGCCAATAATTACTACAGAAACAGCTTTGTTAAGAGCTTTAGATCAAATGTATACAAGAAGTAAAAATGTTGATCTTATGACAAAACTTGAAGATCAACTTTTAAATAAGCTTAAAACCCAGTTAAAAACAGATGAGCTTTATAGTGAATTCTTTAACTTAAAGTCTAAATTTTATAAAGAAGAGTATTCAGTTAAATAGCTTTTAAACTAAAATTAATTTAAATAGCGTGCGAGCCATGTTTAGGAAGAGAGGGAAAAGCCCTCTCTTTGTCTTTAAAGATATAGTAATCAAAGTCGCTGTTTATAGCTCTATCAGTTAAAATAAAAAAGCCACTTTTACACTTAAAATCGATGAGTTCTTTGTGTAAAGAATGAAGCTTTAGTCTTTGCCTACTTAAAGATTTATTTGAAAAGTAATCAAATTTAAAACTGAGTGTTTTTGAATTTTTAAAGTGCTCTTTAAAGAGCTCATAAAAACTTGGGCCTTCAGGATTTTTATTATATGTTGAGTGACTAGAGCCATTAAAGAAAACAATCTTTTTATCAGGGTTTTTTTGAATAAAGTAAAAAGCGGTCGTAAACATATGTAAATCTCTTAAAGCAAGCTTTGCGTTATCAGGGAATACTGTTTTTATATCTTTTCTTCTATCTATTCCTAAAAAATTTAAGTTATTTTTTATAAGGTTATTAGTGATAATTGCATATTTTTCTAAGTTGTAACCAAAATCATAAAAGAGAGAGTAAAGTAGGTTATATTCTTGGTCATGCCTTAAAACATACTGATCTATAAGTGGTTGATCTGCTGAATCAAAAAACTCTAAAAAAAAGATCTCATAACCATTTAGTTTTAAAGTAGGAAGTGTTTCTGAAAAAAAATCAGAAGGGTTAAGATCTCGGTGATCCTCACCAAAGAAGAGGTACTGTGCATCGAGGCTTTTGATTAAGGGTAGTGCGCACTGAGTTTTAATAGTATCTGAAAAAGAAGATGTGCTAAAGCATAGTATACTAAATAGTATGTGCAATGAAAAAAGCCTTAACATAAGTTAAGGCTTTAGCACTTGTTTTAGTTTTGTTTAAGCAAGCTTGTAAAAGTTTTATTGTTTACTGCTTTACTTTATATTCTTTTTCTTAAATATGAGATTTCTCGTCTGATTTCATTAAGGTCTCTATCCATACCATCAACTTCTTCTCTCATTCTATCTCTTTCATCTCTCGTTCTAGCGATTTGAGATTCAAGTGATCTTTTTCGGCTTATAATTACATCATCTGTAGAGTACCTAGGCATTCTTCCAAGTTCAAACTGCATGTCTTGTAAGTCATCTCTTGTTCTCTCATAGTCTCTTCTAGCAGAAATAAGAGAGGCTGTTTTCTCTTTTAAAGTGTCTTCAAGGTAACCTAATCTGCCTTTATTAAAGGCTCTTTCAAAAGCGCGACCAGAGCGTTCACATTTTTCAGGAAACGGCATTCCTTTTTCTCCGAGTCTAAAGCCATTTTTTTCAGTACAAAAATCTCGTTGTCCTTTTTTATAAGCTGCTGCATAGACTTTGTATTTTAAGCAAGTATTTACAGGGTCCTTGCCTTCAATAGCTGTATCATAGCCATTATCACCTGAGCAAAAGACCTTCATCCCGGCGCTATAGCCTTGCATGTAGTTATCAAATCTTTGGCAAGTTGGGTTGAGTGCGCCGTTGTTAACGCCAACGCCCTTACCAGCTTCAAAAGAACAAAAAACTGCAAGACCTTTACTATGACCAGCATTATAGCCTTGAACGTCAATATTAGCTCCTTTTTTTGAGCAGGTGTTGCTGTAAGAAGCTGAACTATTCGGCCTTCCACTGCTTCCTTCAGAGTAACCTAATTGTTGCCAGTTAGTAGATTCACACTTCTTTTTTGACCATCCAGCACAAGCTGCAAGTGATAGACATAGGACTGAGCATATAGCTATTGAACGTTTCATTTCTTTTTTTCTCCGTTTAAATAGGTTTTAAGGCAATGATCTTACATTACCTTTGGTTAATTAAAAGTAAAATTTATAATGTCTTTATATGCAAACACGCAGAAAACTAAAAAGTTGCTAGACCAAGGATCAAATAATTTATTTTTTTATTAAAACATGAGAATCTATCAGTTCAGTGTGTGGAGAAAGTAAGCGTATGTGTAATAAGCAGTTTGATAGATTTTTGGTTTTAACTGCTTTGATTTTCTCCTGTCTCTTATTTTTTGGGAATAAAGCTGTTGCGCAAGAAATTAAGAGTTCTAAAAAAAGAACATATACTGAAGCTGAGAAACAACGCATTTTAAAAAAGAGAAGGTTATTAAAAAAACTTAAAGAGAAAAAGATAGCTCTTGAAAGAGAGCGTCAAAGAATTAAGGCTGAAAAAGAGGCTTTAAAAAGCCATCAATTTAGTCTGCATGACCTTAACCCAGTTGTAAGGTATACATACACTTCAGATTTAAACGAGCAAACAGATGCTCTTGATGGAAGTAATAATCTTTCCTTGGCTTTTAGTTATAGCCCAAAAAAAAGACTAAGTTTATTTACTGGTTTAAGTATAGCGTATGAAACGGTAGGCTCTTCAGTCTTTAGACCTAGTGGTAATGAGGACTTTTTTAAACTCTCTGATTTATATATAGGTGCTGGTTATCAAGCGAATCTAAAAAAACCACTTTCAGCTAACTTTGGTGGCTCTATAGGCATTCCAACAAGTGATAGAAGTCGATTTGAAGGTTATAAAGCCATAGGTTCTTTAAATGGTTCAATTCTTCATTTTATACCTAAATATAAGAACCTCACTGCAGGTGTGAGTAGTAGTTTAGACTATATATTTAATACTTTTGATTTTTCTCCAGTAAGTGGAAATCCTCAGATTCAGGCAAGAGCAAGTGTTTCAGGAACTGTGGTGTATAAACTTCCCTATGGCTTGAGATATATTGGGGCAATTTGGTCGAGTGTAACACTTTTTTTAGACAACTCAGATATCTCAAGACTTGGGAACACTCATACACTTTTTTGGACTAGAGATAATTTTTCAGCTTATATTAGATATTCAAATTCAGACTTGCCAGAAAGAGGAGCCACTGACTTTTGGTTTATAGATGAATACAGAAAGATCTTTAGCATAGGTATGGTTGTGCGAGCTAAAAAACCACAAATTAATAAGAAGAAGGGACGCTCAAGACCTTTTGTAAACACCTCAATTTTTGAAGAGGAGTAACTTCTTGCTTTAAGAATTGTTTATAAGTGTAGGTTTTACTTAGCGTACTTTAAAATAGCTCCTGCAATACCAATAACTGCTGTTAAAAAAGTTGTGCTTCCAATGATAAGGCCCCCAACTTTATTGATAATGCGAGTCTCTAGATGCCCCATATCGTTTCTTAAGAGAATGATGTTATTTGTATTCTCAATCACCATTTTTTCAACACGCCCTATTTCATGGCTTATGTTTTTATCAAGGTCTTTCATTTCTTTTCTTAGGTCGGTACCAAGGTCTTTCATTTCTTGTCTTAAATCGGTCCCAAGGTCCTTCATTTCTTTTCTTAGTTCGACACCAAGATTATTCATGTCTGTTCTCAGATCGGAATCCATGTTTTTCATTTCTTTTCTTAGCTCGGTACCAAGATCTTTCATGTCTTTTCTTATGCTAGTGTTAAGATCACTAATATCTTTTTTGGTTGCGGCATTATCCATGATTGTTTCCTTGATTACTTTTAGCTGGACTTCAGCGCTTTCACGCGTGAAGCCTTTTTCTTCTAAAATTTTAACATAATCTATCTCATTACCCATAGTTTTCTCCTGTTAATTCAAGTATCAAGCTATGCAAAGTGGGTTTTAGGGCTAAAAGTGGTTTAATTTGTATTTGAGGGTTTTTGGTGTTCATTATCTGGATACGGCTTTTTTAAGCTATTTTGGAGTTAATATATGAGGATTTTACATAATAAATTGACAAGAACCCTTTATAACACTAATCCTTTCGGTTTGAACTTTAAGCACAAGTAAGATTTAGGAGAAAATGTGGCTAAAATTTCTATGATTAAGAAGAACGAGCAAAAAGCTGAAGTGGTAGCTCGTTACCGTCAAAAAAGAGCTGATTTAAGAAAAGTATTACAAGATCAAGAGGCTTCAATTGAAGAGAAGATGGAAGCGCAAAGAGCTTTTGCAAGGCTTCCAAGAAGATCTATGGGAACTCAAGTGATGAACAGATGTGCAATTACTGGAAGACCAAGAGGGTACTTAAGAAAATTCGGTATTTCTAGAATAGCTTTTAGAGAGATGGCTGGTAAAGGTCTTCTTCCTGGTGTTACTAAATCTAGTTGGTGATATTTAAAAATCAAAATTCTTGATCTGTTTTACTTAAAACAGATTTTATTTAAAGAGACTGCTTTTTAAGAGCGGTCTTTTTTTTGCCTTATGGCATATCAAACTTCTTAAAATGCCTTAAATGAGCCCCCTTCAAAGCTAGAAAACTAAAGTATTTCTAATAAATTCTTAATGACTGAGCATGTTAAGTGGTCAAATCCAAACGTTGGTCCAATAGACTTCTTCGCTAGGGGGAATTGTATGAAATTTTTATCTTTAATGGGTTTGTTTGTCTTTCTAGGCATGTTTACCGTTTCTTGTGGTGAAAACCCACCAAGTGGCCAAGAGTATAAACCTAATATACCAAATGTACTTAGTTTTTCTGAAGACTTAGTTGTTGAGCCGATGGTGCTTGGTGAAGGTGTCTCGGATGTAACAGTTGAAAGTAGTGCTTTCATTGACCGTGTGGTTTCAAAAACTACAGACCAACTTTTCAATATTAGTGCTAATGGAAAAAGAGGCATTAAGGTTGAAGACATTACTTTAGACCTTAGTTTATGTGGACTTACTCCTGAGAAAGAAGCTGAAGTGATCAGCGAGGTTGTTGTAACTTTAGTAACAGCAGCTGGTTCAAAGGTTAAAGATATTAGTTTATCAAACCTTGAAGGTGATGGAGCTGTATATGTAGATGCTTCAGGACTTGTTGTTAAAGATGAAGATGATGAAAAAGTTCAAATGACTCTAGATGTGTTAAACCCTGCTTGTTCAAGTGTTTCTGCACAAATGACTTATAAGCTTTCTGATGAAGATGTTTTAACGGAAGAAGTTTTAAAAGAAATTGAAAGAGGACTAGAAGAAGACGACTTGCTTGATGATGAAGGTAATGAAATTCCAATTGAAAAGTACATGGATGCAATTGTACTGAATGACTTATCAACTGGAGTTGAGGAGCTAACATATACAACAGATATTGTTGAAACTTCTAGTGTTGTTGATACTGAATCATATGATAAAAGAAGTATTATTATGTTTGGCTTTGAAAGTGGTGCTAACTCTTTCTTTAAAATGCTACTTATGAAACCAAGTCTTGGAAATTGTGATTTAAAGCCAGCTGAACAAACAGCAGCTGAAGATGGGCTTAGGTTTAATCTTATTGCAGGCTCTGGTCTTGCTCGAACTTTTCTTGCTGCTGATATTCTGAGTGAGGGTATACAGTATGAGGGTATTGATTACTCGGCTTATCCAAAAGCGTATGTTGAAATTGACAATATACCTGCTAGCTGTGAATCAGTAGTTTCAAGAGTTTCTCACTGGCTAGGTGCTACAGATATGAGTCCTGAAGTTGTGAGAACTTGTTCGTTAAAAGAAGACGCTTCTTCTGATGCTGTGACATGGTCTCCTGACCTAACATCATTTGTGATAACTGACTCTGCTGGTGGACTTATTACTGATGCGAGAAACCTTTGTTCTAGTGTAGGAGTTCTAAACGATTCAGCTCTGGGTTCTAATGTTGAGCTTATTGAAAAAGATGATGATGGAGAAATTTTTGATCACATTAAAGAGGGAGATATTACTAAATATACGTATGACCTTAACTTAGGTGGTGAAGTCATATCTGAGATTTCTTGTACAGGTTCAGGAAAACTTAATTTTATTCATGATCATAGAAAACTAGATTGTTCAGACAAGTTAATGGATGTTGATGCTATTGCTGGAGTTACTTCTACAGATGATGAAGTTATTGAAGAGCCTGTAACAGAAGATGGGGAGGAGTAATTTATTCCGTAGGGAATAAATTATTTAAGGGGAATATTTATGAAATCATTATTAATTTTAAGTTTGTTATTTATCGGGTCTTCATCTTTTGGACAAAGTTCAGATACTGGAGATGTGGAAAAAGATATAAATTCAAATATTTTAAGAACAACAAAGAAAAAGAAAGTTGAGCGTGTTGAAGTAACAGGCTCAAGAATAAGAAGAAGTGACTTTGAAGGTCCTTCACCAGTTAAGATTATTGACAGAAAGTCTTTAGAAGAATCACCTTATAACTCTGTAAGTGATTACTTAAGAGAGCTTACAATCAATTCTTTTGGTTCTAGTCGTGAGGGTTCTGGGAGAGTAACTGCTGGTAATGCAGGGATTAGTTTAAGAGGTCTTGGGGCTAGTAATACTCTTGTTTTATTAAATGGTAATAGAATGGCTCCAGATGGAGTAACCGGGGCTGTTGATTTAAACTTGATTCCTGAGGTTGCGATTGAGTCTACGGAAATTTTAAAAGATGGAGCTTCTGCGATTTATGGTTCCGATGCTTTAGGTGGTGTTGTAAGTTTTAAAACAAGAAAAGATTTCACGGGTAGTGAGGTGAGTTTAAGAACTTCTGTTGCTGAAAATGAAGGTGGAGATAGAATTGATGTTTCTGCTATTACAGGAATTCAAAGAAAGAACTCTTCAGTAACTGCAGCAGTTCAGTATAGACAAAACTCTGAAATTTATGACAGAGACAGGGCTTGGTCTAGACCAGATATTATTCGTAATTCAGACAATACAACCACTTATGCTAATTACTCAGCAACAGCTCCTGTTGCCGGTTATATTGATCAAAATGGTAGTTGGGCTCTTGTTGATGGGTCTTGTGAAGCTGCAAATGCAGAACATGGCACAGTACGTGATGGTGGTTTTTGTAGATATCCTTATGCAAATATTTCATCTGGGCTTCCTCAAATTCAACAGTTAAGTGGTTACTCAAATGTTGAGTGGAATCCAACTTCTCGGGACACGTTTAGTACTACAGCAATTGTCAGTCAAAAAGAAACGGAGTGGACTTATGCTCCAACTCCAGGAAGAGACTTTGTTATTCCTGTAGGGCAAGCTGGGACAATACTAAATGGTGGGCCTGTTCCAAACTCTGCTCCTGGCGATGATATTAGAACAAGTTATAGAGTTGCTGAATTAGGCAATAGGCAGACTAGAAATGAAGATATAGGTTTTAACTTAAACTCAGTTTATAAAAGAGAATTTGGAGACACTTGGGAATGGCAAAACGTCTTAGGTTATTCAAGAACAAGAAGGTTTGTAGATTCTTTTTCTGGTTATGCTTTATTAGACCCTTTGAATCAGGGTATTGCTAATGGAACGACTAACTTTTTTAATGAAAACAGATCTGCAGCAGATTTTCAAAATGCTGCATTTGATCCTTGGCAGAAAACCTCTTCTTTAAACTATTCATTTGATACTTCAATAAATGGAGAATTGTTTGAAATAGGTGACAATGTTGTAAGTATGGCTATTGGAGCATCTTATAACCATATGAGGTACAAGGATCAGGTTGATCCTTTTACTGAAGCAGAACAGGTTTTTGGAAGTTCTGGAACTTCAGGACAAGGGGATAGAGATATTTTTTCTATGTACTCAGAATTAAATATTCCTTTTGGTCAGTTTGAATCTCAAATTGCCGGTAGATTTGACAGCTATAGTGATTTTGGGTCAGCTTTTAGCCCCAAGTTTGCTACTAAGTGGAGACCTAATAGGAAGTTTATGATGAGAGCTTCAGTTGGTGAAGGCTTTAGAGCACCAATTTTAAGTGATCTTTACAGAGCTCAAACCCAAGGATTTCCATCATTTATTGATGCCGTTGCTTGTAAAAGACAACAAGAAGCTGGTGGAGATACTCCTCTTTGTGAACCAACTCAGTATCAGACAACATCAGGAGGTAATCCTAATTTAGATGCTGAGGAAACTATTTCTTATGGTATCGGAGCAATTTTTGAGCCTGTCAGAGGTTTCCTACTGGGTGCTGATTTTTGGCATTTAGATCAAGATAATGTTGTTGGCGAAGCTAATATTAATGACTTAACTGAAGCAGAATTAAGTAACCCAAATATTGCCTCTAACCTGGGTGTTATTATTAATCGTAACGAGGAAAGCCAAGAGATTGAAAGTATTGTAAATCCTCTTGTTAACTTATCTCAGCGAGAAGTAACAGGTGTTGACCTTCAAATGAGAGTTACTATTCCAACTCCTGTTGGTAAAATCACAATCAACGATGAACATTCATTTATGGTTAGGTATAGGCAGTCAGGTTTTCCTGGGCAGGCTCTTGTTAATAGACTTGGACTTGATGAGGAAGGCACTCCTAAGTGGAGAAACTCTCTTGCTGTAGTTTATTCTCCAAATAGAAGTCATTCATTTGGTTTAACATATAACTCAACAGCTGGTGTTAGAAGAATACCTCTTGGTAGTGGAGCTTCAAATGGAAGTTTAAGAAGCTATGGAGAAGTAGATTTAACTTACACTACAAGGCTTCCATGGAAGGCTCAGCTAACAGCTGGTATTAAAAACTTAAAAGGTGAGATTCCTCCTTTTGATCCGAGAAATGGTTTTAACTCATCACTATTTCAACAGATTGGGAGATATGGATTCTTAAACTACAGGCAATCATTTTAATTAATGAGCGCATTAGCAAATTTAATTTGTAAATAGACTTTGGCCTCATAATAATTATGAGGTCATTTAAATTAGACTTTTAATTAAAAAAATTGAATGTTTTTTTTAAGAAAATAAGAAAGTAATGATCAAGAAGGGGAAAAGAGGACTTGTCATGATAAAGATTCTATCAATCATATTATTATCTGGGGCTACAGCATTTGCTGTTCCACCAAAAAAAGTTTTAGAAGAAGCTAAAAACACTCAAACTTCAGCTGATAAAAAAGCTAGAGCGTCTCAAAAGACAGTAAATGCTTTAGCTGATAAAACAGACTCTGATTTAAGAGAGTATAGAGCTACTTTAAAACAAATCGAAAACATGAAAGCCTATAATCAGCAGATGAGAGATTTAATAGCATCTCAGCTAAAAGAAATGGAAGACATGAAAGAGAAGATGAAGAATGTAACTAACTTAAAGAAAGAGATTCTTCCTCTAGTTGGCAAGATGTCTGACTCTATTGAAACTTTCGTTTCTTTAGATGTTCCTTTCTTAAAAACAGAGCGTTCAAAAAGAATTACTGACTTAAAGGCTCTTATGTCTAGAGCTGATATCTCAGTTTCTGAAAAATTTAGAAGAGTTTTAGAGGCTTACCAAGTTGAAGCAGAATATGGTCGAACTATTGAAGCTTATAATGGAAATATTGAAACTGATAAGGGTGAATTAGCTGGTGAGTTTTTAAGAGTGGGGCGTTTAGCACTTATGTTTAAAGGCTTAGATGGAAACACTTTTAAAAGATGGGACGCTGATAAAGGAGCTTTTGTTTCTTTAGAAGGAAAATATAAATCAGCTTTAAAAGACGGTTTAAGAGTGGCTAAAAAGCAAAAAGCTCCAAACCTACTTAGAATTCCAGTTTATAAAACAGCATCAGTTTCAAAAGCATCATCGGAGGTGAACTAATGAAGTCATCAATCACGGCGTTATTAACAATTATTTTATTTTCATTTAACTCATTTGCTGCAGATGCTGTTAAAGCTCCTTCAGGCCCTCAAAACCTAGACGATCTTTTAACTAAAGTTAAGGCTGAGGCTAATCAAGAAACTGCAGAGTGGAAAAAAAGAGAGACTGAGTTTAGGTCTGCAAAAAATAAGCAAGCTGCACTTTTAGCAAAATCAGAAAAAGAACTAGCTGCACTTGAAGCTGAAGGAAGAAGACTTAGTGGTGAGTTTGATACAAATGAGAAAAAACTTGCTATAGTTGAAGAAGAATTAAACCTTTTAGTGGGAACTTTAGGCGAAGTTTTTGGTGTTGTAAGACAAGTAGCTGGGGATTTTAGAGGTCAAGTTGAGACTTCTGTGATTTCAACTCAGTTTCCAGGAAGAGAAGTTTTCTTAAATACACTAACAGATAAAAAAGCACTACCTGCAACTGCTGAACTAGAGAGACTTTGGTTTGAACTTCAAAGAGAAATGACTGAATCTGGCAAAGTAGTTACTTATAATACTGAAGTTGTTGGAACTAGCGGTAAAAAGGAAGTAAAAGAGATCACTCGTTTAGGTGCATTTAATGTAGCTGAAGGTGGTAAGTATTTAAACTTTACATCTGAAACTCAAACGCTTTCATACCTTCAAAGACAACCTGCTGGTCGTTTTAGAAGTGGGTTATCAAAAGTTGAAGGTGCTGCCGCTGGAACTTTAGGTTCTGTTTCAATTGACCCTACACGTGGTTCACTTCTTTCAATGCTTATTGAAGCTCCAACTATGTTTGAAAGATTCACTCAAGGTGGAATTGTTGGATATGCAATTGTTCTTGTTCTTCTTTTTGGATTAGGGCTTTCTTTAGAAAGACTTTTATTCTTAACAAAAGAAGAAAAGAAAATTAATGAGCAAATGAAGACAGAAACTCCAAGTGAAGATAATGCTCTTGGAAGAATTTGGAAATCTTTTGCAAGCTTTGAAAATATGAATAAAGATATGGTTGAGTTAAAGCTTGATGAGGAATTAATTAAAAACTCTACTCCTTTTGAGAAAAGACTTGGAACAATTAAACTTTTTGCTGCGATTGCTCCACTTATGGGATTACTTGGAACAGTAACAGGTATGATTATGACCTTCCAAAGTATTACGCTTTTTGGAACAGGAAACCCAAGTATTATGGCTGGTGGTATTTCTCAAGCCTTAATTACTACAGTTTTAGGTCTTGTTTGTGCGATTCCATTATTACTAGTTCATAACTTTTTAAATGGTAAAGCCCAGGGGATATTAACTCTTCTTGAAGAGCAAAGTATTGGTTTGTTGTCTAAAAAAGTAAGTCAGTAATTAAAGATTAACGAGGAAAAAGGAAACGTATGTTTGAACCTTTATTAAATCTTATGGAAGCAGGGGGAAATGTCTTATGGATACTTCTTCTTGTTTCATTCATTCTTTTAGTTTTACTAACTGAAAGAGCTTTATTTTATAAATTAGACTTTCTTCCACTTATGAAAGAAAGGCTTAACTCCTGGAAAGGTCTTAAACCTAAAAGAGAAGTAGATGCTATTTTTCAAAGACAGTATGAAGTTTCTTTATTAAAGGAGTCCCTTAAAAAAAGGATCTCTTTAATTGAAGTGATCACATTTATGTGCCCACTTTTTGGTTTGCTTGGAACGGTTACAGGAATGATTGCTGTTTTTGATGTGATGGCTTTTAAAGGTCTTGGTAATCCAAGATTAATGGCCTCTGGTGTATCGCAAGCAACTTTACCAACTATGGTGAGTATGGTGATTGCGTTAATTGGTCTTATTGGCCTTAATTATTTAAAAAACTTAAGAATTAAACTTGAACAAGAAGTAGTTGATTCCTTTGAAATGGGACAAACTGCTCAAGCTAAAGAGGTTGTTTAAAATGAGAAGAAGAAAAAGAGGAAATACAGAAGAAGCAGGAATAGACTTAACTCCAATGCTTGATGTGACTTTCATCATGCTCATTTTCTTTATTGTAACAACATCATTTGTTAAAGAAGCGGGTTTAGAAGTGAGTCGACCTTCTGCAAAATCTGCTAAGAAAAAAGAGAATGCTTCAATATTTGTTGCAATTGGTTCAAATGATGAGATCTGGGTTGATAAAAGACAAGTAGACATTAGATCTGTAAGAGCCAACGTTGAAAGGCTTCATGCTGAAAGCCCAGAGGGTGCAGTGATCATTCAAGCTGATCAAGGTTCAAAGACAGGTGTTTTAGTTAAAGTGATGGATCAGATAAAACTTGCAGGTGTAGAAGATATTTCAATCGCTGCTAAGGAAAGTGCGGCAAACTGATATGAAAAGAATTATTACTTTCTTATCAGTACCTACTTTCTTAGTACCTTTGGTGTTTTTAGGAATTGGCTACGTTATTAAGTCACCACAGAGTCTTGATAGTGGAAAAGAGAGGATGGACCTTTCTTTTCTTCGTACTATTAGACCAAGTGACTTAAATGAGCGAGAGAGAAAAAAACCAAAAGCTCCACCAAAAGTTCAAAAACAACCAAATACTCCTAAGCCAAAGGTTGCTAAGGTTTCTAAACCAAAATCTTCTAATATGAAGATGCAGGCTATCCCCTTAAATTTAGCTCTTGATGTAGGTGGTGGCCCCTTTATTGGAGGAGTTGGAGCTGCTCAAGCAACAGGTTCTGGAGATTCAGATATAGTTCCTATTGTTAAAGTTAATCCACAGTACCCTAGAGAAGCTGCAATGCGTGGTTTAGAAGGCTGGGTTCAGCTTGAAATTGATATTGGTGCTGATGGTTCTGTAACAGGGGCTAAGGTAACAAACTCTAATCCAAGAAGAGTTTTTGATTCAAGTGCTAGGCGTGCGGCTATGAAGTATAAGTATAAGCCTCAGGTAAAAGATGGAAAGCCTTACGCACTTAAAGGCCACCTCATTCAACTAGATTTTAAGTTAGAGGATGATTTTTAGTATGAAGTTTTTAAATTTAAAATTTATTGTTATATGTCTTTTTACAAGTTCTCCAGTATCCTTTGCATTTAATATGGATATCACTCCTAAAGAATTAAAGAGAAAAATTGAGAACAGGCCTTCTGGTGCTTTAACAGAGCAAACGCATAAGCTTCTTACAAGATCACAAGAAGACATTAAGGCGGGTGACTTTGAAGGTGGAGTAAGGATTTTAGAGAAACTTGCTAAAAGAACTAAAAATAAACCAAGTGAGCAAGCTCAAGTTTTTCAAAACTTAGGTTTTGTATACTCACAAAAAGATAATCAAAAAAAAGCAAAAGAGTACTTTGAAAAAGCTCTAGATCTTGATGTTCTTCCTGAGGCTGCAACATTATCAACTCTTTATATTATAGGGCAAATTTATGCTTTAGAGGGTCAAAATGTTCAAGCTGAAAAAATATTAAAGTTATGGATTGGAACTGCGTCTCACCCAAATGGTCAGGCTTATGCAGCACTTGCAGCAGTTCAAATAGCTCAAAAAAAGAAAAGAGAAGCTTTAGTTTCTATTCAAAAAGCAATTGATTTAGCTGCTGAACCAAAAGAGTCATGGCTTGCAACAGCTGTAAGTCTTTATTTTGAAAATAAACAGTATGATAAGGCTGCAAGGGTTTTAAAAGTTTTAGTTTCAACTAACCCCAAAAAAGAAAGTTACTGGAAGCAGTGGGCAGCAAGTCACTTAAGTGCTGATGAGGAAGAAGAGTCTTTAGTTGCTTTAGAGCTTGGACATTCAATGGGAATGGTTAAATCAGATAGTGATATTAAAAATATGACAAGCCTGATGATGAGTACTGAAATCCCTTATAAAGCTGCAAAGTGGATGACTAAAAAACTTTCTAAAGCTGAGTTAAATAAGCTTAAGAATCAAAAAATTCTAGCGGCAGCTTGGATTACGGCTAGAGAAAATAAAAAAGCTGTTAAAGTTTTAAAAAATATTCATAGAACTAATCCTGATGTAAAAACCTCAATTCAACTTGGTCAAATTCTTTTAGAAGATGAAAAGTGGAGTGAGGCTTTATCTGTTTTTGAAAAATCTAAGACCTTATCTCCTGAAAAATCTGATAAAGAGCAGATCTACGTTGGTCTAGGTATATCAGCATATAACCTTGGTAAATTAGAGCAGTCTAGAGAGAGTTTTTTAAAGGTGGCTGACTCTTCAGATGCAGCTCAGACTTGGCTTAATTTCATTCAATCTCAAGGTGAAACGTCAGAAAGCCTCTAATTTCTATTTGAGCTCTTTTTAACTTAAAAGTCATAATCAGTCCTGATTCAGCCGAAAAAAGGTGTGAAGAATTAGGATGGATTATGAGTTTTGATTATGATCAGTTAAAAGCAAAAGAAGGCGACGACGGAAGTTTCTGGGCAAGTTACAGTGATTTATTTATGGTACTTTCCTTAGTATTTTTACTTCTCTATGTGGTTTCTGGACTTCGTTCAGGAACTTACTCTGTTCAAAAGAATATTGAATACGAAAGGGTTAAGAAAGAGAACCAACGTTTAAAGTCTGAAAATGAAATCTTTAACACTCAAAAAGATAATTATCTTGCTACAGGTGCTACAAAATCTGAACAAAAGACCTATGAAGACCTTATGGGTCAGTTAGATCTTTTACAGGATGAGGCTAAAAAAGAGAAAGAAGATTTAAGGCAAGCTGCTCGTGAGAATGAGAAAAAAGAGAAGGCTCTTAATAAGTATCAGCAAATGATTAAGAATGTGATTAACTCAAACCTTGTTGCTGCTAAAAGGAATAAAAGAAAAGATAAGATTTTAGTTAAGCAAGATAAAGTTATTGATCAGAAAAAATCTGAGATCAGAAAGCTTAATTCTACAGTTGCTAAAAAAGAGAAGCAAATTAAGAGGAATGAAAAAGAGATTAAAGAAACTAATAAGAGTCTTGATCAAACTGTAGCAAAACTTCAAAAAGCTTATAAGAAAAATGAGATCACTAAGACTCAAATGAATAAAGCAATTAGAAAGTGGAAGAAAAAATCTCAGGCTAAAATTGCAAAGCTTGAAGAAGCTAAGCAAGAAGTTAGACAAGAACTTCAAAAAGCTCAGACTAGTATTGCAAAAGCTGAGCAAGTTATTGAACAAAAGCAACAACAACTTGAAGAGCAAGATGACACGATCACTAGTTTAGAACGTCAAAAGCAAGCTAAGATTCAAGAAATTGCAGAGATGCGAGATGATTTTAAAGATCAACAGAGTCAGGCAAAAAGAGAATTTAATGAACAGTTAAAGAAGCAAAGAATGTCTGCTCGTGCTAGAGCTAAAAAGATTGAAGAGTTTAGGAAGAAGCTTGAAGCTGAAAAAGCTGAGAATGAAGCTGAAATTGCTCAACTTGAAGATGCTGTTAACGATTCAAGATCAAGACTTAGTAAAACTAAAGCTGATCTTGAGGCGTCAAAGAATGCTGAAAGTCGAGCTATGGCTTCAGTTGGCAAACTTAAGACTCAGAATAAAGGTCTATCAAAAGACTTAAAGAGTGCAGAAGCAAAGCTTAATGCAAAAAAAGAACTTGTTAAAAGTATAAAGGCGAACCTTGCAGCTGCAGGTTTAAAAGCAGAAGTTGATGGCAAAACTGGTGATGTTTTACTTAGTTTTGGTGATGAGTACTTTGACACAGGAAAAGCTAATCTTAAAGGGAAGATGGAGGCGACTTTAGAAAAGTTTATGCCTGCATACTCTGAGAGCTTATTATCTAATCCAAAGATTGCTAAAAAAATCAATAGTATTAAAATTGTTGGATTTGCTTCACCTACATATAAGGGAAAGTACATTAGTCCAAAGTCACTTAATCCTGAGCATCAAGAAGCGATTAAGTATAACCTTGATTTAAGTTATAAGAGAGCAAAATCAATCTTCTCTCATATTTTTGATAAGAATAAAATGGTTTATAAGCATCAGCAAGACATCTTACCTCTTGTAGAAGTTGTAGGTAGAAGTTTTCTAGCGGATGGAAGTGAGAGAGATATAGCAAGTGGTATATCAACAAGAGACTATTGTTCAAAGTATGATTGTAAAAAAGCACAAAAAGTTATTATTAAATTTGATTTAGATGATTAAGAAAAAAGAGTTTTTAAAGAAGAATAGTAAGGGATAGGGAGAAATAAAAAAATGGAAACGGGTTTTATCCAAAGTTTTATCGAATTTTTAGTTGTGTTTGCAACAGACTGGTTGCTGCCAATTATGGGTGTGGCCTTTTTTGGCGCCATAGCATTAAGACTGTTGGTCTATTACACTATTAATAGACAAGAGTGGTTTGCTATTGAGTTTCAAAAAAGACTAGATGATTTTATTGATTCAGATCAGTTTAAAAATAAATCTTCTCACTCTTACTACCTCACTACTAAAAAGCTTTTAGAAAAAACTTATTATGAGTTATTTGAAGTAAGATCATATATGAAAAGAAGAAAGCCTGATTTTATTATGAGCTTTACTGATAGAATATTTCTTATTCAACAAGGTACAGCTTGGTTTGTAAGAGATATTTTAAAACAATTAAAATTTTTACCTTACCAAAAGCAAAGCCATCCAAAGATTTTTGAGATTTCTAGAAGTACATTTCAGAGAAACCCATGTTTTAATAGAGTTTTTGGAATCATTCCAACATCAGTAGTGTCTGACTTACTAAACCTTCTTCCTGGTTTATTTATTGTTATGGGTATTCTAGGTACATTCCTAGGTATTTCTCAGGCTCTACCTGACTTAGGTGCTATGGATCTTTCTGATATGGAAGGAACAAAGATGGTAATGGATCAGTTTCTACTTAAGATTTCATTCTCCATGGGTACTTCAATTATGGGTATCGTACTTTCTTTTACAATGAGTCTTATAAACACTTTCTTATCTCCAAATAAAGCATTTATTAATGCTGTAGAGAGAATGGAGAATGCTTTATACACGATCTGGAATATCAGTGATAATAACAGTATTCCTTCAAATGTAGTTGATTTTGATGAGCACAAAGACCCTGTAGCTGCTCTTGCTGAACAGGCCATCGATAGGCAGGTTGGTAAAAAAGCATCATAGAAAAATAATTTCAAAACTAGGCCCAAGGTCTAGTTCAAAAACAAGTCTAAAGCTCCGATAAAAAATCGGGGCTTTTTGTTTTTTTTAAGATAAAAAAGAAAAAAGTCCTGCATTTTTAGATGAGCACAAATATAAAGGGTTAAGGTAAATAAATAGTGGATGTAAAAGGCTTTAAAGTCACACTTTATACAAATAAAGGACAGACGGAAGAGGTCGTTAATGGCTTAAAAATGGAAGTTGGTAGAAATGTTACTGCTGACCTTCCTATTATGGCTAATGGCGTATCTAGAGCACATCTGCACGTTGCATATAAAGAGGGTGAGATTTTTGTTACAGACCTTGCTTCGACAAATGGTACTTATATTGGGGGCTCAAGGCTTCAAGCTAATAAACCAGTAGTTTATGAGCCGGGAAAAAGAATTAGCCTTGGTCAAGCTGGCTGTTTTTTAAGATTAGAAATGGCGGGTTTAAAAGAAAATACTGATTCTCAAATTTCTAAAGTAGCAGAGACTCAAGAGCCTGCTGCAGCTCCTCCTCCTACAAATCAAGTTTCATCAGTTGTTTTTACTGAAAAAGAAAAAGAAGACTTTAGAGAAGAAACAAAAAGTAAGTTAAGAGCTGAGCTAATAGAAGAGGCAAAGCTTGAAGCAAAAAAAGAAATTCAAAATGAAATTGAAAAAACAAGAAAGCAAAGAGAAGACGCTAAAAAAGCTAATCAAGATGAAAAAACTAGCGTTGGTGTAATTACTAATTCGGGTGCCCACAAGCAAGGTTCAGCTCTTACTCAAGAAACGGGGATTTTTAATGTTTTTGCAAACGCTGTATCAAGTATTGCAGGGCCTACGGATAATGATGCAAAAGCAAAGAAAAAAGCGCATAAGTATATTCAAAATGCTGAAAAACTTGTTCAACAAAGAAAGAAAGAAGCTGAATCAGCTATTAGAAATGGTTTAGGTAGAGCGAGAGCTCAAGCTAAAGATATAGTTGAGCAGGCTAAGAAAAAGTCTTTAGAAATAAATGATGAAAACAATAAAAAATTAGAAAAAGCACAGAATGAAGCTGCTGAATTAAAAAGAGAAGCTCAAAAGTATGTCGAAAAAGTTAAGATTGAAAATGCAAAATTAGAAGAGCGACTTGCGTTTTTGAAGAAAGACATTGAAGAGTATCAAGCTAACTACTCAGAAAAAGAGAAGTCATTAAAAGACCTTCAAAAACAGTATAGTAATTTACAAAATGAGCATGATAAAAAAGCTAAGAGTCTCAACCAAGTAGTCGATAATTTAGAGAAGGACATTTCAGATAAAAAAAGAGATCTAGAGAGGGTACAAAAAAAGCAAGAAGCTGATATTCAGGATCATCAAGCTAAACTAGATACTTTTGAAAGAAAGTATGATGAATTTAATAGAGTTTATAAGAATGAGTTAGAGGCTTTTGAAAAAATAAAAATTGAAAAAGATGAAAATGAAGAAAAAGTTAAGACTTATCATAATGAGTTTTTAGAGCTTGAGAAGCAATCTAATACAAAGAAAATTGCTTTTAAGAAAGTAGAGGATAAGTTAGAGCGAGCTATTGAAAAATATGAAGCTGAAATGAAAGAGATGGAAGCTACAAAAGCTAAATCTCAGGCTCAAATTGACTCTGAAATACAAAATAAAATCTCTGAAGCTGAAAATAAAGCCCAAGAGCTTACTCGATCTGCTCAAGAAGAAGCTGAAAGGGTGAGAGAAGAGCTTTATCAAGAAATTGAGAATGTTAAAGCGGCTGCTAAAGAAGAATCTGAGGGACTTTTATCTAGAAGTAGAAAAGAAGCAGAAGAGCTTTTAACAAGAAGTCGTACTGAGTCAGAAGAGCTTGTTTCAAGATCTAATAAAGAAGCTGAGGAAATGTGGACATCAGCTCAAAAAAGAAGTGAAGAGCTTTTAAGTGAATCACAAAGTAAAAGTCAGGAGCTTGTTTCAAGTGCTCAAACTGAGAGGGATGAAATCCTAAACAGAGCTAGGGAAAAAGAAGCCTCTATTGATAATATAGTTGAAACAAGATTAGCTGAAATATCTCAAAAAGAACAAGAAGCTTTAAGAGTTGCTCAAGAGAAATTAGATGAAGCTGAAAGAATACTTGCTCAAGAAAGAGAGAAAGCGCATGCAGAAGCAAATAGTATTCTTACTTCTGCAAAGGAGAATTCAGACTCAATATTAACATCAGCTCAGTCTGAGTCTGAATCTTTATTAAGTGCCGCAAACTCAAAATCATCTGAAATCATTAAGTCTGCTGAAGAAGAAAAAGAAAGCCTCTTAATTGGTTTACAAACTAGAGAAAAAGAACAAATTGAGTATTTTGAGAAAGAAAGACAAAAATTTCATGATGAAATTAAAGGTATGCGTTCTAATGAGAAGCAGTCTTTAGAATCAGAGCTTGCGGAATTAAAGGTAAGTCAAATTAGAGAAATCGATCTAGAAGTTGAAAAGAAAAAGTCACTTCAAAATGAATTTAAGAAAGAGCAAGCAGATGTTTGGTCTAAAAGCATTGGTATTTCACTCCAGAACAGTTTGACTAAGAAATTTGAATTTGTTGCTGAAGATCCTGCACTTATAAGAGAAGAAATTGAGAGAATTTCAAGAAGTATCTTAATTGGTGAGGTTCCTGAAGAGCAAGAAGAGATAAGAAAACTTATGAATTTTGATCCTGCTAGGATTAAAAAAGTGAAAAAATACTGGAGAAATGCAGCTATATCTGGTGTTTTAGGTATTACTGCTTTAGTAATGTCTCCATATATAACAAGAACTGTTAAAAAGAATGTTGCTGAAATTGCTAAAAATAAAAAAGAAGCAAGTGCTGAGTATGTGAAAAATGTTGAGAAGAAAAGACAAGAAGAGAGAAGATTTACTCCTAAAAAAGTTAACGTTTATAAAGACACTTATACAGATAGAGTTTTGTATACAAAGAATTATGTAAAAAATGAACTTGATAAGTCATACAGAGAAGAGTGGTCTCTTAATCTAGATACATACTTTGTCGAGACGTTAAGACTTTCAGATAATGCTATTTTTGCTTTTATCTCTAAGGAGTCAATTCTTATACAGGATCTTAAAAAGCTTAGAGAAAAGATCAATGCTCAAAGAAAAGATGAAGGCATTCAAAAGATGAGAGACTTAGAGCTTGCATTTGAAAAGGATGTTAAAAAGCTTGTAAAAACAGAGGGTAAATACATGATGTTCACAAACTTTAAGCGTGATTATTATAAGAAAGTATTCAACCCAGACCGTATTCCAGCTAATAAATAGGTGTAAGTATTTAATATAACTGAGTATTATAATTATAATAAAATAACTTGCATGGTAAGTAAGTACTTACTTATAATAAATTATGGATTCAAAGCTAAGTAGTGAAGAAAGGCGTAGGGCAATTATTTGCTCATCCCTTCCTTTATTTGTTCAAAAAGGGATGTCTGTAACTACTAAAGAACTTGCATCAGCAGCAAGTGTAAGTGAGGCGCTTCTTTACAAACACTTTTCAACTAAAGAAGAACTGTTTCAATCACTAAAAGACTTTTGCTGTGAAGCCATTGATAGAGATGCAAGTGAACTAGTGCAAAACCCTCCTTCTTTAGAACTCTTAGTAGAAGGTTTTTTCTTTACAAATATAGCTGTATTTTACGATCACCCTGAAGAGCCATTTACATCGCAAGAAGTTACCGCTTTAGTGCTAAGAAGCTTATTAGATACGGGAGAGTTTGCTACAGAAATCCATAGTCACTTTGGCAAGTATATTCCTTATATGGAAGACTCACTGAGTGCAGCTATTGAAAAAGGTCAAGCAAGTAATATTCTTGGTAAAAAAAGTGATGTTTTTTGGCTCTATCATAATTTAGTGACAGGAACAAAAATGACTATGCAGCCTCAAAAAGCAACTATTCCTTATGCACAAGAAAAAAAGAAAATTATAAGAGAAATCTGTATATCAGGTTTAAGAATGTGTGGTGTTAAAGAAGAAAGTATTTCTAAATTGGCACTGCCTTTAATTAAAAAATTAGAAATTAAATATTTTAAGTTATTAGGAGAAAAATCAAAATGAAATTAAATTGGATGTTACTAATGGTATCTTTTTCGATAACAGCCCCTGTCAGTGGAGCTCAAGAGGGTAAAGAAAGTAATAAAGGTTACGAGCTTATGAAAGAGGCTGATAGAGTAAACTCAAATTTTCTTGGTCAGTCAAATCAGATGCAAATGGACATCAGTGATGCTTATGGAAACACGATCAGTCGAAAAATGAAGTCTATAGTTATGGAAAAGAAAAAAGGGGATAAATCACTCATTGAATTTGAATCTCCAGCTGATGTTAGAGGTACTAAAATGCTTACGTGGGTAAAGCAGACAGGATCTGATGACCAATGGCTTTATTTGCCTGCAATGAAAAGAGTAAAGAGAATTAACTCTAAATCAAAAACAGGGTCTTTTATGGGAAGCCAGTTTTCATATGAAGATTTAGGAAATGAAGAAATTGAAAAGTATAAGTATTCTTATATTAAAGAAGCTACTTTAGATGGAAGAAAAGTTCATGTTATTGATAGATTCCCTTTAGATAAAAACTCAGGATATAGTAAGCAAAGAGTTTTTCTAGATATTGAGTATCAAGGACCTTTGAAAATTGATTATTTTGATAAAAAACAGGAGCTTCTTAAGATTTCAACTTTTAGCGATTATAAGAGAGTTAAAAAATGGTGGACTTATCATAAAATTGAAATGAAGAATGTACAGACTAAGAAAACATCATCTCTAACATGGACTGAGAAAGAGTTTGAAGTAAAGTTAAAAGAATCTGACTTTAATTCTAAGAAACTAGAAGGCTAAAGAAGATTATGAGATTTTTGATACCACTTGGGGCATTTCTCTTTGTAAGTTTTAACTTAAGAGCTGAAATGAGCTCTCAAGGTGAAATTAGACTAGAAATGAGAGCATTTCAAAATGACGATATAGATGTAACTAATGATTATGGTTATGGTTTCTTTACAAGATTAGAATCAGAAAAAGAGTTTAAGAATGATATTAAGATTAAAGCTCGAGGCTTTGGCCGAGTTTATCAAATTGATGAATCAAGAAATTATTTCTATCTAGAAGATCTTTTTATGGAAAAAGATTGGGGTAATACGCAATTTTTTATGGGCTTAAGAACTTTTAACTGGAGTTTTGCAGAAGCTTTTCACCCAAATGATATTATCAATGCACGTAACTTTGATAGTAATTTTGAGAATGCTGAAAAAATTGGTCAACCTACTATTGGGCTTCAATATCAAAAAGAGAATCACGGATTTGGAATATATCTTTTTCCTACATTAGTTAAGCCAAACCTGCCATTTGGAAGTAGATTGAGCTTTACTCCTGATTCTATAACAAATGCGAGTAGAAGGTTTATAGATACTGATGGTGAAGTGATTGAAAACCAAACTTATTTATCAGGAATTTTATTTTATGATCTTTCAGCTTTTGGTGGAGATTTAAAACTTTTTTGGTACCATGGACATGATCGTGAACAACCCCAGGCTCTTCTTTTGCCTGGTCCGAGTTTAAGCTTAAACTTCTTAGCTGTTGATCAAATAGGTTTAAATATTGTTAAAGAAGTTGGAACTTTTATGATTAAGTCTGAAATAGCTCACAAGGCTTACGCTGAGAATTCAAATTTTCAAAGAAGTGACCATACTATAGTTTCTATAGGTATAGAAAAAACTTTTTTTTGGAATAAAAGCCAAGAGACGATGCTTATACTTGAAGGGCAAGGTTTATTTGGCGCAGAGAATGATGATGATGCAAGGGCTCTTAATTTTTTTCAAAGAGATGTATTACTTGGTTTAAGACATTCGTTTAATGATGCTTATAGCCAGGAGGTGTTTTTCTCTATTATTGCTGACGTAGATAAATCAAAAGAAATACTTGCTTCAATTTCTTATACAAGAAGACTAAGTGATCAATGGAAATTAAGTGGATCACTTCGCTATATTGATGCTCCTCAATCAGGCTTATTTCCAGTGGGCTTTGAAAGTTTAGATGAAGACCATCAAGTGTCATTACAATTATCAAGATTTTTTTAAATTTAAAGGAAGAATTAAATGAAATATTTTATAGATTATCTTTTTAAAAAACCACTTTTCTCATTCTTAGCCGGACTTTTTTTAGTTGGCTTTTTTAGTTATGGTGCTAAATATCTTTACGCAGATTTTGGCTATAGGATATGGTTTAAAGAAAGTAATAAGTACTTACAAGATTTTGATAAGTTTGAAAGAAAGTTTGGTAGTGATGAAATTGCTATTATTGCAATTCATTCAGCCTCAGGTATTTTTGATAAAGGTAGTATATCACTTTTAAGGGACTTAACAGAGAACTTATGGCAAGGTGCTGATGTTATAAGAGTAGACTCTTTAACAAACTATAATCTTGTAAGAGGTGAGGGTGACGATGTTATCGTGGAGCCTCTTTTTCCTGATGATTTAGAATTAACAGCTGAGAATTTAAAACAACGAGAAGCCTTGGCCATGAATCATAATATCATTCCTGATTATCTTGTAAGCTCAAATAAAAATACGGCAGTTATATACTTAAATCTTAAGCCAGGGATTGATGAAATTCCTAATTATGAAATCATTGTTAAGTCTTTAAGGGGTATTATACAAAAGTATGTAGACTCAAAAGACTATTTACCAAGAGATCATGAGATCTTTATGACTGGAACGCCAACGCTGAGTTATTCCTTTCAAGAAAGTTCTCAAAAAGACATGAAAAAAATAATGCCAGTTGTGTTTTCTATGACATTACTCTTCTTAGCTCTCTTATTTAGAAACTTATTAGGGGTCTTACTTCCTATTGTTATTATAGTGACTTCAATTTTAAGTAGTGTTGGTTTTATTGGATGGATAGGAATTGAGTTTAATGTACTTACTTCAATCGTCCCTCAGTTTTTAGTTGCTATTTCAATTGCAGTAGCTGTTCATATTTTAGCGAGTTACTTTGGTTATATAAAGTTGGGTGTTTCTAGAGAAAATGCTTTAAAGACTGCAGTTGATAAAAATTTTATTCCAACACTTCTAACCGCAACCTCAACAATGATTGGATTTTTAACATTTACAACTTCTAGTATGCCTCCAATTGCTAAACTTGGAATAATGTCAGCCTTTGGAACACTCATTTCATGGCTCCTCACCTTTTTAATGCTTATTCCAATGCTTATATTTTTCTCAAAGTTTAGTAAGAAGAAAAGTGAAGAGAAAGAGAGTTTAAATACTCAAGCTTCAAGTCTATCAAATAAAGTTACTAGTTATATCTATAAGTTTCGTTACATAATAATTTGCTTTTATGCTCTCCTCTCTCTTCTTGCATTAGTTTTTGTCATCAATATTAAAGTTAGCTCAGACCCTTTTGATTATTTTGAGAAAACAAACCCACTTCGTATTGCAAATGAGTTTGTAAATGATGAAGTTGGGGGTTCTGTAGCTATAGAAATGGTTGTGGATGCTGGTAAGCCTGAAGGGGTCAAAGATCCAAACTACTTAGAAAAAGTTGGAGACTTCTCAGACTGGGTCGAAGAAAACAAGAGCGTTTCAAGAACAATTTCTATCGTTGATATAATTAAAGAGATGAACCAGGTTTTAAATGGTGGAAATAAAGACTTTTATGTTCTACCACGAGATCAGGGACAAATTGCTCAACAGCTTTTCTTATACACCATGAACCTCCCACAAGGGATGGATATTAACAACAGAGTTGCTACACAAAATGATATGTTAAGACTTACTGCAATGACCCCTGTGCATGAGTCGAATGCTTTTTTAAGTTTAGTAGACACTTTTGAGAAGGAAGGTAAAAAACGGGGGTTAAATGTTAAGGCAACGGGAAAGAACTTATTATATCAAAGTAATAATGAAATTGTTGTAACATCTTTTATAAAATCCATTGCTCTAGCCATTTTTTTAGTGAGTTTACTTTTAATTATAGGACTCTCTTCAGTAAAAATTGGTTTACTTTCGATGATTCCAAATGCTCTACCACTGTTATTTGGTGGAGCTTTTGTTTATGCTTTAGGTAAAAGTTTAGATATAGGAACTATGATTGTTGGAAGTGTATGTTTAGGTATTGCTGTAGATGATACAATTCATTTCTTATCTGGGTATAGAAAATATTTAAAAGAAAGTAATAACAACACATTAGAAGCAATAGCTAAGGTTTTTACATTCACTGCTCCTGCTCTTATTATAACTACCTTAGTGCTTGTTGCAGCTTTCTCATCTTTTATAATGGCCTCTTTTGTCCCAAATCAGAACTTTGGAATATTTGTGGCAATGGTGTTATCAACAGCGCTTATTACTGACCTTACGTTCTTACCAGCGCTTTTAATGGTCGTATTTGATAGGAGCGAGGCTTCTAAGTTAAAGTAACTAATATCTTTTTAGGCTCTAAAGATGATTTTATCTTTTTAGAGCTCTTTTCATTTTTTTTTGGCATATCGCTTGTATATATAGCTATATAAGGTGGTAAAATCATGATTAATTTTAAAGAAATAGCTTCAAAGTCACTACAAACGGCAATCCCGGTGGGAATAGCCATTTTCATGTCCTATCAGGTCTTTAGTGTAAAAAAAATCGACACATTAGGATCTATCGGCGAGCAAAGAGTTATTAAGTGTATTTTGCCATTAGCTAAAGAACTTGACCAAAATGTTTTCTATGTTGCTGAAGACATAGTAAGTGCTAAAAAGGAGCTTTTTAATTCAAAAAAAGGCCTTTATTTTGAAGGAAAAATGTATGTAAAAACCTCAGACTTTAAGGGTAATGAATATGTTGTTCCCTTTGAATCAATAGATTGTGATTCTGTCGGCTATGGGCTAACAGCAGAGCAGTTTAAGACAAAAATTTAAATTTTATATTTCGTCTTTATTAAAGCGTTTATTAAGTTTAAACGCTTACCTCAAAATCTCTTAAAACATCATTTAAAGATGTTTTCTTATCAGTAGACTCTTTTCTTTTACCAATAATAAGTGCAACAGGAACACCGTAAGTTCCAGAGCTAAACTTCTTTTGAACAGTTCCAGGTATAACTACAGAGTTTGCAGGGACTCTTCCTTTATAGATTTTCTCTTCATCACCAGTTACATCAATAATCTTAGTGCTAGCTGTTATTGTAACTCCTGCTCCAAGAACAGCGCCTTGCTCAATAATAGCACCTTCAACAACAATGCATCTGCTTCCTACAAAAACATCATCTTCAATAATAACTGGAGTTGCTTGAAGTGGTTCTAAAACTCCTCCAAGACCTACACCGCCAGAAAGGTGAACATTCTTACCCACTTGAGCGCATGAGCCAACTGTTGCCCAGGTATCTACAAGAGTTCCAGAGCCAACAAAAGCTCCGATATTAACATAAGAGGGCATTAAAATGGCTCCAGGAGAGATAAAAGCACCTTTTCTAACAACTGCGTGAGGAACAACTCTCACTCCTTCAGAGCCTTCCCATTTTTTTAGTGGAATTTTATCAAAGAACTTAAGATCTCCAGACTCAATCACCTTCATTTTTTTGATTTTAAAGTAAAGTAGAATAGCTTTTTTAACCCATTCATTTGCTATCCAGCCGTTTTCAGTTTTTTCAGCTGTTCTTAGTTTTCCCTCATCAAGAAGGTGGATTGCCATTTTAACTGTTTCAATCATCTCTTTTGGAAAGCTGCTTTGCTTTCCAATTGAAGCTGCTTCTGAGTAATAAGATTCAATTTTTGATTCTAATTCTTTAGTATCCATCTGATTTTATCCTTATAAACTAAGATTTTTTGTTATGTTTTTCGACCATAAGCTTTAAACATTCATAAAGCGGTTTCAGGTGAGTATCAAGAACCTCAGCAAAGTCGATTCCTTTTTGTATTTCATACGTGATAGTAGGGATTTTTCTTTCATGTCCTGTATAGGTTCCTAGGCTTCCGGGTGTTGGGTAGCCTATGTCATCTTTTATAACATAGCCTGTTTTTGTAGAAAGAAAGTTTGCTTCTTCTTGGCAATCACCATTTACATTAAGCATTGGCTTCCAGCTATGAAGAGAAAATATGAAATTTACAGGGTTATTTGAAATCCATTCAACAAGGGCTTTGTTTTCAGGCTCACTTGCAGCTTCTTTTCCTGGGTAATATCTGATTTTAGTATAATCTGGCGTCCAGTCTTTTGTGGGAAGGTTTCTGTTTAGATCAACTCCTGTATGATTTTGGCGGGTTTTTAGGAGAACGCCTTCAATATTAAATTCTGGAACTATAGTGATGTTAAGGTTTTCAATGGGTTCTTGATCAAGCTTATTTAGGAGAGCTCTTGCAAGTACAACACCCTCAGACTCATCCCCGTGCACACCTGCAATGAGTAAGACATTTAAATTTTTTTCACCAAATTCTTCAGCTTTGAAACCATAAATGGGTAGGTTTAGTGTAGATTTGCCAAATACGAAACTTTTTAACTTATAACTTTTCATGAGTACTGCCTTTTGATACAAGATAAAACACTATGGATTCATTATTGGTCAAGAAATTCGGAGGCACTTCTGTCGGTTCTGTTGAAAGAATTGAAAGAGTTGCTGATAGATTAAAGAAAAGCTTTGAAGCTGGAGAGCGCTTTGTTGTCGTATCTTCTGCTATGTCAGGGGAAACTAATAGGCTTGTGGGCCTAGCTCATGAGGTCTCTTCAAAGGCTCGAGGAGGAGAGGCTTACGATCTTCTTCTTGCTTCAGGAGAGCAGGTCTCAATCTCATTATTAGCATTAGCTCTTGAGAAAAAAGGGCTAAGGGCTAGACCTATGTTAGCTTTTCAATTGGGCATAAAAACAGACTCTATTTATTCAAAAGCTCGAATTCAAAACATTGAGACTGATCAGCTTCATGAAATGCTTAAAGAAGGTATTATCCCAATCGTTGCAGGATTTCAGGGAATTGATAACTTTGATAGAATCACAACTCTTGGCAGAGGTGGATCAGATACAACAGCTGTGGCTCTTGCTGCAGCTTTAAAGGCAGATGCCTGTGAAATTTTTACTGATGTTGAGGGTGTTTTTTCAGCTGATCCAAGAGTTGAGCCAAAAGCTAAAAAAATTGAGCAATTAAATTATGAAGAAATGATGGAAATGGCCTCATTAGGGTCTAAAGTACTTCATTTTAGATGTGTCGAAATTGCAGCAAAATATCAAACACCAATACATGTAAGGTCTACTTTTAGTGAATTAGAAGGCACATGGATTAAAAAGCAGGAGAATCAAATGGAAGCACCAGTCGTATCATCAGTAACTCATGACCCAAGGATTACAGTCTTAAGTGCGGAGCCTGTTCCAGTAGGTTTAGGTCTTTTAGCCGATCTTTTTGAAGAACTCTCAAAAGAAGAAGTTTTAGTAGATATTATTTCTCAAGCTCAAGGTTCTCAAGGGCAAAGACTAGCTTTTTCTATTGCTGATGAGGATGCTGATCGTGGAATAGCTATATTAAAAAAGCTTTTTTCATCATCTGTTGAAATCACTCAAGTTCCAGAAGTTGCTAAGATATCTATTGTAGGGGTTGGAATGAAGTCTCATCCAGGAGTTGCGGCAAGATTTTTTAAAGTCTTAAAAGAACTTAATGTAGACCTTAAGCTTGTAACAACTTCAGATATTAAAATGAGTGGAGTGATCTCTAGAGAGTTTATTGATGATTCTGTAAAAGCCTTGCATGCAGAGTTTGGTCTTTCTTAATTTTTTAAAAGTGTAGTGGTGAAGATAATGAGAGAAAGTTTTTCTTATAAAGATAATGTACTAGGTGTTGAAGCTGAAAAAGGTTGGACATCCATTTTAGAGCTTATTCCAGACTCTGAAGTTCCCACCTATGTTTACAATCTAAAAACAATTAAAAGCCGTATTGATGCATATAAATCCTCTCTTTCAAAACTAAAAACACAAATTCATTATGCTGTTAAGTCAAATGGAAGTGCTGAAGTTTTAAAGTGTTTTCAATCTGAAGGAACATGCGCTGATGTTGTTTCTCAAGGTGAGTTTAAAAGAGCTCTTGATTGTGGATTTAAAGGGAGTCAAATTATTTTCTCTGGAGTTGCTAAATCTAGAAAAGATATTCTTTTTGCAATTGAAAACGATGCTTATCAAATAAATATTGAAAGTCTTGCCGAATTAAGGAGAGTTTGTGAAATTTCAAAGAGTATTGATAAAGAGGCAAGAGTTGGATTTAGAGTAAACCCAGACATTCCTGTTGATACACACCCTTATATCACAACTGGATTTAGAGAAAACAAATTTGGCATTGGTTTAGATCAAGTAAGAAAAGCTGTTAAAATTTTAAAAGAATCAGAATCTTTAGTTAAATTAACGGGAATCAGTGCTCATATCGGTTCACAGATAATGGATGTAGACCCTTTAGTTGACTCGGCAAAAGCTCTTAAAAGATTAGCAAAAGAATTAGAGGGACAAGGTTTTAAACTTGAGTCCATTGATGTTGGTGGTGGTGTAGGAGTTGATTACCAATCACACGATGAGTCTTTAGATATTCAAATGATTAAAAATTACGGTAAAAAATTAGAAGAGCTTTTCTCTGATTTTGATGGAACAATTGTTCTAGAGCCAGGGCGCTCTCTTGTTGGTAGATCTGGTATTCTTATAGCAAAAGTTGAGTATATTAAGAATAATGGTTTTAAAGATTTTATTATTGTTAACACAGGTATGCATCACCTAATGAGGCCTTCTCTTTATAAAGCCTACCACTCTATTGTGCCAGTTAGAAAAACAGGTGAAAATCTTGAGAAAAACTTTGATATTGTTGGCCCTATTTGTGAATCATCAGATGTACTTGGCTTCGATAGAGTGATGGAAGAGCCAAAAGAAGGTGATTTCTTAGCAATCTTAGATGCTGGTGCATATGGAATGACTATGGCAAATGAATATAACCTTCATAAGCTTCCAAATGAGGTTTTTGTTTAGGCTTTTTAATAATAGCATATTAGATATTATTGATCTGAATCATTCCTTTTTGATTTAGATAATGGGACTTACTTATCTTCATCTTAAGGTCGAGGTTTGTTTGGTTATTTAGTATGCCTTTAGTTAGTTTCTGCTGTGAGTCAGGCAGGATAACTTACATATGTAATATATCATTTGAGGTAGCCGCCCTTGAAAAAACAGTGAGATCTATTGTAAAAGTTAATAGATGGAAAAAAGTGTAACAACCAAACAGATCGTTTTTTTGCTTAAAAAGCTTCTTAAAAAACACGGTTATAATTATTCAGACTTAGCTGAAATTTTGGCTATAAGTGAAGCCTCAGCAAAAAGAATCATGTCACAGGGGGATTTTTCTCTTAAAAGACTTGAAAAAATAAGCGAATGGTTTGGGTTGGATTTTTTTGACTTTTTAGATAAAGCCAAGTCTGTTCATTTAGAACCCTATGAGTTCTCTTCTGAGCAAGAAGAAGCATTGGTTCGAGATCCGAATTTACTTTATACGATGATACTGTTGAGCGTTGGTTACACAGTATCTGACCTAAGCGCCAAGTTGAATAAAGAGCAGAAGCCTTTAGATCGAATATTACAGCAACTAGACAAAATTGGGTTAATTGAACTTCATGCAAACCGAAAGATTAAACTAATGGTGAGAGCTCCATTCAGGATGAAAAAAAGAGGGCAGCTTCACCAGGCGTATTACGATAAGTTTGTGAACAAAGCTTGTGAGCATTTAAGGCAATATAATTCTGAAGATCAGTTAATCGTGAGTGAGTTCTATATGTCAGATAATTTGCTACAAAAAATGAGAAAAGAGGTTTCGGAAGTTCACTCAAAATATATGGATCTTGCTAGAATGGAGCAAGAGGTTGTAGATGTCTCAAACTTCAAGCCTGTCACTGAAATTATCTTCAATACAAATCAAGACTCTTGGAAGGATGTTTTAATCCCTTCAAAAACTTTTCCTGATTCGTGATACTTTTCCTCAAGTAAGTATTAAATAAATCACCTTTTTTATATTTCTATACACCTACTATTCTTACAGTCTATATTTAAGGAGTATTCAAAAAATAAATCAGGCGACAAAGTTCTGATGCTATGAAAGAGATAAAACTATGAGAATATTAGTCATTACTGTAGCACTATTTACGTCTTTGAACTGCTTTGCTTGGGCATGGGATCCATGTGAACCAGTAGGTCAAAAAAATCATTGCGATGAGGGGTGTTCAAGCAGGGAAATTAAATTTTTTACGAGCACTTTAGAGACTTCAACAAAAACAGAGTCTGCCAATAGTTCGAATATTAAAAACTCCGAACCTTTTTTCATGGCGATAACTGGCAGGGTATGTAGCGTCAACGGTAAGTGTGAACGGTATAGTGGTGACTCAGGAAACTTTACTGTAAATCTTACTGACGGAAAGGGGCGATTAGAATTTACCTATGAAATTGAAGGTGTAAAAGTGACCAATACAGTTTCTTTAAGTTATAGATCTGAAGAGATTGAACTATACATTGAACTGGAGAATGATAGCACCTCTCTGTCTAAAAGTAGCAGCTCAATTTTGGTTCCATCCATAGAAAAATTTTATTGGAGTAATACGTCTGGGGTGGGCTTCAAAATAGGTGATGTTACAGTTTACCCAGAAGTCGTAGTTGGGCCGGCAGTATTGTAAGCATTTGAAGCAAAACAACACGCGGACCATCCAGTGTGATGGTCTATTACAAGTATTGGCCATTATTTATTACTCACATCACACTTTTGTAAGTTAAACTAAATTAACTCGTAGTCTAAATATTTATCATAGAAAACTCAAAATTTAAGTTTTTAGGTAGATTTTTAGTAGTGAAATGTTTAAAGTTTGAGGCACAGTCTGTAAGTAAAACTTTGATTTCTTGTTTTGAAGAAGGTTGCTTTTTCTTTTTTGAGTCTTGTGTAAGAATTTTTTCTAATTCAATTGAAATTTCGCTAGAGGCATCTATTAAGTTAAGGCTTTTGTTAACTTCTTTAAGGTATTTTGTAAGAGAGTCTTTTAAAAATGGGAAATGAGTGCAGCCCATAATAAGAGTGTCTGATTCATTTTGAAAAACAGGGGAGAGATAGTGATCAAACATTGACCAAGCTATTTCTGTATCTTGTAAGCCTTCTTCTACTAAGCTTACTAAGAGTGGGCAGGGGGTTGATGTTAAGGACTCTATTTTTTCTTTTTTATCTAGATGTTTTTTATATTGACCAAGTTCAACAGTAGTTCTTGTAGCCCAGAGGCTTAATCGTTTGTTCTTTGTTGTTTTTAAAGCAGCTCTCACTCCAGCTTCAATCACTCCAATTAGAGGAACAGAAGAAGTGACTTCTGAGATAACACTAGAGGCAGAATTACATGCAACAACAACTGCTTTTATATCATGATTATTAAGAAGATAGTTTAAGTTTCTTTTTACGTAAGAAATAATCGTGTCTTTTGATTTAGTTCCATATGGAAGCCTTGCTGTATCTCCTAAGTAGATAAAAGACTCATTAGGATGATTTTTTATAAGAGTTTTTAGGACTGAAAGTCCACCAACTCCTGAATCAAAAACACCAATACTTTTCATATTTATAAACTAAGTCCATGAGCTACAGACTCTCTAATTCCTGAAGAACTCATTTTTATAAATCTTGCGTTTTCTTTAATATGTGCAAACTCAGAAGCATTGATGTAACTCATTCCACTTCTTACACCACCGGTAAGTTCTAAAACAACGTCTTTAACATGCCCTTTAATACTTACTTTATGTGATTCACCTTCAGCAGCCATTCCATCAGGAACTCCTCCTCTCCATGAATCTTGAGCAGACTTTGAGGCCATTCCTCTATAAAGTTTTTTACCGTTACTTACTTCACCTGGAGTTTCTAAGGTTCCTGCTAAGAGGGAGCCAACCATAACACTGTCAGCTCCTGCGCAGAACGCTTTAAAAATATCACCTGAAGTTTTAAGCCCTCCATCAGCAATGATTGGGACACCATGTTTTTCAGCTTCTAGCACACAAGTAGCAATTGCAGAAAGTTGAGGAAGACCACAACCTGTAATAATTCTTGTAGTGCACATTGAGCCAGGGCCAATACCAACTTTAATTGCATCAGCTCCAGCTTGAGCTAAATCCCTTACAGCATCAGGAGTGGCAACGTTTCCTGCAATAAGTTCAACGTTAGGAAATTCCTTTTTCATCCAAGTAGTAAGATCAATCATTGAATCACTATGCCCATGAGCAATATCTATTGTGATCAGTTCAGCTCCTGCTTCAATAAGTTTCCTAGCTCTTTCTTTTCCTTTTTCACCGATTCCAACGCTTGCTGCTAAAAGTGGAGTAGCTGATTCTTTAACAATTCCAAATTCAGAGATCTGTGCTTCTGTATCAATAAACCTATGAATGATTCCACAAGCACCAATATCACACATTGCTTTTGCTGTAGGACCTTCAGTGATGGTGTCCATATTTGCACTGATGATAGGTATAGCTCTAGAGATTTTTTTAGTGATTTTTGAAGTAAGGTCAGGATCACGTCTAGATTTAATATTAGATTTTGATGGAACAATTAAAACGTCATCAAAGGTTAAACCTTCTGGATTCTCTGCAATTTCTTCTCTTGTTAAGTAATGAGCCATATTAATTACTCCTTAAGTGTTAAATCATTTGGCGTATAAAAATTAATGTATTTATAAAAAATATAAGATTGAGCAAGCACTATCCCTAAAGAAAGAAACAGAGCGTGACTTATTCTAAAAATTGGTTGAGCTAGTATATTGCTTTCAGAAAAAGACATAGCAATACTTGAGGGAAGCATGAAACTTACTAGAAATAAAAGAAGAAGACTTTTAGAAAAGGGTTTAATACTTTCTCTAGATTCAATTATTGGGTCATAGTAGGGGTCTTTCATATTTTGGTTAAAGAAAACATGAAGAGGGGAGAACATAAGCCTTACACTTTCAATAAGACCTGGAATGACAAGCATAAAAGAGTACATAATTGCTCTAGCAAAAGATCTTATTTGGATTAAAACCCATTCAAGGAGATGTTTTTTTACAAAGTTAAGGTAAGAAGGGATCTCCGCATTGTTGATAAGGCTATATTTTTCTCCAAAGCTCCAGTGAATATAAGTATAGATAAAGATAGCAGAGGGAGTTGCTATGACTACTTGTAAAAGAGTTTTTAAAATACGTGCTTGATCAGTGGTTGAGTTATTAAAAAAAATTGAACTTAAAAGATCAATAAAGAGAAATTCAGTAATTATACATAAAAAAATGATGATGAACTTATGTGATGAGAGAAAGTCTAAAAAGATTTTCGAAAATTCAAGGTTGTTGTTTGTAGTCAGCTCTTTCACGGCTAAATAGATTAGACCTTGGGTGATTAATTTGGCTATAAAAAAAGGGCTTACGACACGTAAGCCCTAAATAACTTAAAAAGTTTTAAAAAATTAATTATGACTGCTTAAGTGACCAGCTCTTACACCAAGCTTGCCCTTTTACATATTTACCAGGGAAGAGAGTGCATTTTCCATAATCAGCACCTTCTTCAGCTGTATAGAATCTGCAGTTTGTGCAAAACTGCTCACTGCCTTTTGTTTCACCTTTATCAGCTCTAACAGAAGCATCGACACTACTAGCGTCTTCTTTGTAGCCTAGTGATTGAGCAACATTATCTGATTCTGAAACATAAGTTACATCAGTATTTGTTTCAGTAGCTGCTTTAGGGGCTTCATCAGCAGTAGTAGTCTCTTTTTTAGAGCAAGAAACAGCTAACACTGAGCTTGCACCTACTAATCCAAGTGCTGAGGTTTTTAAGAGTTCTCTTCTATTCACAATAATCTCCTTTTTGTAAAAGGCTATTAAAAGGTCCTTTGTTATTTTAAAGAAGGTCCATTTAATGGTCTTTTGGTTATCAATTCACTTTCATTAAACATGCTTTTTATCCTCAGATCAAAGGTAGCGGCTCACTGAATGTCTCTATCAGTTTCATATAATTTATGTATATTAAAATGGCAGAATAAATTCTGTTAGCAATATGCCGTATAAAATAGCAGTAGTTTGTTATTGAAAAGAATTGTCTCCTTAGCACCCAACTTGACGAAATTGAGTACAATTAATAAATTCTTAAATGAAAACGAATTGAGAATTGAGAAAGCTTGGAGGCTATATGAGCACTAATCAAAAGACTTATAGAAATGAAGAAGTTTTATCACTTTTAGGTGAGATTTATAAAATAGAGGCATCAGGTATCAATAGATACATGCACTATTCTTTTATGATCATGGGGTATAACAGAATACCTATTCAAAAATGGTTTAGAGATAATGCCAGTGAATCAATGGCGCACTCTATTTTAATAGGTGAAAAAATCACATCCCTAGGTGGTCACCCTCCACTTATAGCAAACTCAGTAGAAGAGAGTAATCTTCACACAGTTCAAAATTTATTAGAAGAAACTCTAAAATTTGAGGAAGAAGCAGTGCTACTTTACACAAAATTATCTGCAATGGCTGCTGACTTAGGTGACATAGCTCTTGAAGAAATGGCGAGAACTTTTGTAATGGAAGAGACTGAACACGTTGATGAAGTTAGAAAAATGATGAGAAAGCCTGACAGTCATTAAGACTAACAGTTTAGATTTCTTTAAGGCCTTTGTAATTAAATAAAGACTTTTTAAAACCAAGAAATGTTCTTAAAAACTTTATATTTTTTAGGAACTAAGTCCCATTTATTACCATAAACATGAACTTTATAAGTTACCTTGTTTTTTTTATCGACTAAGTCTCCACCAGAGTTGATCCAACCTAGGAGACTTCCTTCTAGATTGTAAGCGCTTATTCCTATAGATTTTAATTTTTTAATATACTGGGCACTCCTGTAGCCGATCGTGCAATATACAATAATTTTATGTTTAGAGTGCTTTTTTAAATTTGATTCAAAATCTGTTATACTTAAAGCCTTTGGCAGAGTTGAGATATCTCTTTCTTTTTTAGACCTTGCATCTATAAGTACGTACTTATCTTTTAGTTTTTTAAAAGTATTTATTTTTATTTCTTTAACACCTGGAAACTTATTTTTTACTTGATTGTAGAGTTTTGAAATTTGCTCTTCTTTAGAAGTGTTACTTGAATAAGCTGTAGTAGAGAAGACTATATGGATACAGATTAAAAAAGCTATGTTTTTCATCTCTTATATTCTAAGGACTTAGAGCCTTTTTAAGCAAGGAGAGGTTTGTTTTTAAATATTAGAGTAGGGTTTTCGGTATGCTTAACTTAGTAGCTTATTTTGAAAAAAATTACTTCTATAAAGTACAGAGTTACAAATAAAGAGATAGATTTGTTTTTTCATGTTATTGCACATCTTAAGGGGAGATTTAAGGGGAATGGGGATTTTCAATAAATGTTATATTTATGCTTTTATATATTTTAGTGCGCTTTTATGGTCTGTGCACTCTAAGGCTGGATTGTACGATGTCGCAAAAGAATCTAGCTTTTCATACGAAAAACTACAAAGTCTAATTAATGAAAAAGAGATCACGAGCGTTGAAGAAGCTTTAGAGAATATAAAGTTATATTACCCTGAATTTTTTAGTAATTATATTTTAATGTATCATAGTAGAAGCCTTCAAGGTTCTTCTTTTAAAAATCCTAGAGCTATACTTTTTGATAAATCTGGACATTTTGTTTTTACATTCAATGGTAACAGTAAACAAAGGGGTTTTGATAAACTTGAAGTTATGCAATTTAGAGAGAAAACAAGAAGTTTTGATTTTCATGAAGTTACTTTCTCTAAATCTAGAAGACCTGAGTTTTCTAAAGCTAATCCAAAAAAATGTCAGGTCTGTCATCAAAGTCCTGACAGGAAAAATATAGATATGAGGCCTAACTGGGAGCCATATAATATTTGGCCTGGTGCTTATGGAAGTATAAGTGGAAATATTAAGTTGAGTACTTATCATAAGCATTTAAAAAGACTTAGAGATGCAGATCCTTTAGTTTTAAAAAATGCTAGCTTAGAGGAAGAAGAGCTTCATAACTTTTTTGAAAATGTTTATGAAAATCATTCAAGGTATAAACTCTTAAATAAAGAAGAGTTTGAGCCTAGACAGACAGTTATTTTTACAGAGATTCAAAACACCTTAGCTCAAAAAAGAGTAGCAAGAATTATTACTCAGGACTTAGAAAATATTTATAAGCAGATCAGTTCAACACTTGCTGCAGGAGTTAGGTGTAAAGAACTTATGGTGAGTGAAAGTGCTTATAAATGGTTAAAAAACAACTGGGGCAATGAAGAGTTTAAGCCTGAGCCCGATAAATATGTTAGTAGCGCATATGTTCCAGCTCCAGATATTTTTAATGATAGAATATCTGATCAACGCGAAAATTACGTAGTAGCTGAAAATAATATTTTAGAAGATGAGAAAAAGTTTTCTAGAGTTAATATATCTGAGCTTCTGCACCATGTTTTTGAACCACTGGGAATCTCAACGTCTGATTGGTCTCTAGATTTTAAAACCAATGGAGAGCTTGCTTTTAGACAAAGATTTGGATCTCCATCAAATGTTCAAAAAATGATTAGAAATGCTATGAAAGAGAGTTTTAGGGAAGAAGGACTTTTAAAACTTAACTGTGAAGAATTAGCAGAAAAATCTGTTAAACAATTTGATGATTTTATGAAATCAGAAACTTTCTTTAAGCTACTAAATGATAAAGATGAAAAGGTTAAAAATAAAGCTCCACTAATGAATAGGTGTATTAAATGTCATGAATCAGGTGATATTTTTATTCCATATATACCTTTTTCAAATGAAGAAGATTTAGCTAAGTACCTTAAAGAACCTTCTGAAATTACTGGTCGTAAATTAATCGAAGATATTAAATATAGACTTGGTGATTTTGTAAGAGAAGAAGATAGAATGCCTCTTGGACCGATTGGAAGTAAAGAAGAAAGGTCTAAGCTTTTAGAATATTTAGAGAGCTTAGTTGCTAAATAAAAAAAAGGCAGCTCTAAGAGCTGCCTTTAAAAACTAATTATTTGATAAAGTTTAAAAAAATTATCTTAAACCAATTACATTAACTTGAGCAGATTTACGATCACGCCCAACTTCAAACTGTTCACCTAAAACAGATATAGATCTAACGCAGCGACGATTTTCAAAACGAAGGTTTATACCGTCTCCAGAGTTCTCAGTAACTCTTAAAACCTGGTTTAATGTATACTGCCTAGAATTTCCATTACCAAAGACGATAGTTACTGATCTAATTAAGGCATCTAGGTTTAAAAATCTGTTATGCTTAACTCTAGGTGCTTGAAGTCTGATCCCAGAAATAAATTGGTTTTGGCCATAGCAATTTGGCATAGAAAAAGTGTCATTATCAGTTTGAGTATCTGTTCTATCAGACTCACTTAACATAGCTCGTCCAAGTAAAATACTTCCATTGGCTCTTTTTTTTAAGATACTTATGCCATCATTTTGTAAAGGCTCTGCTCCATTTGCAGCAAATGTTATTAAAGATATTGTTACTAGTGTGATTATGTTTTTCATTTTTATTTCCCCCTGGTTATCCCCAAATCTAGAGTAGTAAAAAAGCCACACACACATAAGTGAAATTTAATGAAATTTGATGCGTAAATAAAGAGCTGTTTTTTGTAAATTTCTTAAGCTCTAAAAAACTAAGTTAATACAGTAGTTTAAGGTTTTTTTTTATTAGAAAAGTTAATTTTAAGTAGATGAAAAGCTATGTACATGAAAACTAAGTGAGTAAGTATGCGGTCTATCTATCTGTGAATGCACTGATTAACATCACTTTCAGTACCACTTGGTAATCTTGTATTACCAAAAACTTTAATCAAACTTCTAATACTGGTGCCTTTAAAAAGGTCAGAGTTTGTTCTTGAGTTTCCTTCAACAATAATCGGCCAAGTGAATATGGAGCTTATGTTTTTATTTTCTGTAGACTTTTGAATGAGTGTTAGCCTCCCTGTTTTACAAGTGTAGATGTAACCACAATCACTGCCTTCAGAAAAAATTATGTCTTCAACTAAAAGTTTACTAGTTTGTTTTGATTCACTAAAAATCTCAGTCTGCTTAATAAGGATAAGTACTCTATTTTGGTATTTGACTTGAGCAAAGCTCTCCCCAGTAGAGAGAATAGTGAACTGATCTTCTTGTGCAGTTTTAATAAGCTCATTACTTTCAATGTGTCTAAAAAAATCATTAAAACATCCTGAAGCAAAGACTGTATTTGAGCTAAGCAGAGTTATTAGTGCAGTTAAAATTTTTTTCATTATTATTCACCTTAGTATTTATTGATTTAACTAGATATTAAGATGCCACAAGTGAAAACATTATTTTAATAGATATATTGACAATGATATATTCCATATTTGTATACTTCTGGAATGAATAATTTAGAACTTAATCACTTAAAGTATTTTTATTTCACTGTTTTAGAAGGAGGTGTAGCTCAGGCAGCACAAAGACTTCATGTTCAACAACCTGTTGTAAGTAAAATGCTTAAGAATTTAGAAGAAAACTTAGAGCGGCCCCTTTTCTGGAAAAAAGGGAGAAGTAAAAGCCTAACGGATTATGGTCAACTTATGTTTAGACACTGCCAGGTTGTTTTTAATGAGCTTAATAGAATGAGCCAGATATCCAATGATCCAAAAGAAGTAAGTGGTGTTTTAAATATAGGTGGCGCAGAGCCTGTGGTGACATATTTATATCCTGAGATTTTCTCTAGGCTTATGGAGAATTTTCCAAATTTAAATTTTAATGTTCATAACTCTACACAAAGTAATATGCTTAAAATGCTTCAAGAAGGAAGACTTGATATAGGATGTTTGTTCTATCTTCCAAAGCTTTTAGAAGGTTTAGAGGTTTTTAAAAAAGTTTCGTTCCCATTTAGCTTAGTTATAAAAAAATCATTAAGGGAAGATGAGAAAGTTATTCAATCATTTATTGGTTCAAGAGAGATAGATGATACATCTACCAAGAGTTTTCCAACAGTTGAGCTTATGAGAAAAAACTATCCAGATACAAGGATTGTCTTTTCATCTAATAACATTAGCTTGCATAAAGAACTTGTATTAAGAGGTAAGGGAGTCTCAATACTTCCAAGCTTTATGGTAGAAAAAGAAATTAAAAAAGGAGAGCTTGTTGAGCTCTATCCAGAGCAAAGTTTTAAATGGGACTTGTTGTTTGTTAAGCGCAAGTCTGATCACTTAAATGTTGCATCAAAAGCTTTTTCTAAAATGTGGTGAATTTAGTATAAATTCTTTATTTTTTTGTAACTTTAAAATCTATGGATTTGTCATCTAAGGAAAATGTTTGAGTTTGTGCATTATAATCATTATTTTTACTTGTCAGAGTATAGCTTATATAATCTTTTAAGCTTATATTTTGTAGATTAAGAGAAGGAACTCCTCTCACCTTCTTGCCGTTGCTAGTCAAGTTTTCATACCAATTAATATTAAATAGTTTAACGTCAAAAATTTTATCGGCATCAGTAAAAGAGTAGTTAAAATCCATAGGAAACTTCCTCTTTAACTCATCAAATTGAAATATAATATCTTTAAAAGAAAGATTGATAAGTCCTTCCTTATTAGATTTTTCTGTTAAAACTTCATATGAATTATTATATTTAATTGAATGAAAATAGACTTGAAGAATAACTCCTTCGATAGGGGTATCATTTAACTTAATATTAAATTCTAAATTCTTAGAGCTCATCATAACAGAGATATATTAAGAATACTTCCATACTCAAGCAACACTTTCGATACAAATCTCAAGTTGAGATGTTTCATTTTTGAGAAGTAACACAATTGCTATACTTAAGCCCAAGCTTTGCCGAAATATAATACGTCGAATGTATAAGGAAAGGTTTTAAAATGAAATTAGAAAAGTCTGAATTAAAGTCAATTATAAACTCAGTTTTTACAATTATTAGTATGACAACTTTGGTTTTATTCTTTCAAAACTGTGGTGAGAGCCTTAATACCGCTAATAATGTTGACCTTAGTCAGTGTGACGATGAGGAATGCTCAAATAGTATAGATTTAACTCAAGCATCATGTACTTTCAATGGGCTTCCAGTTTTTCATGGAGAATCAGTTGAGGCCTACCTCAATAGTACATCTGAGAGTTGTAGTGAAGTTGAAGAGAGGGTTTGTTCTAATGGTGAATTATCTGGAAGTTATTCCTTCTCAAGTTGTTCAACTGATGTTGATGCAAAAAAATCATGTTTATTTGATGGCCTAACTATCTCAGACTCAGAGTCTATTACAGCGTATTTAAATTCATCTGTTTCTTCTGGTGATTCGTGCAGTCAAGAAGAAAGAATCTGTAGTGATGGTGAACTTTCTGGTAGTTATAGTTATTCTTCATGTAATGTTGCAGGTAAGAAGTCATGCCTTTTTGATGGGAAAACAGTTTCAGATTCAAGTTTTGTTGTAGCTTATGAGTCCTCTAGTGTTCCTGCGGGTGAAGACTGTGTTTCTCAAAACCGAGTGTGTGGTGATGGTGAATTAACAGGTTCATATAGTTTTTCTAGTTGCGAGGTTGATAAGCCAAAAGCATGTAAATTTAATGGAAAGACGATAGCTCACGGAGGCTTTGCTTATGGATATTTAAAGTCGTCTGTTCCTCATGATAAAACATGTAAAAGTGATGGCAATAGAGCAAGAAGAAACTGTGATGATGGGGTTTTAAGTAGACCACAGATGAAGTTTGCTTCTTGCAAAATTAATAAACCAAAATCATGTTTGCTTGATGGTAAAACAATAGCTCATGATGAAACAGTTAGTGCTTATGTAAAAAGATCAGAATCACATAAAGTTAAGAATGCGTGTGAGTCACATTTTAGAACTTGTAAAGATGGTAAATTAAGTGGTAAGTCTAAAGCAAAGAAGCTTTCATGTGAAGTTAAGTACCCTTCTTGTAAACTTGGAGCTTATACACTACCTCACTTTCATGTCTTAAACTATAGTGTTGCGTTTAATAACCTTTCAGGAGGATTGGCAGGGTCAGTACATAAGACATATTCTGATGTTCCATCTTCAGTGAAAAATAGCACTAAACGAGGTAACTTCAGTCAGTGTCAGATTCTGTCTGTAGCTTGTGTACAAGGTGAGCTTGATTCAATTATTACTGTTCCTCATACAGTTCATGGTGGTCGAAGTAGTAAATGTGGGGGAAATGACTTAAAGATGTTTAAAGTTCAAAAAGCTAAAACTCTTATCAGGAACCCAGCAGAGAGAAGCGGTATTAATTTAGATTTTGATAATCTTCCAAAGATGTTTACAAAAAAGAGAGCTTCATATATTTTTGCTGATAAATAAGTTTAAAGTTTGTCTCTTGGCCTGAGTTAAATTTCTCAGGCCACTTTTGATTATTTTAAGTAAGTGTAAAATAAATCTACATATATCTTTTGTCGATATGGCTTTATTTTTAGTTTAATTGGCTTAAAAATTGCTAATTAAAGTACATGATTAAAGATAGACAGAATACATATGCGACAATAATCTCTATGACCCTAATTTTTCTTATGGTGTCTTTAAACTCAAGTGCTGACAGCTTAGAGTTTAATCAAGAACTTAGTGTTTATAAATGGGTTCAACTAGAATCCTTTCCTGACATTAAAGTGCCTATATATAAAAGTCAGGGGCAAGAAGGCCCAGGAGTGCTACTTATTCATGGTAATTCCTCATCTTCTAGAGCTTTTCATAGACAAATTTTCTCTGATTTAGGTAGGAAGTATAAGCTTTTTTTTCTAGATCTTCCAGGACATGGCTTAGCCTCTAAAGTGAGTACTGAGATTGAGATGCCGATGCTTGAAGACGGGAATAACCCTGCAGGCTTTCCAGAATACCAAGAAGGTGTTGCTGAGGCTATTTCAATGGTGGCTCATGACCCAGAAGTTCAAGCTAAAATTATTATTGGCTGGAGTCTTGGTGGTCATGCAGCAATTAAAACTTATGGGCTTGATATGCTTTCTAATATTGAAGGTGTTTTTGTTTTTGGTACAGCTCCCGCTATTAAAGAATCACCTCTTGATAATATTCCTTTTATAGCAATGAATAATATAAATCGTTTAACTAAAATGCCAATTCTTCCAGGTATAGGCTTATCATTTAATTTAGCTCCAAGAGCAGGTGCATTTAGGATAGATTCTAAATTTAGCGACGCTTTACCAATAAACACTCCACGAGAATATAAAATGTATCCAAACCGTGGTTACGCGTATATGAGAGCTTTCTTTGATCCTAAGGAGTCAGTTTTTTTTAAAGTTCCAGACTTTATATTAGAGGATGGTTTTAATCGTTCAGATGATAGATTTAGAACATCTTTAGCTGTTCTAGCTTTAGAGCTTGATCCAAAAGATCACGAGCTTCCAAATGAACTAGAAATTTTAAGAAGAATAGGAAGTGATGACTTAACCTTAGGTGTAGCTGTAGGTGAAAGAGATGCGTTTATTAACCAAGCTTACTTACATGAACTTCATGAAAAGGGTTACCTTCAAACACTTTGGAAGAATAAAATTCATGTTATAAAAGATTCAGGTCATGCACTTCAGCTTGAACAGCCTGAGGCTTTTAATGCACTCATTGAAGAATTCATTAATGATATTGTTCATAAGTAAAGTATTAAAGATTTTATATGAAAAAAATTACTCCTTTTTTTTGTCATACAAAAAATGAGGTATTTCATTTTTGAATTCATATGGCCTTAAGTCATTAAATGAAAGTTATCTGCTTATAAGTCTTAATAATTAATTGCTATAATATATCTTTTAAAAAAGGATCATTTTTAAAATGGATATGACTCATATAGCTTTTATGTCAGCCATGGAACTAAAAGATGAAAGACTTTTAGTTGCAGCATATGATAGCAGTAAAAATATTGCTAACAACACACCAACGTTAATATTAGTAAGATCTCCTGAAGGTGACTGGTCAGCTAAAGCACATACAAGCTGGTTAGCTAATGGTGGAATATCCTCTAACGTTACGGGGGATAGAATAGCCCTCTTATCTCCATTTGGTAGATTTACTGAAGGTGGTATGAATGATTACAGGAAACAACACATAATAGAGAGCGGAGAAGAGTCTCCAACAGAGTTTAGGTTTTTAAAGGTTATATCTGGAAGTCTTTATGCTGGTGGTACAAACCGTTTTCTGTTTCGTGATACTGGTGAGAACTGGGAAGAAGTAAGTAGTAAAGATATGCATAAAGGCGGGAAGAGTTTTGATACTCTTACAGGCTTTAACCCAAATGAGCTTTATGGTTTTGGTTGGAGTGATACAGTTTGTACTAACGTAAGTGGGCAGTGGAAAGAAATTAAATTACCACTAAGTGATATTTTCCATGATTCGGCAGTCTTTAATAATAAAGTTTATGCTGCAGGACAGTCGGGGACTATTATTGAAGGTAGAGGAGATGAGTGGAGAGAACTTAAAACAGAGCTGCCAACAAAATATATAATCTCAATATGTACTTTTAAAGATGCAGTTTATTTTTCAACATTTGATGGCATTTTTAGTCTTACAAAAAATAATGAGTTTAAGTTATTTGCAAAGCCTGAAGTTGATTACAAGGAAGGATCAAAACTTTTTACAGGTCCAAGTGGTCTATGGCTTATCGGCGATAGAGTTATAAGTTTATTTGATGGACAAAAGTGGAAAGAAATTTATTCATAACTGGAGATAGAGATATATGAAAAAAAAAGAACCTAAAAAACCTGAAACAGTACCTGAAAAAGCCTTTTGGGATCAGCAAACAGGTGAGTGGGTACTTGGTAAAAAAAGTAAAGATGGAAGGTATATTGGGGAATGGAAATGGTGGCTTGCTCCTAAAGGACATTTAGTTTGTCATACTTTTTTTAAAAATGATGGGAGTATAGATAGATATAAGAGGTTTCACCCTAATGGAGAAGTTTCTCAGTGGGGACAAATGGGTAATGATGGTAAATTTGAAACTAGAGTATACATAAGAAGTACTGAAGAAACGACGGAACTGTTTCCATATGCTGACCCAAGTGTTTGGAGAGCTGTAGATAAAGGTACTATTCCAGTTTCTTATGATCTTTATGATAAAGACGGTAAAAAACTAAATGCTTATAAAATACCTGCTGAAATGAAAAAAGGTTATGAAGACTTAGAACCTATAACAGCTTTTAATAAAGTGTGTGACCTTGTAGATCATGTACTCAAAGAAGTAGGAGATGAGTTTGATTTTTTCGCTGGCTTTAAACCAGTTTTTATTGAAAATATAAAAGAGGAAGATTTAGAAGAGGCAGAAAAAAGATTAAACCTAGAGTTTCCTCCAAGTTATAAAAAATTTGTAATCGATCATGGGCTTTTTAAAATAGGTGAAGAAAAGCAGTCTGAGTTTAGGCTCCTGCCACCGCAAGAAATAGGTAGACTTTCTGATGGGCTTGAAAAAGATTGGGGTGTTGATTGGACTAAGTTTCCTGCTAGAAATAAAGAGATTATGGATAAAATAATTTACTTTTCTTTAGGAGATGAAGAGCTTCAAATAGTTTGGTATTACTGTTTTGATTATAACACATTAAATCCAGAAACAGGTGAGGTTGAATTAATTAGCTTTAATCAACATGATTGGCACTGGATGATGAAAGAAGATGATATTGAGGTTTATAAAAGCAAAATATCAACGATGCAATTTCATATGGCACGTACATGTTATAAAGTCATTGATAATATGGAATATGAGATGGATGATTAATGATTCAATTCTTAAATTGAGATTTTAATAAAATTATTTTTTGAAGTGTTCTAGAGTGTTAGTTCCTCCAAGACATATTCTCTAAGTAGATTCTTAGATCAGAGACTTTAGGAAATTTTTTTAAAATTAAAGATTTTTTGCGACCAAGTATGATTTTTCTCAGCTCAGGCCTAATCTTCGCATACCGTTTAGACCCCCCAAGCATTTTATAAAACAGATTAATCAAATCAATAATATCACCTTGAATTAACTCTTTTTTTCCTCCTGACTGTGTATAAAAATCAATTAATTTTATCTCGAAATTAATACCTTTTCTACCAATTAAAACATTGTTTGAATGAATATCACCATGATATTCTTTGTGCCTATGAATGACTTCTAATCCTTTTGCTAATTCATACAGAATATGTAGCGCTTCAAATTGTGTAACAAACTTCTTGGGTTGTTTGTTTATAAATGCCTCTAGAGTTTGTGCCTGTACAAACTCTGAAACCATATAAAAAATTTTTTCTTTTTTAAAGGTAATATTTTCTTGAGATAGGTATTTGATCAGCAGAGAGCAGTCTTTTAGTTTATGGAGTTTTCGAGCGTAAGCCGTTAGTGTTTTATTTTCTGGGTTTCTTTCTGGATAAAAAACTTTAACAGCTCTTTGGATGTAGGTGTCCTTCTCTTCAACTAGATAAACTTCTGCTTCCCACCCTTGTCCAAGAAGTGATAAGACTTTGTATTTCCCAGATAAGACTTTATCTGAATCAAATTTAAAATAGTCACCTGTTATCATCATGCTCCTTTTTAGATGTAGTGTGCTTAAAAAATGTTAATTTCAAAAATATTTTGTTACGAAAGTTTTGATTTAAGACTCTTCAAAATCATCGTGACCAGGAATGTCTTCGGTTTCTGGCTCAATAATGCTTACTCCAAGATGTAAAATTCGAGTCCCAGCTTCACAATTTGGGCGTACGTTTTTGCCAATTACAACTCCAGACCTATCAGCTATAACTTCTTCTTTAACTTGTCCAAAAACATCATATACACGAGCAATCACTTGTCCTTTTTTTACAGAATCAGCAAGCTTAGGGAAAACATCAACAATTCCACCTTTATTTGAGTATATCCAATATGAGTGATCACATACAGTAGCGTCTGTAATCATATCTTGGACCTCGCCTTCAATCATTTCTAAATATCTAAGAGTATTTAAAATGCCATCATGAGTTTCATTTATTAAAGAGTTTTGAAAAGTGTTAGCATTCCCAATTTCAATAGTAATTGCATGAACACCATTTTCGTTAGCCCATGATCTCAAAGTGCCATCTTCATCATGTTTTTTTACAATAATTTGAGGGTTTTGAAGGTACGCAAGAGTTCTCGTTTCTTCAATATCTAGATCGGCTCTAATGTACAAACTGTTTACTCTGCCGTGGCTTGCAGTATGTAGATCTAATAAGTAGTTAAGCTTTCCAATAATTTTTTTAGTAAAGTGGTAAGCATACAAATCACTCGTGGCACCCTTATCTTTTCCCGGCATGATTCTGTTAAGATCAATACCATCAGAAAACTCTCTTTGATTCATCAAGTATCCTGGAACATTACTTATGGGTAAAAGTACTAATGTGCCGCTAAATTTCAAAGGATCAATCTCCTCAATCAATTTAAAGATATTAGAAATCCCATTAAGTTCATTACCATGAAGAGCTGCAGTTAGACCTACAACCGGCCCAGGGCTAGTTCCTTTAATAACAATTATAGGCACTCTCCAGGGAACTCCTAGAGAGTTATCTGTGAGATGCATGTGCATACGATGAACTATGCCGCCTTTAAGTTTAGAAAGGCTCAATTCTTCCTTAGTTTTAATAACTGTGCTTTTAAACATTTTGATCTGCTCCTACTAAAATCTCACTTATCAATGAATCATCATTATCTAATGACTTAAACAACTTTGTCCTAAATTGTCCTTTTTTATTCAATAAATTTTGAGCCATTTTATCAATAGCGATTACCGTAAGAATTGTCTGAATATAAGCTTCAATCAAATCATCTGTTCCAACCCCTAAAGAGTTAAAGTCTTTTCTATCCATAAGCATGAGCCTAGATGTGTCTGAATCCCACTTATTCTCGCCAACTTTAACAGACAAGTTAGTACCTAAAACTTCCCATGAACTTTCTGGAACAGAAGCCTCAAGTGGAGTTCTCGCTCTTCTTGCATAAATGGCGCACGGATAAAATCCTTTTGGAGAGGAGTAAACCATAACTCTTAAATCTGAAATAAATATATGTCCCTTTTTATTTGGAACTGTACCTACATGATAAAACTTGCCATCCTGGCTTGTTGAACTCCACTCGTAGTGACCAATTAAACTTTGAACAATAAATTGGTCATACTGGTACTCACCCTCCATAAAAGCGTTTAATTCACGCTCTGATGTTATTGTATAAACTCCCTGTCCAGCATTTGAGTAAGGGTCTTTCACGACAGCTTTTCCACCAAATTTCTGAATCCACAAAGGCACCTCTAATTTTGAAACATCTTTAATCGTCTCAGGCATATTGATTTTTAAACCGGATCCTGCAATTTCTGAATTATAAAGTTCGTAAGCTTTATTTGCTAAAAGTTTATTTCTCCCACCTGATAAGCAGACTAGAGTTGAATTATATATAAATGTTTTAGAATTTACAGGAATACGGTTCCAGGGCTTTTGAGTCACATATCTAAATGCCGCCCTTATCTGGTGCTTTTTACCTTTTTCATCCTCAACAAACATAATTCCGTTTTCAAAAGTAATTTTTTGATCTTCATTGTTGAAATGAGGAACCAGGAAAACATTTTCCCCTGTAAGGTCAGCAAGTGTAGCTGCATAACCTGAAGTCTCCATATAATTTTTGTCATAGATAACTGCCAAAGCTCCCTTAGGAAGTCTTTTCTTTTTCATGGCAGGTAAAAAAGAATTTTCAATTAAATACTTATAACCTCTATGCTCATCAGCATCTGTTCTTGCAGGCATAGATTTTTGCCCTGAAGGGCAAGAGTTTGTTTCTAAAACAACCATCTTACGATTGCCCATTTCAGTAGTGACATAAAACAAATCTGCGCCACCCCAATGAAAGTGTTTACTTTGATAGGATAAAATATCTTTTAAAGCAGTCGCATCAACTTGAGGGTTTAAATGTATATACCTTTTAATTAGTCTGTCGTGGTCTAAATTTAAAAAATGACTGACCATTGCATGTAACTGAGAGTTTAATGCTTTTGGATAAAAATGATTTTCCTGTTCAAAGTTTTCCGGTTCAACGGTTTCTACTGTTCTCATATTTTGCCTTCTTTTTTCAGTTAATTTTATCACTGAAGTATTATAAGTGTTCTTTAAAAAATAGTCCTCTTTACTTTTTAAATGCTCAGAAATAATATCGCTACCTTCGGGCTTTGTGCCTAGAGCGGTGAAAACTGCACACTTGTTCGGCTCATAACGTATATCTTCGGGTAATTTTGTTTTAAGGTGACGAGAAAGTGATGAGATTTCGTAAATAAAATACAAAAAAGCCAAATTAAAAAATCTGACTTCTTGTAACTATTCGATATTGTTAAATAAAATATGGTTGCGGGAGAGGGATTTGAACCCCCGACCTTCGGGTTATGAGCCCGACGAGCTACCAGGCTGCTCCATCCCGCGCCTGAGATAGTTGTTATAGGCTCTTTAATTTGAGAGTCAAGTGTGATTGAAGGTTTAAATAATCTTTAATTTGCTGTCATTTTAAGCCAGTTGCTGTCAGCTTTACTAATTAAGGCTTTGCTTCCTTTATCTTGTTTTTTAGACTTTTTTATCCATTTCGTTTTAGTGTTAATAAAGAACTTATTATAAAATAAAAGAAGCCTTTTTTTTCCTTCTTCATCCTCTTCAATTAAATAAGAGTCATAATCTACGGGAACATATTCAGATGATTCTTCAATAGCCCATGCACAATAACCACCGTAAGCAGGCAGGTATTTACTGGGATCTTTTTTAAAAGCATTAAGGTTTTCTTTAGAAGCAAAATAATAGGTTACTTTATTATAAGTAGTAGAGTTTTCTTTTAAACCTTTTATAGCCTTGTTGTTTTCTTTTTTAAAGTATTCAACAAGGTCTGTCCCGTTTAAAGCAACTCCATTTTTAGTGTTTACTTTACTTTCATACTTAGCTTGAGTGAGGGAGCCAACAAAAAAAATGAGTAAAAGCGTTAGAGTTGGAGCAAAAGTAAGATGTAACACATTTTTTAAGATAGTGATTGATTGCTTCATCCGTATTTAATCCTTTTAGAGTCACTGTGTTTATTTTTTGTAATATGTCCTAAGCTAAAGTGATGAGCGCAGTTTTTTGAACAAGTGTGGTACCTGGTATCCTGATCCCAGCACTTATGACAAACTCCATAAGACTCATCACCGCACTGTATACAATCAAAACTTTCTTTAGTTGAGGGCTGACCACAGTGAATACAAAGACTGTAGTTTTTTGAAGGTTTTAAATCTTTATCAACGGCTACTCTATGATCAAAGACAAAACACTCTCCATTAAAATAGCCATCAGGATACTCTGCTAAGTAATTTAGAATTCCTCCATCAAGTTGATAAACTTCTTTAAAACCTTGAGAGTGCATCTCTATAGAAGCCTTTTCACATCTTATTCCACCTGTGCAAAACATAAGAACAGGTTCATCTTTTTTAAAGGTTGAATCTTTCGTGAGTTTAGGAAATTCAGTAAACTCATCCATCTTCCAGTTCTTAGCACCTTTAAAAGTACCAAGTTCAATCTCATAGTCATTTCTTACATCAACTATTTGCGAATCAGGGTTATTTTTTATAAAGTCATGCCACATCTTAGGGCTTAAGTGTTTAACGTTTTTAGGAAGGTTTTTTGACGGGTTAATTTGCGTGTTACCAATTGTAACGATCTCTTCTCTTACCTTTACTTTAGTTCTTCTAAAAGGATTTGAAGCATCACAAAAGCTATCTTTAAAAGATATCTGCTCTGTAGTTTTTGAGATTTTATGTAAGTGATCTTTAAATTCATTTATTGTTTCTTTACTGGCTGAAGCTACTGTGCCGTTAAAACCCTCAGTTGAGGTGATGATTAAGCCTCTGATTGTTCTAATCCTGCACCATGCTTCTAAACTATCAGCAATATCTTCAATAGTTCTATCTGTATTCCAGTTAAAGAAGTGATAGAATGTTGTAACATAATATTTCTTTTGTCTTTTCTCTTCGCTTGCCATAGACTGCTTTTCCTAGCAAATTCGTAATGCTAGTTCAATAAACAATGTAGAAAACAACGAAAAACGGGTAAAAAAGGGAAAAATGCACAAGCCTTTAGAAATATTAAATCTTTCAAAAAACTATGGAGCCTTTAAGGCGGTAGATGATGTGAGCTTTGCTCTAGAAGAAGGAGAGATCTTTGGTCTACTTGGTCCAAACGGTGCCGGGAAGACAACACTTATTTCGTGTGTGGTTACTTTAGAGAATATGACCTCGGGTAAAGTAAAGGTTTTTGGTGATTCTATTCTTGATAAGCCAAAAGAAACGAAATCAAAGATAGGTTATGTTCCTCAAGAAGTTGTTAATCATGGATACTTCACTGTAGAAGAGATTTTAAAATTTTATTCCGGATTTTTTGGAATTTTAAGAAATCAAGAAAAGATAGATTACTTACTTAATCGACTTTCTTTAGATGTTCATAGAAATAAAAAAGTAAAACAACTAAGTGGAGGGATGAAGAGAAGGCTTATGATTGCAAAAGCCCTTGTTCATGATCCAAAAATACTTTTACTTGATGAGCCTACTGCAGGAGTTGATATAGAGCTTAGAAACTCTTTATGGGATTTTGTAGTAGAGCTTAAGAAAAGTGGAACAACAGTTCTTCTTACGACTCATTATTTAGAAGAGGCTGAAGAGTTGTGTGATAGAATTGGAGTTATTCATAACGGCTCTCTTAGAAAAGTAGGAAGAACTTCTGATCTTATTCAAGATTTGACCTTAAGAAAACTTGAGATGCAGTTAAGCGGAAAGAATAAAGAGTTTAACTCTAAATACCTTGTCTCTCAATGTGAGGAATCAATTGAGTTAGAGTTTCCTTCAAACCTTGAAATTGGTGAAGTTGTAAAAGATCTTGACCTTGATTGGTCTACAGTTAAAGACATTCACTTAAAAGAAGGCTCCTTAGAAGAGGCTTTCTTAAGAATTTTAAATGAAAATAATGCAAATAACAGTACAAATAATAGTGTAGAAAGAGATTGTTAGAAAAAAATGAAAACTCAAAATATTTATTTTAACCCTTTTTTAATGCTTCTTTGGAAAGAAATTAGAAGATATTGTAAAGTACTTGTTCAAACAGTTGTAACACCAGGGATTAATTCAAGCCTTTACCTTATTATTTTTGGGGTGAGCTTAGGTGGAAGTATTGATGTAGGCTTAGAGGTACCATATCTAGCTTTTCTTATTTCAGGCCTTATCATGATGTCTTGTCTTAATAATTCTTTTGCAAACACATCTTCTTCTATTATTAGTGGTAAGTTTAGTGGTGATTTAGAAGACTTAAAAGTTGTTCCTCTAAGCAAGCAACAAATTATTTGGGCTATGTGTTTAGGTGGAATAACAAGAGGCTTAGTTGTTGCTAGTGTGGCTCTTACAGTTGGGCAAATTTTTTATTACTCACAGTATGGCGAGTTTATGGAAATTAAATCACCTTTTAGTTTAGCCTTCTTTTTATTAGGTGGAGCTTTAGCTTATGCAAAACTTGGAATGTTTGTAGCTTTTTTAGCTAAGACCTTTGATCAAATGAGTGCGGTATCAGCTTTTGTACTACAACCACTTGCTTTTCTTGGAGGGGTTTTCTTCTCATTAAATAATTTAAGCCCTTTTTGGCAAAAAATCTCTCTTTTTAATCCTGTTTTTTATCTTATAAATGGTGTGAGACACTCTATTTTAGGTGTTTCTGATGTTCCCCCTTTATCAGCTGCTGTAGTTACTGTGTTAAGTCTTGTTATTTTCCATGTTCTTGTTTTAGTGACTCTTTCAAGGTCTGAATTTAAAAGATGGTAGGAGAATTTTATTATGTTTGAAAATTTGTCTGGAAAGTTGTTAGATTCAATATCGTCTTTAAGAACAACTAAAATTTCAGAAGCTAATATCGAAGCCGTTTTAAAAGAAATTAGGATGGCTCTTTTAGAGGCTGATGTTAATTTTAAAGTTGTAAAATCTTTTATTGAAAGAGTTAAAGAAGAGGCTTTAGGAGAGAAGGTTTTAAAGTCTGTTACTCCAGATCAACAGTTTACTAAGATTATTTATGATGAGCTTGTTAAAATCTTAGGAGAAGAGACTTTCTTTATTGATTTAAAAAAGAGCCCATCTCAAATTATGTTAGTAGGACTTCAAGGGGTAGGTAAAACAACCACAGCTGGTAAGCTTTCCATTTTTATAAAGAAAAAGTTTAAGAAAACAGTAGGTTTAATCCCTCTAGATCTTCAAAGACCTGCTGCAGTTGAGCAGTTAAAAATCTTAGCTAAACAAACAGATACTCTATTTTATGAGTCTGATTTATCTCTTAGTCCAAGTGAGAACTATAAAGCTGCAAGGGTATGGGCAGAAAAAGAGGGGATAGATGTTCTTGTTTTAGATACTGCCGGAAGACTTCAAATTGATGATAGTCTTATGAAAGAGCTTAAAGATTTAAAAGAAATCTCTAAGCCTTCAGAAGTTTTATTAGTGTCTGATGCAATGCTTGGGCAACAATCAGTTAGTGTGGCAAATGGTTTTAATGACACTTTAGGTTTAACAGGTCTTGTTCTTACTAAGTTTGATGGTGATGCTAGAGGTGGTGCTGCTTTAAGTATTAGAGAAACTACAGGAGTTCCTATTAAGCTTATAGGAACAGGGGAGAAGCTTTCAGCTTTAGAAGTTTTTCACCCTGATAGACTAGCTTCAAGAATCTTAGATAGAGGTGATGTTGTTTCTTTAGTTGAAAAAGCTCAAGAAGTTGTAGATCAAAAAGAAGCTGAAGCTTCAGCTAAGAAAATGGCTAAGGGCCAGTTTACAGTGGAAGACTTTTTAAAGCAGATGCAAACCATGAAAAAAATGGGTGGTTTAAGCTCAATTATGGGGATGCTTCCAGGCGCTGGTCAGATGATGAAGCAAATGAAGAATATGGCTCCACCAGAAGATGAAATGAAGAAGATAGAAGCAATTATTAACTCAATGACAAAAAGAGAGAGAATGAACCATCGCATCCTTAATGGTTCAAGGCGTGTAAGAATTGCTAAGGGCTGTGGTATGAGAGTTCAAGATGTTAATAAATTCATCAAGCAATTTGAGCAGAGTCAAAAAATGATGACTCAAATGATGAAAATGGGCGGTAAAGGCATGGGAGGCATGCCTGGAATGGGTGGCAAAGGTTTTCCATTCTAAAACTTGACTGAACAGGTTTAAAAGTTCATAAACTCTTAAACTAACTTGCTGTTTTTTGTAAACTTTCCTTAGTTTTTATAGGCAAACTAATAACTTGCAACAGTATGTATTGTTTAGTAACAATGTTGGCTTGTTTAGCTAACTAAATATTTTCTTTAAAGGAGAAAAAAGAAAAATGGTTGTAATACGATTATCTCGACAAGGTTCAACTCACCACCCGAAATACAGAGTAATGGTTGCTGACTCTAGAAGACCTAGAGACGGTAAATTTATTGAAATTGTTGGGCTTTATAACCCGTTAGCTAGCGGAAATGATAAGAAAATCGATCTTAAGCTAGATCGTATCAATGAGTGGATAAGCAAAGGTGCTCAACCCTCTGATACGGTTAAAGGGCTAATTAAAAAAGCTCAAGCCTAAGCTGCAGATCATCGATACATATAGGTAAACAAGATTTGCTTACCTAATAAGGAGAAAGTGATGGACCAGCAAACAAGTCTAAAGGAATTAGTTGAATTTATGGCTAAATCTTTAGTGGATAATCCAGATGCAGTTGAAGTAAAAGAAGTTGCCGGAGAGCAAACTACTGTGGTGGAACTTAAAGTAGCGCAAGAAGACTTAGGAAAGGTTATTGGTAAGCAAGGTAGAACTGCTAGATCGATGAGAACAATCCTGACTGCAGCTAGCACGAAGCTTCAAAAAAGAAGTGTGTTAGAAATTGTAGAGTAGATTTTTACTTTTTTTAAAATAAAATTTATTAATAATGGATTATAAATACCGGTTAGTTTAGACCGGTATTTTTTTTTGTTTACTGGTATTAGAAGTAAAAGAGAGAGAAGGCTTAATTTTTGGAACTAGTTGAAATCGGTTATATTGCAAAGGCTCATGGCATTAAAGGCGAACTTTTCTTTAAGCCTTTTGACGAGGATAAAGAGGCTTGGTTTTTAAATGTTAAAGAGCTTTATATAAACTCTAAGAAATACAGCTTAAAAAAAGCAAGAGCTCATCAGGTTGGCTACATCTTAATTCTTGAAGAAGTTAATAATAGAAACGAAGCTGAAATTTTAAAAGGCAAGAGGGTCTCTTTAGAGAAATCATTCTTTGAAAGCTTTAATGATAAAGATGAGTATTTCTTAAATCAAATCGAGGGCTTTAGAGTTTTTCTTAAAGAAAAAGAAATGGGTGTGATCTCTGGGTTTTTATCTACTCAGGCTCATGAAATCATTGCTGTGAAAACTCAAGAAGGGGTTTTTGAAATTCCATGGGTTGAGGCTTTTATAAAAGAGATTGTATTTGAGTCTAGTCTAGTAGTGCTTGATTGCCCTGAAGATCTTTTTAAAAAAGATTTTGGAAGTGAGACAAGTGGCAAGACTTTAAAAAAAGAGAAAAAAGAAAGCGAGAAAACCTAATGATAAAAATTGGGATTATCACTCTTTTTCCAGAAGCTTTTTCAAATCTAAATATAGGTTTAACAGGCAAGGCTTTAAAGAATAATAAAGCAAAGGTCTTTTTTGAAAACTTAAGAGATCATGGAGAAGGTGTTCATAAAGTGATTGATGACACTCCCTATGGTGGGGGAGATGGTATGCTTATTAAGGCTGAACCCGTTGAAAAAGCTTTAAAGTCATTAGTGAATAAAATGGATGAAGATATTGAAAATACTAGGAAAATATACATGTGTCCATCTGGAGACCTTTGGACTCAAGGTAGAGCAGAGAAGCTTAGCCTTGAGCTCTCAGGGGCCTCACAAAGCCTTGTTATATTATGTGGAAGATATGGAGGAGTTGATGAGAGAGTCCTTCAAAAACACTTTAAAGAGCGTATATCAATGGGTCCTTATATCTTAAATGGCGGAGAAACAGCAGCACTTTGTATGATTGAGACTTTATTTAGATTACTTCCTGGAGTTCTTGGAAACCCGGATTCTCAAGTTTGGGACTCATTTTCTAAGGGTTCAGGGCTTGAAGCCCCAAGTTACACAAAGCCTAGAGTTTGGTCTGATGAAGAGGTTCCTGAGGTACTTTTATCTGGAGACCATAAGAAAATTAAAGAGTATAGAGGCAGGAGCTCACAAGAGAAGACAAGACTTTGGAAAGAGAAAGCTACAAAAGAAATTCTTAGTATAAACGAAGAATTAGATAGATAAGTTGAGCTCATTTCTAGATTTGACCAGAGTTTGGAATAAGTTCAAAAAACTCATAATTTATTCCTGTTTCAGAGGCTATCAATTTACTCTAGGCCATTTTAAAAGGGTTTAAGCAATATTTTTATAGACTTGTTACTCAAGACTAAGTATTAGTCTCTTTAAAGTATTCATATATTGAGGATCAATCTTGACCTAGCACTTAAGCTAGTGTTAATTTCCTCTCTTTAAATTGAGGTAGACATGAATTTCGCTGAAAAAGTATCCAAAATGTTCAATAAAGAAGCCGAGCTTCCTAGCTTTAAATCTGGTGACACTGTTGCTGTTCACGTTAAGGTAAAAGAAGGAGAGAAGGAGAGAATCCAGATCTTTAAAGGTAACGTGATCAAGGTTCAGGGTTCTGGATCAGGTAGATCTTTTACTGTAAGAAAAATGTCTGGCCAGGTTGGTGTTGAAAGAACATGGCCTTTTGGCAGCCCAGCAATTGCTAAAGTTGAACTTGTGGCTGTTGGTAAAGTAAGGCGTTCTAAACTTTTCTACTTAAGAAACTTAAGAGGAAGAGCTGCTAGAATTGAGTCTGAATTAGTTGTTACTAAAAAAACTAAGAAATAAACACCCTTATTCAATTGCCTTCTATAATAGTTGGAATAGATGAAGTAGGTAGAGGCTGTCTTTTTGGACCAGTTGTCTCTTCTGCTGTAGTTTTAAATGAGGCCTGTGCACCTGAAGGCCTTACAGATTCTAAAAAATTAAGCCCTAAGAAAAGAAAAGAGATCTCCTCAAAACTCCTGACCTCAGGAAAGCATAAAGTCTCTATTGGTGAGAGCACTCCAAAAGAGATTGATCAAATTAATATCCTACAAGCCTCCCTGCTTTCTATGAAGAGGGCTTTTGAGGATTTAGGTTTTGATGAAAAAGATTATGAAGACATTGAAATTAGAGTTGATGGTAATCAAAAAATACCTGGTCTAGACCCAAGGTTAAAACAAGTCACAATCATAAAAGGGGACTTAAAAGATAAGGCCATTGCTGCAGCTTCAATTGTTGCAAAGGTTTTTAGAGATGAACTTGTGGTTGATTTAGATAAAGAGTTTCCAGGCTATGGACTGTCTGGTCATAAGGGTTATCCTACAAAAATTCATAAAGAGGCGATACTAAAACTAGGAGTAACTTCTGAACATAGAAGAAGCTTTAAGGGTGTTCTTGAAGCTCTTTAAGTTTCAATAGATTTTAAAAAGTAAGTATTAAAAAGAGTTAAAAAGTTATGAGTGATTTAAATTTAGATAAAAATGATAAAGAAACACTTATAGTTTTGCTTCGTGGGCTTTCAAGAGATAGTTTTCACTGGGCGGGTTTTGATAAGAATCTAGAAGAAGCTGTCTTAGGCTCTAAGGTATTAAGCCTTGATCTGCCAGGGTTTGGCTCAAGAGTAAAAGAAAACTCTCCGTTATCTATTTCTAAGATATCTAAAAGTGTTTTAAATAAAAGTGAAATCAAGAATTTTGATTCCTATAACAAAAGACTTATTATTGGACTTTCTTTAGGCGGGATGGTTGCTTTAGATGATGTGTTAAAAAATAAAGAAAAATGGACGCACTGTGTTTTATTAAACGCTTCTCAAAAGAGTAAGACTCCGTTTTGGAGAAGATTTAATTTAAAGAAGCTGCCTTCATTTTTGTTTGGGATTTTGTTTTCTGGAAAGTTTTTTGAAAAAACAGCTTATATTGCAACGATAAATAATCCAAAAAATCTAGAGAAAGAGGTTAGAGAGTGGATTGCTCATAGAAAAGATTTTCCTTTTTTAAGAAGAAGTGTTTTAAAACAGCTTTTAGCAGGGTCAAGGTTTAGACTTAAAGAAACTGATAGAAGTAGTGTTAAAGAAGTTAAGTCTATTGTTCTTACGAGTAAAGCTGACAGACTAGTTAGCTATAAGAGTTCTGAGAAAATAGCTCAGCTTCTAAATTGGCCAATAGATCATCACCAAAGTGCAGGCCATGATCTTACTTATGATGATCCTGAGTGGGTGATAAAACATATTAAAAATTTATTAAATGAAAATAACTAAATTAAAAAGGAGATAAAAAAATGCAAGTACAAGCAAAACACATATTAGTAGACCATGAGCATGAAGCTCAAGATTTAGTAAAAAAACTTGAAGCTAAGGAGAAAACATTTGAAGAGCTAGCGCAGTCTTTTTCTAAATGCCCATCAGGTAAGAGTGGTGGGGATCTTGGATCTTTTGGAAAAGGGCAAATGGTTAAGCCTTTTGAAGATGCTACATTTGAACTAGAAGTTGGCAGTGTTTCAGCGCCAGTTAAAACTCAGTTTGGGTATCATTTGATTTATAGAACTGCTTAAAAAGAATTGTTTATATGAATAAGAAAAATATGCAGGTTTATTTACTTAGCAACCTGTAAATTAAAGAGCTTCTTTACCTTAGGTTTAGGAGCTTTTTTTATTTTTAAAGGACTTACTTTTGAACCGTTGTTTTTGTTTCTGGTGTAAAATCACTAGATCCAGCAGCAAGTGGTGCAAGAATACAAAAAAGTATTATTAGTGGCCTTTTAAAGTTTATTCTCATTATGTCCTCCGAAACGTACAACAATGATTTAATCTTATATTATATATCTACATAAATACAAAAATAATGAAGCTTCGTCTCTGATTGATACAACATATGAGACGTATTGTTGTGAGAATGTTGTAATGCTTAACTATCTCTCTTTCTCTGAAAGTATAGAGCTATTTAAACCTGAGAGGGTTTTCTTATAGTTGTTATCAGGACCTAAGTTAAAACTAGCTGCAAGGCTTATTTGTGGTCTATCATTTTCATCATCTCTTCTAGCAGAGTTAGGCTTTACTAAACCTAACCTTATGTCCCAACATCTTCCAATTGGTGTATAGTTTAAGCTAAAGCTCCAGTCCTGAAGTTGACTGTCGGTAAGTGAATAGTTTGCATTTCCTTGAATTTGTAGAGTTGGAAGCTCCCAGCCAAAGGCAAGACCTGCAGTTCTTACTCTTCCCTCAGCTTTGTTCTGAGCGTTATCAATGATGTTAGTATTGTCATATCTAAGCTGGAGATATCTACCAGGCATATATATAAACCTTGTCCTTGCTGAAAAATCAGCAACCCCCGCCTCATGGTAGTGAGATGCGGTAGCAAGAGCGTGAACGCGTTTAAATTTAAAATTTAAAGATGCCTCTAGGTTACTCCAAGGGTCACGGTTTGCGCCAGTTGCTTCTCTAGCATTTTTAAAATCATAGCCTTGCCTTATATTAAAGAAAAGGGGTTGATTGTAAAAAGGGACATTATCTTGATACTTCTTCGTTATGAGTACATTTGTAATATTTAACTCAGCAAGTTCAGCTCTAAAAAAACGGTCATGGTAGTCGAATTGAACACCATGTTGAAAGTCAAAAAAATCAAAATCTGAGATAGGCTTGTTTCTTCTATGGTAGGGTAGATCTTCTTGTGATCTAAAGAAAATATTATCTGTTTGATCTACAGGAGTTCCTTTTCTAAAGCTTAACTCAGGCTCAATTCTATGCTTATACTTGCCACTATAAACTTTTGTAAGCTCAGTTCTAAGAGATACCCTTCCTTCTAGGTATTTTGCATTAGCAAAATCGTTATAGGGGTTAGCATTTGAGATATTAATGGAATCACCTTCACTGACATTAAACCTATAAAATGAATCCCTATAGGATATAGAAGGAAGAACGTCAAAAAGCCTTCCTAAGTTAAAAGGTGCTGATAGTTCAGACTCTAACCTAAGCCTGTGCCCTGTTCTTAAAAGATCTTTAGTCGCGTCAAATTGACCATTATTAGGATCAACAGCTTTGCTCTCTTGGTCTCCAGGATCTAAGTCATCGTTAACGGAGTTTGTAGGACTAGTGTTAACAGTGTCAAAAGATGAAGAGTTTCTAGTGAAGTTTGTATATGTTAGATCATTTTTAAAGAAGAGAAAATTTCCAAGTATAGGCCTTTCAATAAGAGCATGCCTTAGTTCTGGAGCTTTATGAATTGCATCATCATTTGCTGCCTGTGGGTTTTCTTTAATCAAATTAATATTATAAAGAGTTTCCGCTGATATAAAGGCGTGATCATAGTTTTTATTTAGAGCAAAACTATTTAAAAGTGAACTTTCGTTTAAGCCAGACACGTCTTGTTGAAAATCGTCGAGGTAGTATCGATCTCTAATAAGCGTTAAGTTTGTTTTTTGAGTTATATTGCCTGGTAGTTTGAAGAAATTATTATAGGAAAAACGATATCTAAACAAAGGATCAACTTCTTGGCTGACATTAACATAAGTTGAATCATACATGTAACCAAGCTTGAGGTTAAGTCTACTCTCCGAACTGAGTAAGTGCCGGTACTCAAAGTGAGTTTTTGCGCTGATGGGTTCATCGAGGTTGATATATAATCTTGGAGAGAATGTAAGATCACTGTGAGGTGTTATAGCCCAAAAGTAGGGGACCGATATTTCTGCGCCAAGGCGTTTTGATATAGTTGAAAACTTTGGAAAGAGGAGGCCGCTTTTTCTTCTTGTATTTAGCGGCATAACGATTCTTGGGATTGGTAGAATACTTGTATTGAGTATTTGAAGCCAGGAGCCTTTTAAATCAATATACTTATTAATGTTTGTTTTTATACTTTTAGCCTTAATTCTCCAACCTGGAGGACAAGTGCTACAGGTAGTAAAGCTACCGTTTTTTGCTTCAAACACTTCGTTACTAAGTTTTAAAACTTTTTCAGCTTGTAAGAGAAGTTGCCCTGAGGTGATTCTAGCGTTTACGATCTCTCCAACTCTTGTTTTATAGTTAATTTCAACTTTATCTGCCTCAATAACAGTATCGTTTCCTGTGATGACAACATTATCCTTGGCGGTAAAGCTAAGAGTTTTTCTTGAAACTCTGGCCTCTTTTGCCGAAAGCTCGTAATTGTCAAAAAGAATTTTTACATTACCTTTTAGAATAGCTTCTTGAGTAACAACATCAGCTGAAATGATATCAGCCCCGTAAAAAATGAGTTCATTGTCCTGGTCTTTCGTCTCCTGTGCGTGAGCTAATGAGCCGAGAAAGCTTAGATTAAGTGATAAAATAGCTGAAAAGAATAGAGGTTTAATGTGTCTAAAATTTAAGTTCATTCACTACCTCTAATAAGTGCTTATATAGACTACCTGTCTTTAGTATTACGATCAATTTCTTTTAGAAAAGCAGTAATACTGGTCCTTTGATGAATTGCTGATCTGTGTGTGTTTACGCTATGCTTAAAAAAGAGGAGTTTTATATGGAAGCAAAATTAAGTTGGTACGGGGACATTATGATAGTGGATTTATCTGGGCACCTTGATTTTGAATCAGTGAGTAATTTTCGAAAAAAATCTGACCGCCATTTTACTCAAAACAAAGTTATTTTCTTTTTAAGAGATCTTTCTTTTGTTGGTTCAACAGGAATTAAAGATTTTGTTTCTGTTCTAGCTGAGCTCTCTGAAAAAAATCCGTTTGGTCTAGGAGTGGCAGAAGCTAAAAGTGAATACCAAGTTTTGCTTGAGCCCTATCAAGGACATACTCTTGTTCTTTTTAATAGTTTAGATATGGCAAAAAGGTTCTTTAGTCTTGGGCATTTAGAATTTGAAGAAAGTAACTCAAAAGTTGAGGAAGTTTCTGAAAGTATCTTAAAGCAAAATATTAATAAATTAGCTTAAAAATAGTTATTAAAAAATACAGAAGTCTTAAAAAAGGAAGTGTGCAAACATTTCCTTTTTTTATTCTTTTAGTTACTGATCTAGGTTGTAGTCAAAATTCGTTAATGGCTCAATAGCTTTTTTAAAGACCTTCTCTAAAGCTTCTGTGCTCTCTTTAGATTCACTATCTTGTTTAGCTTTAATCGCGTCAAGTTGTCCAAAGAAGAACTGAAGTCTGCTCTTCATCTCTTTAGTCATATTAGAAGCTTTTGAAAGCTTATTTATAAGCTCTTCAATTTTTACTTCACTCTTTGCGCTAGACATTTTAATTGAATTGATTTGTTGAGTTTTCTCATTCCACATACTTTGCAGACTCATGATCTGTTCAGCTTGGTTTGAGTGATCATGTTTAAATTTTCTGTGTTCAGCTTGAGCTTTAGACCATTGCTTTTTGATGTCGTGATTCTCAATCTTTGCTCTATCAAGTTCAGATTTTAAACGATCAACTTGAATAAGAAGGTTGTCTTTTTCTTCTTTAAACTCATAAAGATTCTTTTCTTTTTCAGTCTTAATTTCTTCGATTCTATTTAAGAGCTCAGTTTTTTCAATCTGCTCTTTTCTAAGCTGTTTATTTCTATCTTCTAAAACTATATTCTCACTTTTAAGTGAGTCAATTTCCTGAACTAGAACTTCTCTTTTATGTGAGAAGTTAGCAACAATAGTTTCTCTTTCAGCTCTAAAGCCAGCTTTAATGTCTTCAACATCATTTAACGCCTGGTTGATTTTATCAGTAGTAGTTTTTTTAATTTGATCTAGTTCATCAACAAGGCTTTGCTTCTCAAGATTAATGGTTTCAATGATCGAATTTTTTTCTGTAAGTGCCTGGCGTAGAAAGTCTCTTTCAGGAAGGTATTCGTTATTAACAAGTTTTTTAAGTTTTTTATACTCTTCTTTAACCATCGAGCTTTCTTGAAATTCTGATTTAAATTTTTCTTTCTCTCTAGCGATGACTTTTGCTTGATCACTTAAAAAGGCCTGACTTTTTTGAAGTTTTTGTTTTAAACCATTGTTTTCATTTTCAACAAATTTAAACTTCTCTCTTTGAAGTGAGATCTGTTCTCTGGCTTTTTGAAACTGAGCTTCATAACTGCCATAAGATTTTTTAAATTTCTTGATGATGTTTTCAAGCTCAATATTTTTTGAGAGAGCTACGTTTAGTCGCGCGCCTAAATCTCTATTGTGACTTAAGAGTCCTGAAACACTCGAGTCTGAAGCCATGCTGTTCACTCTTTCAAGTGCTTCGTCAGTTCCTGGTGGGAAGATGTTTTTTTCGTTCACTTTTTAAAGCCCTCCATCCATAAGTCTGGCAAGGCTTAAGCTAAGTTGTCAATTAACTATTGAGCTGCTTTTTGATACGCCTGCTGTAATATAGGAAGAATTTGCCCATTTCTAAGTGGTTTTCCATTTAAATAAATACTTGGAGTGCCCATAACTTTAACGTCGCCTCCCATTTTAGCATTTGACTCGATATATGCATGAGTTTCTGGAGATTCTAGGCAGCTAGACCACTTTTCAGAATCTAGACCTTCTCCAAGGTCTTTTTTCATTTCTTCAATAAGTTTATCCCTATTGACTGATATAATTGTGTATTCTCTTTGGCGCTTAAAAATGGCGTTATGAAGCTCTATGCCTTTGTTTTGCTTAACTCCACAGTAAACACCTTTTGCAAGATCACACCTAGCTCCATTGCCTTTTCTGCCTTTAGAGGCTTCAAAAATAGGAGGGTTACAGGCACCATCAAGAGGGAAGGGGTAGAAGCTAAACTCTACATCAGGGTGGCCGCTAATAAAGGCCTTAAGGCTTCTAGAGGCGTCTTTACAATGCGGGCAAAGGTAGTCTGCAAATTCAGCAAGCTTTATTTTACCACCTTCATTCATTTTAAAAACAGGCTCTACATCAAAGCTGTATGCAGGAGACTTCTCCCACTTACTAATATATGAGTCGATTTTTTTCTGAAAGTTTTTTGGACTGTATTTCTTAGATATGATTTTATTCATAAGAAGACTCATAACTGGTATAGCTAGAATAAGTATCAAAACAGTGGAGTTCTTTTTAAGAGCCTTAAGACTGAGCCCCGACTTTGAGCTTTTAAAAAGACAATACGTAAGAGCGAAAATAATAATAGAGAGCACATATAAACTTAAACAAAGAGGGCAATAAACACTTAGTTTTGTAAGTGATATAACTCCCATAACTAAAGAGGCTAAGACACTAAAACCGCTTAAAGCAATTAAAGAGCAAGACCAGGTTGCTCGCTCTTCACTTTCTTCTTCTTTAGTTAAAGCTCCCATTAAAAGTATAAAAAGAACAAGGTGGAGACAAAGGCCAAAAATAGAAAGAGGTATTCCCATAAACTGTGAGTATTTACTGGCAGTAACAGCCTCACAGTTAAAAGTCTGATTCACGTTACAAAGTTTTGAAGAGCTTCCTATTCCGTAGTGAATATCGAAGAATTCTTTTGTTAAGAAGGCGTGGATACAAAAAGCTAAAATAATAATGGCAACTAGTGCATATGTTTTTTTATTCATAGTCTATAGAGTTTATGGTTTCTTTAGGTCCTGATCAATCTATCTTCTTAAAAAGATTGGTAAATTTAGGAAAAAAAACTATAATAACAAGAGTGACTAAGAAGTGGTTAGAATCAAGAAGACTTTTTTTAAAGAGAATAAAAGAGCAGGTCAGACTTTTGTCGGGTGAGCCTGATGTGGAGCTAAGCTTATATGAAAAATCTTTATCTGATTTTTATTCACTTACCTGGGAGCGTTCAACAGAAGAAATTTTTAGAAGAAATATAGAAAGTGCTCAATTTGTATTATGTGGAGACTTTCATAGCTCACCAGGTGCTCAAAAATTTCATGCAAAGTGGATATCAGAATATTTAGCTAACCATAAAGAAGAGCAAGTTGTTGTAGCACTTGAATGCTTTATGGAGCATCAACAAGATTATTTTAATGCGTGGGTATCAGGCAGTATTACGGATGAGCTCTTTTTAGATAAAGTTGATTGGGAGTATCAATGGGGTTTTAACTTTGAATCATATAAAGCTCTTATTCAAAAACTTTCTCAACAAAATGTAAGGTTTATTTGCGTCAACTCTGATGCTCCATCTTTAAAAGAAAGAGATGATGAGATTTTTGAGAATATTAAGAAAAGTACTAAAGTTGATGAAAAAGTTTTTGTTCTCATCGGTCAGTATCACTTAGCCCCAGGGCATTTGCCTCAAGGTTTTAATAAAAATGTAGTTTCTGTTCACTTAAACTCTGAAGAGCTTTATTTTGCTCTTTCAGATAGGGGATTAGAAAATGATGTTGAGGTTTTAAAAAGAGAGAGTCATTTTTGTTTTTTAAACTCTCCTCCATGGATTCAGTGGCAGGACCATCTTTTTTATTTAGAAGAGCAGTATGAAGAAGATCAGTTTTTAAGTGGAGATGATTTTAACCAAGTTGTTTTTGATTATATAGGCTTAATAAAAAAAGACCTTCTTATTGATAATAAGCATAAAATGTTTGGAGTTTCCTTTGTTGATGAGCTTATGGATGATGACTTTGAAATAAAGTGGGGAGACTTTGTGCTTCCCATGGTTGAATCGGAATCTTCATTTTATTGGCCTGAAAAAGAAGAAGGGGTTTTAGTTGTTCCTTCTTTTAACCATGCAGCGAGTGTTGCAGGAAGATTTGTTCATGCTGATTTAATGGGTTTAAAAGAACTGCCTAAAACAGATAACCTTATCGCATGGACCTGGCTTGAAGCTGTAGGGTATTTCATGAGTAAGCTTATAAACCCTAAGAGAAGCCCAAGATCTATTAAAAATATGACAGCCTTTTTAAACTCAAGAATGAGTCAGGAAGAAGCCCAAGACTTTGTGCAAAAGCTTATTAAGAGCAGAGTGGGAGAGCTTTCAGGAGGTAAATCTTTAAAAGGCTTTGAGACTTGGACTGAGAATATAAATGCAGCGCGTCTAAAAGGGTCCTTATTAGGAGAAAGCCTCTTTAACCACTATGTGCTTGGGCAGATTTCAGTAGATACACTAAAGAACTACTTTTCAATGCCTCTTTATCCGACAAATAAGTTTGATTCATTTTACAATTTTCTAGTAGCTCGGTTAGAATCAGGTGATTAAAAAATTCACTCTAAAGTATTAGAGTAGTAAAAAAGAGAAATGCTAAAAAACCACTAGATAAAGAAAGTACTTTCTTTTAAGTTTAGTGTGTAGACTAGAGTCTCTTAAAGAGGAGAGTTTAAATGAACAAATGGTATATCTCTATTCAAAACAAAGCTCGTGGCCCTTTCACTGATTTGCAAATGCAGAAAAAGATTGAAGATGGTGAAATCATTGGTGGTACTCTTACTTATAAAGAAGGAGATACGGATTGGCTTCCTCTAGAGAAACAAGAAATTTGGATGAGTGCTAAAAAAAAAACCGAGAACTCAGCCTCTAAGCCTATAGGTAAACAGTGGATCCTTCTTGTCGAAAACTCAGAACAAAAAGGTCAATTTTTACAAAAAGGACCTTTTGATGAAGCTGAAGTTAGAGCTTTAATTGCTAAAGATGAGGTTCAGTTAAAGGATTATTGCTGGAAGCCAGGAATGAGTGACTGGAAGCTTTTATTTGAAACAGTTGAGCTTGGCTTAAGTAGAAAACCTAAAATTGAATTTGAGAAAAAGACTTTAGATATTGCTAAAACAACAGAAGAAGAGCAGCAGCAACAAGAGCTTGAGCTTGAACCACTTCCTCAGCTTGAAATGGATCTTAAATCAGAAGAGCTTTATAGAGCCGAAGAAAATGATGTTGCTAGTGCTATTCCTGAAGTTGAACTTGAAATGGCTTTACCAAAGGGTAAATTTATTGATGAAGCTATCACAACATCGCAAGACCTTGTTGTTTCAAGTGTGATTCCTGAAAGACTTTCTGTAGAGCCAACAAATATAGAAAATCAGGTGCCAGCTGAGATCTTAAATAAAAAGCAAAATTTATTTAGCAGCAGAGTTTTTTGGTCTTTTCTAGTCTTAGCAGTATTTGGTGGTGGTGTTCTTCAAGGTTATTATAAGCCTGCAGCAAACTTAATAAGCCCTAACTTATACAGTTCAAGTTCACTTATAAATACGTTTTCAAGTATTAAAAAAGTTTTTATTAAACCAAATAGACCTAAAGCAAGTTATGTTATGATTAAGCAGCTTTACTCTAATCCAAAAAGTATTTTAGTTCGATCTGATGCAAAAGCTGGAGAAAAAATAAAAATAAGAGTTTTAAATGCTAAAAAGAAACCTGTTATGATAAAAGGTGATGCTTTAAAAGACAGTATGTATGTTGAAACAAATACGTTTGGAGAAGCCTTTGTAGATGTATCAAGATTTGATATAGCTCAAGACGTTAAATATGTGGTGAGTGCTGAAATCGGTAATTTAAAAGCAGATAAAACTTATATTTATGGTATAGAAAAAGCAGAGAGCATTAAAGAACCAGTTTTAGAAGATAAGAAAACGACACGTGTTCTTGAAAGTAAAAAATAGAAGTTAATAAGACTTGCAAACATAGAGATGAATAAAATAAAATGTTAAAAGAAAAACTCTTAGATTTTTCAGGTCATCTTACAGACCTGCTTCCACTAGAAAAAACAGAAATTTCAAATCTTTTTGAGAAACCTAAAAATAAGGATCACGGGCACACTTCTCTTCCTGTCTTTAGGTTTTCTAAAACTTTAAAAAAAGCCCCGCCGGTTTTAGCTAAAGAAGTAGCTGAACAGATTATAAATAAGAAAATAGATGGGGTTAAAGAGGTTCAAGCTGTTGGTGGTTTTATTAATATCACTTGGACAAATGGTTATATTTTAGAAAACTTTAAAGAGTTTATAAATGAAGAAAAGCTTGGCTATAATGATTCTGGAAAAGGTAGAAAACTCATAATAGATTACTCAAGTCCTAATGTGGCTAAACCAATGCATGTGGGTCATTTAAGAGCAACTATTATTGGGCAGGCGATTAGAAATTTAGCCCAAACTCAAGGTTTTGAAGTTATTGGTCTTAATCATCTTGGAGACTGGGGAGTTCAATTTGGTAAGCTTGCTTGGGCTTATAAAAAATGGGGCTCTGAGTATGATTTTAAAAACGATTCTTTTAACTCACTTTACTCTCTTTATGTAAGATTTCATAAAGAAGTAGAAGAACATCCTGAATATGAAAAAGAAGGGGCCGCTGCTTTTAAGAGACTTGAAGAAGGCGATGAGGAACTTCATAAAATCTGGAAAGAATTTATTGATATTTCGATGGCTCAGTATCAAAAAACTTGGGACAGGCTTGGTGTAAAACATGATTTAGTTAAAGGAGAGAGCTTTTATGCAGATCCAAGAAAACTTGATCATGTTGTAGATCTTTTAGAAAAAAAAGAACTTTTAGAAGAAAGTGAAGGAGCTTGGGTAGTCCACCTTGATGAGAAAAGACCACCTTGTCTTATAAAAAAGAGTGATGGGGCTTCTCTTTATGCAACTAGAGATATAGCAAGTGCACTTTATCGAATGCAAGATCTGGAGTGTGACGTAAATCTTTATGTAGTTGGAAGTGAGCAAAAACTCCATTTTTCTCAGCTCTTCTCAGTTTTAGAGAAAATGGACTATCCTTGGGCTAAAGACTGTCATCATGTGGCTTTTGGAATGTATAGATTTAAAAATGTCGGGAAGATGTCTTCAAGAAAAGGTCAAGTTATTAGACTTGATGATGTTTTAGATAAAGCAACTGAAATGGTTTTAGAAAGAATTAATTCTAAAAACCCTGACTTAAAAAATAAAGATGATGTTGCTGAAATTGTTGGAGTAGGTGCAGTAGTTTTTAACGATCTTTTAAACGATAGGGTTAAAGATGTTGAGTTTGACTGGGAAAAGGTTACTGATTTTGAAGGAGATAGTGGACCTTATGTGCAATATAGCGCTGTAAGGTGTAAGAGTCTCTTAAGAAAAGCAAAAGAGAAGTTAAAGAAAGACTCCTTTGATTTTGCAGTTACACTATCAGAGAAGGCAGAAATTGACCTTATGAACCTTATGATGGATTACCCAAATATATTAAGTAACTCATATAAAACTTTTAAACCAAATTATCTAGCATCTTTTTTATTAGAGGTTTCAAGAGCATTTTCATCTTTTTATAACAAATGCCCCATACTATCTATTGAAGATAAAGCACTTATGGAATCAAGGCTTGCCTTAGTATCAGCCACTTTAAAAGTATTAGAAGAAGGCCTAAAAGTTTTAAATATTACTAGCCCTGAAGAGATGTAGTATTTATTTTTTAAACTATTTTGTAAGGTTAATTTTTTATAAGATATTAGCATATGCTAAACTGTGTTACGTTTCTCTGATTTTGATCACAAAGGATTTGTCTTTGTGACCAAAATGTAAAAGGCTTTTTTAGGAAAGCTCATTGAATCTAATTAAAGTTAGATTTCAAACAAGTGTTTTGTACTTAGTTTAAATTATCCCAACTTCCAGTTGGTTTACTTAAAGCATTTCTAAAACCCCATCCAATATTTGGAATTATCTGCTCTCGTATAGTCTCCATTAATATATTAGAAGTGAGGCCCCGGCTATCTTCATCGTTTCTGGGCTGGTCTGAGATTGCGTGAATACGACCCGTTTCAAGTGATACTCTTAATATTGGTCCCTCATCATAATACATAGCCTCATGTGGGTATGACTCAAAACTCTCACCCTTAAAACGAAGCTCAATATATTTTTCATCGCCACTTACTACTTCCATGTGTGCGTATGCTGAGGTCAAGTCTGAAGCACTATAATTTAGCTCTTCTGATCCAAAAACTCTTTTAAAGAATTTAGAATGTTTAGAAAGTGTAACATAATATTTTAGATTGGGTTTGTAAGCTTCTTTTAGTTACTATTTGGCTTGTTTAGGCATAAAGTTACTTTTACTAAAAAAAGAGGAAATCTATGAGAGCTATAAACTTCTACTTCTTAATACTTGTTATTTTAACACTTCTTAGCTGCTCGCCAAATTCTGGCGCTAAAAAATGTGCTGCTGAAGATCTTTATAATGACTATTGGTCATGGATGATGGAAACATATCCAACGTGGGCCTCTCTTAAAGGATGGGGTGAAAGACATAATACTTTTTTTGATAATACTGAAGAGAATATAAAAAAGGTTAAATCTGAGAAAAAAGAGTTTTTGAAAAAAGTTGAGAAGCTTTTAACAAGTAAGTCTTGTAAAAGTGAGAACACAAACCTTTCTCTTTTAAAACACAGTATCTCAATGGATGTTGAAGGTGATGAGTTTAACACGCATTACATTCAATTTGAACCTACAGGTGGTCCACATACATCTTTACCACAGCTTCATAAAAGGGTGCCTTTAAAAACACTACAAAACTATAAAGACTATCTAGAGCGCTTAAGAAAAGTACCAACAGTTTTTAAGCAGGCTATGGAGATGTCTTTAAAAGGAGTAAAGAAAGGATTTACTCCGCCAAAAGTTACATTTAAAGATTATGAATCCTCTATGCTTGATCTATCTAAAGGTGAGGCTAAAGAGAGCCCTTACTATAAGCCGTTTATAAAAATGCCAGATAGTCTTTCTAAGACTCAACAAGAGTCTTTAAGGCTTCAAGCTAAGAAAACTATATCTGAAAAGATTCAGCCAGCATATAAGGGTTTACATAGCTTTTGGGTTAAAGACTATTACCCTAAACTTAGAGAAAGTATAGCAGCCTCAGATCTTCCAAATGGAGAGGCTTTTTATAAGTACAGAATTAAAGAAATGACGACCTTAGATAAAACTGCAAAAGAAATACATGAGATTGGTTTATCTGAAGTAAAGAGAATTCTTTTAGAGATGGAGACAATAAAAAAGAAAGTTGAGTTTAAAGGTAGTCTTAAGGACTTTTTTAATGAGCTTAGAACAAACCCAAAGTTTTATGCAAAAACTCCTGAAGAACTCATGTCAAAGACTGCAGTTATTTTAAAAACTATTGATGGAAAACTTCCTGAGCTTTTTAAAGTTATGCCTATGCTTCCTTATGGCTTAGAACCTATTCCTGATTATATAGCCCATAAATCTCCTGCGGCTTATTATTACGGAGGGGATATTAAAATTGGAAAGGCTGGGACGTATCAACTTAACTTATCAAGTTTAAATAGTAGACCTCTTTATAACTTAGTTGCCCTTTCACTTCATGAAGCAGTTCCTGGACATCATTTACAAATTGCTCTTTCACAAGAGCTTAAAGGCCTTCCTGAGTTTAGAAAGTCTTTAGGACCAACAGCTTTTATTGAGGGCTGGGGGCTTTATGCAGAGTCTTTAGGAAAGCTTGTTGGAATGTATAAGGATCCTTATGATGATTTTGGAAGACTCACATACGAGCAGTGGAGAGCTATGAGACTGGTTGTGGATACAGGGATTCATGCCTTTGGTTGGTCAAGAGATAAGGCTATCGATTTTATGAAATCTAATTCAGGTCTTTCAGAGAAAAATATTATTACTGAAGTTGATAGGTATATAAACTGGCCTGGACAAGCTCTAGCTTACAAGATGGGTGAGTTAAAGATGCAAGAACTTAGAAAGAAAGCTGAAAAAGAATTAGGTGAAAAATATGATATTAGAGAGTTTCATAGAGTTCTTTTAGGTGAAGGTGCTATCCCACTTCCAGTGCTAGAAGAAAATATTAATAGATATATTAGTGAAACTAAAAAAGAGAGCTAGCGCTCTCTTTTCTTTACTTAATCAATTGAATTAAGGTTTATAACAACTAATAATTAGTTCTTAGTAGTAGTAATCATCTTCATCGTAGTAGTTATCAAAACTTACTCGATCAACATGCTCATCATACCAAAAACTGCCATAAATAGGCTGACACCATGTTTTATTAGGATCTAAATCATCATAAGCTGTTCTTCTTTGTTGGTTTGCGTAATTACGGTTGGGGCGTTGGTTTCCGTAATAAATATCAAAGTTTGCATAGATTAAAGCTTGAGAGTTTCCTGTCACTTTTGAAAAATGAGGAGGGCACTGTGCTTTAAAGCTCCAACATCCTGTATAATCGCAGTATCTACCTGCACTTCCTGTATTAAAAAGACCTTCAAAAAAACCATTTCTATCTCTTGTTTTAATTATTTCTGCTTCCACAAAAAGACTTTCAGTTACAGCTTTTCTATAAGGACAGTCTGTGTTTCCAGGAATACCTAATTTAACCTGATAACCAGACTCATTAGTTATAACAGGGTTTAAATAAGAGCTGCTGCAATCTTCTTCACTTGAGTATGTTGGAAACACATCATCATCTTTAGTAGTTGTTTTTCCGCCATCACTTCCACAGCCTGTAAGCAAAGATGTTATTAAACCAAATGTGACTAGTATGATTAAATTTTTCATAATTCTTCCTCTCTGACCTAAACTAGAGCAAGAGGGATGCCAGAATGAGATGGCCTGTTCTGTTTTATAATAGCTTTTAGACTACATTTATGAGCGAGAAGTGACGGTTTTTGTCACTTTTTATCTTATGAGAAACTATTTTAGATCTTAAAAGTTGAATTCATTTCTTCAGCCCAAGACTCTATCATCTCTACAAATTCAAAATACCCAGGATAAAGAACAAAAGCACTATTAGCGCAAAAGTTAGTCGTAAGAATAGTTATACCAAAAAGCTCCCAGTCTCCGGTTAAACTATTTAAAATGAATAAAGGGCCACCAGAGTCTCCAAGGCAAATGTTTTGAGACTCTTCAGCCGGGTAAACCTCCCATCCAGCAACACTTCCTCCTCTTCCTGGAACAAAGCTAGTGATTTTTTGTTCAGAGAATCTAAGGCGGGTGTTTAGTTTGCTTTCTTCATAGCGATTATCAAGTCCGTAGCCAGCAGCATATACAAAATGATTGCTGAAAATAATTGGTTGTTCACTGTTATGAAACTTTATAGGGCTATAGCCAGCAGGAAGGTCTTCTATCTTTATGAGTCCAAGCTCGGAGATTAAATTTATATATTCTGGCTTTTGATTAATGGTAGTTTGTAATTCGACTCTTCTTCTAAATAGCCTTTGTTGTTGTTCATCATACGAAAGATAACCATCTTTCCAAATGTTAATAGGTGGTGGTGGTATTATTTGCGTATAATAGTGTCGATAATCTAGAGCTGATCTTCTTATATACCCAGTCTGATCGTTTAGACCAAATAAAACGCTTAAATCATTAATATCTCCATCTAAGCAATGACCTGCTGTTAAAATAAGTTGAGAGCTTATAATAGTTCCAGAGCAAAAAGAGTCTTTTTCAGCGCGACTAATTTTAATTTTTACAGTGCTTCTGGCTACAGCTACGCCCTTAGAGACTTCATTTCCATTTAAAATAACTCGAGTTAAGTTTGTATCGATTAAATTTGGTTGAATGCCGTTTGTATAGATTAAGTCTGTGTTAGAATAAGCGTGGTTAGAGAGTATAAGCCATACTACGAATAAATATCTAATCTGTCTAAATCTTAGCTGCATTTCTACCTTCTGCTGATCTTCTTTTTTGTATATTGATTGTCTTAACGTTATAGGGGTAGCAAGTTTGATGCCATATTTCATATTAGACAATTCATCGTGATCACCACTAGTCTTTTAAGACTAATCTAGTTAAGTAATTTTTATCAATTTATTAGGGCCTATCAGCCTCCAGCAAGTTTAACCTTAAACCCTTCTTTTTCTAAAAAGGATTTAATCTTATCTCTTTGATCCCCCTGTATTTCGATAGTGTCATTTTTAAATGATCCGCCTGTTCCGCAGTGGCTTTTAATTTTTTTTGATAGTTTCTTAAAGTAATCAGGGTTATGTGGGAAATTAAAGATAACACTGACGGCTTTGCCGCCTCTTCCTTTCTTTTCAAGTCTGATTTTAAGTTCAAGGTCTTCAGGCCTTATTGAGCTAGACTTTTTGCAAGCGCAGGGTGCTTTTTCACAATTTTTACAGATATTCTTATGACTTCCATCAGAGGAGTAAACGAGTCTGTAATCATCTCCCATTAAAAGAACCCCTTTGTTATAGTTTGAGTAGGCTTTTAAAATAATAAAGTTTTTTAAGAAAAGATAGTCTGTAGGGTCTTGAGAAATATTTAAGATCGTACTAGATTGATGGGATCGAAAAGCTGGATAAAGTTCTAAAAGATAAATTTAAGTTAGATTCGTTTCGCCTTGGTCAAAGAGAAATCATTGAATCAGTGTTAGATGGCAATGATGTTTTAGGTATTATGCCTACAGGTGGCGGTAAATCTCTTTGCTACCAGCTCCCAGCTTTAATGAAACCAGGGATCACTTTAGTAGTCTCTCCTCTCATTGCCCTTATGAACGACCAGGTGGCAGCTTTAAGAAAGCTTGGAATTCCAGCAGGCTGTGCTCATTCTGGTATAAGTGATAGAGAGATCAAAAAAGTATTTACAGATGTAAATAGATATAAAAGTTATGTACTCTACACCTCTCCTGAAAGAATTCAGAGTGAAAAGTTTCCTGAATGGGTTAAGAGACAAAGGATCAGTCTTTTTGCTATAGATGAGGCCCATTGTGTTTCTCAGTGGGGTCATGATTTTAGACCAGAATATTCTCTTTTAACGACTTTAAGAAAAAACAGACCTGAAATCCCTATTATTTGTTTAACGGCAACAGCAACCCCTTTAGTTAAAAATGATGTTATTAGGCATTTAGGTTTAAAAGAGCCCGATGAGCATGTTTATGGTTTTTATAGGCCAAATCTTTACTATCAGGTTGAGTTTTGTGAGACTGAAACAGATAAGATCAATTATGTTCTTCAAGGTCTTAAGCAGTTTCCAACAGGAAGATGTATTATATACTGCGGGACAAGAAGAAAAACTGAAGACTGGGCTGCGATTTTAAATAGAAACGGTGAGTCTGTTGATTTTTATCATGCAGGACTTTCTACAGAAAAGCGTGGAGAAATTGAGCAAAAGTTTAGAGAAGGTGAAGTGAGGGTTTTAGCAGCAACCAACGCTTTTGGTATGGGGGTTGATCACCCTGATATTAGGATGGTTGCTCACACACAAATGCCAGGAACCATTGAATCTTATTATCAAGAGATAGGAAGAGCTGGAAGGGATGGCAAGGATTCGACATGTCTTTTGGCGTTTTCAAAGAAGGATAAAAACTTACATTCTTTCTTTATAAAAGGCTCAAAAGCCCATGAAAAGATTAAGAAAAATAGATGGGCAGCACTTGATTCTATGATCAATTATGCTGAAGGCTCTGAATGTAGACATGCTGATATTTTAACCTATTTTAAAGATCAAAATAGAATTGAAAGGTGTGGTCACTGTGACACTTGTGATCCAGAATCACCAAGAAGAGTGCCTAAGACAAAAGTCATACAACAAAAAATTACTAGAAAAAGAGTGGTAAGAAGTGCTGCTCAAGCTCAAGAAAAGTTTGTTGATGAGCTAGACTCTGATCTTATGTGGAAAACTAAAGTTATTCGTGACTGGAGAAGAGAGTACGCAAAAGAAAAAGACATACCAGCTTTTATGGTTTTTTCTGATAAAACTCTAAGAGAGCTTATAGAAAAAAAGCCTGCCACAAAAAAAGATTTAGAAGAAATCTATGGTTTAGATGAAGAAAAGATCAAACAATTTGGTAGTGAGCTTTTAGACACTCTAGTCTTTTAAAAATCTCATTTTAAGACGCTTATAAAAAACAATGAACTATTCCGATAATGATAAGTAATGAAGTTACTTATTTTATTAATCTTTTTTATTTCCTTAAGCCATATTTCAACAGCATATAAAGTTGAAGGGAGAAGAGGATCTGATAATATTGTTAATAGAACAAATGAACTAGCTGAGTATGAATTTGTTTTAGCAGTAATTACCCTAAAGTTTCAATTCTATGAGACATTAAGTCTATCAGGTATTATTAATGATAGAGAAATACAGATGCTTATCAGAAAACTAGCTCCTAGTGATCAAAGAAAACTTAGTGAACTTATAGGTGTTTCAATCGGTTTAAATAAAACTCAAAGAGAGCAGTTTAACGTAAACACAAGTCAAGCAGGTCTTTTACAAAGAAGTAGAGGGAAATTTGGAATTTTGTTAAACACGGCAAGAACAGCACTAGAAAGATCGATGGTTGATCGAAGAGTTTTTCTTAGCCAAACAAGCCAGTCGGGCTGTTTAGTGGGTTGTTACTGCGGATATTCATGTCGATCTAAACTGCGCAATCATTATTCTCTTTTAACTCATAACAGGGGAGGAGTATTTCAATCCACTCCAAGAATAAATTTAGAAGAGCAAACTGAATCAATTAGATAGTTAATATGTATTATGAATTCCAATTAATAATTGATAAAAGTTCATTTACTTTATTTTTAGTTTGATTTTTTCTAGATAAAGGCGAAGTTGCTCTAACTTTAATATATTTATTTTCTTTTTTTAATAAGAGTACTGAGGTATATATTTTTTGATGAACTCCTTTATGAATACCTTCTCCTGAAAAATCAGCGAATTTTCCAAGAAGCTTAGATCCATTTTTCCTATACATTTTTTGACTCTTAGAAATATCTTTAAGACTCTTGTTATGCTTTTTAATAATTGAAATTTCTTTTTTAAAAAGATCTTCATGTTCTAATGGTGATGGGTAATTATAAAGGGTAACAGATATTTGGTTGGTCTGTGAGTATGAATTATAACCAATAGAGATGTCTTGAGGGCTATAAAGAATCATTTTTCCTCTCTTAAAGTCTTTAGCCTTAAGAGGAAAATTTGAGGACTCTTTTTTATTAGTAATATCTAAAGGATATTTGTTGTTATTTGGTGATATGGTTTTACAAGCTGTTATTAAAAGGAAACTTATTAATATAAAAAAAATTCTCATTTTTTACTCCAAATTAAAGCTATGAGAATTTAATCTCACCTTCAGTAGCCTGGCTTATCATTTCTTTTGTAACACCTTCTGCCATTTCATGAACTATAAAGCTTCCCTCTTTTACTTCTAGTTTTCCAAGATTTGTAATAACTTTTGTCACACAGTTTTTTCCAGTAAGTGGAAGACTGCATTTTTTAAGAAGTTTTGATTCACCTTTTTTATTAGTGTGCTGCATAAGTACAATAACTTTTTTAGCTGAAGCTACTAAATCCATTGCTCCACCCATACCTTTAACCATTTTTCCTGGAATCATCCAGTTAGCGATATCTCCATTTTGATCTACCTCCATAGCACCTAAAATTGTAAGGTCTACGTGCTGTCCTCTAATCATTGCAAATGAATCAGCTGAGGAGAAGAAAGAAGCTCCAGGAACAGCTGTTACAGTTTGTTTTCCGGCATTGATAAGATCAGGGTTTACGTCTTTTTCTTCTGGAAAAGGTCCCATTCCAAGTAACCCATTTTCAGATTGAAGAAGAACGGACTTTTCAGAAGGAATATAATTTGAAACAAGTGTAGGAATTCCTATTCCAAGATTAACAGTATAGCCATCTTCAATTTCAAGTGCAGCTTGCATAGCCATTTCTTCTCTAGACCACATCTTTTAATTACTCCTCACGGTGAGTTGCTCAATACGTTTTTCATAGTTTACGCCTTGAAAAATTCTTTGCACATAAATTCCTGGTATATGAACCTGGTCAGGATCAAGGCTTCCGACTGGAACAAGCTCATCTACTTCAGCAACAGTGATTTTACCTGCTGTGGCCATCATTGGGTTAAAGTTAGCAGCAGTTTTTGAAAATTGGAGGTTGCCGTATGCGTCACCCTTAGCGGCTTTAACAAAAGCAAAATCTCCTTTAAGGGCTTTTTCCATAAGGTATTCTTTACCATCAAAGCTTCTTATTTCTTTTCCTTCAGCTACTTTTGTGCCGACACCTGCTGGAGTAAAAAAAGCAGGAATCCCAGCTCCACCAGCTCTTATTCTTTCAGCAAGAGTTCCTTGAGGAACAAGGTCTACCTCTAGTTCTCCTGATAAGAACTGTTGTTCAAAAGTTTTATTTTCCCCAACATAACTAGAAATCATTTTTTTAATTTGTTTTGTTTGAAGAAGAAGGCCTAAACCAAAGTCATCAACTCCAGCATTATTAGATACACATGTAAGGTCTTTAATACCTGAATCTCTTAAAGCAGAGATAGAATTTTCAGGAATCCCACATAAACCAAAACCTCCAAGGAGAAAGGTCATTCCACTTTCAACACCTTGAATGGCTTCTTTAGCATTTTGAACAACTTTATTCATAGTGTTTAAACCCTTTCTATAAGAACTGCGACGGCTTCTCCGCCACCAATGCAAATACTTGCCATTCCAAATTGTTTATCTTGGGTATGTAGAGCATGAACAAGAGTGGTAAAAATTCTAGCTCCACTTGCTCCAATAGGATGTCCTAATGCAACAGCCCCGCCGTGAACATTTACTTTTTCATCTGGAATGTTTAAGTCTTTTTGTGCTGCCATTGTTACAGCTGAGAAAGCCTCATTAATTTCAAAAAGATCAATATCTGCAACAGATTTACCACTTTGCTCAAAAAGTCTTTTCATTGCTCCAACTGGGGCAGTTGTAAACCATTTTGGATCCTGAGCAAATGTCGTATATCCAATGATTTTAGCAAGAGGCTTTGATGAAAAATCTGATTGAATGTCACTGCTTGCTAAAACTAAAGCTGAGGCTCCATCATTTATTTTACTCGCGTTTGCAGCTGTTATAGTTCCATCTTTTTCAAAGGCAGGTCTAAGCTTAGGGATTTTATCAAACATAGCTTTTCCTGGCTCATCATCTGTATCTATGCTTGTAGTTGATTTTCTAGATTTGACTTCAACTGCTGTGATTTCATTATTAAACCAGTTTTTTTCTTGAGAAGTTTTTGCTTTATTGTAACTGTTTATAGCAAACTCATCCTGCTCTTCTCTTGTAAAAGAGTATTCTTTTACGCAAAGTTCAGCAGCATTACCCATTGCCCAGTTGTTATACGGATCCCAAAGGCCATCGTTCATCATTGAATCAATAGCTTGAAAATTACCCATCTTATACCCAGCTCTTGATTTCATAAGTAGGTGAGGGGCTAAAGACATGTTCTCCATTCCCCCAGTAACAACTACTTTTGAGCTTCCAAGTCTTATAGAATCAGCTCCAAGCATAACTGCTTTTAAGCCTGACCCACAGACTTTATTGATTGTCATACAAGCAACTGAAGTAGGAAGTTCAGCACCAATAGAGGCTTGCCTAGCCGGCGCTTGCCCAACTCCTGCGGTAAGCACATTACCCATAATACACTCATCTACTTTATCTCCACTAATGCCTGCTGATTCAACTGCGGACTTAATAGCTAAAGAGCCAAGCTCTGGTGCTGTGATTGATGAAAGTGATCCATTGAATGCTCCAATGGGAGTTCTTTTTGCCGAAAAAATAAGCGTGTCAGTCATTTAAAAATCTCCTTAAAAACCGTTTAGTCTTTTTTAAACCTTATAAACTTAAATTTAAAAGTCTTCACTAAAAATCATACTGGAGTGCCTTCTGCCTTGCGAGTCAATGAGATTCCTGCCATATTGTGCGGTGTTGTGAAATCATTAGCTAAAAGAATTCTAAAGGGTGTTAACAAAATGGCTGCTAAGAAAAAAGCGAGTAAGAAAAAAACTACTACCAAAAAAACTACAACTAAGAAAAAGGTAGCCAAGAAAACAACAAAAAAAGTTGCAAAAAAAACGACCACTAAGAAAGTAGCTAAGGCGGCGACTCCTGCCAAAAAAGCTGTAGCAAAGAAGGCTGCTACTAACAAGACTTCAGCCGCTTCACCAGCTAAAGAGAAAAAGGCAGTAAGCGCTAAACCACAAGAGACTGTTAAAATAGCTCAAGAGCTTTCATCTGCTGTTAAAGAAAAAGCTTCAAAAATAATACTAACTGATGCAGAGGGAAGAACACTTTGTAGATATACAAACTGTGATCAAGCTTCAACTGTAGAAGGATACTGTCGATATCACTATCTTCTTCACTGGAAAATGATTCAGCTTAGGAAGAAAATTTTATCTGAAGGAAAACTTGAAAAGTACGTTCAAGAGCTTACTGCAAGATATCCAGATAAGTTTATTGATATTTTACTTAAAGACCTTGCTACTGATAAAGACTTTTCTCAAATTTGTCATGACATTGGTATTATCACTCCTGAAGGAGAAGGTGATGAGGATGATTCATTTGCAGTAGATGGTGAGATGAGTAATGAGGGTTTTTAATAAAACCTTAAGCTCTTTATTTTTTTCTCTCTACCTAGGTCTTCAATTAAGTGCATGTACTTTTATTAAAAGAGATGTCAGCTACGTTGAGATCAATAAATTTATTGATAAATGCAAACCTGTAAGTATTAAAGAAATTGATAATAAGACTTTTTCAACATGGGAAGCTATTTGCGATGATGGCAGGTATAGCTGTACTACATACTCTGAGAAGAAAAAGAAAATGAGGAGTATGGATACTTTTTGTAAGAATCAACTTACAGGAAAAAGAATTGCCTTTAACTTTGAAGAAAAAGTAGATGACTAGGTCATATGAATATTTAAAGGCTTTTTAGCTTTTAAACAAAACACTATTTTAACCCTATAAGAGTGTTTAAATCTTTTAATTGCATGAAAAAATTTTATTTCCTCAGCGGTCTGTAGATTGATTAATAGCGATACTTCGTGAGTTAGATGAAGACTTTTCTAATCTTATGTTTGAATTATAGATTCAATAACCTCCTAAGCTATAAATTAAAGTTGAAGATTAATTTTAAAGGAGTTTTTTTATGTCACATAGTTTTTTAAATTTTTTATCAATAGCTTTGGTTTTTTCATCAACAGCTTTTGCTGGTAAAACAGTTTATAGACCCACCTCACATCATAGCTATTTAACAAGGCTTTTAGAAAAAGATCCTGGTGAATATATCAACTGTATGAAGAAGGGACCAACACCAGAACATGAAGCTGGTGTGTTATGTGCTAAAGCTACAAGGTCTATATTAAATTGTGCAAGACCACAGGATCCAGAGGTTCATTGTGGAGGCTATGCTTTTAATTATTATGGTAAGCAGTGCATGGAGAAGAGGGGCTATATTAACTTATTAGAACATAGTAAAGATGGAACTTCTTCTATATGTCAGGTTCCGGGAGCTATGTGGGTATTTTATGGAAGATGCACTCCTGAAGGTGGAAATACACTTATTTCAACTCAAGACTGCCATGAGAAACTTAAACTTCAACTTGGTGAAGCAGCTTATAAAAAAGAGATGGATTCTAAAATAGCCCTTTATACATCTGATAAGTATAACATGACAGAAGCAGAAGCTTGGTCAGCTGCTGTTGCTGGAGATAGATATGGTCATATGGATTTAATCGGCTATAAATATGATCCTGACGCAGGAGTTGATGGAGAAATCTATAGTAACATCATTAATTTTTGGACTTATATAGTTATACCAATACCAGCAAGTCACAACCAAAGAACTGGTGCTTACCAAGGCCATAGAATTTTAAAGGCTTGTTATATGCCGGCTGATGATGCTCGAGTGATTATTCAAGAACAGTAAGTGTTATTATTAGAAACTAGGTTTTCTTTTTGAAAGGCTATCTAAAATTTCGTTGATATCGTCGGTACTTTCTAAATCACCGACGATAAGTTCTTGATCAGCTTCAAGACTGTCATCACCTAAGAGTTTACTTGCTTCATTTTCTAAAGCGTAATTTGTAGCATCATACTTATAAAAAAGACTATCATTTGATTCACGAACTGGGCTCCATACATAGGGAAGTTCTTCTCTTTTTGGGTTAATAAAGAAGTTTGAGAAAACATCTTTTAAACCTAAGAGAATAAAGTCAGAGATTTCGATAATATCTTGGGTTTCAGAGTCAAAATCAGCTGAAACAATAAAATTGACCTGAGCTATTGAATTGCTCTCTAAATAACCAATTCTTATAATTATTTCATTAGGGTAGATATAGGTTTGAGCATCAAAGCTCCCTTTCTTAGCTTCGTCTGTGAAGTGTTCTTCAAATAAGGCTTTAACGGCCTCATCAAACTCGATAGGTGCTTTTGTGAAGGCTTTTGAGCTTTCTAATCTTGGATCTAACATATCGCGTTGGTTGTGAGCTTTTACAAGATGATTGTCAAGTGATTGACCCTTTAAGTGCTTAGATTTACATATAGAAGGACTAATAAATGAGGAATTATGAGCCAAGAGATCACTCGTTTTAAAGAGTCAAAAGATCAGTTATTTCAACCAGTTAAATTTGAAGAGCCTCGTGGTGTGTTCGTTTCAACCTATGGTTGTCAGATGAATGTAAATGATAGTGATAGAATGATCTCACTTTTAGAGATGTTAAACTACACTCCTGTTCAACAACCTAAAGATGCTGCTTTAATTATCATTAACTCTTGCAGTGTAAGAGAAAAACCTGTCCACAAAGTCCATTCTGAAGTGGGAAGATATAGGAAGCTAAAACTAACAAAGCCTGATTTATTAGTTGGAGTTGCTGGTTGTGTTGCTCAACAAGAAAAAGATCAACTTTTAAAAGACCTTCCTGCCATAGACTTTGTTCTTGGCCCAGACAATATTGATTCACTTCCAGAGATTGTCTCTAAGCTTCATAAAGCTCCTGAGGAAAGACTTTCAGCTGCAAGGTTTAAACACCAAGAAGCATATCATGTACAGACTCTTGTTCAAAACCCAGGTGTTTCAACATTTGTTAACATCACAAAAGGCTGTGATAACTTTTGTACCTTTTGTGTTGTTCCTTATACACGCGGTAGAGAAAGAAGTAGGCCTTATAAACAACTTGTAGAAGATATTAATAAACTCACAAGTAGAGGTGTAAAAGAGGTTACTTTACTAGGTCAAAATGTGAACTCTTACACATCAGATTGCGGCGTTAATTTTGCAAACCTTTTAAAAGGTTTATGTGAAGATACCGATATTAAAAGAATAAGGTATTCTACAAGCCATCCAAAAGATTTTACTGAAGAGCTTATAAAGATTTCTGCTGATTACAGAGATAAAATTTGTGAATTTATTCATTTACCAGTTCAATCAGGCAATACTGAAATTTTAGCAAAAATGAATAGAGGCTATTCAAGAGAAGACTACTTAGAGAAAGTAGATAAAATTTTTGATTACCTCCCTGGAGCTTCGCTCTCTACTGACATTATAGTTGGTTTTCCAGGTGAAACAGAGCAGCAGTTTAATGATACGTTGTCTCTTATTGACCGAGTTCCTTACGAGTCAATTTATGCGTTTAAATATAGTCCAAGACCATTTACTAAAGCAGCTAAATGGGAGGATCACTTATCTGAAGAAGAAAAATCAGATAGGCTACATAGGCTTTTTGAAAAACATAAAATTATAGCGCACAAACTCTGTGAAAAATATGATGATCAAGAGTTTGAAGTTCTTGTTGAAAAAAGAGATGAAGATAGAGGAAACTGGTCGGGGAGAACAACTCATAATAAAGTTGTTAATTTCGTGGGTGGTGAAAACTTAGTAGGAAAATTTGTTAAAGTTAAAATATTAAAAGCGTTTCCACTTACCCTTAGAGGCGAGTTTGTAAGTGAATACTAATAAGATTAGAGCAGAGAAAATGAGCATGAGAAAATTAGTTCAAGTTATACCACAGGCTTTTGTAAATGATGAAAGGTCATCACAGGGTCTTGCTATATTTGAAAACCAAGAAACTAAGGAGAAGTTTACAGTATTTATTGAATCAGAAGTTAATGTGAATCTTTTTTTAAGAGAGTCTTTTAAAAAATCAGAAACAGGCTTTAGCCTTTCTTATGAATTTATTAAAGCCTTTAATTATGAGATCGATATGGCTGTTCTTGAAAAAGAAAATGAAAGCGATATTAAAGTTAGTATTTTCTTAAAGCATAAAGATGATACATCAAGATCTTTAAAAGAAGTTAGAATTAAAATTTATGAGCTTTTAGGTTTATGGAACAATTTAGATTTTAAAATTATGGCTTCAACAGATTTGATTTCTTTTTCTAAGGATATGTCGCTTCCATTAAGTGAAGGTAGTGGACCTCAGGTTAAAAACTTACATAAAAAATATGGACAGAAGTACTTGATATGATGAGACACTTAGAGACAAGCCCAAAAATTGATGAATCCTGTTTTATAGCTAAGTCCTCAGATATAATCGGAGAGGTTAATATTGGTAAGAATTCTTCAGTTTGGTTTTCCTGTGTTTTAAGAGGGGATGTCATGCCAATTAACATTGGTGAAAACACGAATATACAAGATGGTACAGTAATACATGGAAGTGTAAATAAAGCTCAAACAAGAATAGGTAATAATGTTACTGTTGGGCATAGAGCTTTGCTTCATGGATGTAGAGTAGAAGATAACTCACTTATTGGAATGGGTAGTGTTGTTATGGACAACGCTGTGATCCCTAAAAACTGTATTGTTGCAGCAGGTTCTGTTGTTACAGAAAACTCTCAGTTCGAAGAAGGTCAGTTGATCCTTGGAAGTCCTGCTAGAGCAAAAAGAGCACTTAAAAAAGAAGAATTAGATTGGCTAGAGTCAAATATAAGTCATTACGTTGAATATTCAAAATCTTATAAAACAAACGAGGTAAAATATTATGAGCACAAGTAACACCAGTGGGTTAAGAATTCAAAAAGCACTTACTTTTGATGATATTCTTTTAGTTCCCCAGCACTCCGAAGTTGTTCCAACATCAATTTCTCCAAGATCTTTTTTCGCTAAAGATATTTACTTAAATACGCCACTTATATCTGCTGCTATGGATACTGTAACAGAAAGTAAAGTTTCTCAAGTTATGGCTCAGCTTGGAGGTTTAGGAATTATACATAAGAACATGTCTGTTGAGGCTCAAGCATTTGAAGTTGAAAGAGTGAAGAAATATGAAAGTGGTATGATTCAAGAGCCAATAACTTTAGGACCAGATGCTTTAGTGAGTGATGCTCTTGATCTTATGAAGAAATATTCAATCAGTGGTGTCCCAATAGTTGTTGATAAAAAACTTGTAGGTATATTAACTAATAGAGACTTAAGGTTTGAAACAAACATCAGTCAGCCGATACAAAATGTTATGACTAAAGAGAATCTTGTGACAACTCATGAAGGGACAACTTTAGAAGAAGCAAAAGAGGTTTTACAAAAACACAGGATTGAAAAGCTCCCTGTTGTAAATAAAACAGGTGAGCTTTGTGGGCTTATAACAATTAAAGATATAGAAAAGTCTCAAAACTTTCCTCACGGCACGAAAGATAATTTAGGAAGATTAGTTACAGGCGCTGCAGTTGGTATTGGAAGTAGTGGTATTGAAAGATGTGAAGCATTAGTAGAAGCAGGTTGTGATGTTTTAGTTATTGATACAGCTCATGGTCATTCAAAAAATGTATTAACAGCTGTAAAAGAGGCTTCAAATAAATTTAAAGATGTTGTGATTGTTGCAGGAAATGTGGTTACTCCTGAAGCTACAGAAGCACTTTTTGATGTAGGTGCTGATGTTGTAAAAGTAGGTGTTGGATCTGGAAGTATTTGTACAACAAGAGTTATATCTGGTGTTGGAGTTCCTCAGGTTCATGCCGTGAATCAATGCGCTCAAATTGCTAAAGCAAAAGGAAAAACTATTATTTCTGATGGGGGAGCAAAGTTTTCTGGTGATGTTGTAAAAGCGTTAGCAGTTGGTGCTAACACGGTTATGATTGGTAGCATGCTTGCTGGTTGCGATGAAAGCCCTGGTGAAACACTTCTTTATCAAGGAAGAACTTATAAAGTTTATCGCGGTATGGGTAGTTTAGGAGCTATGAAGAAAGGCTCAAAGGATAGGTACTTTCAAGATTCAGTTTCTGACCTTGATAAACTTGTGCCTGAAGGTATTGAAGGACGAGTTCCTTACAAAGGTTCTGTAAGTGGTATCCTTCATCAGATAGTTGGTGGAATTAAATCAGGTATGGGTTACTGTGGTGCTGATTCAGTAGAGTCTCTTCAAAAAAGAGCTCAATTTGTTGAAATCACTTCGCAAGGACTTAAAGAATCCCATGTCCATGATGTTGCAATAACTAAAGAAGCCCCAAACTATAGATTGGATTAATTATAATGAATCTCTTTGATGATGCTATTAAAAACTCTGTTGTTATTCTAGACTTTGGCTCACAGTACACACAGTTGATTGCTAGAAGGTTAAGAGAGCTAGGAGTTTACTCTGAAATACTTCCTTTTAACACTCCACTTAAGAGTTTAAAAGAAAAAGACCCTAAAGCTATAGTATTAAGTGGTGGACCTCACTCTGTTTATGGAGAGGACTCTCCTGTAAGAGATGTTAAAGAGCTTTTAGAAATGGCCCCTGTTCTTGGTGTTTGCTATGGAATGCAACTGCTATGTCACCAACTAGGTGGCAAAGTTACAAAGAGCGACTTAAGAGAGTATGGGAGAAACAAAATTTCTTGGTCTAAGGACTCTCTTGTCTCATCAAAAGTTGAAAAGGTATGGATGTCTCACGGTGATGTGGTTGAGAAAATACCTGAAGGTGCAAAACTTCTAGCAACTTCAGAAAGTAATCATCCTGCAGTTATTAAAAGTGAGAGATACTTAGCTTTTCAGTTTCATCCAGAAGTTGTACATACTGAAAATGGAAAAGATCTTCTTTCTTATTTTGTTTTCGATTTTTGTAGGATTGAAAAAAACTGGGACCCTTCTCAAATTTATAATAGAATTGAATCAAAGCTTGCAGAAGCTTTAAATGAAAAAGATACTGTATTGTGTGCACTAAGTGGAGGAGTTGACTCAGCTGTTGTAGCTGTTCTTCTGACTAAGATTTTAGGTCGTGATAAAGTTAAGTGTATTTTTGTAGATACAGGCTTACTTAGAAAAAATGAATTTAATCAAGTTATGAAATCTATGACAGATTTGGGTTTAGATATAAAAGGTGTTGATAGTTCTGCGCTTTTTTATGAAAGACTTGCTGGAGTTTCTGATCCTGAGAAAAAAAGAAAAATAATAGGACATTCTTTTATAGATGTTTTTAAAGATGAGATTAAAAAAATTGGAGATGTTAAGTGGTTAGCTCAAGGTACACTCTACCCTGATGTGATTGAAAGTGTTTCACCTAATGGGAAGAGTGTAACTATTAAAAGCCATCATAACGTTGGAGGTTTACCAGAGAATTTAAACTTAAATCTCTTAGAGCCTGTTAGAGAGCTTTTTAAAGATGAGGTTAGAGAGCTAGGGAAATTTCTTAAAATGCCAAAAGAAGTCTTAAGTCGACACCCTTTTCCTGGACCTGGTTTAGCTATACGGGTTCTTGGGGCTGTAGACCAAGATTCAGTTAAAACTCTGCAAGATGCAGATGATATTTTTATAGAAGCTTTAAAAGAAAAGGAACTGTATCATAATATTTGGCAAGCTTTTTCAGTACTTCTCCCGGTGAGAACAGTTGGGGTACAAGGTGATAATAGAACTTATGAAAAAGTCTTAACGCTTAGAGCTGTTACTTCAATAGATGGTATGACAGCTGATTGGTATGAATTTGAACCTGAATTTTTAAAATATGTTTCTAATAAGATTACAAACCAAGTTCCTGGTGTGAATAGAGTTGTTTATGATATTACAAGTAAACCACCAGGAACAATAGAGTGGGAGTGATTTAGATTTGTTTGCTCACCTTCATGTTCACTCTCACTATTCACTTTTAAGATCTTCTAGTTCTATTAATCAGATTGTATCTAAAGCATCTGATATGGGCATGAGTGCGATTGCACTAACAGATTATGGAAATATGTATGGTGCTGTTGAGTTTTACTTTGCTGCGCAAAAAAAAGGGATAAAGCCCATAATTGGTTTAGAAGTTTTTTTAGAAGGTTCTTTTGTTAAAAGCTCCTCTGATTCATATAATTTAGTGCTCTTAGCAAAAGATTATAAAGGGTATCAAACACTTTCTAGAATTAGTAGTTATGGTTTAAAAGAGAATTTAAAAAACGGTGTTCCAAAAGTTAGTTTAGAGTATTTAAAAGAAAACTCTGAAAACGTTATTGCTTTAACGGGTGGCCATACAGGTGTTTTAGTCCAAAGTTATTTAAATCACGGTGATGAAAACACTGTTAGTTTGATTACAGAACTTAAGGATATTTTTGGTGAAGATCTTTATATTGAGATTTGTAGGCAAGGTTTAAAGCATGAGAATGAAGTCATCCCTTTTTCAAGAAAACTTGCTAAGGATTTAAATTTAAAGGTTGTACCTGCAAATGACACGCGATTTTCTAATTACGATGATTTAGTAGCTCATAATGTACTCGTTGGTATTGGTGAAGGAAAAACATTAACAGAAGTTGAAGCTTCAACTTCTGTTAATGGAGAGTTTTATTTAAAATCTGAGCAAAAAATGCTTGAAACTCTTGGCGAAGAAATCTCAACAGAAGGATTATCATCACTTAAAGAAATAGTAGATAAGTGCAGTGTTGAGTTTCACCTTACTGATGCTGAAGGTAAACCTATCTACCATCTTCCAAGTTTTCCAACAAAAGACAATAGACCTGATAAAGAAGAAATCAGAGAGGTCTCGTTTGAAGGTTTAGAGAAAAGATTTAAAGAGATTGAAATTGTTCAAGGCAAAACTCTTAGCGATGAAGAAAAAGCAGTCTATGTAGAACGTTTAGAGTATGAGCTTTCAGTTATAGATTCCATGGGTTTTAATGGATATTTTTTAATTGTACAAGATTTCATTAAGTGGACAAAGGAAAGTGATATTCCAGTGGGGCCAGGTAGAGGGTCGGGTGCAGGTTCTCTGGTTGCCTTTTCTTTAGAGATAACAGACTTAGACCCTATTCCGTATGCTTTAATTTTTGAAAGGTTTTTAAACCCTGAACGTGTAAGCATGCCCGATTTTGATATAGATTTCTGTCAAGATAGACGAGGCGAGGTTATTGATTATGTGACCGAGACCTATGGTCAACAATCTGTTTCTCAAATCATCACATACGGAAAGCTTCAAACTCGTGCTGCTCTTAGAGATGTTGGAAGAGTTTTAGGTTTTAATTTTCAAGAGATTAATGAAATTGCTAAACTTATTCCTGACACATTAGGTATTTCTCTACAAGAATCTTTAGATACTGAGCCTCGTCTTCAAGAAATGATGGATGAGAATCCTCAAGTAAACAAACTCATAACTTTAGCTTTAAAGATTGAGGGACTTGTTAGACATGCTGGTATACATGCAGCAGGTGTTATTATTGCAGATGGAGACCTTGTTGCACATGCTCCTGTTACATCTGGTTCTGATGGAGAGAACGTAGTCCAGTTTGATATGAAAAACTCTGAAAAGATTGGGCTTATTAAGTTTGACTTTTTAGGTTTAAAAACTCTTACACACATTAAGAAGGCCTTTGATTATATTGAAAAAACTAAGGGCAAGAAATTAAAACCTTTAGATGTTTCTCTTTCAGATCCAGGAATCTATGAACTCATGTCAAAAGGAGATACAGATGGAGTATTTCAGTTTGAGGGTGAGGGAATCACTGACTTAACTATTAAAGCAAAGCCTGAGAGCTTTACTGATATAGTGGCCTTAAATGCACTCTACCGTCCAGGTCCAATGGAAATGATTCCGGACTATTTAAAAAGAAAGAGCGGCAAGAAAAAGGTTGAATATCTTTTTCCAGAGTTAGAAGAAATTTTAAAAGAAACTTATGGAATTATTGTCTATCAAGAGCACGTACAGTTAATTGCATCAAAGATTGCAAGTTATTCACTTGGTGAAGCAGACATGCTTCGTCGAGCAATGGGAAAAAAAATAGCCGAAGAAATGGAAAAACAAAAGGACCGTTTCTTAAAAGGGGCTAGAGAAAATAACTTTGATACAAAAAAATCAGAGAAGCTCTTTGATCTTATGGCTGAATTTGCAAAATATGGTTTTAATAAAAGCCATGCTGCAGCTTATTGTGTTATTACAGCTCAAACGGCATGGCTTAAGCATTATTATCCTGTTGAGTTTTTCTCAGCTCTTCTTTCAACTGAAATAACAAATACTGATAATGTTGTTAGATACATTAAGGATGCAAAAAAACATGATATCGAAATAGTTCCACCCCATGTTAACTCGTCATTTTATGATTTTAATACAGATGGTCAAAAAATATTTTTCTCTCTTGGAGCAATTAAGGGAGTTGGAGCAAGTGTTGTTGATGCGATTGTGGAAGCAAGGAATAACCTGCCAGACAAAAAGTTTCAAAGCCTTGACCAATTTTTTGAAGAAGTTAATACAGCAAAAATTAATAAAAAGTCCTTAGAGAGTTTGGTAAAAGCAGGAGCTTTTGATGGATTTGGTTATAATAGAAGTGAGCTTTTTTCTGGTGCTAGACAATTTTTAGAAGCAGCTGAAACACAAAGAAAAGAAAAAGAAATTGGTCAGTATAATTTATTTGATCAATCAGATGATTCAAGTGGCTTTGATGTACAGATTGATAAAAAAGAAGAGTGGGCTAATAGGGCTATGCTTCAACTTGAAAAAGAAGTTCTTGGTTTTTATCTCTCTAGCCATCCACTTGATGGTTTTAGCACATTAAGAAAAACTTTTAACTCAGTATCAGTTGCAAGCTTAGGAGAAGATGACCATAAAAAACCTGTTACTATTTTTGGGTTAATTCCAAAAACTAAAGAATTTATAACCAAAAAAGGAACACGAATGGCTTTTGGACAGGCTGAAGATGAAGATGGTTCATTAGAGCTTGTTATTTTTCCAGATGTTTTTAAAGAGGTTGAAGGGCTTTTAACTGAAGAGAAACCACTTCTTATTACAGGAACTTTTGAAACGTCTGAAGGGCGTGGAGGAAAAATTTTAGTTGAGAGTATTACTAATCCTGCAGAAAGACTAAAGAAGACTAAAAAAGTAACAATAAAGGCGGGGGTGTTAAACTCTGCTGAAATAGATGGCTTTATTGATTTTGCAAGATCAAAGTCTGGTTCGACAAAGGTTTCTCTAGACCTTGAAGTCACGGATTTAAAGAAAAGAGTAAATTTTGAGCTATTAGATCCAGAAGGTATAGAGTTTGACTTTGAGTTTTTAGAGTCAGTTGGTAAGATATTTTCTGGCTATGATGGCCTCGATTTGGGTGTTTAGCACCTTATCATCTTTAAGAGTGGGGAGATTTTTTTAAAATGAGTTTAATTAAGTTGGTTGTTTCTTTAGTTTTTTTGTTTGCTTCTTTTAATTCGTATGCGTTTCAAGAAATGGGAGAAATTAGTATCCATGGTGAGGCTGAAGTAAAAGACGCTTCAAGTGTTGATATGTGGGATAAGAAGAATGAAGCTGTTAAAGATGCTAAAGAAAAAGCAACGATTGCTTTAGTAAGAAGACTTTTGTCACAAGAAGAGTTTGAGCCTTTAGAAGAAAAAATTCGTGATGAAATTGTTCCAAAGAGTAAACTTTTTTTATTAGATTCAGAAGTTAAAAAACATAATATGACAGGAGAGCACTCCTATACTGCAAGCGTTGTTTTTAAGTATTCACTTAAAAACTTAAAGGCTATTTTAAAGAATAATGGTATTTATTTTAGAGAAGTAAGAGAGCCTAAAATAGCTTCTTTTATTGAAGTTATGGATTATTCAAAAGTTAAAACCCATAGGTGGTGGGATAGTCAAAACACTAAAGATATTAATGTTCATAGGGCGCTTGTTCCTTTAAGAAGAGAAATGCACTTAGGTATGAATGATCAAGGCTTTAAGCTTTTAGCCCCTAGAAAGATTTCAAATCCAAACTCTCTAAAAGACTCAGCTATTGCTCAAGGTGCACATTATTATATTAAAGGTAAACTTAAAGTAGAAGATGACCCAAGAGGGTTTCAAGTTAAAGATGGTGAATTCTATATATATGAAGCTTTTTCTCAAAAATTAGTGGCCACTTTAAATTTAAAAGAACTTCAAAAAGAAATGGAAAAAGCTAGGGAAGAAGAAGTCAGACTAGCTAAAAACTTAAATAAAGGAAGAAGTCCTGCATCCATTGAAAGCGCTAATGCGAGGTTAGAAGCTAAGAAGCCAAATGTTATTAGAGAATCATTTAAAGATGCAGCTGTTAAAATGGCATCAAGTGCAGATGAAGGTTTAAACTCAGGTATTACTCTTATTAAAGTAGCTGGTATTACAAGACCTCAGCAGATTGAATCGGTTAAAGCTTCACTTTCAGATAAGCTTGGTTCAAAAGTTGGAAATTTAATTGAAAGAAGAATTGAGAAAGGTTCTGTTGAATTTTCAGTAAGAACAACAGCTCCTACAAATATGCTAGTAAGTATGATTAACCGTGCGTCTTATTCGGCTGAAGAGATAGCACTCCAAGAAGCAGAAGCTATGACAAGTGGGAAAGGGCTAATTGTTAGAATCAGAAGGTAAATCCACTTTTAGTATACACTGGAAAGGGCTTTCTTGGGACTATCAAGAGAGTCTTAGGTTTCAGGAAGATTTAGTCTCAAAATATAAATCAAAACCTTATTTTATTGCCTCAGCGCATGCCCCTGTTTTTAGTGTAGGAAGGTCTCTTAAAACTACCAAAAAAAACATAAAAGCAATACCTATTGTTCCTGTAGAAAGAGGGGGTAAGGCTATGTTTCATGGACCAGGACAACTCACAGTTTATCCAGTTATTAAAATTTCAGATTATTTTAAAGGTCCTAGAGACTATGTTTGTTTTTTATTTTGCTCAATAAAAGAATACTTTAAAGAAAAGCATAAAATAGAGCTAGAATCTTATGATAATGGACTTTGGACTTTAAATGAAGATAGGACGCCAAATAAAAAGGTTGGTTTTATTGGTTTAAGAATAAAAAAAGGTATTGCTTATCATGGCTTCTCTTTAAATTATCACTGTGACTTAAAAAATTTCAACTTATTAAGCCCATGTAATATCACGGGAACACAGGTTGGGAATCTTTTTAAAGAAGATAAAAACCTTGAGGCTGAAGCTAGCAGTATAATTGAATATATTATTAATAAGTTACAGTTTAATGATTTTTAAAATATAAATACTTTAAGTGATAGTCCAGACAGCGAGTTCATTTCCGCTTGGATCAGTAAAATGAAACCTTTTACCACCAGGAAATTCAAAAATATCTTTTATAATTTTAGCACCGGCCCTTTTCACATCTTCAAGTGTTTTTTCTAAGTCTTTTGAGTAAAGAACAATGAGAGGGCCACCTCTAGTAGGAGGTTCATCTTGAAGACTAAGCCCGCCAATTTCTCCTTCATCACCATTATTCTTTTTAATTCCTGAATAACTAGGGCTATAATCAGTAAACTCCCAGTTAAAAACTACGCTGTAAAATTTTTTTGACTCTTCCATATTAGTTACTGGAAATTCTATATAGTTAATGCTGTTATGAATGTGCTGGCTCATTATCACCTTCTTATTTTATAAACTTTTTTCAAATTTTTAGTATGGCTTACTTTAGATTTTTTGCTTGGACCCACTTTGAGAAGTCACTTGTTGGTATGGCAATTACTGTATGGCCGATATTAAAAATTCCTACAGTATTTGACTTTCCTTCTATTGCTTTTCTACCTATATCAGCTAATTTTCTGACTCCCGGGTGACTATCTGTGTGAGATTGCTCTAGGGCGTGTTTAGCAAGCTCAGTTTCACCTAGTGTGTGATAAATTGACGCTGCATATATTAGTCCTAGTCCGCTTTCAGGATTTTCTTTACTAAAGTCTTCAAGGTTTTCAAGTGCATTACTCTCACCTGTTGTAACTGCTAAAAACATTTCAGCACCAAGAATATCATCATCATCAGGGTTTAAGCTTTGTGCTTTTTCTATACGCTCTTGAACATGCTGAATAACTTCTTCTCTATTTTTTGCTTTGTATGGGATTAAAGAAGCTTTAGCAACAGTACTATTTCTAGGAAGTCTTTTATTTAAGTGATTAAATATTTTTCCAAAATTATCTACAGATCTTTGACTAGTAAGGTTTTCCATTGAAAAAAGTAGGCTAGTTAGAAGAGTCTCTTCAGTAATATCCTCCAAATTTTCTTGAGGTGTATTGACAACATCATAGTAGCTGTTAAATGCCTGTAAGAAATCTAGACAGTTTTCACTTAAATCTTCATCAAGTACACTAGCTCTTAAACAAGAAAGAGCAGTTTCACCTTTAAAGTTAAACTTTTTCAAACTCAGAAAACGCAAGCATTGCCTTAGTATACTTTTATTTTTTTCTGCAATTAAGTTTGAGTTACGTTTGTTTTTATAATCTAAACAATCTTTAGCTTTTGCTGATTTACTTTCTTTTTTAAATTTAGATATTTTAATGGATTTCTTACTTTTATCTATCGATATATTCTTATTTTTCATTAAGTTTAGATTATTTGTTTTAGAATATGAGGTGTTATCTAAATCTTTAAACGAAGGTTGTTTTGCAAAAAATATGTAATAAGAAAGAAATGCTATAGTGAATAAAGCAAAAATATTTTTTTTATTCTTCATATTAGCTCCCCCGAGATTATATATAAGTTTAACAATTAAGACGTAGACTCATTATGTGGTGTATTTCAAAAGAATCACCACCAGGTTTTATACATATCATTCAGTAGACTTGCGTTCAATTAGAGTTGATATATCGAGCATTTTTTTCACACATGCAAGACCTGCTTTGATTCAAAATAGTAATAACTTGTTTAAAGAGTTTAAGAGCGTCTTTTCTCAATAAATACGATAGTAAAACAAAGAGCTAAAACGAAAATAATAAATTGCCAAAAATTATAGCGATAAAAGAAGCTCTTACTCTTCTTTTTTGGCAATTTTAGTTCAAGTATTCGTAACTCTTCAACTCTGTTCTGTGTTTTAGATAAAATTTTACCTTCCGCATTTAATGCAGCTGATATTCCCGTATTAGTAACTCGCAGCATAGGTAGTCTCATTGAAAGTGCATGGGAGAAAGCGACGTTTAGATGATTCTGAGCGAAAACTCTAGAATAGAATTGATTATCACTAGATACACTCACAACAAAGTCTGAGTTATTAAAGCTAAACTCTCTGTAGAATTCTTCCCACACATCTTCATAGCATATTGCAAGACCAATTCGGTATTTGTTATAAAAGGTAAGGGGAGCAGAATCTTTTCCTGATAAATAACGATTATTTCCTGGAAGATGTTCTGAAATTTGCGGGAAACTATCACGTAATGGCTTATATTCACCAATTGGCATAAGTTTTCTTTTATAGTACTCAGATATAACTTTGCCGTTTTTATTCATAAAAAATACATTATTATAATTACCTGTCATCTTTTTATCTACTGATCGGCCACCTGATAAAATTGGTATATTATATTTATCAACAGTATCTTGTAGTAGGGCGATTTGGCTTGATTTAGTATTTACATTTGAAAAGAAAAATGTTTCAGGCAAGACTAAGAAATCTAAATCTGGAAGCTTGCTTAAAATGATCTCTAGTTTTTCTAGGTCCTCCAATTCTTGATTGTAGCGGAGAGTGACGCTCTCACCAGACTCCCATACTTTACCAGGTTGATAAAATGCAATTTTTAAAGATCTATTAGAAGATTTCCATTGCTTTTTTTCATAATTAGCCAAAATAAACAGTGATGAAGTAATGAAAGTCAATGAGATCAATAGGATTGAAGTACTCCGCTTATCTTTGAGATAACCCCTCTTAAAAATGATAAGTATGACCAAAATATATAGCATAACTAGAAGCTCAATAGCATCAACACCAAAAATACTGAAAAGATGTTTAAGAAAAAAATTTCCACCACTTAAGGTAGTGGCAAGGTTCATGGGAATTAATACAGGTAGTATTTTTCTTGAAACAAATGTTATTAAAATAGTTAAAAGAAGCCTGGAGATCTTGTTTAATTTAAATGTATTTGATAGCAGATATGAAAGACTTATTACACTAGCAAAAAGTAATTCATGAATTGCACCAAAAATAATAAATATGAGTGTAGCAAAAGGAATACTTATATTTAAACTTTCTTGAATAAAGAAAACTAGACCATGAGTAACTCCGTAAAAAATAAAAGTATAAAAAATCCAAATTCTAAGAAAGAAGCAAAACCAAGAACTGGCTTCATCTAAAGACCAAAATAAAGTTAGAATTACTAATAACGTTAAGGGACTACCTGGCAAATAGTAAGTCATTGCTCCAAAAAAAAGTGCTGGAGAAAGTTTTAATAAACTATTGGAATATGATTCTTTTTTAAAAAAGATTGAATTTATTTTTTTAGAAAAATTAGTTACTGATACTATAAACATAGATAGTTTTAATTAATGGCTTAAATTAAGAAAGGCGCATACTCAATGCGCCTTTTCCTTTTATTGTTCTGACAAGAAGCAGCGTTTACTTGTTTTTACATCTTCGCTTATTCTTGTTCTTTCTTTTTCTACAAGCTTTGTTATTGGCAGCACTTTGACCTAGAAGTGCGACTTCAGCCTTTACTCCAGAATTTCCAGCATATGATCCAGCGATAAAAGCACCGCCGCCACCGCCGCCACCGCTTGATGCTACAGGACCCTTGTCAGAAGCAAAAGTTGTTGCACTTAAAGAAAGCCCAGCAATCAAAGCTATAACTTTTATAATATTAGATGTTTTCATAAATTCTCCCCTATTTATTAGCTATTTAGATTAATCTTAGCTGCCCCTTCAACTGTTGTTACGTTTTTCTTAACACTATATGATTGAGGGGTGTATATTTGTTTAATCGATTGAAATATTTTCAGCAGATAAATACTAACCAATTCTTCTACATAATATATAGATTGTAATTTAATGTGTTTTGTTTTTGAAAATTTGAATTAAAAATATATGTTGATATCAACATATAAATTAACTTTAAAAAAGTTGATAAATATTGGTGGGCCCAAGCAGATTCGAACTGCTGACCTCTACAATGTCAATGTAGCGCTCTAACCAACTGAGCTATGGGCCCTTTTATAATTTAAAAACTAAGACAAGATTAAACTGATTAACTTAAAGGTCAATCAGTCTTTCTTTATATTTTAATTTATATATTTAACAAAAAACTTATGGAACTAAGAAGCCCTCTAAAAGATCAAATATAATAAAAGCATAAGAATCAATTGTGTAATAAAATGAATCTTCATTTTCTTCATATGTAAGTATATCTGCTAGAATTTCATTTAACTGGCTTAAATAGTTATTAAACTCTTCTTCTGGCAAGTTTGCAGAACCTGAAAAACTTAGAGTTAAAGCATCCTCTGTGGCACTTAAAAGAAGTTGATCTGTTTTAATATTAAAAGCATCAATATCAATAATCGTTGAAATGTCTAAACCATTTGGAGTTTCTGTAATTGTTAAAGCGTTTAAAACTTCAATCAAAGCATTATTAACATCTTCTTGGTTAGCAAAAATTTCTTTTGCTTTTTCAACAACAAGTTCAAGGTGAGGTTTAAGATCTTTAACAGTAGTGGACTGACTTACGCCCATAAGAGCTAAACATATAAGATTTGCTATTTCATCTTCTTGATCAATAATCTCATCATCTGGAATAAGTTCACATTCACCAAGAGTAATAGCAACTTGTTTTAAAAGAGGCATAACACCTGTTTTAATTTCAACAAAACCAGTTAAAGAAACGACTTTATTAGAAGTTAGAGCATCTATAGTTACATCAGTCTCCATACCTGCACTAAGTTCAATTGTTTGTGGCTCTTCAGACGTTTCCCACTCAAGCGGTGTAGTTTTAACATCTATTGAAAACTTAAATTTACCAATATCAAGGTCAGTAACATCTTGATCGATATTTACAGATCCACTTTCAAGGTAGTCATAGTTATCTACAAGGTCTGAAGCAAGATCTGAGAAAATAACTTGAAGCTCATCAAGGTTTACGTTTGGAACAGGTGTTTCTTCAGATGCTTCGATTAAAACAAGTGGCTCATCAGCAAAGCTAATAGAGTTATGAAAAGATAAAGAAAGTAGTGCTGTAAGTAGAAGTAGTTTCATATAATTCCTCCCCCATATAATGGATATTTAGACTTTAGCAAAACTACTTGCTCTAAGACTAGAGTTTGAAAAATTTGCCTATCTTTTGACGCGCAACAAGAAAGCAACAATCAAATAACCTCAAATCAAATCTATTGGAGCTAGACCTAAGGCCTTAAAGTCTATGCTCCTAGACCCCGATTAGAGTCTAGTACGTAAGTTAAGGAGAGTTAAAATGCTTTTACAGTTAAGACCTGCAGAGCTAGAGGCAGTAAGTAATTACTGGTATTTAAAGTTTGCCGATTATTGGGCAGGGCCATTTTCATATATTGAAGTCCTTCAAATGCTTAAATCAAGGAGAATCAATCGATCTCAAAAGATTAGGGCTGGTGAAGATAGAGAATGGATGGAGCTTTCAGAAGTGCATGAATTCTCTCAAAAATTTATTGATGATTTTTTAGGCTATTATATCCCAAAAGGAAGATCTTTTGAAACAGTGAGAAAATATGTGAGGGTGAAATACTCAGCAGAAGTGATGCTTATAAACTCTAAAAAACAAGTAGTAAGAGCAAAGTGCACTGAGTTGTCTGCAGGTGGTGCTAGAATTGAAGTGCCCGCAGATTTTTTAGAGCCTAATGAAGAAGTTAAATTACAGTTTTTTTATAATCCAAATATTAAATTAAAATCTTTTACATCTCCAGCAAAAGTTCTTCGCCTTAGTGAAGTAAACTTTAGTGATACTGATGGTTCAGTTAAAGAGACCTACAGTCTTAAATTTGAAAATATTAAACCTAAATATAAGAAGATGCTCTTAAAAGTCATCCACAGTAAGATAAGACAGCTTGCTTTAATGTTAAGAGAAAATAACAAAGATATGGTGGAACCTGCTGACTTAAGGTTATTTTCAGCACAACATCCTTATTTACTTTTAAATCCTTAAAAATTAATAAATATTTCAGGGTTTATAGGGTTCTTATTTTTCATAAGTTCAAAGTGAAGATGAACTCCTGTAGCTCTACCAGTTCTTCCCATTGCACCAAGGTGGTGTCCTTTTTTAACCAAGTCACCTGATTTTACAAAAATTTTATTCATATGAGAGTAAAGTGAGCTAAAGCCATCAGCGTGTTCCATTAAAATCATAATGCCATAACCTCTAAACTTAGAACCTGCATAAACAACGCGCCCATCTTCTACAGCAAAGATAGGGGAGCTTTTTCTTCCCGCTAAATCCATACCTTTATGCTTTCTATTCCTCTTAGGCTTAAACCTTTGAGTGATTACATATTTTGAAGAAAGAGGTCTTATAAAGTTAAGACTCGTTCGGCCTGCTTGTTTATTAGTTTTATCATTATTAGATCTTGTACTTACACAAGATGACAAAATAAAAAAACTTAGAAAAAGAAAAATTAAGAATAGATTGGAAAATCTAAGCATAAAGCCTTAACTCTAGTGTGAACATCTTTTAAAACACTTTCATTTTCGATATCAGAAAGAACTTCATCCATTAACGTAGCTATTAATTTCATTTGCTCTTCTTTCATACCACGAGTAGTTAAAGCTGGAGTACCAATTCTTATTCCACTTGTAACAAAAGGGCTTCTTTGCTCGTTAGGAACAGTGTTTTTATTAACTGTAATTCCTGCAAGGTCTAAAGCTTTTTCAGCATCTTTACCTGTTATGTTTTTATTTGTAAGATCAATAAGTAAGAGATGATTGTCGGTTCCACCAGAAACAAGAGCATATCCTTTTTCACTTAAACACTCACCTAAGACTTTTGCGTTTTTTAAAACTTGTTTTTGATAATCAATAAAATCAGGCTTTAACGCTTCTCCAAAAGCCACTGCTTTACCTAGTATAGCATGTTCTAAAGGTCCTCCCTGAATTCCTGGAAAAATTTGAGAGTTGAGTTTTTTAGCATACTTTTCTTTACAAAGAATGATACCACCTCTTGGACCTCTAAGAGTTTTATGAGTCGTGCTTGTAACAAAATCAGCGTAAGGAATAGGGGAAGGATGAACTTTAGCAGCTACAAGACCTGCAAAGTGAGCCATATCTACATGTAAGAGTGCTCCTACTTCATCTGCAATTTCTCTAAATTTTTTAAAATCAAGAACCCTTGGATAAGCACTGTAACCTGCAATAATAAGTTTAGGCTTTGTTTCTTTAGCAATCTTTAAGATTTCATCATAATCAAGAAGGTGAGTTTCTGGGTTGATCCCATAACTTACAAACTTATAAAGCTTTCCTGAAAAATTAACTTTAGATCCATGTGTGAGATGCCCGCCTTGAGAAAGATCCATTCCTAGAATTGTATCCCCGGGTTCAACTGCCGCCATATAAACTGCCATGTTTGCACCAGAACCTGAATGAGGTTGAACGTTTACATGCTCAGCTCCAAAAATTTCTTTAGCCCTTTGAATAGCAAGGTCTTCTGCTTGATCAATAAACTCACAACCACCATAGTATCTTTTGCCAGGATAGCCTTCAGCATATTTGTTAGTAAAGACTGAGCCCTGAGCTTCCATAACAGCTAGAGAAGCGTAGTTTTCTGAAGCAATCATTTCTAGTCCATCAGTTTGCCTTACAAACTCTTTCTTTAAGAATTCATAAGCCTGAGGATCTGTTTCTTTGATACTGTTATAACTTTTTTCAAACATAGTAAAATCCCCTTTTAATTAAGATACTTTAAATAAATTTATATATTAATATATCAAAAAAATAAATAAAATATCTGTTTAGATTTAGACAAGAGTATCAGAGTTTATTTTCTCAGTTCTGCCTTGATGTCTTCCACCTTCAAATTCAGATTTTAAGAAAACATCAATTATCTGTTTAATCTCATCAATGGATAAGAGCCTTGCTCCTAGGCAAAGTACATTAGCATTATTATGATTTCTTGATAGTTTAGCAGATTCTTCATTCCAGCAAAGAGCAGCCCTTATATTTTGAAATTTATTAGCTCTCATGGCCATTCCTTGCCCCGAACCGCAGACAAGTATTCCTAGGTCAGCTTCATTTCTTAGTATGCTTGAGCAGACAAGATTTGCAAAATCTGGATAATCAACTCTTTGAGTATTTGAGCACCCAAGGTTTATGATTTCATGATTTTTAAGAAAAGTTAGGATTTGCTCTTTTACTTCAAATCCTGCGTGATCACTACCTAATGCGATACGCATTTAAACTTTTCCAAAAATAAGAGTAGAGTTTGTTCCACCAAAACCAAAACTATTGTTCATAACAGCCTTAAGCTCTTTTTCTCTAGCGGTTCCAGGAACATAATCTAAGTCACATTCTGTACTCGGGTTATCAAGATTAATAGTAGGAGGAACTGTTTTTTTGTACAAAGCCATAAGTGAAAAAACAGATTCAATTGCTCCAGCTGCTCCAAGAGAATGACCCATCATACTTTTTGTTGAACTCACCCAGAGGTTCTTAGCACTGTTTCCAAAAACTTTTTTTAAAGCCTCTGTTTCAATGACATCGCCAACAGGTGTACTCGTACCGTGAGCGTTAACATAACCAATATCTTCAACATTTAAGCCGGAATCATTAACAGCGTGTTGCATTGAGAGTGCAGCTCCAGTTCCACCAGGAGAAGGGGAGGTGATGTGATAAGCATCACAGGAAAGTCCGTAACCTAAAACTTCTCCATAAATTTTTGCTCCTCGTTTAAAAGCAATTTCATAATCCTCTAGAATAAGAGTTGCTGCACCTTCAGCTAAAACAAAGCCATCTCTGCCATCATCAAAAGGGCGAGATGCCGCATGTGGATCCTCATTTCTAGTTGATAAAGCTCTCATTGAGGAAAAACCACCAATGGCCATCTTACAAACAACTGATTCTGCACCACCAACAACCATAGCATCGCAGTGACCTGATCTAATATAATTTGTTGCTTCCCCTATAGCGTGAGCACCAGAAGCACACGCGCTTGTTACAACATAATTTGGACCTTCTAAGCCATACTTCATTGCTATATGGCCAGGAGCAAGGTTTGCAATAGTACTTGGAATAAAGAAAGGACTGATTCTACTAGGTCCTTTTTCCATTAAATTTTTATACTGAGTCTCAATATAAGGAAGACCTCCCATACCAACACCCATAAGACATCCCACTCTTTGTGAGTTTGTTTCATTAAGTGCTAGCCCTGAGTCAAGAACAGCTTCATCAGTTGCTGCAAGTGAGAGGTGGATAAACCTATCCATTTTCTTTTGTTCTTTTTTTGGAACCCACTTTTCAGCATCAAAACCAGTCACTTCTCCAGCGATCTGAGTTTTAAAGCCTTCAGTATCAAAGAGAGTGATTTTATCAATCCCTGACTTCCCATTAACACAAGACTCCCAGCTCGTTGGAACTGAAAGTCCAAGAGGACTTACTAAACCTAAACCCGTTACAACAACTCTTCTCGACTCTTTAGCTGGCCTTGTGAAAGTCATCCTTAAAGTCCTCCTCTTACTTCTAAATTATATAAAAAACTCTCTTTAAAAAATGAGAGAGTTTTAAGCGTTCTTAGATTGAACGTAAGTAGCAACATCACCAACTGTTTTAAGCTTTTCAGCGTCTTCATCAGGGATTTCAATGTCATACTCTTCTTCCATTGCCATCACTAACTCAACGATATCTAAGCTATCAGCTCCTAAATCATCAATAAAAGAAGCCTCTTCTTTGATTCTATCACCCTCAACTCCAAGTTGCTCCATAATTATTGATTTGATTTTATCATCTAATGCCATATTTCCTCCATAGATGTGTTTTTATCATTATACTTACTTTTAATTAATTTAAATACATTCCACCGTTAACATGAATAGTCTGACCTGTAATATAAGTAGACTCATCACTTAATAAAAATGCCACAGCACTAGCAATATCAGCAGTGCTTCCAAGTCGAGCTATTGGAAGCTGACTTAAGAGAGCATCTCTTTGTTTATCATCTAGCTCATCTGTCATATCTGTTTCGATAAAGCCAGGAGCCACACAATTTACCCTAATTCCTCTTGATCCTATTTCTTTTGCTACAGACTTTGAAAAAGCTTCTGTACCAGCTTTACTTGCAGCGTAATTTGCTTGGCCTGGATTACCAATAGAGCCAATCACGCTTGTTATATTAACTATCGAGCCAGATTTCTTCTTCATCATCGGCTTAAGAACTGATTTTGTACAAAAGAAAGTGCCCCTTAAATTTGTCTCATAAACTTCATCAAAGTCTTCAGTCTTCATTCTTAATAAAAGTTGGTCTCTTGTGATTCCAGCATTATTAACAAGTCCATCGATTTGGTCCCAGCATTCTAGAACATTCTTATAAAAACTGTTTACTGATTCTTGGTCTTTTGTATTGAGTTTTAAAAGAAGGTGCCCTTCACCATCTAAAGAGGAAAAGACTTCTTTAGCTTTTCCTTCAGAGTTTGCGTAAGTTATACAAACCTTAGCTCCAAAAGAAGAAAGTTTCTTTGCAATACCAGCCCCTATACCGCGACTAGAACCTGTGACTATAATATGTTTTCCATTTAAATCAGCCAAAACTTTTTTTCTAAACCCCTTATACTCTATATATCTTAAGAGTCTAAAAAAGACCCTGTAGATTTAAAATTATCTAAATCAGAAGTATTCAATAGTGAGTCAGTATCACTGTCAATTTTTTTAATTAAGCCAGAAAGTGTCGTGCCTGATCCTACCTCAATATATGATTTTAATGCTGACTCTTTAAGCAGTTCTATGGTTTTAGTCCATAAAACTGACTCACTCACCTGAGTGATGATATTTGATTTTATTTGCTCAGGGTCCTCTTCAAGTTTAGCTGTTACATTTTGAATGAGCTTATACTCAGGAGTTTTAAAACCCACTAAATCAAAAAAAGCTTTCATTTTTTCTTGAGCTGGCATCATGAGTTTAGAGTGAAAAGGGGCGGATACTTTTAAAGGAATAAGCCTGACTTTTCTTGGGGCCGGACTAAATTCGTAGGATTTTAAATTTGAATTAAGCCAATCAAGTGCCTCTTGGTGGCCACTTAAAACAACTTGACCAGGGCAGTTAAAATTAGCAGCTTGAAGGCAAAGTGTAGGGTTCTCACTTTCAACCCATTTACAAAGCTCAACAGCTTGTTCATCACTTGGTCCAATCAGTGCAGCCATTGCACCAACTCCAACAGGTACAGCTTCTTGCATAGAAGCGCCACGAAGTTTTACAGCTTTTAAAGCAGTACTAAAATCAATAACACCACTTGAAACAAGAGCTGAGTATTCACCAACTGAATGCCCAGCTACAAAATCAGGTTTAAAATCAAATTCTGATTGAAGAGTTTTAAAAGTAGAAACTGAACAAGCTAGAATCGCTGGTTGAGTATTTTCTGTAAGGCGTAGTGTTTCTTCAGGGCCTTGAAAACAAAGTTTTTTAAAATCTAGAGATAAAGCATCTGAAGCTTCTTCAAAAGACTCTTTAAAAACCTTAAAGTTATCAAAAAGCTCTTTACCCATTCCAACGTTTTGGCTTCCTTGTCCTGGAAATACTGCTGCTTTCATTTTTTTAATACCTCATTAATAAACTACCGCTTGTAAGGCCTCCGCCAAAAGCTGTAAGTAATAAGTTTTGACCACGTTTAATTCTTCCATCTGTTATAGCTCTATGAAGAGAAACAGGAATGGTTGCTGCAGAGTTGTTCCCCATTTTTTCAATTTCAACGACAACTTTATCCATTGGGAATTTAAAAAGTTTTGCAACAGATTCAATAATTCTTACATTTGCTTGATGTGGAATAAGCCAATCAATTTTTTCAGGACTAAAATCAGCTTCTTCTAAAACTTCTTTACTGCATTTAGCCATTGTCTTTGTAGCGTTTTTAAAGATTTCTCTGCCTTCCATTTTAATCTTGTGCATATTATTATCAATCATTTCATGAGATGGAGGAACTGCAGATCCTCCATAGGGCATTGTAAGAAGAGGGCCTAGATTCCCATCAGCTCTTAGCTTATGGGCTATGATTTCAGATTCATCACCATCTTCAGCGCGGCTTATAATAGCAGCTCCAGCACCGTCACTAAAAAGAATGCACGTTCCTCTATCTTTATAATCAACATATCTAGAGAGTATTTCGGCTCCAACAATAAGAATGTTCTTATACGCTCCTGTTTTTATCATTTGATCTGTAATTGAAAGTGCATACAAAAAGCCTGTGCATGCTGAAGCAATATCTAGAGCACCACATTTTAATTTAGTTCCAAATTTCTCATTAATTTTATGCTGAAGAACGGAAGCTGAGTTTGGCATTGTCTGATCTCCTGAGCTTGTAGCAAAAAAGATAAAATCAATCTCTTTAGGGCTTATTCCAGCATTTTTAATGGCCTCTTCAGCAGCGATAATACCTAAATCTGTTGTGACTTGATTATCTGCAGCTATTGGTCTTTCGGAGATACCTGTTCTTTCAATGATCCACTCATGGTTTGTATCAACCATTTTTTCTAGATCGTAATTCGTTAGTCTCTTTTCAGGAAGATAGGTTCCCGTTCCTGTTATTTTCGTTTTATACAAAAGAGCACACTCCTTTTTTTAGGCAACAGTTGTTAACCATAAAAATCATATAAATAAATTCAGTTAAAAAACTCTACATTCATTTAAATGAGAATCAACACAATAGAGAGCAAGTTTAACTTCATGCACTAAAAGGAGAAAAAACCTTGATTAAACAGTTACTTAGGTAAATACGCACAAAAAAAGTCAGATTATTTAATCTGACTTTTTAGTAATCTTAAAATGGTTACTTTATTATAAACTTATAATTTAAAAAAAACTTATTAATTTAAAGCTTTGCTGAAACAACTTCTTTACCGTCATAATATCCGCAACTAGTGCAAACGTTATGAGGCTTTACAACAGAACCGCAGTTTTTACACTCGTGGATTGTTGGCTTATTTAAAGCGTTATGAGAGCGGCGCATGCCTCTTCTAGATCTTGAAATTTTACTTTTTGGACTCGCCATTTTTGAAACTCCTAATAATTAAAAGAGTGAATATAGTAGTGATTTGAGCAAAAAATCAACCCCTATCTTAAAAAATATAATGAAATAGAGTTAATTACTGTAATTTACCCTTTAATTTCTCTAATTCAGCAAAAGGGTTTGTTTTTTCTTCAGCTTTTGAAAGCCAGCCTTTTTCAACAGCATTGTTGTAATGAGGACAACTCTTAAGACATTTCTCACCATATTTATAGACTTGAACTGGAGTATCTAAAACGACAAGCTCTCTAATGAACTCTGAAGCGTCCCAATCATTTGATTTTATTAGGAAAAACCCTTGGTCTTCTCCTTCAGTTTCAACTTGAGTGGAGAGGAAATCATCAATTGTAATTTTTATAGGTTTGTTTACATCTTCACCACATCTTGAGCAGTTTAGAGGCTGAATAAGATTAATAAGGCCTTTTACTGAGTAGTGAAAACTGTCTATTGGTTGAACCTTAAATTGGACCATATTTGAAGAGTCTTTAAGTGAGATCTCTTTTAAATTTGTGTTTTCATTTATAGCATCAGCCTTAAATTCAAAGTCTTCACCTTCGTAAGGAATATTTTCTAAATTAATGAGGAATTTCGATAACATAGCTAATGTCATCACCATAAAAACCAATTAAATCAAGCATTTTAGAAAATATTCAAATTTTCAGAGTTAAGTTATGATTCTATGAAAGTCTTGATTTCATCGTTTTCACATCATAAAAAAGTCTTAAAATTCATTGAAAAAATCTTATCAGATTGGGGACCTCTAGAACATGCTTAAACTCAACTTTTTCCTTACAGGCTTAGCCTTTCTTTTTTCTATAAACGTTTTTGCTAAAAACACACCTGCTGTGAGTACAGTTTTAGATCAATCACCAATTAAAACAGATGAAAAGTTTCTTATAGAGCTCTTTAACTATGAAGAGTATGTGTACAGCCAGTCAAAAAAGACAGAGATTGGAGATCAACTAGAACTTAAAACAAGGTTTAGGTACCAGTTTAGTGATAAGGGCTGGGCTTCATTTGGTTTTACAACAATTCCTGAAGAAAACAGGTTTGATAATAAAACCTCAGAGTTTGAGTTAAGGTCAGGGTATAGCTATGACGCTTTTACAGCACAAGTAGATTTAACTCTAAATACGAGTGATTCTGATGGAGGAATTACGTTCGGTCCAGATGTAGATTCTGAGAACTCTTTTTTAAGATATCAAATGACAGATAAGTTAAGACTTACATTCTTTCCATTTAATTTTAATGGTGAAGTTGGAGTTGAGTTTAACACTAATGATGTGACAAGAATATTTTTTGTTGATGATGCTCCATCAGTTATTAATGTTACTCCAAATGATGAAGATAGGATTGTTATGAAAACAATCCCTGGATTTGAATTAAGTTATAATGATTTTGATGACGATGGAAATGGACTCTCTCTTTATGGCGGTCTAGGAACAGCGACTTACCTTTATCCAAATGATCCAAATTTTGATATTACACAAACTGCAGCAGCTTTAAGTTGGTCAAGAAATGAAGACATTGGTTATAAGTTTGGAGCTTTATTAAGAAAAGATAATAGTTTTACCAGTTTTCAATATGTTGGTCATACAGAAGATGCTGAAACTGGAGCTCTCTTAAAGTCAGCGGCCTCTTTTTATTCCTTAAATAGACTTGGTAAATTCATGCTTGAGTTTGAAACAACGGCAACAGAAGCTGGGTCTCAGCCTTACAGGCTAAGCAGATCAGATAACTGGTTTGAAACTGGTGATCCAATAGGAGCGGATGCTTTACAAAGGGTTTATAAGGATAGAAATGGAGACCTTCAAAACTGGGTTGGTGAATGGGGTGTAGCAGCTTCACTTAAGTTAGGTGTAGCAAAACAAGGATACACTCCTTACCTTTCTTATAAGTATCAAGATGAAAATTTTATTTTTAGAGAAAGAGAATCTGCTCACAGACTTAGAACTAATAATGAGTCTGAGTCACATGGGGGCTTACATAGATTAGGTTTTGGAGCTTACCTTTATAAAGGTAACTTTATTATTAACCCTAGGTTTGAATACCTACTTGCAGAAAACGATGTGTTCTCAGATAGAAACGATGTGACACAGGAAAGAATCATTAGCGGTTTTAAAGACCAAGACTTTCTGCTTTTCATTAACGTAGCATACTTTTTTGATAAGAGAACTGGTCCAAGAACATTTAGACTGTAAATTTAGTTAAGAAAAATAGGGAGATTTAATTAAATGATAAAACGGATTTTACTAATAGCAATTTCATTAATACTTATAAGCTGTGATAATGATGATAAAAAAAGTGGAGCATCCGCATTCACCTTTTCTAACGCTGATTATGAGCAACTCATTAATGATTTAAATGATTTACAAATTGCAATATCCCTTAAGCAAGTACTTAATAACAATCCAGAAAGACAAAGAGCTGCGATTGATTCAGCACTAAGTAGAGCAAGAGGCGGCCTTCTTATTTTAGCCAAGACAGGTCCTGAAACTGAAGAGGATAAAAGACTTGCCTATCAACAGTTTACTGATGCTATTAGGCAGTATGATTCTTTTAGAATTTTAGAGTTTGAACAAGAAAGATTTGATCTTGTTTTTAATCAAGTTAGATATATAAGATATACTCTAGCAAGAGACCTAAACTTAAAGACTGATGATGAAACGTGGACTATATATAACCATAACTTCAGCACCTCTGGTCTTGAACCGGATTTTACAACTTTAGGTTATAGTAGAAATGGAAAACCAAATGATGAAGCTAAATGGTTTACTAATTTTCAAATAGATCTTCCAAAGGCAAGAGTACAGGGTAGAGATGGAGCTCATGGTTGGTTAATTTCTAGACCTTTTGATTTAAGTCGAATTGAAAACCCAAGTTTTAGACACTTTGGCTCATACCTTGTTGTAGCTCCAAATAACTTTGCTCCTCTATCTTTTGTACTAAGAAATGTTTTTAAAACCTATATTTTAATAGATTATAAAGTTGGCGATAACCCTGATGAGTATGAAGAAGGTGTGAGAAAATTTTTAGTTAATTATGATTTAGACGACCTTCCACTTGGGAGGGATTTTCATGATGAGTGGTCTCCTTTAATAAGTCTTGAAGAGCATAAGACAAAAGGTGATATTTCAATTGCTTATTTATTTGATTCAAGAAGAGCAAAATACAAATCAGAAAAAAACGGTGAAGAAATAGAGGTGGGTTTTACACAGTATTACTCATGGACGATTTTTGATTTTGAGTTGCATGGAGCTGGAAAAATACAAGAAGACTTACTTAAGTATAAATCTGAATTCATCGGAAGCTCACTTGGAAATTATAAAAGCTACTCTTTAGAGTTTCCTGGTGAGAACTGGTCTGTTGAAAGTGGTCGTTTAAGTTTAACTTCAAAAGGGGATAAAGTAGATACATTCTTACTATCTCCTAAGTTTGATATTCCTAAATCTCTAATCAACCCTAATTTATTAATTAGAGAGTCTTTTTTAAAAGAAGGTTTAACCAATGAGAAACTTAGTAATTTAGAAGTTCTAATATCTAAAGACTTTAAAGGAGGGCAAAGTCCTTTAAATGCAACTTGGGATAAAGTTGAACACGGAATAGACTTAAGCACGGTAGACCCTGAGTCTACATCTAAGTTTTTAAGTAATGAAATAGCTTTATCACTTAATGACTACTCTGGAGAAGAAATCACTTTAGCTTTTAGATTTAAGTCACCTGCTAGAGAGTCTCAAACTAAATGGAGTGTAGAAAGTATTAAAATCTTTGGAGAAGGCGGAGAGGTAACAGAAATAGATTACGCTCTTGATAATCCAGGGGATGCTTTTAATCTAGCCTCTTATAATATGGGTGAGCTAAGAGTAAGTAATTTTAAAATAGAAGAAGAAGAAAATGCCCCGACTTGGAGAAAAGATAAAGGGAGTTTTATTATTTCAGGATATGGAGGTAGTGGAAACCCTCCAAAAACAGGCATTTCAAGACTCATTCTTCCAAAAGAAATTGATTTAAGTGGAAAAACTGATGCAAGAATTAGAATGCGTCATAAAGTTTTCTTCTTTAAAGACCCGGTGATCTCTCCTCAAGTAACAAGAGTGCAAATTAAAGTTTCCGGTGATGATACAGCTCAGTGGCAAGATCTAGAGTTTCCGGAAGGAACTTTTAGAGACCAAATGCCAAGAGACCCTGAGTTAAGTAGATGGGCTCAAATTCCTTCTGAATTTTTAGATAAAAAGGTTCTTATTTCTTTTAAGTACCAAGCTCAAGCAGCTAATGGTGGAACTGTTGAATGGACTTTAAATTCAGTTGAAGTAGGTGCTAAATAAATGAAAAAGCTTTTAGGAAAACAACTAATAGCTTTCTTCATATTACTTTCTTTATCTTCATGTTCTGATGATAAGAAAACTGAAGGTGAGGCTTTTAGTAACCCAACAATACTTTCTGCTGATGGAAGATTTAACCACTCTACAGAAATTGGAAACTTTGTTACAACAGCTATTAGAAGAGCACATAATTTAGACTTTGTTTTTCTTCCAACTGGTTACATACCTAAAAATGCTATTATTAGAGTTAAACCTGATATGGTAAAATCTGAAGTTGAAGAAATTTTAAGATATTTCCCTGATGGGCCTAGAGATCAACTCTTATTTGGAACAATGAGAGGAGATAGGGTTAAAGACTTTATCTTGCAAAGAACCAGGGAGACTTATAATGCTGAAATGGAAGTTGCAGGTATTTGGTATAGTGCGACTTATCAAGGTGGATTTTTAACAGCTTCTAACTTTTTAATGGATGGAAGATATCAAATAGATGATGATGAGTATTATAGAATAGCGATTACTGATGATTTTTATTTTGGGTCTGCTTTTCCTGGTTATAAATATAGAAACGGCTTTAACTTTAATTTTAGGCGCGAAAAACAACAGTTTTCTATTAGAAAATCTATTTTAAAGTATTTAGACATGAAGATTAGGTATCCATATTGGAGCCAAAGAAGAGCTGTAGTAAATAAAATCCCGGCACCAAATGTTGGCTATAAAGAAATTAATGAGATTCAAGGAATTAGCCATACTTCTCCTTATTTTGGTAAAACTGTAACAACAAAAGGTATTGTAACAGCCTTTGGCACAGCTGATTGGTATCCGTTTGGTAATGACGTCTATATTCAGACTAAAGAAAGTGATGATGACCCAAGAACCTCTGAAGCCGTACATGTGTTTATTGAGTCTTCAAATGCTTACTTTGAGTTAGGTGATGAGATAGAAGTTACAGGTGTAGTTTATGAAGACATTAGAAAAAATGGAATGGGACAAACGAGTATTCGTGATGTTTCAAGTTTTAAAACTTTAAGTGATCCAAATATTCCTCGTCTTGAAAAAAGAAAGAACCTTCCTGAGCCTGCATTTTTAGGTGAAGGAGGGAGGCAGATCCCAACTGACCGTATTTCTACTTACGGTGGCCAGTTAATGCGTAAAGAGTCTCTAAACTTAAGAGATGGTATAGACTTCTGGGAAAGTCTTGAAGGAATGAGAATTGAAATGCAAGACCTAAGGGTTTTAGGGTTTCGTGGAGGTAAAGAAGACCTTATTGAAATAAGTGATAGGTTTTATTTAAATCTGTATGTTGCCTCTAGGGGGCAACATAGTGTCGGTGCTGAGACTTATAGAGATGGACTTATGATTGACTTTAAAAAAGAAGATTTCAATCCAGAAGTAACTCTAATTACAACAAATCATTTAACAAATTTTGATGGACTTGTTCCTAAAAAAGGTAATGCAAGTTTTGTCTTTAATGTTGGGGATAAACTCTCTGCACGAGTAAAAGATCCTGAAACTGGAGAAAATGTTTTAAAGAATAAAGTTAGAGGTGTTTTAACTTATCAAAAAAATGTTTTTGGTGGCGGTGAATACGCAATTGTTCTTCCTGAAGTACAGGATTCAATTTCAAAAAGAAGTCATAGAAGAGAAATAACCCCAGTTATTGAAAGAGGGATTACTGAGCTTGAATCACATAATGGCAATGAAGTAACAGTTACAACTTTTAACTTAGAGAATTTAGCTGGGCATCAGTTAGATAGAATTAAAGTTATGGGTGAATCTATTGCTTATAATCTAAAGTGCCCAGATGTAGTTAACCTGGTCGAAATTCAAGATAACAATGGTTTTTCATTTAGAGATACTCAAGATGCTACAGGAACTCTTAAAAAACTTAGAGGTGTTGTTCAGTCTTTATGCCTTCATAGAGACTATCAGTTTGTAGATATAGATCCTTTTTTAAATGCTGAAGGAGGTCAGCCAGGCGGTAATATACGTGTGGCAATGATGTATGATGCTTCAAAACTTTTTTATGAGGAAAGATCAGATAACTCAATTGGTAAACAAGCAATTGTAGGTACTAACGGTGTTTTAAGTACAAACCCTGGTCGTATATTTCCTAACCATGAAGCTTTTAGACGTAGCCGTCGATCAGTTGTTACTGAATTTGGTTTAGTAGCAAACCCTAGTGAGAAACTCTACGTGATAGGGAATCATTTAAACTCTAAATTAGGAGACATAGATTTTTGGGGTAATAACCAGCCAGCTCGAGCAAACTCTGATTTTAGAAGAGCAAGAATGGCTGCAAAAATTAATGAATTTATTCGTTGGATTGAACAAGAGAACCCAGAGGCAAGTATTGTCGTACTTGGGGATTTTAATGCTTTAGCTGAAGAGGGGTCTTTAAGTGTTTTATCTAATAAAGAAGAAACTTTAAGGAACATGATTTTCACTCTTCCTAAAGATAGAAGATATACAACTAATCATAATGGAAACTCACAGCCTCTAGATTATATTTTTGTAAACAATCGACTTTTTAATATGGGTGCTGAAGCTGAAATTATGCATATTAATTCTGACTTTATGGGGAGATTATCAGATCATGATCCAGTGATGCTTAAAGTTTATTTTCCTAAACTGCCAGTTGAAAACATAAGCCCTGTTGATGAAAAAAGGTCTTCTTTGAGTCCAGTAAGCGAGAAAATAGCTTCTCTTAAAGCTGTTGATGAAGAAAGGCCTGTTTTAAAATCTGTTGTTAGAGAAGTTGAACTTAAAGAATAAGTTTTTTAAGCTCTTCTGTGGAGTAGACATACTCTGCATAAATAATCGTATTTTGAATATTTCTATGTCCAAGTGCTACTTGGACAAGTCTTAAATCCCTTGTTTTTTTATAAAGCTCAAGAGCAAAAGTATGTCTAAGAGAGTGAAATTTTTTTTGAGTAGGGCGATAGAAATTCCAAAGTTGAATAAGTCTTTGATATGAAATGTTAAAAACCTTATCAGAACTTGGTTTTTGAGTTTTATGATTTAAATTTTTTAGTGAGAGGATGTCTCTATAAAGATCTTTCTCTACAGGAATCTCTCTATCGTTACTTCCTTTAATCCCTTGAATAAAAATAGTTTGATCATGATCATCAAGATCTGCCCATTTTATATTTAAAAGTTCAGAGGCTCTAGCGCCTGTTTTCAGAGCTGTTTTAATGATTGTAACGTTTCTCTTATCAGTTTCCTTAAATAATCTTAAAATTCTATTGAGCTCAAAAAGCTCAGAGGCGAGTAGATACTTTGATTTATTAAGTTGATAATTCTTTGCCACAGGAATGATTATAATATCCTCAAAGGGGTTTTAAAACCAAACAAAACCCTGACTTGAGTCCAGTTAGGTGCTATATAGAATATAAGGGTATAAAGGTGGGGATCTTGGGGCGACTTCTTGTTAAATCTTTGTTTACATTTCTTCTTATCACTTATTCAATTTCTGTAAGTGCTCATAGGGATTCTGATGCAGATACTTTAATTGAGTGCAAATGGAATGAGAAATACCTTAAAGACACAAAGTTAGAGTCTTCATGTAATGATCTCTACCATCTTTATCAGCCAAAAAGTCTTCCAAAAATGACTAAAGATGCTACTTTAAAGATTGGTTCTTTTAATATGTATATATTAGCAGGAAGAAATAGAAACAAAGAATTTCCTATTCTATCTAGAATTTTTAATGAGTATGACCTTATGGCAGTTTCTGAAGTGCAGCACTCTACAACTGAAGAACTCAAATCTAATAAGAATTTAGCTAAGAATGCTTCAAGCTTAAGTTATAAAGATTATTACCATCCACCAGGTTATTTAAGGTTATTAGAAGAGCTTAGAAAAGAAGACCCTTCTTGGTCTTTAATACTTTCTCCCTCTGCTCAAAGTGAGAGTGAAGAACTTAAAGGTTTCTTTTTTAAGTCTAAAAAAGTTCAATTAAAAAAATCAGAGTATTGTGAAGAGTATAATAGAGACTTAAGGGATTTAAAGACACTACATTTTGCAGGTGGAATCATGAATAAACCTCATGGAAGAAGTGTAGTCTCCCCGCACTTAAATAAAAGTTTTGGCTGTACTTTAAGGATTGAAGCAGATGAGAATAATATTTCAAGAATTCCTTTTTCTGCGAGATTTAAAACAGCTTCAGGGTTTGATTTTCAATACCTTTCTTATCACGCAAGATATGATGCGCCGATAGCTGTTGGAAGAACTTGTGGCTTTGAATGCATGGAGCTTGTAAGTGATTTTTACACTCCTTTTCATAAAAAAGGAGCGTTTTTAGGAACACTTGATTATACAGCTTTAAGACTTTTAAATGGTCATTTAAAGTATGTATCACTTAGCTCTTCTAATTCTGAAAGAGGTCTTTTTGAAGGCTTTAGTGCACTGACAAAACTTAAATACGGCAAACCAAGAATTTATGACAACCTTATTAGAGTAAGAGACTTATTTAAGAAGGAGCTTCCTGATATTTTAGAAAAAGTTTGGCGTGAAAACTATAGTGATGAAATATCAAGAACGAATAGAGATAAGGTACAAAAATATCTATTAAGTATTTACTCATCACCTGATGACCACAAAGACTTTAAAGCTTTTATAAAATCTGAGGGGAGAGTTTATAAATCTTTTGTTGAGGATATTTTTAGTAAAGACCCCTTTACTGCTGTGGAGTATCGATTAAATATTTGGCAAGATCCTGCTGAGATTGCGAGATTTCATGCAATAAGATTAATTGTAGATGAAATGAAAAGTGTTGCTTTAAGAGAAAAAGACACGGATGTGCTTTTAGGTGGAGATCTTAATTTAGAAGTTGATGATGATAATATGTATTACTGGTCTTTTTTAAAAGACAAGTTTGATTTTGCTGATGTGTTTATTGATGAGCCAACTTCCATTGGGAATAAAGGTATTGCAAACTCTTATGACCATTTTATTTTTGACGAGGAAGACTCCATGCAAGAATGCAGTCGAGATGATTTTTTCGTTACAAACTTTGTAGAGGAGAAGTCATGGTGGAGAGGCTTTGAAGATTATTTCGTTACCTCTATGTCTGATATAGAGAAAGTATCAAAAAGAGTTTATAATTCTTTTAAAGATTTAGAGTTTATAGGTACTAAGGGTGAAGTTATTAAAGCCTCTGAATATAATGTTAGGTCAGGTTATAAAGACTGCTTTGATGGACAGACTTATAAAGATCAGTCTTTAGCTAAAGTTTGGCAAAAGAAACTAGAATGTCAGACTTTAAAGTTTTATCTAGAAGATACTGAACCATACAGAGTGTTTAAAGACATTGTCAGTGATCATATGCCAGTGGGTATGACTTGTGATGGGACAAAGGATAGAGATTAATTTTGTTATTTTTGTAAAGGAGCTGGAATTAGAAACCCCTCTAGTCTAAGAATATCATCATAACTATCAACGATAATGTCATTTACAAATGGCCCGTAGCGAAGAGAGTTTCTAAACCTGTTAAGCTCAAGCATGGAGTTGTTTTTTGGTATATCATCTCTATGTTTTAGCCATGAGGCCTGGCTAGATGTTAAAAACCTTTGAGCCTCAGCTTCATTTTCTTTTCTGGACGCAGGGCTTTCTCCACTACTATTCCTACTTAAAAGATAAGTTCTGATTTTTCTTAAACTAAGTTCTTCTGCTTTTAAATTAATAAGTTCCCTGGCAATAAGCTCAAGATTTCTTGTTTGTTCCTCTCCATTAAGATAGGCGGCGATAACAATAGCTTGTTTTGGTCTAAAAAGTTTTCTTGATATAAAGTGCTCTATTCTATTTTTAGTACTGTCTTTTAAAGGTTCAAGTCTTGGATCATTAAAAAGTGGACTTAAGTATAATTGTCTTGCTGTAGCTGAGATATTTTGAAAGGCTAAGCTTGGATCGATTAAATTATAATAGGTGTTTAAGAGATTTAAGCTTTCTACTGATGCTACAGATGGGAGTATATGATCTTCTAGTTCTAAACCTTGAGAGATAAGTGCTTCTATTTGATTATCTATTTTTGCGTTTATAAAGAGATTTTTGCACTGAAAGGCGTAAGAAGGACATTTAAGGCCTACTAAGAAAACCAGTGCCTTTATTAAGTTACTAATAATACTTACTTTTTCTATTCTCATACCTTCTCTGATAAACATAGAATACAATATAGCAATAAGTGTTCCATATATTACTTGATTTCAAATATTTATATCAAAATAAACAGGGTAGTGATCACTTGGGTTTTTAACCCTTTCTTTAATGCTTTTTGGCAGGGATCTTATAAGTCCAAATCTTGTTCTATACCTATGGATTCTTGCTTGAATGACATCTTTTGCTATTAGAGGATCTATAAAGACGCGATCAGGAAAGCTGTAGCGTGTGTTTCCATTTGTATCATGAAAGGAGTGAGTAATAGCGCCCATTTCATGCGGGTCTATAAAGTCATGTATATAAGGGTCAACAAAGCCTAGTTCATGGATAAAGCCATTTAGCTCAATAGACTCTTCACCAGTATTAAAATCACCCATTGAAATAACCGGAGTGTCTGGAAACTCTGATTTAAAGTCTTTGATAAGTTCAACGGCAAGATCTGCTTCTTGGGTTCTTTTAAAAAAAGAGGCTTTATCTAAAGATCTATCTCTACTAGATTTAAAATGTGTCCCAACAATAGCGAAGTCTGGAGTTAAGCTGCCGGGCTTAAAAATGGAGAAAATAGGTAAGTTTTGAGCAAAAGCTGGTTCAGTTTTTTTTGTAAAAGGGTTCACTACATTTAAGCTTTCAAAAGAAGTCTTGGTAACTCTAAGGTTTAAACTTCTTTTAAAGAATAAAACCATAAAGTCTCCACGCATACCACTTGGTACGATTTTGTAGTCGTAAGCATCTTCTAAGTGGTAATTTGAAAGTTCATCCAAAGACTCTAAATTCATTACTTCAGTTGCAAGCCAAATATCAGCATCTATGTGTTTTATTGCTTTAACAACTCCGTTAGTTCGATACCAAGACTTAAATGAAGTCGACAGTTTTTCTCTGACTGATTTGGGCGCTTTGATTAGGAATGACTCTAGATTATAAGCTGCAAGCCTAAGTCTATCTTTGCGATTTAAAAGGTTCGAACATGTCTGTGCATCGCTAATATCAAGAAATATCAGCATAGGTAAAATAGATAAAAAAAATTTTAGATATTTACTGTGCATCCCCGTAGTATTTTTTTACACTTTAAAAGTAATTATGAGTAATTTTATTTAATGATAAGTAATATTTTTATAATTTGGTTTTAAAAATCTCATAAGGACTTTTCATTTTTTAGCACTAATTTTAAGCATCGAGTGCTTTTAAATCACTATTTAAAATAAGTTAGTAATATTATATACTTAAGCATATAGTTTATAACTATTAGCTATAGTCTAGATTGAAAATCAATGTAGGAAGGTAGGCTTTAAATATAAAGCTACTCAGAGAGCCTTATAAAAGCTTAAATATTATAATTGAATATAACAATACTTAAGTTCTTTTATTCAAAATTATATTGATTAATTCAATATAAAATAGAACAATTAAGTGGGAGAATTATGGATTTGATTAAAGATGCAGCTTTAGATACGCAAAATACACCTTCTAATAAAACATCAAAAGAGACTTTAAAAAGCTTAAATATCGCCGAGGCAGCTCTTATAAAAGAGCAAATTGGAGATATTGAATCTATACGAAAATCACTCGGCTTAAACAAAAGAAGAATATGCCAACTCCTTTTAATTGATCCTTCGACTTGGACAAGGTGGTCAACTGGAAAGACGGAGGTGCCTCCACATATATATAGGATGCTTCAATGGGGTCTAGCTGTAATGGATAAATATCCTGAGGTTCATCCTCTGAGTCAATTCGCCAGCATTAATAACCTTCAAAAAGTTCAGGAACTCTCAAATAGAGTGATTGAGCTTGAAAAGAAGAAAGCAAGAAAGACTAGGAAAACAAACTCTAAATCAAAGAAGAAAAAAGGTTTTTCTTTGTTTAATTTAGACAGTTTTAAATTTAAGTAATTTATTAATTTATATCTATAAATATATGAAATAACTATGTTAATGAGTCTATTTATATTCTACTAATGTGTTTGAAATCACTACAGTGCGCATATCAATCAATACTATCTTTAATAAAGTATCTTAAGTTAGAATAAGGTATGTATAAATTGATATTTATTTTCTCTTTTTTATCAGGAACTCTTTTTGGCTTTAAGTCTCAAGCAGACGAATATAGTAAGTTAAAAGAATGGCTTTATAAAACTCCTGAAGGTAAAGAGTGTACTCAAGATAAAGAATTTTGGGGTGATCGAAAGCTTGTAGAAAAATATAGTATTAAATATAAAAATGATTACAGCGGTGAATATGATACCTATGTTTTCTACTCTGTTTTGTGCATGGGTGGAGCCTATAATATGGTCAATATGTTTGTTGAAGAGTCTAAAGAAACTGTGAGTAAATATAGAGTCATTAATTTTGCAGAACCTGTCATTGATTATACATTTATAAAGAAATACTCAAAAAAACTTAAAGAAAAAGTAGATCATGTTAAAAAATGGAAACTTTTAGGTTTTAGTACTAAAAACATGTTAGTAAACTCAGTTTATGAGGCCAAAACAAAAGCTATTGGAACTTTTAATAAAGGTAGGGGACTAGGGGACGCTAACTCTTACAGTCTTTATAAGTTTAATAAAGGAAAATGGCTGTTAGTTAAGGCTGCTGATGACTCCACTTATGATGGCAAGGTCAATCCAATTCTTATATTTGAAGCTAAATAGAAAGTAATTGATTAAAAATTTTAAATTATAAGTGATCTTTAGATTTTATAACTTGGTTTAAATCCTTGAAATACTTTCTTCCTATTGGAATTTTCAGACTGTTTTTTAAAACAAGGTAGGGCTTTTTTGATTCATACACCTTTGAGTCTATAAACAAAGTGTTAACCCAAAAAGACCTGTGCGCCTGGATGCCCTCATCAAATTGACTTAAAAGATCTTTTAAATTTCCAAGTATTAACTCTGTGTCACTTTCAAAATAGAGTCTTAAATAGTTAGCTTCTGATTTTGCGGCAATAAGACTGCCTTTATTTAGCCTATTGATTTTATCCCTTAATGAAGTTTTTTTTACATCTAAGTCCTGCGTCTTTAGCTCACTATTTTGTTTTATTTGTTCATAAGGTTTTCCTAAAAACTTAAATTCAGTTATCAAAAAATTGACGTTAATAAAGTACCAGAAAAGCAGAGATTCTAATCCTGCATGAAGGTATTCATTTAAGAATACAAGTAAGAAGTTTGGTGAGCTGTCATCGAATCCCGTAAAGGGAACTTCCAGGAAGATACTGGCAGTTGTAAAAAGAGCACTGGCAACTATCGAAGCAAGTGCAAACTTTAAAAGAGATTTTTTATCTGTTTTTATAAATACTTGTGTTGTAAGTACATAAATAGGTAGTGCCACTGAGATATGAACGAGCCAGTAAACCAAGAGCTTGGCTTTACTGCTTGTTAATTGATCTGGTCCAGTTTCAAGAAGAGTGAAACCTAATATTAAGAAAAGCCCACAGATGAAGTAGTATATGTAAACATTAAAGTCTTTTAAGGTCATAAGAACTTATTGTCCTATTATTTGTATAATGGTTCAAAATTTCTTTAAAAGAAAAAGTAAGTTCTTAGGGCCCTTATCCCTTTCTTTTGACTGTCGTTTGTCCTTTTTAATATGTCGTTTATCAATAAGCAATTGAAATAATTAGATATTTTAGCGATCTTACTCAAACAAAATGAAATATAGAAAGGAAGTGTTAAAAATGTATTGTCGGTTGATATTAATTTTGAGTTTGATTTTAAGTGTCTCATCTAACGCAGATGATTTTAAAGAAAGATTTTACGTAAAAGCTTACGGAGGTTTAAACTTTCAAAGTGGTAAAAGCTTAGAGCAAGAAGGTGTGGCTAATCCAGGAGCAACAGGAAAGCTTAAGCTAGATTCTGCCTTTAGGTCAGGTATGTCATTTGGTTATAAATTTAAACCTAAATGGTCTGTAGAGTTCGCGTATGACTATATAACTAACAGCTCTAATGCGAGGTTTTCAGATGGAACTTTTTTTCAAGAAGGGGATTATTCTTCTGTCATACTCTTTACTAATATGTTCTATCATTTAAAAACTTATAATAAGTTTACTCCCTATTTTGGAGGTGGTTTAGGTTACATCCAAGAAATTGATATCGACCTTGAAACAAGTGGAGTAGAGTCATCATTTAGCACTCGTGGAGGAATGGCGCTTCAAATCTCAGCAGGTGCTGAGTATAAAATAAACAAGCAGTTCTTTGTATTTACAGATTTAACCTACGTATCTGCAAGTGGTATAGATTTAAAAGCTCAGCAAGGACCTAATCGTATAAACAATGTTGATTATACACCCGTTTCCATTATGTTTGGTCTTAAGTATGCCTTTTAAATAGGCAGGGCCTTAAATAGCTTGGTTTAAAAAAAAGTCTGAGGGGTTAAACCATCTTAGACTTTAAAACTGAGCCTGGTTCACTTATCTGCATATTTATTGGTCTATTCTTGTGTAAACACATCTTTTATCAGTAAAATCAAACCCATAGAGTTTCTGCCTAGATATTCAAGTTGCAGTGAAAGAACAAAATGTCTATGTTATCTCAGTTAAAACATCACACTAGAGCTAGATCGTTTTTTAGTTAAAACGTTATTTAAGGGGAGAGAAAAGTTTATGTCTTTTGAGCTGATTGAAAAACACGGTGAACATGAAGAAGTTATTTTTTGTCATAATAAGGACGTGGGTTTAAAAGCTATTATAGCGATCCATAACACTGCTTTAGGGCCTGCTCTTGGTGGAACAAGAATGTGGAACTATAAAACTGAAGAAGAAGCTCTTATTGATGTTTTAAGACTTTCTAGAGGCATGACATATAAGGCATCTGCTGCGGGTTTAAACCTTGGTGGAGGTAAAGCTGTTATTATTGGAGATCCTAAAAAAGATAAGTCAGAGGGGCTGTTTAGAGCTTTTGGTACTTTTGTAAACTCATTAGGTGGTAAGTATATTACTGCTGAGGACGTTGGAACAACTGTAAATGATATGGAGCATGTTTTTGCTGAAACTCCTTTTGTAACAGGCATTCCAGCAGAGCTTGGAGGTTCCGGAGATCCAAGCCCTTATACAGCTTACGGTGTTCTTATGGGTATAAAGGCATCTGTAAAACAAAAACTAAATAAAGATAAACTTGATGGCATTCATGTAGCTGTTCAAGGTTTAGGTAATGTTGGTAAGCACTTAGTTAAATATCTTGTTGAAGAGGGCGCTCAAGTAACAGTTGCTGATATTGATACAGAAAAAGTAGAGCATATTTGTAAAACGTATGGTCTAGAGAATACAGACCCTACAGGAATTATTACAAGTAAGTGTGATGTTTTTGCTCCTTGCGCATTAGGTGCTGTTGTAAACGATGAGACTATCAATGGTCTTCAGTGTCAGATTGTAGCTGGTGGAGCTAATAACATTCTAGCCACTTCAAAGCACGGCGATATGTTAAAAGAAAAAGGTATTTTATATGCACCAGACTTTGTTGCAAATGCAGGTGGCTTAATGAATGTTTTTGTTGAACTTGAAGGTTACAGCCGTGATAGAGCAATGAAGA
>CALLAU010000045.1 GCA_938002015.1 uncultured Bdellovibrionales bacterium
CGTAAAGGCTCCTTGTTCATCCACCACGAAAGACTTTCAACCGAACTAATTCGATTGCCATCCATTTCAATTAAGCGCTTTCTTAAACCTGTCTCCTCTAAAAGATTCCACGCATACTCTGAATCCGGTGCGTTAAGTAAAACTTTTTTTCCAAACTCCTCAAGCTTATGAACTACGTAAGAATTATTTTTAACCTCATCCCAGTATGTTCCTTCAACAATTCTTTTTATAATTTCTAAATCACCTTCTGCCTCATCCACTTCATACTGCGCTAACTTTGCAAGATACCTAATCGCTGCAAAAACTGGTGGATTCTTGCCTTCTTTAAAACGCGATGTAGTTTCATGACTATCAGAAAATAAAAATTTAATTCTTCCACTAGCTACATCATTTAAGAATCTCGAGTCAGGATTTTCCCAATCAAAAAGATCTCTAAAAGTAATTTCACCTTCATCAGGATTTATAACGATCATTCCCGTTGAGTTTGTATCCGTGTGCTGGTTTAAAAAATCTGGATTATCAAGAAGTGGCAGTTTATCGTCAACTTGATCCCTTAATAGTCGAGCTTCCCAAGCCACTTTACTGCCAACAAAATGTGGATATTCTTTTTTTAAAATTTCTTGAAGTGCAGCTGCTTGCTCAGCAGTACCATCAACAACAATATCTAAATCTTGGTTGCCTCGGTAAATGTTTGTAAAATCATAATCAAAGCGCTCAGCCTGATATTTCTCGTCTCCTGCTTCTCTTTCAAGGTCCCATCTTACGTAATGAGCAAAAGCTGAGGCCGTTCCACCAAAAAGGTATACCTTAACTCCAAGCTTATTTGCCTCTTCTTGAATGAATTTAAACTCTGGAACTCGCTCTAACCTTATTCGAGTTTGAGTGGATAAAGATTCAAGCTCAACTTGACCAATAGCGTGAATACTAAAAAGAAAGAGAATTAAAAACTTCAAATCAAAACCTCTTTACATTTTAGTTTGCTTAACTCCATAAAGTCAGACCAACTCCTATAGGAAAGCTTCGTTATCTTCTTTTTTAAAGATTCTAAGCTTACTTCTGTATGTACTTTTGAAGAGTTGTAGTTTAGATAAGACAGTAAGACTGGATGGTGTGCCCAATATGTTTTAGAGAAAATGAATTGAACTATAGCCCAGTTAGTATTGCTTTGTTCAATCAATTGAATGATTAACTCTGGATGAGATTTCCATTGTTCTTTTGAGAAAACATACTTAGCAAGCAAATGATCTGCTTCTTGAGAAAGTAGTACTTTTTTAACCATATCTGTATGAACTGCCCAATAATCTTTTGAGAAAATATATCTACTGATTTCATCATTAAGACCTCCTTTTTTAATGAGAACTTCAACTAGCTGCGGATGGTTGCTCCAATGCTTTTTTGATAAAATGGTCTTTATGATTTCAACATCTAAATCTCCTTTTTCAATTAATTTTGAAACAAGTTCGGGGTATTTACTCCAATGTTTATGACTTAGAGTTTTGATAACGTTAATATCGTTATCGCCCCTTTCGATTATTGTAGAAATAAATTCAGGGTGATCACTCCAGTGTTCATGTATTAGTGCAAATTGAAGTAAATCTGAATCGATTGAATTATCGTTTTTATCAAGAAAGGCTTGAACGAGCTCGGGGTATTTCCCCCAAAATTCTTTTGAAAGTACATGTTTAATAACATTACTTGAAGAGCTGTTCTTATTAACAAAAGCTAGGACAAGTTGAGGGTGCTTAGACCAGTATTCTTTTGATAAAATTGAATCTATAATGTAGTAATGAGTGTGAACATCTCCATTTTGAATTAATGCTAGAACAAGATCTGGGTATTCATTCCAATGTTCTTGAGACAAAAGGATTGAGGCGACATATTCTAAGTGTTTACCTTTATTAATAAATTCTAGGATTAAGCTATAGTGATTTATCCAGTATTTTTTATAGAGTACTTTTTCTATAATATAGTAATGTGTATTATCATTTTCAATGATGCCTTTTACTAATTCTACATCCTTATCCCAGGGTTCTTTGGTTAAAATATTTGTGACAATATAATTATCGATTTCAGATATATTTTTACTAATTAAATTTAGCAGTAAATCTTTACTTAGTTTAATTTTGTGTAGGGAGTTGGCAACTGTTTTTGAATAATACTCATCTCTTTCTTGAACCAATAAATCGTATAAATCTTCGAAACTAAGAGATCTATCTATTTTTGAAAAATCAAAACTCAAGTTTTTTGGAAAGTCATCGGGTACATAGAAGTAAGATTTTAAGAAATTTTGAGCTTCGATAAGTTCATGTGCTTCAACTCGTCTTTTAAACTTTCGCAGGAGTTTTTCTCTTAATCCTCTGTCATTGTCAGAAATTGAACTAGCAATGGTTAGCTTGAGAAAATCTGTTACAGATACATTTAAGTTTTCTTGAATAAGTTCTAAAGCAGCTTTATTTTTAATAATAATAAGATCACCATTATAAATAAAATCCTTACCTTCGCGTGCATCAGGATTTAACTTAAACCTAATGGTTAGATTCGTGCCCCGGGCACCTTTTAAGCCAAGCCTAGTGTAAAACCCATCACCATAAATAGCTGCTTCACCGCTAACACCATCTCTAGAAATAAAAGCATTAGCAGCACCGTGAGAAGAGCGAGTGATGTTCTCATACGCTTCAAAGGAGTTCGTCTCGTGTGCAACAACAATCTCCCCATCTTCATTTATGTGGCTTTTAAAAATTTCTGCCGCAGTTTCACCATCTCCTTCTCCAAGAGGTTTTGTTCTTAAAGGCTCCTTACTCATCCACCAAGATAAAGTTTCAACCGAACTAATTCGACTGCCATCCATTTCAATTAAGCGCTTTTTTAAACCAGTCTCCTCTAACAAATTCCACGCATACTCTGAATCCGGTGCGTTAAGTAAAACTTTTTTCCCAAATTCCTCTAATTTGTGTTTTACGTAGGAATTATTTTTAACCTCATCCCAGTCTGTTCCTTCAACAATTCTTTTTATAATTTCTAAATCACCTTCAGCCTCATCCACTTCATACTGCGCTAACTTTGCAAGATACCTTATAGCTGCAAAAACAGGTGGATTCTTACCTTCTTTAAAACGCGATGTAGTTTCATGATTATCAGAAAATAAAAATTTAATTCTTCCAGCAGCCACATCATTTAAAAAAACAGAATCTGGGTTTTCCCAGGAAAAAAGATCTCTAAAAACAATCTCACCAGGCTCAGCGTTAACCGCAATCATACCTGTTGAGTTTGTATCAGTGTGCTGGTTTAAAAAATCGGGATTATCAAGAAGTGGCAACTTATCACCAATCTCTGCTCTTAAGAGTCGAACTTCCCAAGCATCTTTTGAGCCAACAAAGTGCGGATACTTCTCTTTTAAAATACTTTGCAAAGCTGCGGCTTGCTCAGCCGTGCCGTCAACTACGATGTCTAAATCTTGGTT
>CALLAU010000046.1 GCA_938002015.1 uncultured Bdellovibrionales bacterium
ATCACTTGAGAAGAAGTATAAAGACTTCCCTTTCTCTAGAGCACGAGGCAAGCGTTTAAAAAGAAACGCTCTTTTCTTAATCTATGAAAATAATATTACTGAGCTCACTTCTTTTCTTGAAAGTGTCTCACTTCAAGACGAATTAGATATTCTAAGACTTGAAATTTTAAAGAATCTAAAAAAACCTTCATAAATCAAGACTTAAATCCGATAGACTTTTATCCAGCTAGTAAGAGGCTGAAATTTTTAAAATTCTAACACGAGGTACGTATGTCAAAGAAACTAATATTGGGTTTATGCCTATTTAACTTAACATTTTTTACAGGCTGTCTTGATGAGGTTATTCAAGCTTTATGTGATGAGATTGGAGAAGCAAACGTTATAGCCGTTGTTGTTTCATCTACTCCTGATTTAAGCGCCAAAGAATTCGTGGTTGAGTATGAGAATGAAAGCGCTCAAACAATTGTATTTGATAGTTGTGAAGGTGATTTTGAAGATCTTAATGGAGAAATTAACCATTCTGCAGGTTCAATAGAAATTGGGTCTTTTCTTCTAACGGACAGTCTAAAAGATTTCTTTTTTACATCTGAAGGGATCCCTGACTCAAGACAATTTATAGTTACTGTAAAAATTAAAGATGACTGTAATGGAACGCCAGAGTCAACTATTACAAATGCTTCTCTTGCAGAACCAGTTTGGACTGATGTTTCAGATGATGTAAGTACAGAGCAGTGCTCAATTACAGCTCATGCAGGTGCTTTAACTACACCTTATGATCTCTAAATTAAGATAAAATTTTAATACTTATTAAAAAAGCCCTTAACCTTGTTAAGGCTTTTTTTTGTTTTTTCAAAGTTTAAGAGGCTTTGTCTGATTTGTTTTTCTACAAGCTCTAAATTTCTTAAAGAATTATCTACTTCAACTAAAGACATATTCATTGAATTTATGATAAGAGAGGCATCACTTGCCCGATCAGCTTGTTTTTCCATCCACTGAAGAAAAAAGAGCTGCCAGTATAGGTTTGATGGTGATACAGCCCAAACTCTTTTTTCAAACATCAAAGTCCTAAGATCTTGTTGCTTATACACTTCAAAAAGAGCTTCATCTGAAGGAAAAAAAACAATTCCATAGGAAGCTGCCACTTTGCCAGAAACAATTTCTGAGTCTCCAGAGTCAGCTGCTTTTAATATTTTCTGACCTAGGTATTTTGAAGAAACATCTTTAACAGCTTTTTTAAAATAAACTTTAGGGTTTTCAGAAAACTTTGAATCTATAGGAACCCAGTCTTCTCCAACTTTTAAAAGAAACTCAAGTCTGCCCTGGTTTTCAAAAGTTATATTCTTTAAAATATGTCCTGGCGGCATACCCTCAATTAAAAGGTCAAAAGTCAGCTCTCCAACTTTTCCAGCACTTGATCTTAACCCTCCAAAATAATTTAAAAGGTGATCAACACCTTGAGATAAAGGTTTTAAATTTTGAGTTTGTCTATCAAGGCTTTGAGCTAAGTTTTGATTTAGTTCAGTTCTTATAAGATTAATTTGACTAGAACTTGCTTTAATCTCTCCTAAGTCTTTAACAAAATTTAAAAGGCTTGTATTAATTGGATCTGTCTTAGCAAGGATAAGATCCATTTTTTTAGATTGATTCCAAACTATGAAAAATAGCAAAAAAAGAGCGATGATAAAAACCACCGCTCCAAGACTTCCTAAAATAAATAAGTTTGATGAAATCATTTAAATAATTAAAACTATTTCTTCCAGTTAGCTTCTGCAAAATCCCAGTTTACTAGATTCCAAAAAGCTTCAATATACTTAGGTCTCGCATTTCTATAATCAATGTAATAAGCATGCTCCCACACATCACACGTAAGAAGCGCTGTAACACCATCAGCGGTTACAGGAGTTTCTGCATTACCTGTTTTCATAATAGAAAGCTTTCCTGAAGTATCTTTTACTAACCAAGCCCAGCCAGAACCAAACTGAGTTGCTGCAGCACTTGTAAACTCTTCTTTAAACTTTTCAAAACTTCCAAACGAAGCGTTAATACTTTCAGCTAACTCCCCTGTAGGCTCCCCTCCACCGTTTGGAGATAAAGAGTTCCAGTAGAAAGTGTGGTTCCAAACCTGAGCAGCATTGTTAAATAAACCACCCTCTGAAGATTTGATGATTTCTTCTAATGATTTTTCAGCATTAGGAGTGCCCTCAATAGCAGCATTTAGTTTAGTTACGTAAGCATTATGGTGTTTTCCATAGTGATACTCTAAAGTTTCTGCAGAGATATGTGGCGCAAGCGCGTCTTTTGAGTATGGTAACTCAGGTAGTTGAAAAGCCATAAATTCCTCCTTATGGTGTATGAAAACAAAATGAGAAATTAACAGAGGTTTTAAAATTTAGAAAGGGGTTTTTTAAACTTGGAACTAGCAAAAACAACTTGGACTTATGTTGAAGAATACTTAAAAAGATCGCAGACCCTTATAATACCTATTGGCTCTACTGAACAACACGGCCCAACCGCTTTAATAGGAACAGATTACATTACCGCAACAAAAATTGCACAAGAAGTTGGCGAAAACTTAGGGCTCTTAGTAGCACCTTCTCTCAATTACGGAATGGCTAACCATCACTTAGGCTTTCCAGGCTCAGCTTCTCTTAACCCAAGTACATATATTAAAGTACACTTAGAGCTCTTAGAGGGCTGGATATCTCAAGGTTTTAAAAATTTTGTATATATAAACGGCCATGGCGGCAACATTATGCCTTTAAATTGTGCTATTTCAGAATTAAAAAGATCAGACAATGAAAGTAAGGTAAGTATTTTTAATTGGTGGCACCTTCCTTCAGTAAGAGAATATGAAGAAAAGCATTTTGGCGATGAAAATGGACATCATGCAACATGTGGAGAGGTTTCACTTACAATGTTTACAGAGCCTGAAGCTTTTAAGCAAATTGAGTCTAAAAGCTTTAAGATTGAACCTAAAAGCCACCACTGGCCACTCTCACCTAAAGAAATGAAGATTTACCACCCTGATGGTCGTATGTTATCTAACCCAGGTCTTTCAACAGCTAAACATGGTGAAAATTTATTAGAACTTTCTGTTAATGAAATATCAGAAAAAATAAAGAGCTTTTAAACTTATGAACTTAAACTTTGATTCAAACATAGAAATATTAAAATCAAAAAAAACAGACACCACTGTTTCTTCTCTTATTACAAAAGAAGATGGGGACTTCTATATTGGAGGCTACCCCGATGATGAAGGCATCTCATTAAATGGAGGAAAAGTTGGCGCTAAAGAAGCTCCTAATTCTATAAGAAGTATACTTTATAAGATGACGGTAAAAGATTCTTTAAAAAGCTTAACTGACCTTGGAAACCTTTCTTTTAATGGCTCAAGCCTTGAAGAAAGACATGATTTTATTGCTGATAAAATCACAAATATTTTAAAAGATAAGAAAAAATACATTGGCCTAGGAGGTGGGCATGATTATGGATATGCAGATGGTTTAGGTTTTTTAAAAGCAGTTTCAAGTAAAGAGCAAAAAAACAAACCTCTTATTATTAATTTTGATGCTCACTTTGATCTAAGAAATCTTGATAAAGGAATAACAAGTGGAACTCCTTTTTATAGACTTTGTGAGTCTGAATTTGAATTTGACTTATTTGAAATCGGCATTCAAGAACATTGCAATGATCAATCTCTTTTTGAGTATGCAAAGACTAAAAATATAAACACACTTAACTTAGAAGACCTTTATAGCTATAAGGGTTTTAATTTCTCCTATTTTGTTGAATCCTTTAATAAGAATACAGTTGCCGGCACACCCTGTTATATAAGTGTTGATATTGATGGTTTTTCATCAGCTTTTGCTCCTGGCTGTAGTCAGTCCTGGCCTTCAGGCTTTGACTATAAATCCTTTGAAATGATGTTCAACTACCTACTAGATCGCTTTGATGTCAGGATCTTAGGTTTATATGAAGTCTCCCCTCCTCTAGATTTGAATCATATGACCTCAAGGCTAGCCTCACTTATTGCATATAGGTACCTTTTTCATGCGTAGTTTAGGAAGCGATAACCATTCAGGCGTTCACCCACAAATTCTTGAGTCTTTACTACAAGCTAATAGCAATCACGACTCTAGCTATGGAACAGACAGTTCAAGTAAGGCCCTTGAAAAAATGGTCAAAGAAGAATTTGGCAGCGAGTGGCTCCCTCTTTTTTGTTTTAATGGAACAGCTGCTAATGTTTTGTGTTTAAGAAGTCTTGTTGATTCTTTTCATTCAGTTATTTGTAGTGATATCTCACACTTAAACTTAGATGAGTGTGGAGCCCCTGAAAAAATATTAGGCATAAAGCTTATTACTACCAAGAGTACTAACGGAAAAATAGATCTCAATGATCTTAAAAAGAAAATCATACGTTTAGGTGATCAGCACTACTCTCAAGTAGGTGCTGTATCAATCACACAACCAACTGAACTTGGGACTTGTTATAGCTTAGGTGAAATAGAGAAAATTAAAGTTTTTTGCGATGAACACAATTTAAAACTTCATATTGATGGAGCAAGATTATCAAATGCAGTCTATTCACTTAACTCTAGTTTTAAAGAAATCTGTGAATATGCGGATGCTGTAAGTTTTGGCGGAACAAAGAACGGCCTCTTAGGTTGTGAGATTGTACTTGTAAAGAATAAAAAAAATATGAAGTTTTTCAGAAAACAGTTTCTTCAGCTACCATCAAAGACAAGGTTTTTTGCAGTACAGTTTATCACCTACCTTAAAGATAAGCTATATCTAGAAATCTCAAAAAACTCTTGTCTAAAAGCACAGCTCTTAGCTTCAGAGATCATGAAAAACACAGACATCAAACCAAATTACCCTGTGGAATCCAACGCTGTTTTTATCAACTTAAAAAAAGAAGATGCTAAGAAGTTAAAAAAAGAAATGTTTTTTTACACTTGGGATGAAATAAGTGGCGAGGTCAGGTTAATGACTAGCTTTGACACCACAGAAGTAGAAATTAAAAACTTTGTTCAAAAATTAAGAGGTATTTTAAAATGAGAAAAAAAATTGAGTATACCAGTTACTTAAAATTAGATGACGTACTTTCACAACAAAATTTAGAAAGTAAGGAACAATCTGGTAAATCGGCTCATGAGGAAATGTTATTTATTATTACTCACCAAACATACGAACTTTGGTTTAAGCAAATTCTTTGGGAGATTGATTCAATAATAGAAATGCTTGAGCCTGATTACGTCAAAGAGCAAGATCTCTCTGTTTGTGTGCATAGGCTTAAAAGAATAAATGAAATTTGGAAAATACTAATTTCACAAATCACAGTCCTTGAGACAATGACCTCCCTAGAGTTTCTTGAATTTAGAAATTTTCTTTATCCTGCTTCAGGCTTTCAAAGCTTTCAGTTTAGATTAATTGAGAATAAACTGGGATTAAAAGCCACAGAAAGAAAACCTCTTGGTAGTAGCGGCTGTCCTTACCATCAATTCATATCCGAAGATAAGCAAGAAACAGTTCTTAAGTCAGAAGAAAACAAGTCTGTTCTTGCGTCTGTTGAAAGCTGGCTGAGTAGGACTCCCTATCTTAAAACTGAAGGGTATGACTTTTGGAGTGAATATCAAAAATCAGTACAAAAAATGTTTAACAATGAAAGGGAGCTTATAAATAATAGCAGCCTTCCTGAATCTGAAAAAAACTCAAGTGTTGAATCTATTAATACATCTGAAGAAAATTTTAATGAGTTCTTTGATAAAAATAAATTCAAAGAAAATAAAAACTGGAAATTAAGCTATAAAGCACTTCACGCAGCACTATTTATACAGCTTTACAGACATGAGCCACAACTAAGAACCGCATTTAATCTTATAGAAGAGCTTATTAATTTAGATGAACATATGACTTTATGGAGAACAAGACATGCTCAAATGGCCTTAAGAATGCTTGGCCAAAAAGTTGGTACAGGAGGCTCATCTGGTGAAAAATACCTTAATGAGGCTGCAAATAGCCACAAAATTTTTGATGATTTTTTTAAGCTTGCAACCTTTTTTATTGACGCTAAAGACCTTAAATCACCTGATTTATAATAAAAAATAGATGTGACTATTTTTGTCAATAATATATATTTTTCATGTTTAAAGTTAGGAAGTACTCGAAATTACTCTTAAAATAAGCACGAAAATTGTATTTTTTTAAAAGCATGAAGTTTTTGCTTTTATTTACTATCCTTACAAGTATTTTCACAAGCTCTCTGTCTTTTGCAAGATGCTCCAAAGGGTATACTAATTATGAGCTTGCACTTGAAAGCATAGAAGAGGCTTTTATTAATAGAGTTTCACTTAAAAGATGGGAAACCTGTTCAAATAATGAAAACTTAAATAAGCACTTTCTTGCAGATGACGTTTTAAAACTCGATTGCCCTCCACTTTACGATGAGCCTGAAAGCAAATTCTATCAAATAAATATTTTTATTGTAAAAAGCGGGGCTTGCAAAGTTTCAGGAGTCGAGAATTATTTAATTACTGTTAATGGAGGTCCTTTCGAAGGTAACACCGATCTCGACCCAAACTAGCCATTAGTCTTAAGCGGCTATAAATTATTTTTTTGGCTAACTTATCTACAGTTTCTCTTTTTAAAACAGATATAAATCACATAAAAAAAGTCCTGTTTACTTTTAAAATATACATAAATAGCCGATTATATATACTATGAGTGTTTCTAAAAAAATTCTTGTTTTTGTATCATTATCAACCTTAATATTTCTGTTTCAAAACTGCTCTGAGTTTGAATCCGCCACTTCAAACTCCATTGCAACAATCAGCAATTTTAACGCAATAGACACAAATGTTATTTCTGTAAGCTGTGCAAGCTGCCACTCAGGCCCAACCCCTCAAGGCGGAATAGATCTTTCTACTTATGCTGCAATCATAGCTTCTGGAACTGTTACAGCTGGCAATGCTGAAGCAAGCACTTTTTATACCGAAATTTTATCTGGAGATATGCCTCCAGGTGATGAAGTGATTGATCCACTCTACGTCCAAGCTATAAAAGCTTGGATTGATAATGGAGCCAGCGAAAACGAAGCTCCTACTGTAAGTGCTGGAGACGACCTTAATTTAGTTCTTCCTGTCACATCAACAAACCTCGTAGCTGATGCCAGTGATATTGACGGCAGTATTGCTAGCTATGCTTGGACACAAATGTCTGGACCAAACTCCTCATCTTTAAGTGGAGAGGATACAGCAACTGTTACTGTTTCAAATTTAATTATAGGAACTTATCTTTTCCAAGTTATTGTAACTGATGATTTCGGAGATCAAGCAAGTGATATAGTGCAAGTTGTTCTTACTGACGCTCCTAATGTGCCACCAAATGTAAACGCCGGTAACGATCGCATTATAGATCTTCCTACAAGCTCAACAACTATTTCTGCAAACGCCACTGATAGTGATGGAAGCATCGTTAGTTATTTATGGACGCAAACATCAGGACCAAACACTGCTAGCTTAAGTGGAGATACAACCGCTAGTCTAACAGCCTCTAGCCTAATTGAAGGAACCTACACTTTTAACATTTCAGTCACCGATGATGATGGAGCAAGTGATAATGACTCAATAAATGTTACTGTGGCCCCACCTGCTCCAACACTCACACAGCTACGAACAAATATTTTTGATACAAAATGCGCTGGCTGTCATCTTGGTGGAGGCTCTTTTGGAGGTTATAGCATGGATACATATAGTGGCTTAATGACAAAGGTTGTTGCAAGTAATGCTAATGGCAGTGTTTTCTATACTGAAGTTAGAGATGAAGAGATGCCAACAAACTCTAATAAGCTTACTCAAACAGAAAAAGACCAAGTAAGAGACTGGATCAACGCTGGAGCTTTAAATAATTAAATATTTCTTATAATAATTGAGCTTATATATATTAAAGGCATGAGATAAATTAAAAAATACCTCCAAGCGTAATATATTTTCTTATTCTCTTGCCTTTCATCATAGTGAAACTCACTCTTTAAAAAAGATTCATCAACAAACTTAAGTGCTATTAAACTTAAAGCAATAGCTGAAAGAGGAAGAATATGGTTGATCATAACATCATCTATTTTTTCAATTAAAAGGCTTATATCCCTAGTAAAAAAGCTTATAAAAAGCATTAATATCGAAGAAAAAAGCACAGCAAAGTAAAGTACAACCGAAGACTTACTTCTATCATAATTTAGTGAATTTTTAAGTTTTAAAACAAGAGTTTCTACTAGTCCGATTGAGGCATTAATAGATGCTATAAAAATACAGATAAAAAATGCAAGGCAAACCAAAGGAGAAATCTCTTGATCATGCATAAAATTTGGAACTGCACGAAATAGTATTTCACTCATTGTTCCATCATAGTTTGAATTTAAAACAATTGGATAAATTATAATTCCAATAAGAATTGAAACTGATGTGTCTATGACAGCAATCCTCACCCCTGCTGATTCAGTAGATGAATTGTTCGGCAAATATGCTCCAAGTGCAACCAAAGTTCCAAACCCAACACTCATAGTAAAAAGAACATGTCCTAAGGCATAACTGACTGACTCAGCATTTAACATATGAAAGTTTGGATATATCATATACTTAAAAGACTCAAAAAGGTCGTCTTTAGCTAGTATCCTAAATGAAGAGTAGAGTAAGAGTATAAGAAAAAACGGCATAACAAAAACAAGCCACTTTTCAATTCCCTTTCTAAAGCCTTTATATACAATTGAAAAAACAAGAATTAAATGAACGCTAGCAAGTAAGGCTTGCATACTAAATGATTTTTTTAGATTTAAAAAAGATATTTCACCATAAAAATCTGTTTCTCTAACAAATGACCTAAGAATTTGAGTGATCATATGAAGTGTCCAGCCACTTATAATTGCGTAGTATGAAAGTACCACAAATGCTATCAGTGGAGGAATATAAAGTAATACGCCAAAAGCTTTTTTTAAATCTCCATCTAGAGAGTTCTTAAAATCAATAAGCCTCATTCCTTTTTTTGCTAAGTACTTACCCATACTCACTTCAGCAATCACTAAAGGGATCCCAACAAAAAAAGCTATTATAATATATAAGAAGACAAAGGCTCCACCACCGTATTCAATAGAAACATAAGGAAACCTCCAGAGATTCCCAAGCCCAAAAGCTGTTCCAATAGAAGCGATGTAAAAACCAAATCTTGATTTCCAGGCGTATCGATCAATAGTACTAGAAGCTGAATCCGTAGATGATTTCTTACTCAACTCTAACTACCCTCTATATTCCTTACTTGATCTAGAAGCTCCTGTTCTTGCTTCAAGATTTTTCCCATTTTTTGGCATAAAGAAAATTCTAACTGGAACTCCGTGTAAATCCCACTCATCAGTAATCCTATTAATCAAAAACCTTCTGTATGCAGGAGTAATACCTTTTGGATAATTAACATAACAAAGAAAACTTGGAGGAACTTGTCTTGTTTGAGTAATATAATAAAGCTTTACTTGCTTGTTATGATAAAATGGTGTCGGTGTCATCTTAATAACTCGAGTAAAAAACCTATTAAGCTCTCCCGTTGAAATTCTTTTTGATAACTTATCTTTTAGTTTTTGTAGCTTTAAGAACAGTTTATCAATACCCATTCCAGTTTTTGCTGATATAAAAACCATATCTACTGACTTTAAAAAGTGAAATTCTTTTTCAAGAGATGCTTTATAATTATCTTTATTCACTTCTTCAGCTTCAGGAGCAATATCCCATTTATTAATAACGAGTAAGAAGGGTTTACTTAACTCAGAGCATTTTTCAATAAGCCTTGCTTCTGATCTTGTCGGTGGTTCAGTACCATCTAAAACAATAAGAGCAAAATCTGATTTTTTAATAGTCTCTAAACCTTTTAAAACCATTAAACCCTCAAGACCACCATCTAACCTGGCTTTTCTTCTTACCCCGGCAGTATCATAAACACCAAAATTAAACTCTCCGTGATTACCTTCAAACCTTAAAGAGTCCGTAGTAGTTCCAGAGATTGGGGACACAAGCTGTTGTTCTTTCTTTAAAATTTTATTTACTAAAGAACTCTTTCCAACATTTGGTCTTCCGATTACACATATCTCTAATTTTTTAGCCACTTGCTCAAAATCAGAGCCTTCAATTTCTAGACCGTTTTCATCAAAAGATAGGCTTTCTTCTTTTTCAAGAGCTTCAGGTAAGAACATAAATATTTCATCGATTAAACCATCAATACCTATTTTATGCTCACAAGAAATCTTAGAAAACTTCTCCACACCAAGACTATAAAATTCATACTCTTCAGCGTTTCTATTATCACATTTATTTAAAACAACCAGAAATGGAATCCCTGAGTTTCTAACAACTTCAAAGAAGTTCCTATCATCTGAAGTTAAACCTTCCCTAACATCACATATAAAAAGTAAAAGGTTAAAGTTCTTTAACCTACTCTCTAATGTTGCTTTAATTCTTTGAGAGATAATATCTTGTGACTCTGTCCAACCACCTGTATCAACTATGTCAAATTCCTTACCCCACCACTTGGCGTGACCCGCTCTAAAATCTCTTGTCACTCCAGGCATGTCTTTTACAAGCGCATCTCTTGTTTCTGTAAGAGTATTAAAGAGACTTGATTTCCCTACATTTGGCCTACCAACTAAAGCTACTTTAAAATCATTATGCATAACCAAACTCCTTTAATCCGCCTTTCTTTTTATTCCAGGCTTCTTTTTCTTTAACCTTTAAATCAAGAAAGATCTTACTTCCAAATTCTCTTTCCATTGATTTTCTAGATTCTGTTCCTATTCTTTTAATAGTTTCACCATTTTTACCAATAACTATTTTTTTATATCTGTCTTTTGAAACACAAACATCAGCATGAATAACATACCTTCCAGGTTTTTCTTCAAAACCTCTTACTTGAACTCCTGTTTCGTAAGGGACTTCAGCATTTAAAAATCTAAATACGTTCTCTAAGATAATTTCACTTGAAAGCTCTCTTAGAGTTTGAGGTGTATAAAGCTCATCTTCATAATAAAAGCCTTTAGATTCTGGTAATGAGTTAAGGATTCTCTCCTTAAAACCTTCACTTATTTGAAGCTCTTCAGATTTTCCTTTTCTTTTAGATTTAAAGTACTCAACTCCTCTTTCACTAAGTTCTCTTTCAACTATTATTTCTCTTTCATCATAATTAAGATCTGTTTTTGTAATAAGGGCTATTTTATCTTTTGAAATTGAATCCACTAGATCCATTACCTTATCAAAACCTTCTCTCTTAGCATCAAGGTTAATAACAAAAACTAAAAGATCAACATCTTCTATTGCACCTTTCCACTGATTCTCTAAGTATGAGTTTAAGCCTTCAGGAGATTGAATAAATCCTGGAGCATCAACAAAAACACACTGCGAATTACCTTCTGTTAAAATACCTAAGATATTCTTTCTTGTAGTTTGCGGCTTATTACTCGTTATAGAAACCTTTGCCCCTATAAGATGATTTAGCAGAGTGCTCTTACCCGCATTTGGCAGCCCAACTATTCCAACATACCCTGCTTTTTTCATTTTATTTTCATTAGTTTGCTTATTTATTTCCATAAACCTTAGCTCACTCCTGTGTTAAATTTTTCTTTTTTAGTTTTAGTACTTTCGCTATTATTTTTCATGTAGGTCTTTGCTGCCATCTTCTCAGCTGATTTAATCGAAGAGCCAATCCCTTCTGCAACTTTTTCACCAGCAAAGAAAAGTCCAACTCTAAAGGCTAAGTCCTCATTCATTGTCTGATCACCTATAAGTTTATATGTTGGTGTGATTTTTAACTTTTCTTGAATTTTTTCTTGAAGAATTGTTTTTGGATCTTGTTTGGTAAAAAGAGCTTTTGCATTTTCAACATAACTTTTAAACAAGCCTTCAGCTTCTTCCTTAAATTTACTTTCACCAAATTCAAGATAAACAGCCCCCAAGTAACTTTCCACTAACGAAGCCATAATTCTTTTATTAGATTTTAAATCTTTATTTGAGGAGGCTAGAAACTCTGAAATATTATGTTTCATTGCTATTTCAGCCATGGTTTCTTGGCTAATTATAGCTGATCTCCACCTTGAAAGCTCTCCCTCAGAGGCCTTTGGATACAGAGTATAAAGACTTTTAGTAATATATGCGCCAATAAGAGAGTCTCCAAGGAACTCTAAACGCTCGAAATTACGAGGTTTATTAGCACTTGCGTGTGTGAATGCTTCTTTAAATAGAGGTTTAGACTCTACCAAGCTTTTAAGTTTTAAGATCATCATAAGGTTTTTGCCCTATCCTTTAAGATAAGTAAGTATTTGATAAAGTGAATATGGTCAATATTTAACCATTTAAGGGGCTTTTTTAGAATTTTTTCTATGCTTAAGAGAGTCAAAAAACTTGATTATCTTAATCCTAATAGAATAGCGTTACTTAAAGCAGTTTTTTTTAATCGGGGGATTTTATGAAAAACACATTATTCGTATTATTATTTTGTTCTTTTGCTTCGCTAGCTACAGCTCACGAGTCCGTTAAATCAGTATGCTCACTAACAAAGAGCGAACTAAAAAGTGGAAACCTAGTTTCAATAGGGTTAAAGCTTATCTCAAATAACGGAACTCAAAATACAATAATCGAAAAAACAGGAAAGAAAAACACAACTTCTCAAATCACATCTGAAGTAGAATCTTATGCAAACTCACTAGTCGAAAACGGTATTTGCACAGGGATCGTTAAACTTTACCAAAACTAACAAGAAAATAGGAGTTTAAAATGTCTGAAAAATATGAAGGAATAGATTTTGAAAACTGGACAGCTGCATGTGCTCACCTTGCTTCCGGAATGAGTGAAGAAGATGTTTTAAATGTTTTAGGTGTTAATATGACTCAGTGGCAGAGTTTAAACAAAACCTGGACTGATAGATTAGCAGAGCTTATGAATGAAGATATGGAAGCTGCAACTACATATGGAAACATCTTTGCTAATCCAAAAGTCGGTAAATTTTCTAAAGTAAAAACATAAAACTTAAATCAGATTTAGACCCTAATCTAAGGGTTCTTCTTCAAGTTTTTGATCATCAATAATTAAATCAATTTCCTCATCATCAATATCATCTACTTTAGGCGCTTGCATTGCTGTGATTTGGACTGAATCAAGTAAGATCCCATCTTCCATATTATTATTATGATCATTGTTAATAAAACCTTCATCCATTCTAAAGTTAAATCTGATAACAAACTCTTTCCTTTGAAGGCTTTCTAAATAAATTGGTATATGGCGAATTCTATAATCAGTTTTTAAATGATCTCTTCCATTAAAATTTGTTGCAACATCAGATGGGCTTGTTTCATAAACAGTTTTCCAGTTAGAACTATTAAGCCCTGAAGAAGTCACAACTTCGCCTACACCACATGCTTCAGCTGTATCATTACAAATCTCTAGTTTTAAATATTCATTTTGCTCTAAATTAATTGGTAAATACTTAAACTTAACTCCCATAACATTAGCGTCACCAAAGAACTCTTCTAGATTTAGAGTCTCCGTGACTAAGTAAATATTATGAACTGAACCACCTTGTCTTCCATACATTGTAAGGTATTTTGACCCATCAGCTGCTGGCCCAAGTTCTGACTCATCAGTCACCTGAGCATTAACATTGTTTCCTTCTTTATCATCAGAGATTCTACCCATATCATCAATGATCTTTCTCCACTTAAGCACATCTTCAACACTCTCTATGGTTTCATCAACTACAAAGTCTCTAGAGAAGTCATCTTTCATAAGAATTGAAAAATTTGATATTTCAGAACAATTAACCTCTGCTCCTACTTCAGAACACCCATTTACACTACTTAAAACTTCTGCCTTAAAACAAGACGTAAGAAATAAGAAGGGAACTGTTAATAATGATAACTTAAAAGCCTTTAGCATAATAAACTCCTAACTACGTTCATACATCCTTAATAAAGCAATGCTGATACCAACTAGATCCCCTTTAAAAGTACTTGGTTTTGATTAGAAGTGAACAAGACTTTGATACTGTAAAAGCTTTTAACAAGTTTTAAGAAATACTGCTTCAAATAAATACAATAATTAGTTAATCAACTCACCTGCAAAGGACTTAAAGTACAAATGAGTGCTAAATATAGGGTTTTATCAAATATAGATTTTTTGGGTCTAGCTTAATGACATAAATTAGTATAAAAATGACGATATAATATACAAGTCGGTAATTCTTTTGATTATTTATGAAATGAAATATGTAGTGTTATTGGTTTACAAACTCACCCACAAAAGAACCCTCTCTACCAAAGCTAGAATCAAAATCCACAAGACGTACTCTTTTTATTTTTGATTTATTTTGATCTAAATTCTCAGCGACAGTGACAGGCCAGTAATTATCAGAAAGTGTTTTAAGCCAGCCTTCTTTTTTAGACGTATTTAAAACAAGAACCTCTAACTCACTTCCTATCATTTCTTTAGCTCTTTTATTAATTCTGCTTTGAGAAAGCTCTCTTAAAAGTTTTGATCTTCTCTTTCGCTCCATTAAAGGGACTATATCTTCTTTTATTAACGTAGCCCCGGTTTTAGGTCTTTCACTATAAGGAAAAACATGAATTTTATCCCAGTAAGGCGAGTTTTTTAGTGATTCATAAGTAATATTAAAATCTTCTTTCGTTTCTCCTGGGAAACCCACAATAACATCCATTCCGATAAAACCATGTGGGATTTTTTCTTTTACTTTTTTAAAAGAGTCTAGTGTTTCTTCTCTTGAATACTTTCTCTTCATTGCTGTTAGTATTTTAGTATTTACTGATTGAACACTGATATGAAAATGGGGACAAAGTCTTTTATTATCAAATAGATCAAGAAGTCTTTTAGATATCTCAATAGGCTCTAAGCTTGTAAGCCTAAGTCTTGGAAGAGTAGTCTCCTCAAGAATTTTTTCAATAAGATCTTCAAGTATGCGGTTCTTATCATCTTTATAATCACCTAAGTGAATTCCTGTGATAACAACTTCTTTATACCCATTTAGCACAAACTCTTTAATTCTTGATACAATTTTATCAGCATCAATAGATCTACTTAAGCCCCTTGTATGCGGAATCACACAGAAAGAACAAAAAGAATTACAACCATCTTGAATTTTAAAAAAAACCCTTGAGTGCTCAGTCTCTATTCCACCACCCTCACCCGGTGAATGCTTCCTAAAAATATTTTTATGGTAGAATTTTTCTTGAGATCTTTTATTTAAAGCATCATCAATAATGTTTTGAATCTCTTCTTTATGAGAATTTCCAATAACAAGATCAACTGAATCAATATCAAAGTCTTTAGTATCAATTTGTGCAGAGCAGCCTGTAACAACTACTAAACTCTTTGGGTTTTTCCTTTTAAGTTTTCTTGTAAGCCTTACGGCGTCTTTTGTAGCTTCTGCAGTAACTGCACAAGTGTTTAAGACATGTACTTCTTCTCGAGATGAGGTCTCGCCAATTTTTTTCTCTAAAAGACTCGTGTCATATGTGTTTACTTTACATCCAAAAGTGTGAAACTGAGTTTTCATTATTTAATCCAGCCACCACCAAAAAGAATTTTATCTTTATAAAAGACAGCAGCTTGTCCAGGAGTGATTGATCTTTGAGGTTCTTTAAAACCAAGTTCAATTTTATTATCCTTCTTACTTATAATTTTTGCTGTTGATCCTTTATGTTGGTATCTTACCTTCACTCTATATTCATCTCCTTCATTTACTTCTGAGAAGAAATTATAGTCTTTAACCTCTACTGTTGATGAATAAAGGTCTTGCTCTCTACAAACTATAAGCCTGTCATTTTTCATATCAAGCTCTTTAACAAAAAGAGGCTCTGTAAAACTCACACCTAAAGATTTTCTTTGACCGTAGGTATAACCATGAAGGCCCTCATGCTTTCCTAAAACTTTATTTTCTGGATAAAGCACTACATCTCCACCTTTAAAAAGATCACTTGCTACGTGTTTATCAAAAAAGTTCTTATAACCAGACTTTCCAATAAAACAAATCCCTATAGAATCTTTCTTCTTTGCAACTACAAGATTTTTCTCTTCAGCTATTTTTCTTACCTCAGGCTTTTCCATATCCCCTACAGGAAAAAGAAGTTTAGAGAGGATTTCTTTTTTTAGGGTAAACAGGAAATAAGTTTGGTCTTTGTGCTCATCTTCACTTGTTTGAATAAGGTGTTCACCTTTTTCATCAAGTATAAGTTTAGCGTAATGCCCCGTTGCTAAATAATCACAGTCTAGCTCTTTCATTTTTTTATAAAGATGGGAGAACTTTAAAAACGTATTACAGTTTACACAAGGAATTGGAGTCTCACCTGAAAGATAAGACTCAATAAAAGGATCAATCACTTGGGCTTGAAACTGATCTTCACAGTTTAGAATATAAAAAGGGATGTTTAACTGCTCACACACCCACCTTGCATCATCCACATCGTCACTACTGCAACATGTTCCGTTATTTGCACTTCCTGCATCAATATCACAGTCATTTTTTTGAGGAGTTTTTGAATAATCCCAGACCTGCATTGTGCAGCCAATAACATCGTAACCTTGCTCAACTAAAAGAGCTGCTGCAACAGAGCTATCCACTCCACCACTCATAGCCACTAAAACTCTTTTTCTTTTTTTCTCTTTTTCTTCTATGCTCACGTTAGTGACCTTAACCTTTTAACAACTTCTTTTAACGTATCCACAAATCCATTTATTTCATCTTCAGTAGTTTCCCACCCTAGACTTAGCCTCATCGAACAACTAGCTTCTTTGTTTGTAAGACCCATTGCTATTAAAACAGGAGATGGCTCAGGATTTCCAGAACTACAAGCAGCCCCTGTACTTATTTCATACCCTTTTAAGTCCATATTCATTAAAAGTGTCTCTCCCTCTACTCCGTTTATAAAAAGCATCGAGCTATTTGAGAGCCGCTCTCTTTTCTCACATAAAACCTCAACATCACCAATTTCAGACTTTATTCTCGTCTCCATAAGGTCTCTAAGAAGTTTTATCGCTTTTACCTTGTCTTTAGTTTCACTCAAGCTCTTAATCTGCTCACCTAAACAAACTGCTGCTAAAACATTCTCTGTCCCAGCTCTTCTTCCCCTCTCCTGACCACCACCTGATATTTCTCTTAAAAGTGGAGTTCCTTTTCTTTGAAAGAGAACTCCTAAGCCTTTAAGTGAGTAAAACTTATGTGCAGAAAAAGAGGCTAAATCAACTCTAGTTTTTAAGAGATCAACCGGCAGCTTACCAAGGGTTTGAACCATATCACTATGGACAAAACTGCCATATTTTTTTGCTAACTCAACGATTCTATCAATATCAAAAACTTCCCCAGTCTCATTATTTGCAGTCATCACTGATACTAAACCAACATTTTCTGATCTAAGCTTTTCCTCTAAGAATTCATAATCAAAACCTTTTTCTTTAGTTACAGGCACTCTTATAACTTCAATTAAGTTCTCATCTAAGTCTTTTAAGGCATTGAAAACACTAGGATGCTCAACTACTGAAGAGATTATCTTAGGTCTGCCTATTTTAATAATATGATCTAACATCCCCTTTATGGCTAAATTATTAGACTCACTTCCTCCTGAAGTAAATATAACCTCTCCAGGTGCACAGCCTATCTCTTTAGCAATTTGCCTTCTTGCTTGAGTTAAAATAGACCTCGCTTTTTGCCCAGACTGGTGAATGGAACTTGGGTTCCCCCAAGCACTAAAATTAGCAAGGGCCTTAACCACTGTTTTTGAGGGAAATGTTGTTGCGTTATGGTCTAAAAATACAGGCTTCATAAGGCACTCACATTGATTCAAAAAGAAGCAAAAATCAATCAAAGCTTTATTTTGGTTAAAGTTTACTTAATAAATTTCTCAGTTTGATACCAGGCTTAATACACACAGACCTTTGTCCGATAAAAAGGCATGAGAATTACTGATGAAGGCTTAAAAACACTCTCTATTACAAGAGAGCCTGAATACAATGAGGCTTTAGATGCCTACCTTATCTATGAATGGAAAGGTGTTCAGTATTTTGCAAACTTAAGCCAACCTTCAGGCTTATCAGAAAATCAGATTTTTATTGAAGTTACAGAAGAACAGTTCTTAACTATTTCAAAAGAAGATACTTTTGCTGCTAAAATTACAAACACTAAAGATCTTAAGGAACTACAAGCAGCTCATGAAGCTAAAGAAGCAATTAGCACAAAAAACAATCCAAAAAAAGAAAATGAAGTCCCATCGATACCGACTAAGCCTGCTACTCCCTTAAGCCCACCACTACCTGTTAAAACAGCTCAAGCTAAGAGTGTAGAAAAAAACTCATCACTAAAAAAGGAAGAAGAGAAACAAATAGACCCTCTTGAGGAAGAAAATACAGGAACAAGTAATTTAAGTATTTTATCACAGATCACTTCAGTTTATGAAAACGCTCTCCTTTTAAGGTATGACCAAGAGAGAAACACACTTATTTTAGATGATATAGTAGGTGAGATAACACCAAAAGAAGGTTTTCAAATATCCCTTAAACATCCTTCTCCATTTAGAATTGCACTTCAAACTCTTCAGCCCTTTCACGGACTTTACTCTGAAAATGAGATCGTAAATCAAAACCTTATTTCTTGTGGAATAAACCCACAAAATTTATGGATTACTGCCTTTCCTTTATCAGACAACAATAACTTATCAGGAATGCTTCTAGGTCTTTCAAATAAAAAAACACATGCAATAAAAGACTTAGAAATATTTGAAGGTGTTGGTTTCTTTGCTAAAAATATATTAAAACAATCCATAAAAGCAACAAAGAGTGATGCAGCTTAAAAAAAATGTTAAAGTCTTATAAGAACTTCTCTCTCATTTTCAGATGTTTTTTTAATCTCAATGCTTATTTTATTTAAAGAAAGAGACCTTGTCAGTTCTTCACTCTTTTCATACCACTCAATAAAAGTCATATCACTTTCTTGAAGAACTTCTTCTAAACCAAGCTCTCCAATCTCACCCTCAGACAACCTGTAAAGATCAACATGCGAGTATAAGGCCTCATCAACTTCATATTGATTGATAATACTAAATGTAGGGGACATAAAACCATTTACAGATAAGTCCTTTAAGGAGTGCTTATATTTTAAAAACTCTCCAACAAAACTTGTTTTTCCCGCCCCAAGTCCTCCAGAAAGAAGTACAAGCTCAGGCTCTTTACTTAAAATAAATAAGAAAACCTCTAAATACCCACTTAGTGATTTAACTTTAAATGAAGTACTTTGATCCATTATTTACTTAAACTAGATTTGATTTAAAAAAATCTTCAAAGTGAACCGCCACCTCGTTAATAATTTTTTTATGCTTTCCTTCTACTAAAATTCTTATAAGAGGCTCTGTTCCAGAGTACCTAATAAGAACTCTTCCCGATTTACCGAGTTTTGAAGTCTCATATTCAAAAAGCTCTTTAAATCCAGCAAGTTCATCAACTGGAGTCTTCTTTTTAACTCTCACATTTCTTAAAACTTGTGGATAAGGCTTTAACACCTCACTAAGTTCTGAAACTTTTTTATCTCTGACCATAGAAACTTCCAAAACTTTAAGAGCTGCAACAACACCATCTCCAGTGGTTGAGTGATCTAGAAAAACAATATGCCCTGACTGTTCACCGCCAAGATTATAGCCTTTTGCTCTCATTTCTTTTACGACATTCTTATCACCAACCTCTGATCTAAAAACTTTAATTCCATTTTCATTCATAAGTTCATCAAGAGCTAAGTTACTCATAGTTGTAGCAACAATGGAGTTCCCTTTTAAGACTTTTGTCTCTTTCATATGAAGAGCACAAAGAGCTAAGATGCAATCACCATCAACAACTCGTCCTTTTTCATCAACAACAATCAACCGGTCTGCATCTCCATCTAAAGCTATGCCAATATCAGCTCTATATGTCTTAACAGCTTCAGATAATCGATCAGGGTGCATAGCGCCTGAGTCTCGATTAATATTAAACCCGTCAGGCTTATTACTTAAAACGATAACCTCAGCTCCAAGTTCTTCAAAAATCATGGGAGCTACTTTGTATGAAGCTCCATTTGCACAATCAAGAACTACCCTTAAACCCTCTAAAGTAAGATCTAATGGAAACGTGTTCTTTGCATAAACTATATACCTTCCAGCAGCATCATCTATACGCTTAGTTCTTCCAATTTTATCATCTTCTAAAAGAAGAGATTCAATCCCAGATCCAAAAACAATTCTCTCTATCTCTCTTTCAACTTTATCAGATATCTTAAAACCATCTGATCCAAAAATTTTAATTCCATTATCATGAAATTGATTATGCGAAGCTGAGATAATAATACCAGCATCTGCTCTCATATTTTGAGCTAAAAAACCTATCCCGGGTGTAGGAAGCGGTCCAATAAGTTGAACATGCACTCCAACAGAATTTAGTCCTGAAGCAAGAGCTTGTTCCACCATATACCCTGATATTCTTGTATCTTTTCCAATCACAACCTTTGTAATTTCTGACTTCTTTTTTTCTCGAGTAAGAAGATGACCTAAAGCCTGACCCACTTTTAAAATAATATCTGGAGTAACAGGAAACTTACCAGCTTTACCTCTAATTCCATCTGTTCCAAAAAGCTTTAAAGACTTTACTTTCTCTTCTTTAATCTTTAATTTTTCAGAAGGCTTTTTAGACATCTTTTTTGAAGCTTTCTTAGTTTTGCTTACTTTCTTAACTTTATTCATTCTCATCTATCCCTTATAAGTAGCTTAGTAAGTTTTGTCACTTCTCGTACCACCCACTATATAAACTGATACTAATTTAGGCTCAAAAGAAAGTATCTTCACTCCTATAGGAAGGTTTAAAGATGTTTTATCAACAGGAAGCCTCTTGGGACCTATAGAATAGCTTCTTAAGTCAATAATAGGCGCTGACTGTTCAGGGTCAAATTTTCTTAAATAAGATCTTTTACCTGAAATAGTGAGAAGAACCTTATCTGTGGCATCTTGCACCTTAAATCCTGGGGTTAAAAGGTACTCAACTGGCACTTCTTTTGTCACAACTATATCTTTTTGACCAAGTATTATAACCCAAAAAACAAAGCTTATAATAAGAGCATATATCTTGATTTTACCGTTCTTAAAAATAAATGACTCAAAACTCATACACTCACCCTTTACACCCTATCTTTGCTTCTTTGCTAATGAGGTTCTTGAAGTGATGAAATCTCTTACTGACGTATTTAAATGAGAAAGGTCGCGCTCTAATTGCAGGCGCCCCTCTTCAATAAAACTAATGCTCTGATTCTCTTCACTTACAACTATAACTTTAGCATCTGTTACTTCTGAAATACCAAGAGCTGCTCTATGCCTTGAACCAAGATTTCTATCTAGAGCTGGGTTTGTACTAAGAGGAAGAAATACACCTGCACTATCAATCTTGCCCTCTTTAATTAAAATTGCTCCATCATGAACTTTAGATGTCGGATGAAAAACTGCCTCAATAAGCTCAGCTTTAACTTGTGATCTCATCTCCACACCACTTTCAAGAAAGGGAGATAAATCAATTTGCTTCTCTAAAACAATAATAGCCCCAATACCTTTTTTAGCTAAAAAGTTTAAAGCCTTTGCGATCTCTTCACTTAAGTGAGCTTCTTCAACTGAATCAAGGTCTTTTAAAAGACTCTTGCTACCAAGTTGAGTAAGCCCCCTTCTTATTTCATTTTGAAAAAGAAGCACAAGTATTAAAAATATATTAGAGAAGATATTTTCTAATAAGGAGTGAACAGCAATAAGCTCAAAATAAAGACTTCCTAAAAAAGCAAGGCCCACAAAGGAGAGTCCTAAAAGAACTTGAAAGACACCTGATCTTTCAGCAAATTTTAAAACTTGAAAGAAAATACACCAGAGAAAGAAAAGGTCTATAAAATCTTTAATACTTAAGTTTGCAATAAAAAAACTTATTTCATCAAAGATTATTTCCATATGCCTACTTCACCACAAAAAACAAAGAGTTTTTTAAGCTGGCGCCTCTCCAGGATTTCCAATTGGATCCATCCCTCCAGCTTCAGTGCCATCTTCATCATTTTTTGCTGCTAACTTCTTTTTCTTTTCAGCTTCATCTAAAGCCTTCTTTTTTTCATTTTCAGACTCAAGATTTGTTTTTCGACTATCACGGTCATTTTTTATTTCATCTAAAGACGATCCAGCAATAAGCATATCTACTTCTTTACCATCAATAGTTTCAAATTCTAAAAGCGCTTCTGTTAGTCTTTCTAAAGCCTCACTTTTCTCATTTAAAATCTTTATTGCTGTTTCTCTACCTTCTTTTATAAGTCTTTCAACTTCAGCATCAATTTCTCTAGCTTTCTCTTCTGAATACCCTTGCGAAGATTGCCCTGACTGCATTCCTTGAAAAACAGGCCCGTTACTTTTTCCATATAAAAGAGGACCTATTTTATCACTCATCCCCCACTGCGTAACCATTCTTCTAGCAAGACTCGTAGCTTGCTCAATGTCATTTCCGGCACCTGAAGTAAAGTCCTTATAAATAATCTCTTCAGCAGCTCTTCCACCAAATAAGAATGCTATCTGATTTGTTGCTTGAGATCTTGTTATACTGAGTTGATCTTTTTCTGGAAGTGTCATGGTAACACCCAAAGCCCTACCTCTTGGCATAATTGAAACTTTATGAACAGGATCAAGACCTGGAAGGCTTCTGCCAACTAAAGTATGTCCAGCTTCATGGTAAGCCGTTAGTTTTTTCTCATGATCACTTACAATCATAGATTTTCTCTCAGCACCCATTAAAATCTTATCTTTTGCTTTTTCTAAATCGTCATTATCTATTACAGACTTATCTTGTCTTGCAGCAAAAAGAGCCGCTTCATTAATAAGGTTTTCTAAGTCAGCCCCTGAAAACCCTGGCGTTCCTCTAGCGATTTTTTCTAAATCAACTTCTTTAGATAAAGGGGATTTTTTTGCATGTACTTCTAAAATGGCTTTTCTTCCATTAATATCTGGATTGCCAACCATAACACGCCTATCAAATCTTCCAGGCCTTAATAAGGCAGGATCAAGAACATCAGCTCTATTTGTTGCCGCAATAACTATGACACCCTCGTTACCTTCAAAACCATCCATCTCAACTAATAATTGATTAAGAGTTTGCTCTCTTTCATCATGACCACCACCCATGCCAGCGCCACGATGTCTTCCAACAGCATCAATTTCATCAATAAAAATAATACAAGGAGCATTTCTCTTTCCCTGTTCAAACATATCTCTAACTCGTGATGCTCCGACACCAACAAACATCTCAACAAAGTCAGAACCTGATATTGTAAAAAATGGAACACCAGCTTCACCAGCTACGGCTCTTGCAAGAAGTGTTTTACCCGTACCAGGAGGCCCTACTAATAAAACACCTGCAGGTATTCTTCCACCTAGCTTCGTATACTTTCTAGGGTCTTTTAAGAAATGAACAATTTCAGAGAGCTCTTCTTTTGCCTCTTCAACACCTGCCACATCTTTAAAGGTTACTTTCTTTTTATTTTCACTTAAGAGTTTAGCTTTACTCTTACCAAAACTCATGGCTTTTCCACCACCAGCTTGAAGCTGTTTCATAAAGAAAATAAAGAGAACAACAATAATAAAAATCGGAGCTAAACCAAAAATAACTCCTAAAAGTGCTTGGCTATCTTCATTATTATAAATAGGAACAATGCCTCTACTCTTTAGTTCTTTTGCACCCTCATCTCCAGTATCACCAGCAAACTTAAAATCTATACCACCAAACTCTTCTCTAAATTCTTCTTTAATTTTACCACCAATTTCCATATCCATGGTATAAAAAGTCACACTATCTTTTTGGATCTTATCAGCTTCAAGTGCTGCAATAAATTTGGGATAACTAAACTCCTTAACAACATCTTTGGTTCTCATGGCGTAGTCTTGAGCAAAGAAAACGACTAAGACTAGTAAAAAAATCCAAATTGCTAATGTACGTTGAGATGACTTCATGAATTAAAACCCTTTCTATAAGTTCGGTACATGGTTTTTTCGGTTTATACGAACTTATTATAAAGGCCAGCTTTTTGGAAGAAAACACCATAAAATTCAACTAGTTGAAACCACTTCTAGTTCATAAAAAAAGCGCTCAAGGTATAGACAAAAGGCATGCTTAAAGCTCTACAAATCGAATCTTTTCTAAACTTTTCTCCCACAAAAGACCAGCTACTTTAAATCTGTGCTCTTTTTGTAAAAGGTCAAGTTGCTTAATAACCTCACTAACCTGGCCTGAAGTAAAACTTTGAGGTGATTTAGAACTTAATATCATAGCTATCACCTCTTTCTTCTTAGAAGATGAATAACTTAGCCACTGACTAAGAGGTAAAGAAGAGTCTTCAATGTATGAAGCTTCTTGAAAGTCACTTACTCTGCTTTGGTTTATTGTAGATTGAATATTCACAAGGCTTTCGCCCAGGCTTTTTATGCTGCCAGCCCTCTTCTCTTCTAAGGTTTTAAGCCATGAATTTCTTATCCAGTTTCTTAAATAATCATCTTTAAAGTTTGTAGGATCTTTCAATGGCTTTAAAGCCTGTAAATTAATTTCTGCTAAGATCTCTTTTTTATCAAATCCTAATAAAGGCCTAAAAATCTTAAAACCTTCAAATACTTTATCACCAAAGTAAAAGCCCTGAAGACCAACACCTCTAATCATTTTCATCATAAGAGTTTCAACTAGATCTTGTTTGTGATGTCCTGTAAAAATATTTGGAGCCTCTAGCTCTTTATAAGACTGAAACCTAAATTCCCTGCATTCTTCTTCACTTATCAAATTCTTACTCGATTTAAAAAACTTAAAATTTAATCCATTCTCCTTACAAAATAACTCCGTTTCTTTTAAAGCCTTATCTCTATAAGTGTTTAAATCAAGATCTTCGTTGTTCTCACCATGGTGAATATGAACAACTTTTAAATCTAACTTAAGAACAGGGTTAATTTTTATAAGAGCATTTAAAAGACTTAAAGAGTCCTCTCCAAAAGAGCAAGAAACCCAAATTTTATTAATTTTAGAATAGTCCTCTTTAAAAACTTTTAAAAGTTTATGCTCAAAAGCACTAAAACTCAAAGTGAGCCAATCCTATTCTTAAAGTTTTTCATCATTGCAGGAAGACTCACACTAACAGCTTTTTTAGCAATCATACCTGGTACATAAATCTTAAAATCTACATCAAGTGAATAAGTTACTTCAGTTTGTGAACCCACAGCTTCTAAAACCCATAAACCATTATTCTTTTTAAAAAGGTCACCCTCTACAAGTTCCCACCAAAGTTTTGTCGGAGACTCTTTTTTAGCCCTGATAGTGTATTTTGCAGTCTTCATCATATGAACTTCCATCTCAATATCAGTGTAAGAATCTGCCTGATCAACAACCTTACAAGAATTTACTTCCGATAAGAAATCAGGGTAAGACTCAAAGTCTTCGATTACAGAAAATAATTTTTCAATTTCATAGGGAAAGAGTTCAGTCGTTTCAGCTTTAGCCATAAATCACACCTTTATAAAAAGTTAAAGTATATAATAAAACTTATCTTCGTTATCTGTCACTAAATCTATCCACGTAAAAGTATGCTTTAAGGTTCTAAGACAGTTTTTAAAAGCATAGGAAATTTTTTATTAATCTCATCTTTTCTTAAACAGTTAATGTGCTCAACACCAACTTTTGTAGTCGTTATTAACCCAGACTCCCTCAGTATTCGAAAATGTCCAGACAAAGTAGATTTTGCAACACTGCACTCAGGGGTAGCATCTGAACAACTTCTCCCATCAGCATCACCATATAATACCTTCACTATCTGCATTCTAATAGGATCACCCAGGGCATATAAAACGTCTGTAAGCTCAACATCTTTGATATCAGGGTGAAAAAATCTGCTCATCGATTCACTATAACATAGAACTTGACTGGCTTCAATAATTCCGTAATACAGTAATACGGAATTATTGAATTAATGGAGGTAAATCATGAAAAATAAAACTGTATTCATATCTGGAGGAAGCTCAGGCATAGGACTTTCAACTGCAGAACTCTTTATTAAGGAAGGGGCCAGAGTACTCATCTCAGGTAGAAATAGTGAAAAACTTAATGCCATAAAGAAAAGACTAGGAGAAAAACTCCACATAATTAAAGCTGATGTCACGAAAATCGAAGACACAATACAGGTTAAGAATTATGTAGAAGAGAATTTTAAGAAACTTGATTATATTTTCGCAAATGCTGGAGTCGCCTCCCCTAACACTCTAGGAGCAACAAATAACGAAGACTTTGATCATATTTTTAATACAAACGTTAAAGGAGTCTTCTTCACTGTCCAAAACTTACTACCTCTAATAAAGCAAGGCGGCTCCATCATACTTAACGCTTCCATCGTTGCTCATAAAGGCATGGCAAACTTAAGTCTTTATAACGCCAGTAAAGCTGCAGTAAGATCTTTTTCAAGAACATGGGCTAATGATTTAAAAGAACAAGGAATTAGAGTAAACACTGTAAGTCCTGGAGTTACTGATACTCCAATCTTTGGTAAAGAGATGGGCATGTCTAAAGAAGATGTTAACAATTTTAAAGAAAGCCTAAAAATATCAGCTCCTGCAATGAGAATGGGAAAGCCTGAAGAAATCGCTGAAGCCGTGTTATTCTTGGCATCCGAGAAATCAAGCTACATTAATGGAATTGAACTTCCTGTTGATGGCGGTTTTGCACAAATTTAGTTAATCAAAAAAAAGCCGCCTTAAGTTAAAGCGGCCTTTTACTAAATTTTATCTTAAAAACTAGTCACGGTTTATTGTAAACTCAACTCTTCTATTTTTCTGCTTATTAGCAGCTGTATCATTAGGAGCAACGGGCTTTCTCTCTCCCCACCCATCGGCAATGATCTTATCACCATCAAGTCCGTGAAGGTCTACTAAATATTTTTCAACATTCATAGCTCTTTGAAGACTTAATCTTTCATTATACATAGATGACCCATCAGAATCTGTATGCCCTTCAATCACAAGCCTTCTAAAGCCACTTCCTTTTTGTAAGTGACGAGCTAAAGAATCAAGAACAGGAAGTGCTTTTTGACGAAGTTTATAAGAGTTTGTATCGAATAAAACGTTACCTAATCTAAAACGCTCTTCTTTTTTAACTTCCATTTCATCAAAAGCGTTTGCATCAAGGCCATCAACCATAACTGGCTCACCTTCAACACTCTCTCCACCCATATCAGGAGCGTCTATCCACCCATGCTCCCATCCTCTTGGATAAGGCTGGTCAGGATTAACTGAAGCACCAAAGTTTGGCCCCGTCCCTTTACCGGGCCCCTTTCCAAGCTTTCCTTGAAAGCCTAGTCTATAACCTTTTCCATAAGTTCTTGTTTTATCACTTCCAGGAAAAGTTCCAATCACATCGTTATAACCATCATAAAAACCTTCAGGGAATTCATAACCGCCATTTAATTTCTTACCATGATTCTCACCAAGGCCTGCGTAAGGGCCTATACCATAGCCAGCTTTATAACCTTCTCTATAACCTTCATTATAAAAAGATTCTTTTTGTTTCTTAGATTTAGGAGCATCTCTCCAACCTCTGTCATAACCTTTAGAACAATCCACTCCAAGACCAAGTACATCCCCGTAACCTAACCCCTGACCTGAAGCTGGTCCGTTAAGAAGTTTTCCTTGAAAACCTGTTCTATAGCACTTTGAATAAGGAGTCTTTGTAACGGCATCTTCAGGGAAAGGACTTCCTGCTGCCATATAACCATCATAAAAACCTTCAGGATATTCATAACCACCATCTAATTCTTCACCGTAGTTAGCCCCTTTTCCAGCATTTGGACCGATACCGTAACCTGCCATATAACCAGCTCTAAAACCTGGGTTATAAAAAGACTCTTGATCATCAAGCACTGGAGCTTTCTTAACTCGCTTAGGAACTTTTGGTCCACCACCCCATAAAGGACCAAACATCCAGTTTAAACCACCATAAAGCCTAAAGTTTGGAGTTGATAAACCATCGTTGATTCCTGTTGTTAAACCACCATGAAAGTTTAACTTGTTACTCTGTTTATGCTTTAAACCTATTAAAGCCTCAACAACTTCAGGATCTCTATCTATTACAGCATCTCCAAAATCACCATTTGGAAAACTTAACCAAAGCTCTCCCATTAAAGAAGTCTTATCATTAAAAGCATAAGCTGCACCGGCAGATAATATAAACATATCATCAAGAGGCTCAATATCTCTACCACTTCCATCTTGGCCGTTTATATCTCCAGGGCTTCTCATCCTGTAACCAGCATTACCTGATAAATGAAGCTTCCCTATTTTTCTATCTAAAACAGCTTCAACGTTGATTGTAGCACCTGGGTCATCTCCAATAAAAGGATTGTTTTCTACTCTATTAATTCCAACTGAACCAACAATTGCTAAACCGCCACCTTCAACAAAATTTGAAAGTCTTGCTTTAGCTAAAAACCTCATTTCAACCATACCATTTTCTGCGTACTGACCTCTAAGTGCAGGGTCATCTACAGATTGATTAATTATATAAGGAAAGCTTGCCCCAATATCTAACCACTCATTTATACCTAAACCAAAACCAAGGTGAGTATAAAGAGCATTATCTTTATCTAGGCTACCTGTTCCACTATAAATTGGAAGGGAGCCATCAACATAGTCTGTAAAAAGTGTAAGATTTAAGTGTCCAGCTGGAATTGTAGTTGATGACCTTACTGTAACAAAATCATCATGCCCATAGTCTGGATTAAAGTTTTGAGTATCAGCACCTATAATATTAGCTTGAGCATTAAAACTTAAAAAGATTGCAGTAAAAAACAATAAAAAATTATTGAACATAAGCTGTTCCCCCAACATTTATATTTCAGTTTAAGAAGCTCTAAACGTCAACAAAACCAGGCCCTGATCACTGTTGAAAATCGATTCAAACCTCTCTTACTAGACTCAAGTTTGTATATGAATAAAACTTAAACCGCTAAAGCTTTTAGTAATGACTCTTAAGTAAGTTAAAACCGTCACATAAAATACTATCTTTTTATGTAAATAGAGCTTAAAAAAAGAGTCTCATGAAAAACTATGATGTGATCATTATTGGGGCTGGTTTTGCAGGACTATCTGCTGCTGATAAAATAGGCGGGACAGATTTAAAAGCACTCCTTATTGATAAAAAATCAAATCTAGAAAAAAACATTCACACCACTGGAATCATAGTAAATGAAGCTCTAAATGAATGGGATATATCAAAAGAGCACCTCAAACCTGTGTCTAAAGTAAACCTTATTTCTCCTAGTTTTGATCAAGTTAAAATAGAATCTGTAAGTTATAATTTTTATCTAACTGCTACAGGAAAAGTTCTTCAAGAGAAACTTCATAAGATAGAGCAAAATAAAAACATTGAGATTCGTCTTGGGACTAAAATTTCAAAAATCAAAAAAGTGAGTAGCGGTTTTGAAATTGAAAATTTAAATATTAAAACTAAATATCTTATTCTTGCTGACGGAGCGAAAACTCAATTAGCAAAATCTCTTGGCTTTTTTATAAAAAATAAATACTTAGCTGGTCATGAGTATGAATACTCTTTAAAAGATCTTGATTTAGCAAATGAAATGTCTATTTTTGTACACCCAAAGATTTGCAAAGGGTATATTGGCTGGGTGGTCCCTGGAGTTGAATCTATTCAAGTCGGGCTGGCAGTTAATAATGGAGAAAAGCTTTCTATAGAGAATTTCCTAGAACATATAAAAACTATATATCCATTTAAGAACTTAAAGCCAATAGGTCAACGCTCGGGTCTCATACCTATTGGAGGAACATGTAAAACAGTTTACTTAGATGGGGCTCTAGTAATTGGCGACGCTGCCGGCTATGTCTCACCACTTACTGCAGGGGGAATTCACACAGCTATGAGATATGGCTCTAAAGGAGGTCTTCTTATTAAGAGTTTAAGTAATCCAGGCCTTACAAAAAAAGAAAAAAAGAAACTTATTTATCAGTACCAGAATCAGCTCCCCAAATTTTATAAAAAACATCTCTTTAAAAAAGTTTTTGATACTTTCAACACCGATATTGTGTGGAGTTTTCTTTTTAAAACTAAGATCATAGGTTTTTTAGGGAAGATAATCTTTTATTTAAGAAAGAAACTTAAATAAAGTTACAAAAAACAACCCTCCAACCACCTAAGCTCCCCCTCCTTCTCTCTTTGTTTCAAACCTGAAACAGTCATCAAGACTGTACTTTTTACAAAAAAAGGGGCTTTTGACCCTAAAACAGGCTCTAAAGCTCTCTAGAGCTTGGCATATTTAATGCTTTAAAATGATGTGTTTTTAAAGTCTTTCTTAGCAACTATCATGATCTTAAGTATAAGTAAGTTTTCTTACGCTATCACATGTGATTTCGTTCTTACTTCACATGAAAAAAAACTCGAAGCTTTGAAATTACAAAAGTTTTCACAAGAAGTGGCTGAGAGGATTCTTAAGTATGAACCAAAACTAGCTTTTCATATTATAAGCCAAACCCCTCTACACTCTCCTGATGAAAGCTTTTTAGATCCAAACTCAAGCATTCGACACCATTACAAAACTGCACAGGAAAATCCTAGCGGTTTTGATTCAGTGACACTTTATAGAGGCCTAAATGGCGTCGAGTTAGGCCAAGTATCAAATGATAATACGATTGAGCAAAATAGTGCTCTTTGGGTAAGTCCAAGTTCAACTCTAGCAGGGTATTACGCAGCTGGTAATTACAGAATGAATAAAGACTTTCCCTACGGTCTTGTTATCAAACTTGAAATACCCCGCTTTCTAGTTCACTGGAGCTTAAGTACTATTGACGGAGCTGACATGACTGATCCAGAGATTGCTGACTATATTTACGAAGACTCCGACTACGCCGAGGCATACCTTAGAAGCAGTAGCCTTGTTGATTGGAGAATTTTTATAACAAAAGCATATAGTGTATTTGAAGAGCTAAGCAAAGACGTTCACCCTGTACATAGACGACGTGTTCTGGAGCTTAATTATCATGAAGTAGAACCAAAGAAGCTTAATGAAGCTCTTAGCTCTTGGGACAAGCTTCGCAGCAATAACAAATAAAACTTTATTTCTTAAATAAGGCTTCTGCAGCATTCATTAAATCAGCCTTCTCTACAGTTTTTGATTTTCCATCAGGACTTTTTACAGCAAAGAATTCACATAAATTACTACGCTCTTTTTCTAAAATACGATCTGCATTTGGCTCTCTACATTCATTATAGGATGACTCATCATAAAACTCACAGTTTTTACACACATGAAGATCTTCGCTGCAAGTATCACACTCCATACGAAAACCGACTCTTTCAAGCTCGTGCACTGTATTACATTTAAAACAAGAAAACTTCTTCATTTTATTTAATGCCTACCTTAAGGCCTCATCCCAATTGGTTTTTTCTCAAGAACATGAGTCGCCTCAATTCTTCTAATAGTTCCTGTTCTTGAACGCATCACAATAGATTCAGTAAAAGCTTTTTCTCCAGGAAGCATAGTAACGCCTTTAAGTAACGGACCATCTGTCACACCCGTTGCAATAAACATCACATCACCTTGCGCTAGTTCATCACGAGTATAAATTTTATCTAAATCTGTTACTCCCATTTTAAGAGCTCGTTCTTTTTCATTTTCATTTCTAAAATTAAGACGGCCTTCAAAGTCACCACCTAAACACTTCATAGCCGCTGCAGTGATAACACCTTCTGGAGCTCCACCAGTTCCAAGTAAAATATCAATCCCTGTATCATCCCAGGCTGTAGCAAGTGCTACAGAAATGTCTCCATCATCTATAAGCCTTACCCTTGCTCCCATGTTTCTAATTTTTGCAATAAGCTCTTCATGTCTCGGGCGGTTTAAAACAACAGCTGTCGTATCATTTACTTTTTTATTTAAAACTTCAGCAACAGCTCTAATATTTTCTTCAGGTGTTTTTGATAAAGAAATCACTCCTTTTGCTTTTGGACCTGCAGCCACTTTATCCATATAAGTATCAGGAGCATGAAGAAAGTTTCCTTTTGTAGCCACAGCAATTACTGATAAAGCCCCTGGGCCTCCAACAGCACAGATTGTAGTTCCTTCAAGGGGGTCAAGCGCGATATCAATCTCAGGATCATTTTCACTTCTTCTTCCAACCTCTTCACCAATATAAAGCATGGGAGCTTCATCTCGCTCTCCTTCACCAATAACAACTCTTCCTCTCATTTCAACTGAATCAAAAGCTCTTCTCATAGAATCAACAGCTGCTTGATCCGCTGCTTTTTCATCTCCACTTCCAATAAGTCTTGAACATGACAGGGCTGCAGTTTCAGTGATTCGAACAAATTCTAGGGCTAAATTTCTATCCATTTTTTATTACCTACTTACTCTTCCATCTTCATCTTTAAACTTTGGCAAAAATGCATCTACCTTTTTTTTAAGCTCTAGAGGTGGTTTTTGTACTTTTAAATCAGAATCTACACCTATATGTAAAGTACTACCAGTTACTTTTAACTTATCTTCTAAAAGAATCTTGTATCTAAACTCTAATTTAGCCCCTTTAAACTCACCTCTCATCTCAACCCTAAAGACATCTCCAAGTTTTAAAGGACTTAAAAAAGAAACCTTAAGATCTAAGACCGCTAAAACGTAATCAGTAAAGGGAGAATGAGTCTTTTCAACTCCATGGGCATAAAGCCACTCTACACGCGCCTCTTCAAAGTATTTGGCATAAACTGAGTGGTGCACAACACCCATGCAATCAGTTTCGTGAAATGCCACTCTTTTAGTAAATGAAAAATCCATATGCCTTCTTTTAAAACTCCTCTTAATAACCAGCATAACTAGCTGCGCTCTAGATTTCTTTTTTCTTGATAAGAGCATGCTTCTACCAGAGGATAAATGATTCTTTAAACAATAAATGAAAATAGGACACTTTTAAAAAAAGCTTAGATTACAACATGAAGAAACTACCCTTTTACCTGACCTTATCAAGAATAGTTGGAGCCCCTTTTCTAGGCTTAGTTTTCTTTTTAAATGAACCCTTAGCGTGGTGGTTTTCAGCGGCTTTATTTATAGCTCTTAGTATAACTGATTATTTTGACGGCATGTTAGCAAGAAAATACAATGTAGTTTCTAACTTTGGTAAGTTTTTTGATCCTACCGGGGATAAGATTCTTGTGCTTTTTGCTCTAATTATTTTACTTCACTTAAAAAACTTAGATCCCTATGTCGTTATAATTCTCTTATGCAGGGATATTTTCATTGGAACCATCAGGTCTTATGCCGCTTCAACCGGGCTTGTAATTGCAGCAAGGCCCATCGGTAAATGGAAGACAGGCTTTCAGATGGTTGCAATTCCCCTTATGTTAGCCCCAGTTGATCAAATTTTCTTCATTCCGACTTTTTTAGCAGGACATATACTCTTATGGCTAGCTGCCGCATTAAGCATATGGTCACTTATAGATTATAGCTTAATTCTTATAAGAAGCTTAAAAACAGTTTAAAGAGCACGTTTCATAAATAAAAGCGCTCCATCTAAAGTATCAAAACTGCTTTATTCTTTTTGAAAAAGTTGACATAGAGTCATTTAAAGTTCAATTTAGTTCTTCGCAAGAAATCATCTCGCGGGTGTAGCACAGTTGGTAGTGCGCAACCTTGCCAAGGTTGAGGTCGCCAGTTCGAATCTGGTCACCCGCTCCATTTTAAATTAAAAAACCTTCTTTAATAATTCCTTTAGGCAAACCACTAAAAAACAAAACTACCTCAAAAAATACAAGCACAAACTATACTTTTACTAGTTTAAGAACTTACTAAATTAGAACAACACTTTCTAAGTAAACATAAGTGGACTAATTGACAGTATCATTGATTGTTAATATTTTCTAAACTTAAACTTCAGTTGTTTACTTTTAGGCAACTGAAAAAACTTAAACATAAAGGAGAAAAAAAAATGTTTAATTTAAAAAGCAAAGCTGTTTTAGCTACAAAAGGTCAAAATTTAACTGGAAGTTTAGGCAACGGAACTGACGGTAAATAATTTATAAGTATATGGAGAGTTTTTTTACAAAGACTCTCCTATTAAATTTATGGAATTTCAAAAAGACTTTACTCAGTGCATACCTTCTTCTAACAAAGCTATAGACCTCTCTTTATGGATAAATCAGAAACTATCTAAAAGTTTTAAACATTTATTAGAAGAAATTAAATCTGCAACTGATATACCTGTCAAAAAAAGCCTAGAGTCTGTTAACTCCTTAAGTAGTGGCTCATACATAAACTCTCATTTTTATATAGCTCACGATACTTTATTCCAAGCTATGCAAAGAGAAGATATTACAGCAATAAAATCAGCTCTCTTAACATTGAACACAGATAAACACTATAATCCTTTAGAAGTCTTATATGATAAAGAGTTTTTTAAATTAATACTTGATCTCTCAATAATTGATGAACCTTCCATCTCTATTAACCACTTTAAAGAATTTAATACAGAGTATGAAGAAATTTTTAAAGCTTTCTCTATCCTAGAGCAAGTCGACCAAGACGCATATGATGAAACTAAAGCTTTATTAAATAAGATTGTTTTATGCTCAACTAAATTGTTTAAAGGCCTTTCTAGCTTTAGGTTTTTAGGCACGATGCTACTAGCAGTACCGGAAGAGTTACCGAATGAAGAAAAGGTTGTTTATTTTCTTGAGTGGATCGTGCATGAAACAGCTCATATGTATTTACACGCACTACTTACAAGTGATCCTTTTCTTTTAAATGACCCAAGTGAAACATACTCCTCACCCATAAGACCTGACCCTAGACCTATTATTCAAGTACTGCATGCAGCTTTTGTTCTTCAAAGAGTTTTACATGTCTTTAAAAAAGCTCAAAATCAATATCCAAGTGATGAAACATATCACAAGCTTTTTACAAAGAAATTTGAAGAAACTAAACCTCTATTTGATGATGCACTTAATACTGTACTAAAGAATGGCAAGACCACCACAATTGGTAAAGAATTCGTTCAATCCTTAGTAGATTGGAAGAAAGCCTACCTGTAATTAGCCCTCTTTAAAAAGACTACTTGAACCGTTCAACTTTAAATAAGATCATATTATTGAGAGATTCTTAAAGGAGATTTTAACTTGGCTTACAGTTTGTCCTACAGAAAAACTAAAATTGTTGCGACAATAGGTCCAGCATCTAATGATTTAAATAAACTAAAAGAACTTATACAAGCGGGCCTTAATGTAGCACGACTTAATTTTAGTCATGGAAGCTTTGAAGATCATAAAACAACTGTAGAGAAAATTCGCAAAGCCTCTGATGAACTCGCTGCTCCTGTTGGTATCCTTCAAGACCTTCAAGGTCCTAAAATTCGCATAATGGGGTTTGAAGGGGAACGAGTTCTTGAGTCTGGAGAAAAACTTACTCTAGCCAACAGTTCATCAAATGGTGACGATGATAAAATCAATGTAGATATTAAAGATCTCTATAAGTACGTTAAAGTGAATCAATCTATTTTTATTGATGATGGTAATATCGAGATAAAAGTAAAGTCAGTAGAGGGTACTGATATTAACTGCGAAGTAATTCATGGAGGAACTTTAAGACCTAGAAAAGGCGTTAATCTTCCTGATGTTGATTTACCAGTTGATTGTATGACTGAAAAAGACATTAAAGACCTTGAAGACGGTGCTGAACTTGATTTTGACTACATTGCCTTAAGCTTTGTTAGATCAAGCAATGATATTCTAGATTTAAAAGAAAGACTTCAAAAACTTGGCAAGTCTCCAAAAATTATAGCTAAAATCGAAAAAAAAGAAGCAATTGAAAATATTGAAGCTATTATCGAAGTAGCTGATGGGATTATGGTAGCTCGTGGAGATCTTGCAGTTGAGATAGGACAAGTTCACCTACCTGCTGTTCAGAAAAGAATAATCAAGCTTTGTAATAAAAAAGGCAAACCTGTTATTACAGCCACTCAAATGCTTGAGAGCATGCATTCAAACTCAAGACCTACAAGAGCTGAGATCACAGATGTAGCTAATGCTGTTCTTGATGGCTCAGATGCTCTTATGCTTTCAGGAGAGACAGCATTTGGTAATTACCCTGTTCGCTCTATTCAAACAATGCATGACATAGTTATAGAAGTTGAGAAACAACCAAGTATTTATTATCAGTTTAAACAAAGAAAAAAAGATATCTTTACTGTTCCTGAGTCAATTGCCATGTCGGCAGTACTTTGCTCAAAACAGCTCCAATCAAAAGTCATTGTCTGTCTTTCAACTACCGGAAAAACAGCACGAATGATATCTAAATACAGGCCTAAGGCAAAACTTATAGCCGTAACGGGAAAAGCTGATGCTTTATGTAAGCTTGAAGTCTGCTGGGGAGTTCAAACTTTAAAAATTCAAAACTATGAAAATACTGAAGACGCAAT
>CALLAU010000047.1 GCA_938002015.1 uncultured Bdellovibrionales bacterium
CGTTTTAAAGAAGGTAAGAATCCACCTGTTTTTGCAGCGATAAGGTATCTTGCAAAGTTAGCGCAGTATGAAGTGGACGAGGCAGAAGGTGATTTAGAAATTATAAAAAGAATTGTTGAAGGTGCAAATTGGAGTACAATAAAAAATAATGAATATGTAAAGCACAAATTAGAGGAATTTGGGAAAAAAGTTTTACTTAATGCACCAGATTCAGAGTATGCGTGGAATTTGTTAGAGGAGACGGGTTTAAGAAAGCGCTTAATTGAAATGGATGGCCATAGATTTCGCTCTCATGAAAGTCTTTCTTGGTGGATGAATAAGGAGCCTTTAAGAACAAAACCGCTTGGAGAAGGAAACGGTAAGACAGCGGCAGAGATTTTTAAAGATCATATGAATGAAGACGGAGAGATTATTGTTGCACACGAGACGAATTCTTTTGAAGCCTATGAGAATATTACGCGCTCTTCTCATGGAGCAGCAAATGCCTTTGTATCTAGAACTCATGCCAATGGAGAATCTGCAGCATATGGAGAAGGCTTCTATACAAGACTTGGTCTTGAGGGAGCGATAGGGTCGAATTTAACAATTCGTTTTAAGTTAAGCCCGAAGGCCAGAAACAAGAAAGACTTTATATATAAGCATGATTTTGTAGTAATAAAAAATAAAGCAGCTTTGGAACTGGTGCAGGAAGATTTAAATATTAGTGTCATTGATTTCTTAATTTTAATGAGTAACAGCGATATTTCAGAAAAAGATAAGGGTTTTATAGAGAAACTTAAAAGAAAATTTGGCCGTCAAAATTTAAGTAAAGAAGAAGTTCTTGAAGTTGAAAAGCTTGTTTTGGGTCCTTTGAATAGCGGTGGGGGAGGTGTGGTTTTAAGCGCTCTTTTTAGTCTTGAACTTGATCACTCTAAAAGTTTTATACTTACTATTTTTAATGGTATGGTTGATTATGAATACTTCATACAATACATACTCCCAAACATCGTTGATAAAAACATACAGACTGAAATTATTAAACGTATAATGGAGGATTCGAAGTATGATGATAGTTTAATTAAGCATGTTTTTAAAGATAGCGAGCGGTGGGCCGATTCTCCAGAGTTTATTGTAAAAATTTATAATAGGGTAAGGGAATGGTCATCATTACAGTTATTTGATTATATTTTAAAGAACCCTGGATGGAAAGGCATTCATAATAATCTTATTCATGCTTTACTTGAACAAGGTTACACCAGAGGTTTTTATAGTAGTGTTTTGAGCCAAGATCATTTTGATGATGATACAAAAGTAATGGTTATAAGTACCCTGCTAGATATGAATTATTTCTCTAGTTCATTTGTTGAAAGTATTATAGAGTTGAATAAGCATGATGAGTTTAAAACATTGGTTGCTCGATACTTGGCAACTGACGTTGGCAGCTTACTTGTAGATACTATAGTTCAAAATAATAAGTGGCTTGTTTTATCCCCTGAAGTTTTAAATGAATTTTTAAGGTATGAAAAATTTTATAGCTCCCTTTTAAAATTCTTAATCGTCTCTTATCGTACAGATTATGATAACGCTTTAGATTACATCATACCTAGGTTATCTGATAAAAATGTTGGTGTTGCTACAAATGTGTTAGCGATGCAGTTAGGTCATGAACTCGAATTAAGCTATGGTAGAGATAAGTATAAGTGTGATATGCTTCCTCTATGCTCACTAAAAGAATTACCACTTTGGCTAAAGAAACTGCTGGCTGATAAAGGTGGGGCAATAAAGGTACTTGAAAAAATTAATACGTCAGCTTTTCAAGACCAATTAGACTACAAAGTTATAAGAGATCATATGATTAATGATCAGGATATGGATCCATTGTTGATTAGATATTTGATTTTTCCTTATGTTAAATCAGAGCAAACTCATCGAACTGAATTTAAAGAAGCAGTAGAAGTTATACTTAGTAGGTTTACAGCGCATAAAGAAATTGCTCAATTTCTTTTAGCATATGAGTATTTTAAAGATAGGGAAGATATATTGGATAGCTTAGTAAAAGCTGGTGAGGCAGATGGAGAAATTGCGAGATATGTTTTAAGTAAGTCCTTTTGGAAAGGCAGTGATGCATTTGTTAATGTACTTGTTGAAAGGGGGAGTGCTGATAGAGAGATCATGCAATATGTTCTTAATAAGAATCACTTTTCGATCGAGAATAAAGAGAAATGGATTGACGTGATTCTTGAGCGAGGGAATGCAGATGATCTTTTTGTTGAGTTTTTATTAAAAAAGAACAAAGTAGTTGCAAAAAGCAAGTGGATAGATCTTATTCTTTCAAGAGGAGAAGTTGGAGACTTTTCAAATATTTTGTTAAATGATGATGGTGGATATAGTGAAAACCCAGAGTTAATTAAAACTTTTGTTGAGAATTCTCCTGAAGGTGCAACTAGCATTGTGATGTCAAAAATTAATGATCCAGAAGTATTTAGAGATTTAGCATTTCGTTTAATTAAAAAGCAACCTACTGCAATTTATAAGTTACTTGAGAGTTTGCATTTAAAGGGAGATTTGTGGATTGATTATATAGAAGTTATTAAAGAAGCTTTGAAAGTTGATATGATTGAAGTGAAAATGGGTTTAGCTGAGTTTATATTCCCCCATAAGTATTGGGCTGACCATTCTGATTTGGTTGTTAGTGCTTTAAATGGACAACATAGTGAAGCTACAATAATAGAATTTATAAACCTTGTTCTTGAGAATAAGCATTGGTGGGGTTTTAATGGTCGAGATGTTTTACTTAAGCTTTTTAGCATGAATGAGCCTGGCAACCTAGCTTTTGAGGACATTACAATCGGCGCTAGTGCTGCTAGGTATTACCTTGGAGCAGCAGAAAGAATAGATACTGATGCTGCTATTTCATTAACAAGTGAGGAGCTTGTTTTAGCACTTCTTGAATTAAAAGAAGAAGGTGTTGATAGAAGATTGATTTCTTATATTGGTTTGCCATCTATGTATAAATATGCACACACAATCCTTCCATTGTTTAGTGACAGTAGGTACCAGTATAATATTATTACAAGCCTTTATGACGAAGTTGAAAGAGACGATTATTACAATGTAGATTGGTTAATAGAAACCTTTAAGAAATCCTATGTTAATACACAATCAAGAATTTTGTCAGTTTTTTCAAAAGAGTATTATGCAATTAACCATCATGGATTTATTTCAGATTTAATTGATGAAAGTGATGAGCATGACTATAATATAGTGAAATATCTTTTAAATAGTCCTCGCTGGGCAAGGCATAGTTATTTAATTAAGAAAATTATTTCTAAAGGAGATCGTTCAAAAGAAGCAGTAGTTTTAGCTATTGAAAATGTTTTGAGCATGAAGGAGTGGACTGCTTTCCCTGAAATTATTGAAGATTTTATTTTAAGAGGTGAATATGTGTCTCATGTGAGAAACTATGTGTTAAGTAAGCCAGCATGGGCAGTTCATCCAGACTTATTAATCAGACTGATTATGAGAAATGAAAGTAAGAAAACGGTTGAAAATCGTGTTCTGTCAAAAAAACATTGGAAGGAGCACCCTCTTTTCCTAGATTTTTTTGGAGAGGAAGTTCAAGTCAATTTTGATCTTATATTCAGTAATGCTGAGGAGCTTTTGGCTAGGTATTATAATAGTATTGGAGTATCTCAACTGAGTGCTGAAGAGATAAGTTTTGACTCTGTAAAGCATCAATGTAGTCGAATACTTCAAAGTCTTTAGCATTCATTTGCTTTACCCGTTGTATAGTTAGAGTTATAGTTAGTTCTTGAAAACAATAAATCAATCTGAATTAGAAATATTAGTATCAAGTCTTCAGTGCCTTAAAGGTTTTGAAGTACAAGGTGTTTATGGCTCAGACGAGTTGTTTGGGTTTAAGTTTTGGAATAAAAGAGTTTCATGGATCACTTGTAGGTTAAAGGGGAGTATTCCATTTATATACGGTCCAGAAGAGCTTGTGAAATTTGATAAAAGTACTCCTAAGCCGGTATTTACTTTTTTTAACAAGTATTTTAAAGGAGCATTACTAACAGACATCTGTGTTAAGAGTGAACTTGGTCGAGTTGTTGAAATGACTTTTCAATCAGAAGCCTGTAAAGACTTAAGAGTTCAGCTTTGTTTATTTAGAGGTGGTGTTAACTTTAGTGTTTTTGCAAATCGTAAAAAAGTTTTCCTAAACAAACCTAGTAATATAAAAATATCATCAAATAGCAGTTCTTTTCAGAGCCGTGACTTAAAAACTTTAAAAAAAGAAATTACCTTGTCTTTGCCAAGTAAGAAAAAAAGTTTGGAGAATGATTTTAAAGAACTTAACAAAAAAGATATTGCAATAAAGAAAATAGAACAAGCGATTCAATTTTATAGCCAAGACCCGTACTTAAACTTAGTCAAAGCGTTAGAACAGGACTTAAAGCCACCGAAAGATCTTATTAAGCTCATGCAAAAGAGTATGACTAAGCAAGAGAATGTTGAATATTTATATGAGCAGCATAAATTAAAGCCTGAAAAGCTTGAGAGGCTTAAGAGGAGAATAAATGAGCTTAATTTAGAGAATACGGCCTCTACTAAGTTAAGTGGTAAGAAATCATATAAACCAGAAGTGCAAGGTATACCTAGATTGGTGATATCTGAAGGGGTCGTCGCTTTTTGTGGAAGAAAAGCCAAAGAGAACCTGACTTTGATTAGAAAAGCTAAGGCTTGGTATTTATGGATGCACCTAAAGGACTACCCTTCTGCGCACATTATTGTGGAGAAGAATAAGAATAGGGACTTAAATGAGAATGAGCTTAGAAAAGTTGCCAGTTTTCTTTTTTTTAGAGGAGCGCCCAAAAAACTCATTAGTTCACCAGAAGTATCCTTTGAGGTGATATTTACTGAAATTCGATATGTTAAGCCTATTAAAGGTGATAAACTAGGCAGAGTTACTGCTCAAAATGTAAAATCTAGAGTCTATTTATGGAAAAAGTCTGATAAATTTAGCATCTAGTACTTTTAAAATAGTCAAACATTTCCAGGTACTTATGAACCACTGAGCCACTCTTTATTGACATAAAAGCCCCTAGAATTAAGAATTTAGTGTTAATAATGTATGGAGGTTAGAGTTAGTGATTAAGGTAACTGGTCTTACAAAACTTTATGGTGAGCGGGCTGCTATCGATGGCTTAAACTTTAATGTTAAAAAAGGAGAGCTTGTAGGTTTTTTAGGTCCCAATGGTGCTGGTAAAACTACAACGATGAGAATTCTTACTGGCTTCATGGCGCCTTCAAAAGGCTCTGTAGAAATTGGTGGCCATGATATTTTTGCAGACCCTCTAGCTGCTAAAAGTAAAATAGGTTACCTCCCTGAGACTCCTCCTGTTTATCCAGATATGAAAGTGAGTGAATACCTTAAGTTTGTTGCTAGGCTTAGAGGCGTTCATAAAGATGAGCTAACAGAAAAAATTGATAAAGCGGTTGAACGCCTTGATTTAAAAGATGTTAAATCAAGATTAATACAAAACTTATCAAAGGGTTTTAGGCAAAGAGTAGGCTTAGCTCAGGCTATTGTATCAGAGCCTGAGGTGCTTATATTAGATGAGCCCACTGTGGGTTTAGACCCAACACAAGTCGCACATTTTAGAGATCTTTTAAAAGAGCTTAAAGGTAAGCATACAATTATTCTTTCTACACATATCTTACCTGAAGTGCAGGCAAGCTGTGAAAGACTTTTAATTATTAATCAAGGTAGAATTGTGGCAGAAGACAGCCTTGCCTCACTTTCTCAAAAAGCCTCAAAAGGAAAAATGAGAGTTATGATAAGAGTTAAAAGAGCTAAGGAGCAATACATTGAAAGTATCACAAATTTAAGTGGAGTTGCTGCTGCGAGTTTTGCTGGTGAAGAGCTTCATTTAGACTGTGATGGTGCTGATCAAACTTTAGAAGCACTGTCATCAAGTGTTGTTGAATCAGGGATGGGGCTTTTAGAGATGAAGATCTCAACAGAGCAGCTAGAAGATATTTTCTTAGAGTTAACTGCAAAAAAATAAGAATTAAAAAAAGGAAGAATTTTAAAACATGAAGCAAATAAATGTAACTTTGGTTATTTTCTTTAAAGAGTTAAAAGCATACTTTAGAAGTCCGCTCTTTTACTCACTTTCATTTTTTTATACAGCACTCTTAAGTTTTCAGTTCTTAAGAAGTTTGACAGCTTTTGCTTTAGCAAGCTCAAATCCTATGATGGCAGGGCAAAGTAAAAATATTCACCAAATGGTTTTTATGCCTCACATTAATATGGTGTACTTGATCATGCTTTTTCTAACGCCACTTATAACAATGAGAATGTTTGCTGAGGAAAAAAAAGAAAGGACAATGGATCTTTTATTAACAGCGCCTATTAGCTCCACTCAAATCGTTATGGGTAAATTTTTAGCAGCTTGGCTTGCGCTCTCTTTCTTACTTTTACTTGCAATGCTTTACCCTTTATCAACGGGGCTTATAGCAGAATTTGATTATGCTCCAGTATGGGGAAGTTATCTGGGAATGTTTCTACTTATTGGCCTAAACTGTTCCTTAGGTATGCTAGCTTCAAGTCTGACTTCATCAGCTCTTTTTGCCTCATTCCTTGGTTTTTTGTTTATGCTTTCTATGCTTTTAATTGGAGCTTTAGTTGGAAGCTTTAATCACCCTTTTTGGTCTGCTCTAGCGGAGCAGCTAGCTGTTGTTATGCATATTCAAGATTTTTTTAATGGAACGATTGAGCTAACGGGGATTGTTTTTATGCTTTCATCAATTTTACTTTTTAGTTTCTTTGCTCAAAGAGTTGTTGAGTCATCGAGGTGGAGGTAGCAATATGGAAAAGTATAGTAAAGTCTTGTTTTTTATTTCTGGTGTTTTATTAATTATAGTTGGAGTTCCTACGTTAATTCTTTCAACATGGACAACATATCTTGAGTACACACTCTATGCGGCCTTGTTCTTCTTTTTTATGGCTGTTGTTATAAATTATAAGACTATCATTGATTTTTTTAGCATGAAAACAACCAAACATGGCTTAAACATGGGAACACTTATCTTTTTAGGTATTTTTCTTATGTTTTGTGTAAATTTTATTGCTATAAGAAATGATTTTTCAATTGATATTACTAAAGAAAAATTAAACTCCTTATCTCTTCAAAGTATTGAGGTTTTAGATAGTCTTAAAAAAGAGGTCTCTTTTAAAGTATTTTATCAAGGTGAAATGCATGCTAATGACAACATTGGGCTTAAAACTCTTTTTGCAAAGTATAAGAGAGAATCTTCAAAAGTGAAAACAAGTTTTATAGATGCTCATAAAGATCCTTCATCTGTTAAATATTTAAGCCGTGAAGATAAAGGACAGCTTGTTGTTATTCTTGAGCAAGGTCAAAAAAGAGAGAGAGTTGCTCTTCCAATATCAGAAGAGAGTATAACTTCTGCTTTATTTCGACTTCTTAAAACTGATAGTAAGAAAGTTTACTTTCTTACAGGGCATGGTGAAAGAGGCTTTGAGCCTCCAACTAGAGAGAGTGCCGAGGGTTTATCAGGATTAGTAGCCTCCCTTAAAGATAAAGGTTTTGAAGTTTCTACTCTAAATTTAATCGAATCAAAGAAGGTTCCAGGTGATGCAGCAATGGTAGCTATTATTGGTCCTGAACAAGATCTTGTAGAAAATGAGATAGCGGCAATAACAGAGTATGCTGTTGATGGTGGTAGACTTTTAATAGCGGCAGACCCAAAGTCTGATAACAATTTAAATGAAATCACAAAAAGATTTGGAATTGAATTAGATCAAACTTACTTATTAACAGTAAAAGAAGTAAGCCCTCTTACTGTTTATGGACAAAAGTTTGATCCAACATCACCAATAACTAAAAAATTCAAACAGGGAACGATTACACTTTTTGACGAAGCTACAGAACTTAAAAAAACACAAGCTTTGCCAAATAGCTTAAAGGTCTATGATCTTGTCAAAACAGCGCCAATAACTGTTGCTGTAAAAGACTTAAGGCAATTTCAACAAGAAGCGAAAGGACAGGAGCCAAGAGCAGTCACTGTCGCTATGACGGCAGAGGGTTACTTTGGTGATACGGATCACGAAGGTCATTCTCATGGTAATGATTTTGATTTAAAAGATGAGTTTGCTGCGGCAGTTTTTGGAGATACAGACTTCTTATCGGATACGAGGTTTTCTGGTTTTAACAAAGACCTTGCGCTGAACTCGTTTGCCTTTTTAGCACAGGAGACAAACTTAATAAGTATTAGACCAAGAGTTCCTGAAGACACAAAACTTGTGTTAACAAGTAGTTACCAGACATTTGCTATTATTTTCTCAATTTTTGGTCCTCTAGTTCTTCTCATTATGTCTTTACTCTTATGGTTAAGAAGAAGGGGTGCTTAAGCTGTGAGAAAAGATATAATTAAAACAAGCCTTTTCTCTTTGGTCGTAGCAGCGATTGCCTTAACAGCTTTTCTAGAGCTTAAAGAATTTAAAGAGGAAGAAGAAGTAAAAGAAGTTAGAGATAGAGTCGTTAAAATAAACTCATCTGAATTATCTTTAGTGAGGCTCGAGCCAGAAGGAATAGATATTTATCATGACTCAGGAAATTGGAAGTTAAGAGCTCCTATAAAGGATGTTATTGAAGATGAAATTGTGGATTCTTGGGTAAGTTCACTTTTATCTTTAGATGGAAGAGTTCTTGGCTCAAGTAAAGATAAGGATCTTGTTTGGGGAGATTTTGGTATTTTTAAAGATTCAAGATCTATTCTATTTAAAGCTGAAAATAACGATATGGTAAAAGTTCAAATTTCTAATAAAGAAGCTTTTGATGGAAGTACATACTTAAGAGTTAGATCAAAAAATCAAGATGTATTGATTTCATCAGATAGTAAATGGAGATTAGAGACTCTTAAGAAGCCTTATGATTTTAGGAGTAAAAACCTTTTTAACTGGAGTGAACTGTCAAAAGAAGGAAGGCCTACTAGCTTTAGTGTGAGTAATAAGAGTGCAAAAGAATATTATGATTTAAATAAAACTGAAAATAAATGGACCGCAAAGAGAAGAAAGAAGTGGGGTATAGATGAAGAGGCTTTAAAAGATTATTTTGAGTTGATTAAGTCTCAAAAAGTTATCGCCTTTGTTGAGCCTGAGAAATATAAAGGGAAAGTTGAACTGTCATTTAAAATAAGCTTAAGCACAGGTGAAAAAGTTAGCCTTGAAATTTTAAAAGATAGATACACAGTATATGCAAGAGCATCTTTTAGACCTGATATTCTTTTAAAAATTAATAATAAGATACTAAAAGCTCTTTATAAGCCCTTGTTAAGTTTAAAATCAAAAGAAGATTTTTACTTTTTTAAGCAAAATAAAGTAAAAAGTATGCTGCTTAAGACTGGCGCAAAATCGTTTAGAGTCAAAAATGAAGATAATGTATGGGTTTTAAAAAATAAGTCTGAACTCCCAAAGGGCAAGGATTTTAATGGGGCTAAAGTGTTTGAAATGTTTAATAAACTTAGAGCTCTTGGTGGGGTTAGGTATGTCAAAGCTAATACACTTTTTTATACATCAAAGAAAAGAATAACTTTGTATAACTCAAAAAATAATATGTACTATCAGTTAGAAGTAGGCCAGAAGTTTCCAACTAAATTTGGCTCAAGAAGAACAGATGGCTATCTTTTAAGATCAAGCTCCTCTTCACAGCTTCTAGTTGTTGAAGGGAAGAAGTTAAGAGATCTTTTCGCAATTGATTATTTACAGAAAGCTGTATCTAATTAAGACTAAGAAGACAGTGTAGTAATTAACGAAAAACGTTTTGAGGTGTTTAAATATGGTAGAAGCTAAATCATGTACAAGAGTTGATTTTGCAGGTGGAACGCTAGACTTATGGCCTTTGTATAGACTTATACCAGAATGTAAAACAGTTAATGCCTCTATAAATTGCTTTACTAGTGTAAGTTTTGAGAAAACTAAAAATCTTGAGATTAGTGTTATAAGCCCTGATTTTGCTGAGGAGTTTTCTTTTGCTAATTTTGATGACTTTCTTAAAGCAAATGATGGTAAGTTGAGTATACTTCAACATGCTACTTCAATTGTTAAAGATAAAAATTTATTGATTGGAAAGTGGGTTATTAAGTCAGAAAGCCCTGCAGGGTCTGGCTTGGGGGGGAGCTCAAGTTTACTTATTTCAATGCTTAAGGTTATTCTTAAAGTTGAGGGAAAAGAGGGTGAAGTTGATGAGACGAAGCTTATTCAAATAGCTAGAGACATTGAATCTACTGTATTAAAAACTCCCGCAGGTATACAAGACTATTTTTCTCCTGTTAAAAAAGGTTTAAATGTTATTTCTTATGAGCCCATGGGTTTTAAAAGAGATTCTTTAGATAGTGTTGGGGCTTTTTGGAAAGAGAGAGTTCTTATTGTTGATTCTAAAATAAAACATCACTCAGGATTTAATAACTGGCAAATTTTAAAGTCTTTTATTGAAAACGATGAAAAAGTTGTTCTTGCTATGAATGATATTGCTAGGATTTCAGTGGCAACTGCTAAAGCTTTAGAAGATAAAGACCCGGTGGAATTAGCTAAGTGTTTCCAAAGCGAGCTTGAAGCAAGAAAGGCAGTCTCTGTAGAGTATATATCTAAAGACCTTGCTAGTTTTATAACTAAGTTAAATGAAATTAAAGAAGTTAAATCCTTGAAAGTCTGTGGAGCCGGAGGCGGTGGTTGCCTTATTATACTTTTTGAGCCAGAAAGCAAAGACTTACTTTTAGCAAACTTAAATGAAAGAGGTGTTAAAGTTTTACCTTTTGAGTTAGAGATTTAAAGAGTAATGAAGAAAAGAGTTTTCCTTGGTCTTTCTTTAGGTGGTATAAAGTCTGATAAGAGTTCATTGATCTCACTTGATTATTTTCCAAAAGAAAACAGGCTTGTACTAAGTAATATCTTTCATCAATTTAAGGATACTTATCCCGATGAAGTTATAAAAAAGCTTATACGTGAAACAAATGATTTAAAACTTGTCGGTGTAGATTTTCCAATCACCCTACCTCCTTGTATCACTTGTAAACTCTCATGCCCTGGTGTTAAAAAATGTGATGTTACTGAAGTCAAATGGCTTAAGCGTCAGTATCAAAAGCTTTCAAAAGATAAGAAGATACAAAGGCTTCCAAGTCCTTATTCTGAAAGAGGGTTAGATTATTTTATATCTAAGGGACTTGAAGAAGATTTTCCTCTTGAACCAAGTCTTGGTGGTGCAAGAGCGAGTTTTTATGGAAGAGGAGTTTTTTTAAAAAAAGGTTTAAAAGGTGTTGAGCTATTAGAGGTTTTTCCTAAAGCAAGTCTTTGGAGAATAGGCTTAATGCTTGGAATGAGAAAATCTGTACTGAGAAACTTTTATAAAAGTGGTCAGACTGATGAATTTAAGAAAAGTTTCTTAAAGGCTTTAGATAAATACTGCTTTATATATGAAGATGATTTTAAAAAGCTTCTTATGCAAAAAGAAGTTTTTGAAAGCCTTTTGTGTGCACTTTCCGTGTATTATTATTCACTGGACCAGCGAGAAACGCTCCCTGCTTTTATTAAGACAAAGGGAAGTGATTTAGCTCTTCCTCAATTTTAACTTATAGACTCGGTCTTGGTGTAAAAAGATCTTTTAGGCCATCAACTTTTGAGGGGTAGTTTTCATAGGTTGAAAGCCAAGTTTCAGGGCTTTCCATACAAAGAAAAATATTCCATGCCCTGTTTTTAGATTTAAAACCATCAACTATAAATTTAAACATTTCTGATCTAAGAGAGGCGTCATATCTAAGCTTGCCATCACTGGATTTAAGCATTTCAGCTTGATTAACAAAAGAGTCTCTTTTAAACCTTTCTTTCATCATATGTCTTTGTTCAGGTTGAATTCTTAAAGCCCCGAGTGAAATATAGGGGACATCAGAAGGCTTAAAATTAAGATTTATACTTTCAATAAGTTCTAGATAAGACTTTTTCCAGTCACTGTGCCAAATGACGGGATCAATATGAAAGCCAATTTTAAATCCAGCGTCTCTACATTTTCTAGCAGCCTCTAGTCTTTGCTTTAAGTTTGCGGTTCCGTGCTCTTCTTCTTTGATGATAAGCTCAGGGTTGATTGACCATGAAAATGTCGTTTTCTCTGATGCTTCACTAAGAAGATGGTTAATAAAGTCACTTTTAGTTTTAAGCTCTAAAGTCACTCCTTCTTTATCTTTAAGAAAATGGATTATTTTTTTTGAATACTCTGTAATTGGGTCTAGGCCTAAACTATCAATGACCTCTCCTGTTCCAACTCGAACAGTTTTGCCGTTTAATTTTTTTATAACATCTTCAAGCTCTGCAAGTGCTTTTTCAATATTTGAGTATACAATTAGATAAGGAGTGTTTAAAAAAGTCTGTAAATAACAATAAGAGCAGTTAAAGTGGCACTGAGAACCTAGGTTTAGAACAAAGTAATTGCAGCATGCAGAAAGAGAGTTGTTTCCAGGGCACTGTTTAAAGAAGTTTCCTTCATAAGGCTTTATTAAAATATTTCTCTTGCTCTGGTTAAATTCTTCAGAGGTCATAATACCGGATGAAGGCTTTAATTTTTGCTGTTTTTTTTCATCATAAGATTTAATTTTTTCAGGAAAGAGAGAGGTGAACCTTCTTGCAACATCTGATGAAAGTGAATCTGGATGAATGTATATATTGTCAAAGCTTTCTTGATAATGCTTTAATAAATTTAATTCCATGCATCCTCTATCTTTGTAATATTTTGAGAGATGCGTTCAATAGCTGTTTTAAGTTTTAAAGGGTGTGTTGATTTTACTTCTAAAAAGAGAAGTCTCTTGTCTCCATCTCGCATTGTTTTAAGTTTTGAGTCAGAGCCAAAATCAATTTTAGAAATTTTAGATTCAACTAGCTCATCAGATTCAAAAGTTTTTAAAAATCTTTTCTTTTTAAGAGCAGAAAGAAGTTTTGAAGCATCTTTAAAGTTATAAAACTTTTCATCAAGTGATTTTGAAAAGTAAAGATCTAGTGCATATTCAAATATGAGTAGGCCTTCTGACTTAGATGGTTTAGTTTGTAATGAAGCATCAATAAACCTTAGAAGCTCATCATTTAAATCAACGCCAAAGAATACTCTAAAGTCTTTTGGGGAAATATTTTTTTCTGTAGCCCAGTCAATAAAGCTTTTTGGCAAGATAGAGATGAGTTCTAATGATTTAAGTAAGTATGATGTATGATGATAATTAACTGCTTTAAAATACTCATCAGTGTCAAAATCAGGAAGAGCAAGTTTTATACATTTAGCAACTCTAACGTGATCTAAGAAATTTAAACCTTCACCTAAAAAAGATAGTACTTCTTGTAGCGGGATTTCCTTTAGGTTAATTTGCTTTAGATTAGAAAAGCCTTTAGTTAAACGAATACTTCCCCAAACTTGCTCAACAGGTGTTTCCTTGTATAGAGATGATAAATCAGCTGCAAAATTCATCAGTCTTAACTATCAAATGTGAGCTTAAACTTCAATCATACTTAGAGGGCTAGATAGAGCTTACATGGTTGTGGCTTTTAGGTTAATATTTAGCCAAGAGGCCCTTATACGTAAAAGGTTTGTTAATAATGCCATCATTTAAAAAAACTAATAATAATAGCTACTTAAGGGAGCAGAGAAAAGATGTAGTCAGCTTTCACTACACACAAAAATCCCAGGTAAAGGATTTTAAGCAAGTTTTTGTATGGGATTTAGATAAAACCTATCTTGATACTCACTTTGATAGTTTGTCAGGTCTGGTGCAAATTATTTTTGAAAAAGCGGTGCAGAAACGCAATGTGCCTGGAACTGCGAGTCTAGTTAGAGCTATTGCAAGTCGAGATAAAAAACCTCTACCACTTTACTTTATTTCAGCTTCTCCACCACAGATGCATGATAAAATTAAAGAAAAATGGGATATAGATGGTATAAAGCCTTATGGCTTTTTTTCAAAAGATAACCTTAAAAACCTTAGACCTGGTAAGTGGAGAAAGCTAACAAAGCATGTAGGCTTTAAGCTTCAAGCCTTAATGGAGTTAAGGGCAATGTTATCAAAGGATTGTCAGATGATTTGTTGGGGGGATGACAGTGAATCTGATGCGCTGATTTATAGCCTTTTTTCTGATATATGCTCCCACAGATTAACTGATAGAGAAGTGTTAAAACTACTTATAGCTAAGTCAGTGCCAAAGGATCAGGCCGAGCTTATTTTAGAGTTAAGAGACCAGCAGGATAACTTTGATCCCGTATCAAGGGTTTTCATCAACTTGGCTGTAGATACTGACCCTGAATATTATAGAAGGTATGGAAGGCGCTTGATGGCGATAGAGAACACTTTTGAAGTTGCAGTAGACCTTTTTCAAAGAGGGTTTGTTTCTAAAGAAAAAGTCATAGAAATTGGAGTTGATTTAAGAGAGAACTATTTTTTTGAGAAGTTTCAAATTGAAGAGTCCTACCGACTGCTTTGTAAAAGAAAACGTGTTGGTAAGCTCACAGATGAGATTCTACGACCTTTATTTATATCTGAAGGCTTAGTAGAGCCAGATTTTGACCCAGGTTTTGAGCTTATGCCTTTAGAGGAGCTTCCTTTAAAACAAGATTTTGAAACGCTTGTAAGGCCTTGGGTGCCAGAGAGAATTGATTATCTAAGTGATTACTGAGAAAAAACTAAATTAGTTTTCAGTGCTAAAAACTGGTGGATTTGAAATAGTAGCCCTTGAGCCTTGGTGTTTCTTAACAGCTTTTCCAATAACTAATTTCTGTTTTATGTTTACTTCAATCCAAGTGTCGATAGGAAAATTTATTTTGATTTCATCAGGTAGTTGCCCGGCATTTTCTACTTTTAATTGAAAAAGGTAATTAAAGAGCCACATTTGAGTTAGTGGTATTAGTTCGTGAGATCTATCAGTAGATTCTCTTGTATCTAAGCTAAAATAATCTTTAGGAAGATCATGCATTTTAATATAAAACTCCCTAGATTTTTGTATGACCTCTGTGAAGCCTGAGTTTCCAAGGCCAAAGCTGTCACCGATGCTTGTAGAGGTTTTTCGCTTTACTTTAGAGTAGTCAATTTCAAATAAATTTGAGCCAAATCGCTCTCGTCCCCATCGACCAGCATCTAAAAAACTAAAATCTAAGCTTATTCCTGGTGGTAGTTGTTTAAAAGCCAAAAAAGCATAAACATTTGGATTCCTCAGCGCTATACCTGATCTTGCGCTATCCTCTGATACAAAAGAACTGCCAGTCTCAAAGTTTCTAGATGAAAAGTATGGTACTTTGTAGCCTGCTTTTTTTGAGATTCGCTTGTGCTCTGTTAAATTAAGGTGCCTAACTGTAAGCAGCTTAAGGTTTTTATCGGTAACTACTCTAGCTACAATACTAGAGATTTCAGGATCTATTTGTTCTAATCTAGCCATGAGCTCATCTTTTGATTGTACTGTGCTTGAAAAAAAATCAGGTGTAAGGGTATTAAAAATCGGTATAAGACTCTCGTAGTCTTCAGGCTTGTAGGGACTGTCTGTAGGAAATATAGCCTTAAACAAGGATTTTGGGTTAAATCCATCTTTAATTTCAGCTTTAGTTTCTTCTACCTGTTGATTTTGTAATAACAAGGCGCTGCAGTTAATAATAGTAGCATTAGTGGTTATACTTAAGCTGGAGGTGAAAAAAATTAATAAATAGCTCCAAAACCTCATACACTCATTATACAAGCTATATGCCTACTTAAAGGCAGCTTAAGAGAGTATGTGTGTGTTTAATTTCCTGTAAGTGACAAATAGTGTCACTCAAAGACTATAGGGTAAGTAACCGTTAAAGGCTCACCAGCAAAAGATCTAGCTTTAATTTTTCGAAAGACTTCTCTTATACAGGTTTTAAAAAGACTATCGTTTATAAAGGAGCTTTCTGAAATCTTTGAAGAGCTGACTTTTCCTGAAGACTGTACAGTGAACTCTACAGTGAGTTCTCCAGTTGCTTGAGGGTTCTTCTTTAAGTAGTTCTCATAGCACCTTTTAAGGAGTGGTCTTTTAACGGCAATAGCCTCTTCTAGTGAAGACTCCTGATCACCAGTATTTAAATTAGATTTATTCGTTGTTGTAACTTCTTTATTGGCAGCAGAAGTTTCTACGCTACTTTCATCATCAAAGTTTTCTTTTGGAAGGGATAGACTTTGATAGTTTGTTGCTTCTACAACATCAAGACCAAATCCAGGTTCAACATACCAATTTTTATAAACAATCCAAATATGTTCAGGTTTTTTATCTATAAGGTCGGTTTTAGTAAATGTGCTAAAATTTAAAAAGACATCTCTTGAATCTTTTTTTGGAAAAGCAACTTCAAAATCAGCTGGGCCTAGAACAGTTATTCTTTCATCACTTATATTTACAGAAACTTCAGCGTCTTTTTTTAGTTTAATGATATCTCCAGAATATATTTTTATTCCAGACTTTGAAGAGAGGACTTTTTTATCTCTTAATATGCTAACTTCACCTATTTGATCAGCTAGTATGCCAAGCTCAAAAACTGAGGTTGTCTTAAAAGAATTTGGACTAAGAGGTTTTAAAAGCATAAGGCAGGCTGTTACTAAGAGTAATACGCCTGCAACAAAAGAAATTGTTTTTAAAGTTATTTTACTGTTCTTCACCCTTGTTATTCTGTGCTGATTCACCTTTAGAATCAACACCTTCTGTAGCACTTGCTGCTGCAGCTTCAGGCGCTTGAGCTTCTGGAGTCTCAGGCTCTTCATCAATAAGCTTTGGAGCTTCAAGTTCAGGAACAGTTTCAGTAGCTGAGTTTGATCCGCCAGTCATAAGTGTAAAGTTAAGTGCAACAACGCAAACTGCAAAAAGTACGGCCATCCATCTTGTTGCTTTAACAATAAAACTTGTTGCGCCAGTAGCCCCAAACAAAGTGTTGCCGCCGCCTCCGCCGCCAAAGATACCTGCTCCACCACCTTTAGGGTCTTGAAGAAGCACTAAAATAATAAGTGCTAGTGCGATAATAACGTAGAAGATGATAAGTGCTGTTGTCATAGTTTTAGACTCCAATTTGGTCTGTGTTTCTAAGTAAACTCTAAATAAAGCTTGAATTAAAAAATGAAGCCTACATCTAAGACAGCTTTTGAAGCATCTTTTTGGCATCGCGTTAAGATGCTCTTCTGTTAAAAATAGGGTTTTTAAAAGCTCCCTTTTTACTAAATTTGTGCCATATTCTTAAAATTATGTTTGTCGTATTTGAAGGTTTAGATGGAGCAGGTAAGTCCACACTGATGAAAGGGCTGTTTTTAAAGCTTAAAGAGCTTAAAAAAGCCTATATATCCACTCAGGACCCTGGTGGAACTGGAGTGGGAGATAAAATCAGGGCTGTCCTTCTAGCAGATAAGGTTTTAGCTCCATCACCTGAAACAGAGCTGCTTTTATACCAGGCTTCAAGAACTGAGCTTATGGATAAAGTGATAAAGCCAGCTTTAAATGATTCAAAATGGGTGATTTCTGATAGGTTTTATCAAAGCACAATTGCTTTTCAAGGGCATGCAAGAGGCTTTTCTATGGATGTGATCAATTGGCTTAATGCTTTTGCATCTCAAAACAAGGCTCCAGATTTTGTCATTTGGGTAGATACTCCAGTAGAAGAGTGTCAAAGGCGCCTTCAAAAAAGAGTGAACGAAGGTGAAGAGCTTGATCGTCTAGACTCAGAAAAAATTGATTTTCATATGAAAGTAAGAGAGGGCTATCTGGCTCAATCAAAAAATCCTGAAAAAAACACTAAGTGGATTGTTCTTGATGGAACAAAAAGTATTGAAGATATGACAAAAGATATGTTTAAGGGCTTAGGGTTATAAAAAGACTTATGCTGACTCCTACTAAAAAGCTTGAATATTTTAAAACTACAAAACGTCTGCCTCAGGCTATTCTTCTTATAACACCAGAGAAATCAAAAAAAGAAGAAATACTAAATAACACTTTAAAAGCTTTTACTGATGATGTTGTTTCTGAAGCTAAAGGAAACCTTATCATTGTTGGAAGTTTAGAGGATGAGGCCTTAAGTATTAAAGTTGATGATGTAAGAGAAGTTTTAGAAAAACTCTCACTTTCAAGGTGGGATGGTGGAGTAAAGCGTTTTGTTTATATCCCAGGAGCTGAGCATTTAACAGCCTCATCATCAAATGCTCTTTTAAAGTCCCTAGAAGAACCTGGAGAGGGAACACACTTTATCCTCACGGCTCCTTCAAGAAGATCTGTTTTAAAAACCATTCTTTCTAGATGTTCTGTTATAAATTTTTATGAAGATGAAGAAATTGAAACGAGAAAGCAAGTTTTTGAAAAAGCTCAACTTTTCTTTGATGCTTTTTTTAAAGGTGAGTTTGAACCCTTAGAAAAACTTAATAAAGCTGACTTTAAAATTGCTTTTGAAGATTTTAAAGTACTTCTTAAAGATAAGTTTATTGAAGAGTCCTACTCTGGAGATTTAAATAGAGCCTACTGGTATGAGCTTTTTGATTTTTTAGAAAGATGTGAAGCTCAGATCACATCACATACAGATAATAAATGGATCATTAGAGCAATTGAAACTTTTTACGGTGATCATAGCTAGTTGATTGCTTTAGTTTGCGTGCATGAATGAATGTTTATTTATCTTTAAGATAAATAAATATGAAATCTAAAGAATGTAGTTTAGCCCTTAGGTTTTATGACCAAGTAGTAAGAGCCTTTCGAAATTAGAAAGACTCAATAGATCTAAAAGCTTTCATATTAATTAATAGTGATATTAATCTAAGAATTTTTACTTTTAATCTTTAAATTTCTCATAAAAATTCGATCGCTGCTGTTCGCCAATTTTATCATTATATCTTATGAAGGTAATTTGATGTCCAATAAAAGCGCCTAAAAGCGACCCATATAAAGCTCCATTGATAGAGTTATTATCTATAACAATGCCACAAATTGCTCCAATACAAGCTACTGCTTTTGCGTGTGTAGTTTTTGAAAAAGTAAGGCCATTGAAAATAATTGCAAGCAAATTTTGGTCGATAAACTCATGAACTATAGCCCTGCCAGCTTGACTGTTATAAAGAGCCTTTAAAACGTTTCCAGCTGGAAAAAAACTATGAATGCGAGTGTTTATTAAGCCTCCAGTTCGAGAGATTATATCCAAACTTCTATCTGAATAAATAAAGTAATTGTCTAGTACTGAAATCAACTCATCTCGAATTAAAGAATGGCTTTGAGGTAGTGCAAGGGCTTCTCTGATTTCCAGCGCTTTTTCTGGAGTAGCTTCTCCCTTGCTCAAACCAAGTAACTTTTCACTTCCTTGAACTGTAATAATTCTATCTACAGCAAAGGCTAAATTATACTCAAGCACCCCAAGGTCGCTCTCTGTTTGAATAACCGATTTAACGGGATCTACTAGTGCATCCTTACATTGAAATGCCCATGAGCAGATTGGAAAAAATAGAATTATAAAATACTGTGTTTTTATTAAGTCTTTCATACGGGCCCTTGTTAGTCTTTATAAATTTAAAATTCTCAAATTTAATGCAAAACCCGTACTCGCAAACACAATGGTTTACAGCTAATATATCGATAAAAGACAAATTAAAAATATCAAATATAGTTATTAAGGGACGTAAATTGTTACTCAAGAAGGCTGGGCTTTTTGATATAAAGCTTTTCTTTTTTTAATGTGTGAAGTGCTATTAAGTACTAATAATATGTAGTTAGTGCGCTTTTAACTGATTAAGTTATTATTGCTATTGTTGTGGCTTTCTGTAGTAGCTTCTTAACCAAGCTCCAGAGATAAAAGCTTCAAGTTCTTCATTATCAATGTCTATTAGGCGACTAATGCCATGTCTAATATCATTAGTGGTTGGGCTGTTGATCACGTATTCATAGTTAAGAAGAAAGCGAGCTGGCCCTCCACCGAGCTTTCTAGGTATGCGGTGTCCTCTTGAAGCAGTTAAGGCTCTGTGTCTTCCCTCATGTATAAAAATACGCCCAGTATCAGAGTTGATTGAGGCCGTTTTTGTTGGAGAGTTATTTGGAAAAAGGTTGATTATTGCCGTTTCAGCAAACCTTGAGTCAAAGAGGATTCTCGTTTTTGAACCAGGTCTTTCTACTTTTGATTTATAGATCACAAAGCCTTCTCCTGATTCTAGAACATCGAAGGCAAAACTAGGGATAAAATCAACGAGATTTGTCACTTTTAGCTCTAAAATGTCTTTACAGGTACTCTCAGCTAGAGCGTAGTTAAGGCTTAAAAAGCTAAAGCAAGTGAGATAAAGTATGGCGTAAAGAGATGCTTTCATGATATTACTTAAAGCAAGTTATATGCCTTATCTTGAGAGGTTTTTTTTCAGCCTTAAAAAGGGAGAGAGAGTCTAAATTATGGATAACTATTGTTGGATAGACACACACACGCACTTAAATATGCTTAAAGAAAGAGGTGTAAGAGATGCGATAGAGGAGTCTAAGGCCCTTGGAATAAACAAGTTTATTACAATTGGAACGGACTCAAAAGATCACCCTGTAGTCCTAGATTTAGCTAAAACTCATGAAGAGGTTTTTTGCACCCTTGGGGTTCACCCTCATGATGCTGAAGATTTTGAAAATGCAAAAGACTGGATGGTGGCTAACTTAAACCATGAAAGAGTCTTAGCTGTTGGAGAGATTGGGCTTGATTTTTATTATGATAATGCTCCAAGAGAGCTTCAAAAATCAGTTTATGATGAGCAGATGAAAATTGCTCAAAAGTTTAATTTACCTGTTGAGGTTCATACAAGAGATGCAGATGAAGAGACTATTGAAATGATTAAAAAGTATGAAGGAAAAGTAACAGGGCTTCTTCATTGTTTTTCTGGATCTGCAAAACTTGCTCAAGCTGCAATAGGCTGTGGTTATCATATTTCAATAAGTGGAATCATCACCTTTAAAAGTGCAAAAGAGCTAAGAAGAATTGTTAAAGAAATTGTTCCTCTTGATAGAATCCATGTTGAAACGGATGCTCCCTTTTTAGCGCCTATTCCCTATAGAGGAAAAGAAAATTTCTCAGGCTATATGATTGAAACTGCTAAAGTAGTAGCTGAGCTTAAAGGTATTAGTATGGATGAACTTAAGAAAGTCACATATGAGAATAATATGAAGCTTTTTAATAAAATGAAGTGAATTTTATCAATAATTATATAGACTTATAATAAAGTTGCAAAAAACGCAACTTTATGGTACCCTCAGTATATGATTGCAAAAGAAAACCTCATGAGTCTTTTAAAAGAACTTGATAGTGAACTTTATTTAGAGTCTCCAGAAGGCATTGTAAGAGAAATTGTTATTTATGGCGGAGCTGCGATGATACTCATGGAAGTTCCAAATCGCGCAACTTTTGATATTGATATTTTTGATCCATCCACAGTTGATCAGGTTTTTGAGAAAGTGAAAAATAAGATAGCTCAAAAATATTCGTTTAATAGGAACTGGATTAATGCCACAGGTGGGGCGTTTAAGCATGAGCTTATGTCAAAATGGGAAGAGAGAACAAAAGTTTTTTACCAGGGAGAAAAACTTATCGTTAAAACCCTTGGGCGTGTAGATTTGCTTGTAACTAAGTTTTTGGCGGAACTTGATAGAGGTGAAGACTTCGAAGATCTTAAAAACCTTAACCCAACTTTAAAAGAGCTTGATCAGGTTAAAGCGCATCTAGAAACTTTAGAGGATAGCGAGTTTTGGCAAAAAAAAATAAATGAAGTGTATGAGGTTTTAGTTAGTGGATAAAATTTCTAGTTCTACTATTTTAAAAAAATTGTCTTCACTTGGTTGTAACTTTGTTGTTGGTGGAAGTGATTTAAACTCAGATCCGGAGCAAACAATAATTGATTCTCTGGCATATTTTAGTATCGATAAAAAAGTTTTTACCATGCTTATAGCGGTTTTAAAATTTCGTATTCACCATGTTATTAATATTAAAAGGTTACATCTACTTTCAAAAGATCTAGATGAAGATAGTAAGGCGCTTTTAAGAGTTGTGGCATTAAAAGTTGCAAGACATACAAGTGAATCAAAATATATTGAGCTTGAGTCAAAGCTTTCAAAATATAAACTTAATCTATCTAAAGTTCCAGAAAAATACAGAGAAGCATTTTATCTTCAAAGAAGAGGAGTTGATAAGGATTTTAAAAAAGTAGGCGTTCTAGTGGCCGATTTTTTTGAAGATCAGCCAGAAAGGAAGTTAAAAACTTTAAGAATGATCTATAGTCAAAATAATTGGATAAAATATAGAGCTCTTATTGGAGCTGATTATAGAGCAGATGTATTTTATTTAATGAAGTTTAGAAATGCTCAAAGTCAGGCTGAGGTGAGTAATATTTTAAAATGTAATAAATCATCGGTCTCAAGAATATTTGCCTCATTTGGAAATATAGAGGATCTTATTGAGGTAACCTCGTAAAGAGTAAAGGCTATAATATAGCAAATATGAAACAAGTATTTGTCAAAAATTTATACAATGAAATATTAATATTACAAATACTCTCAAATAGCCTGGAATGGATTATATCAATCCCGTATATTTCTTAACATGCGTTTAATAATACTTATTACAGTGTTTTTGTTATCTTCTAATTCTTTTTCTTCAGAAGTAATAGCATATAGTTGTTTGAAATCTGAAGTTGAACAGCCTGAAGCTACCGAGCCGCCTACTTTTTTTGGAGAAACTGCAGAAGAGACAACCTCTCAAGCTCCTTCATATATTGTACTAGAGCTTATTCGACCTAAAAGTGATGATACACTTAATAACAATAGTATGAAGATAATAGATTACGGTGCTTTTACTATTAAGGAAAGTATAGACTTCCCTATAAATATTAAAGGCCCTAGTTTAAATCCAGATAATTATGTGCATGATAGTGCAGAATTAGTTGTTTCTATAGACAATTCATTTACGGGCATAAGTGGTTTAGTTAATGTGAAAATTAGCGAAGGGTTCTCAGGTTTATCACATTCAAAGTATGGAGAAGACCATCCAATTGATTTTGTAGTTGAGCTGTATACGGTCTACACTCATCAATCTCATTATGATTTTGTTCAGACAGGTTCAGATATTATTAAGCGTGAATACCATCATGCAGCTTATCGTTGTACACAGTCTCATAAGTTATCTCGCTTCGATATGTTTAAGAGATTTGTTCAGTAAGAGTTTAAGGAGCCTTGTTTAAATAATGTGACTGATATACTTAACATAGTTGCAGATGGGAGTGGCCTTCTCAAACAAGCCAAACAAGAGCTATATATATTAAATTTTTGTTAGAATGCTTTAGAATAATGGGTTTTAAGCCTATTTTTAAGGCATGACTGTGTTGAGTTCAGACTCCATTTAATCTAAGTTAGCCTTTTAAAATATATATAATAAGGAGTCCTTAAAAGATGGCTAAGGTGCGTGTTGGAATTAATGGTTTTGGTAGAATTGGTAGAGCTGTATTTAGAGAAGCTTTTCAAGATGAGGTAGAGATTGTTGGAATCAATGCTTTAATGACTCCAGAGATGCTGGCTCACCTTTTAAAGTGGGACTCTATTCATGGTCCTTTTAAGTATGACGTTGAAGCCTTAGATAAAGGAATTAAAGTTAACGGGCAGTCTGTAAAATTATTTAGCGATAGAGATCCAGAAAACATTCCATGGAAAGACTGGGGTGTGGATATGGTGTTTGAATGTACAGGTGCTTTTAAAGAAAAAGCTGATATTGAAAAGCACATTAAAGCTGGAGCTAAAAGAGTCATGGTTTCAGCCCCTGCTCCAGGTGCTGAGTTTACAGCTGTTTATGGTGTTAACCATACAGAGCTTGATAAAGAAAATCATAAAATTATTAGTAATGCTTCATGTACGACAAACTGTTTAGCTCCTTTAGTTAAAGTTTTAAATGAAAAACTTGGAGTTGAAAAAGGATTAATGACTACGATTCATTCTTATACTAACGATCAACGTATTTTAGATGGCGCTCATAAAGATTTAAGACGCGCTAGAGCTGCTGCAGAGTCCATGATTCCAACAACAACAGGAGCTGCAAAAACAGTGGGTAAGATTTTACCTGAGCTTGCTGGAAAAATTGATGGCTTTTCTGTAAGAGTTCCAACTCCTAACGTATCATTAGTTGATTTTACTTTCACATCTAAAAAAGACACCACAGTTTCAGAGGTAAATGAGATTTTAAAATCTGCTGCCGGTGGAGACTACTCTGGAGTTATTTCATATGAAACAGCCCCTTTAGTAAGTAGAGACTTTATTGGTAGACAAGAAAGTTCGATGGTGGACTCTTTATCTACAATGGTTATGGGAACAAATATGGTTAAGGTTGTTTCTTGGTATGATAATGAGATTGGCTTTTCAAAAAGAATGGTTGACCTTGCAACTTACTGGGCTGGATAAACCGTATGTCAGCAGATAAGTCCCTTGGTGGTATTTCTTTACTTGATGACATTTCCTTTAAAGATAAGAGAGTTTTTTTAAGAGTAGATTTTAACTGCCCACTTAAAGATGGTGTTGTCACAGATGACACAAGAATTAAAGCAGCTCTTCCAACAATTAAGTTTCTAATGGAAAAAGGAGCAAAACTTCTTATTGGATCTCATTTAGGTCGACCTGAGGGTAAAAAAGACATGGATTTTTCAATGTCTCCTGTTTCTGAGAGGCTTGGAGAGCTTACAGGTTATAACATTCTTCAAATGGATGATCCTATGAGTGATGCTCCTAAGGCACTCTTAAAGCAGCTTAAAAAAGATGAATTGATTGTTTTAGAAAACTTAAGATTTGCTAAAGATGAGAAGGAAAGATCTGGGAAACTAGCAAATCACTGGGCAAGTTTTATTGATGTTTATATAAACGATGCTTTTGGTGTATGCCATAGAAAAGATACAAGTGTTTATGATCTGCCCTTACTTATAAAAAATAGGGGCGCTGGTCGTTTAATAGAAAAAGAAATTAAAGCTTTAGGTGAAGTGAGAAATAACCCTAAAAGGCCTTTTGCTGTTATTATGGGGGGAGCTAAAGTAAGTGATAAAGTCCCTATGATTAAAGAATTTATGGAGCAAACTGATATTTTTGTTATTGGAGGGGCCATGGCTTTTACTTTTTTAAAAGCAAAAGGTTTCCCGGTTGGAAACTCTCTTGTTGAGAATGACCTAGTGAGTTTTTGTAAAGATCTTATGAGAAGCCTTGATGTAAGAGATAAAAAGCTTCTTCTCCCTGTTGATTTTATAGAAGCTAAGTCGATTAACTCTGAAACTGGAAAATTAGTTCAAAAAATATCTGATGAAATGTCTGGGTTTGATATCGGTCCAAAATCAGCAAAACTTTTTGTTGAAGAGCTTAAAAGTGCAAGATCAGTTTTGTGGAATGGCCCGATGGGTGTTTTTGAAAATGAGGCTTTTTCAGAAGGTACAAAAACACTTTGTAAAGGGCTAGCTGGTTCAAGTGCAGAAGTTATAGTTGGTGGTGGAGATACAGCAGCAGCAGCTAATCTTTTTGGAGGAGAGTTTTCTCACATTTCTACAGGCGGAGGAGCTTCGCTGGCTTTTTTAGAAGGGCAAGAGCTGCCAGGTCTTAAAGCTTTAAGACCACTTAGAAAAGAAGTTTTAGAAGATACAAGAGAAACACTAGACCCTGTTGACCCTGCAGAGTTTGAAAAAGATGGTGGGTTTGATGCAAAAGCGAGAGCCGAAGATCAGAAATTAAAAAATAAAGGATAGTTAAAAATGTCATTTAAAAAAACAAATCTTTGCTTTGGAAACTGGAAACTGAATAAGAGCCCTTTAGAAGCTGAAGCTTTTTTTAATGACTTTAAAAAGCAAGTAGATGCTAATGATCTTGAGCATTTTTGTATTTTTCCAACACCTGTACTTTCACAAAAAACCTCAGAGTCCAATATAAATTGGGGTGGACAAAACTGCTTTTATGAAACAAAAGGAGCTTTTACAGGTGAAACTTCTGCTAGTACCCTTAAAGAGATGGGTGCTAAATATTGCCTTGTTGGTCATAGTGAAAGACGACAAATTTTTAATGAAACAGATCAAGACTTAAATAAAAAAGTTAAAACAGTTTTAGAAAATGAGATGACTCCAGTTTTTTGTATAGGCGAGACTGATCAAGAAAGAGAATCAAATAAAACGTTTGATGTTTTAAATCAGCAGTTAGAAATTGGACTAGACGGTGTTGATTTTTCAAAAATTATTATAGCTTATGAACCTGTTTGGGCTATAGGAACAGGAAAGACGGCAACACCTGAGCTTGCAGCTGAAGTACATGACTGGTTAAGAGAAAGAGCCCTTTCTTCTCCCTTGCTTTATGGCGGAAGTGTTAAGCCGGCAAATGCTGCAGATCTTTATAAAAATGAAAACATTAATGGGTTTTTAATTGGTGGCGCTAGTTTAAAAGTTGAAGACTTTGTAAGTATCTATAAGCAAACTAAAAAGAGTGAGGGTTAAATGAGGAGCCATCCTGTTACTTTTAAAGATATAGAAGCCGCTTCTGAAACATTAAATGGGGTGGCTCTTAAAACAACTTGTGAGTACTCTAGAAGTGCAAGTCAGTATATTGGTACAAACACTTTTTTAAAGTTTGAAAACCAACAACTTACTGGAAGTTTTAAAATTAGAGGGGCTTATAATAAAATCTCAAAGCTAAATGATGAGCAAAAAGCTAGAGGTATTAGTGCATGTTCTGCTGGAAATCACGCTCAAGGTGTCGCTTATAGCGCTAAAGCACTCGGATCTACTGCTCATATAGTTATGCCTGAAACAGCGCCTCTTTCTAAGATTGAGGCTACGAAAAATTATGGGGCAAAAATTCACTTACATGGTGAGGTGTTTGATGAGGCATATGATTTTTGTCAAAAACTTACAAAAGAAAATAATTATGAATTTGTTCATCCATATGAAGATGCTGACGTCATTGCTGGCCAAGGTACAATTGGACTGGAGCTTTATGAGCAAGTAAAAAACCTCTCATCAGTAGTTATTGGAGTTGGTGGTGGAGGGCTTTCATCAGGTACTGCACTAGCTCTTAAAACATTAAATCCTAAAATTAAAGTTTACGGTGCTGTTGCTGAGTCTGCTCCAGGAATGTCACACATGTATCATGGTATTAACAAACCTTATGAATGCAGACCTACTATTGCTGACGGTATAGCAATTAAAAAGCCTTCAAAAATTATTTATGAAAATTACCTTTGTAAATATATGGATGATATTATTACTGTAAATGACAATGAAATGGCTGAAGCTATGGTTTTCTTAATTGAAAGAGCTAAAGCTGTTGTTGAAGGAGCTGGAGCTGCAGGCTTTGCTGCAGCTAGAAAGGCTAAGGATAAGTGGGATCTTGGTGAAAACACAGCTGTTATTCTCTGTGGTGGAAACATTGATTTAAACCTTATTGCTACGGTTGTTGAAAAAGGTTTAAGCTCCACTGGCAGAATGACACGTGTTGAAGTTGCTGTTGATGATATGCCAGGAAACCTTGCAAGGCTCACTGGTATTATTGCAGAAGAAAAAGCAAATGTAGTGCATGTTAACCATAGTAGAGTTGGTTCAAAACTTGGTTTAAGAGAAACCTCTATTGAGTTTGTATTATCAACAAAAGATAAAGAGCATATTGCAAGAATTATAAAGAGTTTTGAAAAAGCAGGAGCTAGAGTTTTAAGAGCTAGTTTCTAAAATAACAAAAGAACTGACAGGGTAAAGATATGAAATTAAAAATCTCAGAAGACATTTTATCACTAGTACCTTACAAACCAGGTCAATCTGAAGCCGATGTAAAAAAGCAATATAATAGAGATTTTTTTGTTAAGCTTGCAAGTAATGAAAGTCCACTTGAGCCAAGTAAAATGGTTAAAGAGGCCTTATCTGAATCAATTAAAAACTTAAGCCTTTACCCTGATCCAGGCTGTCAGAGGGTAAGAGAAGTTGCTTCTAAGTATTATGATGTACCAACTGAAAAAATCCTAGTTGGTAATGGATCAAATGAACTTGTTGATCTTTTAATAAGAGTTATGTGTGAGCCTGAGCAAAAAGTTATGACTTCTGTGGGTGCTTTTATTGCCTATAAAATCTGTACGAAAGCTTCCAGGGCTCAAATTATAGAAGTGCCATTAAAAGAAGGCTACTCTATTGATTTAGAGGCAATGAGTGATGAACTAGAGAAAATGTCAGAGCTTCCGCAGATTGTTTTTATTCCAAACCCTAATAACCCAACAGGTTCTTATATTCCTGAAAATGAGATGATGGAGTTTTTAGACAAGTGGGGTGGTAATGAAGAAATGCTTATTGTTATTGATGAGGCGTATAATGAGTTTGTAGATGCTGATGATTTCCCAGACCCGAAAAAACTTATGTCTTATGAAAATGTTTTATTAATGAAAACGATGAGTAAGGTTTTTGGCCTTGCTGGCTTAAGAATAGGTTTTTTACTTGGCTCAACAGAAGTTTTAAGTCTTGTTCATAGGATTAGAAATCCTTTTAATGTAAACGCTATGGCACAAGTTGCTGCTTGTGCGGCACTTGAAGACAAAGAAGCTTTAGATGAAGTAACAACTATGATTAAAAATGAACGTTATTCATTCCAAAGGTTTTTAAAAGAGATGAATTTAGATTTTGTCCCTTCTCAGGCAAACTTTGTATTTTTTGACACAAAGAGAGATTTTGCTAAAGTTCATGATGCGCTTTTAAGAGAAGGTCTTATTATTAGACCTCTTGCTCCTTATGGTTTTAAAACGCAAATGAGGATTACAATTGGATCTTCTGAGCAAATGAGTTTTGCTAGAGAAGTTTTTAAAAAGGTTTTTAAATAAAGGTATCTATAAAGTGAGTAATGTAGTTAAAAATATCATAACAATAGATGGACCGTCAGCTTCAGGAAAATCTTCTGTGAGTCGTGAGCTTGCTAGAAAGCTTGGATGGTCATGGGTTTCAACAGGAGCTTTTTATAGAGTTCTAGGTTATATTGCCCACTTAAAAGATATACCTGAAGATAACGAAGAGGCCTTAATAAAAGCTTTAAGTGAAGTGGACTGGGAGGTTAGGCCTCAACATATTCAAACCGATGTATATATTGGTAAGAAACTTTGCCCAGCAGATGAGATTTACTCAGTTGAAAATGGAACAAGAGCAAGTAATGTAAGTAAATTCCAAAAAGTAAGAGATGCTGTACTTCAGGCGCAAAGAGATGCTTACAAGCTGCCAGGACTAATAGCAGAGGGAAGAGACTGTGGTTCAGTTATTTTTCCAAACGCTCCACTAAAGGTTTTCTTAAGTGCCTCTGAAAGTGCAAGATCTGGTAGGCGTGCTAAAGAAGCAGGTGAGGAGATTAAAAAAGTAACAGAGGCTTTAAAAATTAGAGACAAGCAGGACTCAAGTCGAAAAGCTGCCCCGCTTGCAGTTCCAAAAGGAGCCTGGGAGTTAGACTCTTCAAACCTATCTTTAGAAGAAGTTGCTCAAAAAATTTATGATAAAGCTAAAAGCCTTTATACGATATGACTTATAAAACGGTTCTCATTTTCTTTTTTGGTTTTGGTGCAGGTTTTTTGTTAAAAGATATGATAGAAAATAAAGACATTGGTTTAAAAAAGAAAGCCTTAGAAACTGTTCAAGATAAGGAAGCATCACAAAAAACAAAACCCCCTGTAAAACTTAGTGTTAGAAATAGAGATGTATTTAAGCAAGCATTAAACCTGAAGAAAAAAAATATTGAAGATGAAGCTAAGGTACTAACAAATAGTAGTCAAAAAGAATCAAAAGTATTTAAATTAAACAGCCTTTTTAGAAAACTTATGGATGCTAAATTAGATGAAGATGTAGCACTGCAGTTAGACTTACTAGAGAAGATGAGAGTGATTGATCCTGAAAGTCATATTTATATGGATAGTATTGCAGATTACCATATGAGAAAAGGAGACAGGAAAAAAGCTTATAAGCTTTATAAGGACTGTTCAAAAATACACCCTAAAAAGCAAAGCTGCATAAGAGCAGCAGCTACTTTTGTATTTCAAGCATTAGAAGATAAAGAAGATCAACTTATAGAAATCAATAGTTGCCTTGATAATATCCCCGGAGATGTTGTTTGTCTTAATATGCTTGGAGTTTACAGCATGCAGAATAATCAATTTGAAAAAGCTGTAGAGGTTTATGAAATTTTAGTTAGAGATAATAGTTCTAATGGAATAAGACTTTCACTTAAAATACTACATGCCCAGTTAGGTCATGCTTATGAAGGTGTCGGTAGAAATGAAGATGCAAAAGAGAGTTTTAATGAGGCCTGCAGACTAGGTAATAGATCTATTTGTAATATGCTTGAAAGAGAAGGAGCATAAAAGAGCTTTTAGTTTAAGCTCTTCTTAATTAAAAACTAGTTAGAAGAATGTAAAATACTGCTACAAGTTAATTTTTTAAAAGGCTTTCGTTGGCTCATCCATTCTTCAAAAGAATGAGTTTGCATTTTAAGCCTTAGATTCTCAGCACTTAAAACTTCTCCAGATAAATACTCTGTCGCTAAATCTGACCTCTTCCATACTTGAGATGAGAAAACGTAATGGTCTAGGAAACTATCTAAGCTTTGTTTTGAAGATAAGAGAGGCGGGAGGAGAGTTAAGCCCTCATCTATAAATTCATTACGGCTGGCGATATCTTTAACTACATAAAATCCCGCTCTTTCAGAATCTATTAAGTCCTTTATAAGTTTCAAATTTTTTGCAATAGGAAGCTTAGAGAAAATATGCTCTGCTAAGAGATGCTCACGACCGCCTCGTTCAATAAGTGTCTGGATAGTTTCAGGTGGCACTTCACTTGGGTAATTTGAGAGTACGCGTTCAATAATTAAATCATCAGCTGTCTCATTAGAAATTACTTTTAGTGCTAAGTCTTTATACTTAAGCCAGTGAGGCTTACTTAAAACATGCTCAACAATAAGTCGATCGTATTTTTTCATATCAAGCAGTAAACTAATTAAGAACGGACTATTTGAAAAATACTCTTTTGAAAGAATGTCAGTTATAATTATTTCATTCACAGTATCTTTTTTAATGAGGAACTCTAAAAGTGTAGGGTGAAGTGCCCACTTTTGTTGAGTGAATACAAGCTTTGCTAGGGTGTAATCTGATTTCCATGAAGCTACACTGCCATTGTATTTTTCTTGATCAGCCTCAAGTTGATCTTTAAAATCTAGATAATATCTGTTGTCTCTAGGTGCAAGGTTAGTTTGATAAAAAGGACCATTAACTCCTGCAAGTTTTTTATCAATTTCAAAGCCGCTGTGAATCAATACTTCAAGGTATTTGGGATAGTGAATAGCAGAGGGTTCACTTATTACAAAATTCAATAATAGATGATTGCACTCATTAGATAATCTAGCACAATAAATATCAATAATATTAGAAATGAATGGAAGTTCCGTGAATTTGGAATTAAAAAAGTTCAAAAGTGTAGGCTCTCTATCCGTACCTAAGTTACTAACCTTGGTATTTTTTAAATAAATAAAAAAGAAATCTTGTAAAAATTTTGATTGCGCTAGTTTTTTTGGATTAGATATTAAATTTCTTATAAAGCTGTTTATTTCCGTATCTGCTCGAAAAGACAAGTTGCCTGGTTTTTGAGAAAATATATTTTTTATAAATGTTTCTAAGTTATTATTAAACGCACCAGGTTGATACAACTCAAACATGAGAGAAATGAATTTCTCATCCATTGAATCAAACATTTTTTGAAATGAGTATTTATTTTGAATTACTTCAATGAGACGAGCGCGTCCGTTTTCTTGCTTGTCGACAAATTCTATTAGACCACTAAAAGTGTAGACCTCAGCTATGGTACTAAAAAGGTGCCTTTCTATAGGATCTGGAAAAACAAGTTCTAATAAATCTAAGTCGCGCAGTAATTTTTCAATGAATTTATGTTTTGATCCGTATAGAAATTTTTTTGAAGATTCTTTAATATTTTTAATATGCTGATTTGTAAACTGGTAGTCGGCACTTCTTATTTCAATGTCAAATGCCCTTATATTATAATTATTGAAGTCTTCAAAAATTTTTTGCAATGCAAAAGCCGTGAGCTCAGTATTTTTTAAGTGTAGAATATTTTTGATGATTAATACTTTGTTCTCTTTTGTTTTGGTTGAATAATATATATCCTTTACTTCTTGGATTTGACTTGTAGTAAAGCGAGAAAGACTATTTTCAACTAATACTAAATCATTAAATTCACCTAGCCTACTCCATGATAAAGAAGTGGTGTTTAACTCAGATAAATAATTAAAAACAAAGTATAAGCCGGAGGGTTTTAAATCACTTTCTTCTGTTAGTAGATACTTTCTAAAGGCCATGATCTGTTTAGATTTTTGAAGGAATCTACTCACAGCTTCGATTTGAGCTTGTGTGAGCTCTTGCCCACGAAGACTATGAAGAAAATCTGAGACGTTTCCTGAGAAAGGGTACTGCCCTCTATTTAAATAAATATTTATTAGCTCAGATACAGTTGGGCTGTTATTATCTGCTATAGGGTCAATTCCAAGTAAACTAAAGTCTTCTTTTAAAGAAGCCATGACAAAATCAACAGCGTCTAGGAACTCTTTTGATGAGGTGTCTAATCTATTAAATTTACGAATAAACTTTTCTTGTAAGCCTTTGTCATTGCTTTTTATTTCGCCATTATCTAAAAGCTTTATGTAATCTATTAAGCTAATGCCAATGTCCTCTTGAATAAGCTTAACGGCATTTTTATTCTTAATAACAATGAAGTCACCATGTTGAGTAAAATCTTTATTAAGAACCGCATTGGGAGCTAAAATAAATCTGATGGTAAGGTTTGTCCCCCTGGCTCCGCTATCTCCTATTTTTGCATACAAACCTTCTCCATGGACAGCAGCTTCACCATTTACTCCTTCTCTAGAAATAAAAGCGTTTACTCTTCCACTAACTGAGCGAGTGAGATTTTCATAGGCAATAAAACCATTGGTTTCATGTGATAATATGATTGGTTCATCGCCAAAAATATCTTGTGCAGTTTGAAGTTCTGGATCATCAGATACATCTTCTATGGTGCGTGACCTAAGTGGCTCTTTGTTCATCCACCAGCTCAGTGTGTTAACCGTATCGACTTGGTTTTGATCCAACTCTAAAAGTTTTAACCTTAGCCCTGTTTTTTCTAAAATATTCCATGCAAACTCAACATCAGGAGAGTTAAGAAGAGCTTTTAGTCCGAATTCACCAGCTTTTTGAGCACTGTATTTACTTAGTTCTTTAAGATTTTGCTCCTGTATTATTTGAGTCACTAAAGCTAGGTCTTCTTCAGTTCCTATTACTTCATATTGTGTTAATTTGGCTATATAGCGGATTGCTGCTAAAATAGGTGGGTTTAGGTTCTCTTTAAATCTTTTTGTAGTCTCATGTTGATCCGAAAATAAAAAATTGATTCTACCGCTTGCCACATCATTTAAAAAGCTAGAGTCATGGGCTTGCCAATTAAAAAGATCTCTATAAATGATTTCTTCAGGTGTTGCATTTATAGCAATCATTCCTGTAGAGTTTGTATCAGTATGCTGATTTAAGAAATTTGGATCATCAAGTAGAGGAAGTTTGTCTCCCGTCTGCTCTTTTAACAATCTCACTTCCCATGCATCCCTGTCGCCTACAAAATGTGGATAGGTGTCTTGTAGAATGCCTTGAAGAACCTTGGCTTGCTCAGCAGTGCCATCAACGACGATGTCTAGATCTTGGTTTCCACGGTAAATATTTGTAAAGTCATAATCAAAGCGCTCGGCTTGGTATTTTTCATCACCAGCTTCACGCTCTAAATCCCATCTCACGTAGTGTGCAAAAGCTGAGGCCGTGCCACCAAAAAGATACACCTTTACCCCAAGCTTATCTGCCTCTTCTTGAATGAACTTAAATTCAGGCACTAGAGATATCCTTTTATAGGTCTCTTGAGATAAGTGTATTGGCTCCACAGCGGCAAAACTCATGAAAGGTAATAATAAAAGAATAGTTAGATTTATAAGTAACTTCATTTTAAAAATCCTCTGCAGTTTGAGGTAGAGTTTTGGAGCAGCCATTCATTAAGTGGAAAAGCTTTATTTCTTTCTTCAAATTCTGAAAGCTTACTCACGCTAGTTCCTTCTAAATAACGGCGTATTAAAGGGTTGCTTTGTAAAATAACTTGGCCAAAGTGTCTATCCGGATCATCAAATCTTCCAAGTACTTCAATAATCCAGTCTGCTCTAAACTTCCAATTATCAGATCTGAGCACAAATTTTACTATTTCAAAATCTGTTTGCCCTCGTTCAATTAAAGTTTCTACCCAGTCGGGCCTGTGCCCCCAGTGATTCTCTCTTGGGATCAGTGCTGCTATATGATTATCAACTCGTCCTTCTTTAAGTAGTGTATCTACTAAGTCACCTCTATCAGCCCATAAAGGATCGCTAAGTACATTTCTTACTACTTGATGCTTGGCCTCATCTGAACCATTTTCAATAATTTCTTCAACGATATATGTATAAGCTTCTTTTCCTTCTTTAGTATTTAGAATCTCTTTAGCTAAAACAGATATAAGCTCCTCTCGTTTAGCTAGCTCTTCAATGAAAGGAGCGTGGCCAGATATATAAGGCTGAATACTAAACACATGCCTTATTAAACTTGTTTCTAACATATCTCGATCAAAGATCACTTGAATCAAATCGGTTCTATGTGCCCATGGGGTTTGAGTTAAAATATGCTGTACAATTTGACCATCAGCTGTATTCTTTTCTAATATTTTTTCAATCAAGTAAGAGTGTTCTGCCCAGTAACTATCAGCAAGTACTTTTGATACTAGAATAGGGTCAACGGAGCCAAGGTCAATTATTCTTTCAACCCAAGTAGGATTGTCTTTGAAAGTTTGAAGAGGTATATTTTCTACCAAATATCTAAAATAAGATTTTTTCTTTTGCATTAAAAACTGCACGAGCTCTTCAAAATCGTTTACTTTATTTAAATCATGAAAAATTGAATTAAATTCTTCAGGTAAATCTATTGATATAAAAAACTGTTCTTTAACAAAGGACACAGCTTCACTAAATTCAGAATTCTTAATGGACTGTCGGTTAAACTTTCTTACGAGCTTTTCTTTAAGCCCTTTATCACTTTCAGAAATTGAATTAGAAATAATAAGTTTTAAAAAATCAACCATTGAAATATTTAAATTTTCTTGAATAAGTTCTAAAGCAGCCTTATTTTTAATAACAATAAAATCACCATTATAAATAAAATCTTCACCTTCACGCGCATTAGGATTTAACTTAAACCTAATTGTTAAGTTCGTTCCTCGAGCCCCTCTAGCTCCAAGCCTTGTATAAAAACCATCACCAAGCATTGCAGCTTCACCACTAACACCTTTCCTTGAAATAAAAGCATTGGCCGCGCCGTGAGAGGAGCGCGTGATATTCTCATAAGCTTCAAAAGAGTTTGTCTCATGCGCAACAACAATCTCAGCATCTTCATTAATGTGATTTTTAAAAAGTTCTGCAGCAGTTTTTCCATCACCTTTACCCACTAGTTTTGTTCGAAGTGGCTCTTTACTCATCCACCAAGAAAGTGAATCTTCAATATTAACTCTATCAACATCCATTTCAATCAAGCGCTTTCTTAAACCAGTCTCCTCTAAAAGATTCCACGCATACTCTGAATCCGGCGCATTAAGTAAAACTTTTTTCCCAAACTCCTCAAGCTTATGCCTTACGTAAGAATTATTTTTAACCTCTCTCCAATTGGTTTCTTCAACAATTCTTTTAATAATTTCTAAATCACCTTCAAAGCCCTCAACCTCATACTGCGCAAGTTTTGCTAAGTACCTGATCGCCGCAAAAACTGGAGGATTTTTACCTTCTTTAAAGCGCGATGTAGTTTCATGACTATCAGAAAATAAAAATTTAATTCTTCCTGCAGCAACATCATTTAAAAACCTCGAGTCAGGATTTTCCCAATCAAAAAGATCTCTAAAAATAATTTCACCGTGATCAGCGTTAACGGCAACCATGCCTGTAGAATTTGTATCCGTGTGCTGATTTAAAAAATCTGGATTATCAAGAAGTGGCAGTTTATCACCAACCTGCGTTCTTAAAAGTCTTACCTCCCAAGCTTCTTTACTGCCAACAAAATGTGGGTACTTTTCTTTTAAAATTTGTTGCAACTGAGCAGCTTGTATTGAGGTGCCGTCGACAACGATGTCTAAATCTTGGTTTCCGCGGTAAATATTTGTAAAATCATAATCAAAACGCTCGGCTTGATATTTTTCATCGCCAGCTTCTCGCTCTAAATCCCATCTTACGTAATGCGCAAAAGCTGAGGCCGTGCCACCAAAAAGATAGACTTTTACTCCAAGCTTATCAGCCTCTTCTTGAATGAATTTAAACTCAGGCACTCGCTTGATACGATCAAAAGTCTCTCTTGAAAGGGAATTTTTGTCGATCTCAGCAAATGCGCTTATTGAGATTAAAAAAAAGAAGGCAAACCTTAAAAGCATAACAGTGTAAAGAAATGCAGTATTTAGACCATAAAATAGCTTTTAGGTGCCTTTAATAAATGGGTTTTACTAAATTTGGAGTGAATAAAAACTGTACACTTATGACAATTGCCGCTGTATTTTTGGTTGCTTAAGAAATTATAGCGCCGATTTTACTTAAGCCCATAAAACCTAAAGTAATAATACCTAGTAAGATAATAAAGAGAGTGAAGTTTACAGAGTGTTTAATCAGTAAATACTTGGTTTTGTTTGTCTGCTTCATGGCCTTGGTCTTTTTTAATATAGGGCTAAGCCAAGCAAAAACTTTATTTGCAAAGCCTCTCTCATCTTGATCTGTATTTGGAACAATGGACATTCTCATAGCAATCTTATAAAAAAAGTTAATGATAAAGCCTATAAAGTACATAGGGCGCTCTACATCACACATCATAATAAGGCGGTATTTTTGAGAGTCGTTATGAGCGTAGTGAAGATATGTTTCATCAAACATAAAGGCTTCACCGTTTTTCCATGAGTAATTTTGTCCATCAACATTTATGTAGCATTCTTTGGTTTCTGGAGTTGAAAGCCCTAGGTGATATCTTAAAGAGCTTGCTACAGGGTCAAGGTGTCTTGTGAGCTTAGAGCCTACTGGTAGAAGTGAAAACATTGCTCCATTAACTGACTTTACTTTTTTAAGAATTTTTACAGTTTCTGGGCAGTGTTTTAAAGCTGAACTATGAGTGTAGCCATACCATTTAAGGTAGAACTTGCTCCAGCCGTATTTATAAAAGGTTCTAAAGCCAATGTCGTAATAAGATTTAGAGTTAGGGTCTGAGATTTTATCAAAAAAGCCATTTTCATAAAGAGCTGTAGCTTCTTTTGCTATTGTAGGCCAGTTTTCTTCTAAAAGTTTAAGCTCAGGGTAATCACTCATATCCATGATTGATTTTTTTGCCCTTTTTTTTGTGAAAATATAAAGAAGGCAGTTTAAAGGAGAGAAGATGGGCCAGCCTTTTCTTAGGTATTCACTGAAGTTTTCATACCTCTCATTTCCTCTAAAGAAATAGACGTAAAATATTGAAATGCTTACAAAAGCAAGGAATGCTCCTAAACTGATTAATACAGACATGACATATCAATTATACTGAAATAAGCACTCTAACAACTCATTTTTTCACCATGATCTCTCTCCCTAAAGGCCTGAAATTGAAGAAAGTCTTTTAAAGCAGAGTCCTTTGCTATTGACTTCAGCTCCTATTGATTTATAACAACTCCTCATACTGTCTATAAGTGTCTGTTCTGCGTAGGGTTTTGTGCTCACGTAAATTCCAAAGCAGACAAGTCAGTAATGCTTAAATTTTAAGAGGTTTTTAAGGCCTAACATGGAATTTTAAGCAGTCAAAAGGAGAAACAATATAATGGTTAATCAAAGTACCAGCTCGAAGGGTATTCCTTCAGATGTATTATCTGTATTAGATCAAGCAGATGAGGAAGTATTAGGATCGGCAGCATCAAAAACTACTGATTTTTCAAAAATGTTTGAAGAAGCATCTAGTGAAAATGAAGTTAATGTCGGTGAAATTGTAAAAGGAACAGTAGTAGAAGTACAATCTGACTTCGTACTTGTAGATATTAACTACAAGAGTGAAGGCCTTGTTCCTATCTCTGAATTTAGAGTTGTTGAAGGCAAAAACAGTATCAACGTAGGTGATGAAGTAGAAGTTTACGTAGAGAAAGTAGAAAATGAAAATGGAATGGTTGTTTTATCTAAAGATAGAGCAGACATGCTTAAAGCGTGGAATGACATCTCACGTGCAGCAGAAACTCAAGAAATTATTGAAGGGACTGTGATTGCAAAAGTTAAAGGTGGACTAAGCATTGATATCGGTGTGAAAGCTTTCTTACCTGGAAGCCAAATTGATTTAAGGCCTGTTAAAGATCTTGATCAGTTCTTAGGAAAAACTTTTAAATTTAAGGTTATTAAATTTAATAAAAAGCGTGGAAACATTGTTTTATCAAGACGTGCACTTTTAGAAGAGCAAAGAGAGTCTTTAAGATCTGAAACTCTTGAGACAATGACAGAAGGTTCTGTAGTTAAAGGTGCTGTTAAGAACATCACTGACTATGGTGCGTTTATTGATTTAGGTGGAATAGATGGACTTCTTCACATCACTGACATGAGCTGGGGAAGGTTAAAGCACCCAAGTGAAGCTATTGAAGTTGGTGAAGAGTTAGAACTTAAAATCTTAAAGTATGATACTGAAAAAGAAAGAGTTTCTCTAGGTCTTAAGCAAATGAAAGAAGATCCTTGGGGCGAGATTGCTAATCAGTTTCCAATTGGTAAACAAGTTAAAGGTAAAGTTATCAGCTTAGCTGAATACGGTGCTTTTGTTGAAGTTGGAGAGGGTGTTGAAGGACTCATACATGTAAATGAAATGAGTTGGACGAAGAAAGTTAAGCATCCATCGCAAATTGTAAAAGTAAGTGATGAAGTTGAGGTTCAAGTTCTTGCTATTGATGTTGAGAGTAGAAAAATCTCTCTTGGTATGAAGCAGCTTGAAGAAAACCCTTGGGTTGAGCTTAGAGATTCTTATGAGCCAGGAACTGTAATTGAAGGTGAAGTAAGGTCAATTACTGACTTTGGTGTTTTTGTTGGAGTAGAAGATGGAATTGATGGACTAGTTCATATTTCAGATTTCTCTTGGACAAAGCGTGTAAATCACCCATCTGAAATGTATACAGTTGGAGATAAAGTAAGAGCTTGTGTTCTTGGAGTTGATGTTGAGAATGAAAGGTTCAGCCTTGGTGTTAAACAACTTGAGAGCGATCCATGGTCTAAAATTGAAGATAAGTACCCAATTGGTTCACAGTTAGATGTTAAAGTAACTAAGACTGCTGACTTTGGTGTTTTTGTTGAAATTGAAGAAAATATTGAAGGTCTTATTCATATTTCTGAGCTTTTCACTAAGCGTGTAGACAATATTGATGAAGCTGTAAAAGTTGGAGAAACTTTAAAAGCTGAAATCATTTCCATTGATCAAGATGCAAGAAAAATTGGCTTAAGCTCAAAACTTGTTCAACTGAGAGACTCAAAAGCTAATGTTGATGATTATGTGAAAAAAGCGACTGCTACTTCTAAGTCTAGCTTAGGAGATTTATTCGGTGATGCTTTAAAAGATATGAAAAATGAGAACGCTGTAACTCCAAAGCTTGAAGATTGATTTTCAAGAATTAACCATATAAAAAATACAAGGCTGCTTTAATAAAAGCGGCCTTTTTTTATTGTGTTAAGGTTTTGTTTTAAGTGTTTAAAAAATTACCTTCTCCATCTAAAAGTTTGTGGTTTGGCTATATATAGGCTTAATTGCATAAATAAAGAGGAGGCGTTTTATGTCAAAAATTATCGTTATTGTATCAATCCTAGTTTCATCATTTCTTTCTTTTGCTGATCATGTTGAGCCAAGAGAGTTTGATTTAGAGACTTCAGAGGTTGTTTACGATATTATTAAAAGTATTATTCCTGGCAACGAAGAGTATTTTGAAATTGCTAAGCTTGAGTGTAGTATTGTTGGAAAGTCATTAGAGTCTTGCACAATTCATGTACTAGGCGAGGGGCACTTAGGTGATGAGAATGTACCTTGGCTTATTAAAGGAGAAGATGCTAATAAGCTGTTCTTGTTACTTGCTTTACTTAGAGAACAAGGCTTAGCTAGCACGCTTGAGAGCCCTCAAGATGGTACTATCTTTTTAAATAAGGATACAGACGAGCTTTTGTCATGTGTTAAAACTTCTGAAGGAGCAGGCAAGTCGACCAATAAAGTTTGCACTTATGAAGCGGTAACTGCTGAGTAAGCTTTAAGACTTCTTACGAAAAATCAAAATTTACTTTAAAAAACAGTAAGCCGATGTGTTTACTGTTTTTTTTTGCATAAATTGTCACTCTTGGTAATAAGATAAACACAGATAAGTACCTAAAATTAAAGAAAATGTAAGTATATTAGGTACTAATAATGCAGTTTGAATATCTATGAGACTCTCTTCTGCTTTAGTGGTGATATACTTTATTTTAAGGGCACTGGTCTCTCACGCTCAAATAGAACCTCTACACCTCTCAAAAGAAACTGAACAGCGTATAGAGCGAGTTCCAGAGTTTAAATTTATAAAAGAAGAGGCAAATAAGCTTGGGGTAAAGGTATACCTTTTTGGTGGAACGGCTTCAGCTTTTGCTCATTACGTCAGGTGGGATTTAGAGCGTGAAACTGGAGATGAAAAATATCAAGCCGAGCGCTTTGATTATGACTTTACAAATATTTACCGCGGCAACCAAGATTTAGACATTGTTGTGGACGGTACTGCTGAGCAAGCTGCAGTCCTTAGAAGAGTTTTAAAAAAAGAATACCCACACTTTGTTGGCAGTAAAGAAGCTTGGGAAGTAAGGCTATTAAATGCTCAAGTTGGTGATAAATTACCACTTCTTGATAACCCCGATTTTTTAAACCAGCACACGGATACAAACTCAACAGGAATGATTGCGGTTAACGCTGACCCTGGTGAAATTATTTTTAGAGATCTTTTTTCCTGGGAAGATCCTGACTCGAGATTTTTAAATGATGTGGCTAGTGGAAGAATTAAATTTTTATTTTCTGAAAGTCATGAAACTACATCGCGTTTTAAGGATGGTAAGAATCCACCTGTATTTGCTGCAATAAGGTATTTAGCAAAACTTGCGCAGTACGAAGTTGAAGGTAGTGAAGATGATTTAGAAATTATAAAAAGCATTATTGAAGGAACAAACTGGAGAAAAGTTAGAGGTAATTCTTACGTAAGGTATAAGTTAGAGGAATTTGGGAAAAAAGTTTTACTTAATGCGCCTGATTCTGAGTATGCGTGGAATTTGTTAGAGGAGACAGGTTTAAGAGAGAGCTTGGTTGAAATAGATGGAAATCAAATCGGCTTAACGGGAAGTCTTTCTTGGTGGATGAATAAGGAGCCTTTACGTACAAAGCCGCTTGGAGAAGGAAACGGTAAGACAGCGGCAGAGATTTTTAAAAGTCATATAAATGAAGACGGAGAGATTGTTGTTGCACATGAAACAAATTCTTTTGAAGCTTATGAGAATATCACGCGCTCCTCACGTGGTGCTGCAAATGCTTTTATTTCTAGAAGAGGCGTAAGCGGTGAGGCTGCCGTTCATGGTGATGGTTTTTATACAAGGCTTGGAACTATAGGTGCAAGGGCTACGAATCTAACAATTAGGTTTAAGTTAAATCCTAATGCGCGCGAAGGTGAAGATTTTATTTATAGCGGTGATTATATTGTTATTAGAAATAAAGCTGCCTTAGAGCTCATCCAAGAAAATCTTAATGTTAGTTTAGTTGATTTTATGAATTTGCTAAAACTTAATCAAGTCTTTGATAATGATCACGGTCTTTTAGAAAAACTTAAGAGAAAGTTTAGTCGTTTAAATCAAGACTCTGAAGAATTCAAAGATGCAAAGGAGTATATACTTGAGCTTGTTGCTCCTGGTGAAGCTTTGCCAGAGTCACTACGTTTTAATTTAGAAAAGTATGACACATCTACTTATGATAAACTTATTGATGTGTTTACAGATGAAATTCCAAAATTTTACAGGCATAGTATAGATAAACTCTTTGAAAATAAAGAAGTTTGGAGAGGTCGAACTGACTGGATCGAGCTTGTCCTTAGAAACAATATACCTGAGTTAACACTTAAACTGATTGAAGATGTTTTAACTGATGAATACTGGGTTAATGAGCCTAAAGTGATAGAGTCAATACTAAGCCTTGATACTGGTGTGGAAGCAGTTATAGAGCATGTTTTGTCTAAATCATACTGGGGTGTTCATTCTCATATTATCGATGATCTAGTAGAGAAAGGTAAATATGATAATGTGCTTGTAAAGCACATTATTCATTTGCCCTTTTGGGATAGAAGTAAAGCAGAACAGTGGATTCATACTATTTTACTTAGAGGTAATGAAGATTACAGTATTATCGAAAATGTTTTAAGCAAGCCAGAGTGGATAAATCAAGAAGAGTGGGTTAATTATATCTTTGAGAAAGGAGATAGTCGTTGGCGAGGTTTAATTATTAATGTTTTGTCAAAGAAAGAATGGGCAAATGATAAAGGTTTATCCATGATGCACAAAATGATAGATACTAAAAAAGTTGACTCACTAATTATATCAAGGATCGTAAATAGTCCTTATTGGTCAAAGTATCCAGAACTATTAAAAAGACTATCCATGCGAAATTTTAATAGTTCATCTCTTGTAGAGTATGAGGTTTTTTTAAAGCCTCAATGGAAAGGGCAAGTAAAACTTTTAGAACAGGTTTTGTTTGAAGTAGAAAATCAACAAGATTTAGAGTCATTAATTAATACTTTTTTACTAAAAGGCCAATATAGCCATAGGGTTGATTTGTTGTTTAAAGCACTTGGGCGTTTTCATTTAAAATTAGAAGATTTAGAACAATATAATTTAAGTTTAGAAAAATGGAACCAACATGAAATGTTCCTGCGTAGTCTAGTGCGCAAAAAAGAGTATGCTACTTTATTGGTTGAATTTGTTTTTTCTCAAACTGATGATAATGGCGATGGGAAGTTTAGTAATAGACCTGATATTATATTCGACCTTATTCAAATTGGTCATGTTGATAAAGAAATTGTTAAGCACCTTCTCTCAAAACCTGAGTGGAGAAAGCACACTTATTTAGTAGATGCCCTTTTAAGCAAGGGAGATGTTGATGTCGATGTTGATTTAGTTGAACACGTTTTATCTAAGTGGGATGAGGATCCTAGTTATATAGGAAAGCTTGTTACAAAAAATACTTTTATGGGGTATATGTTAAAAACTCCTGGAAATGTTGAAATGAGAGGAAGGCTTGATAAGGCAATTGCAAGGTATGTTTTAAGTAATCCAGAGAAATTAAATATTAAGTGGTTAGAAATAATTATTGATAGAGGCTATGCTAACAGTGAAGTTATTAAATTCGTATATCAAAATGAATATCTGGTAAAGTATCCAGACTTGCTACAAAAGCTCATAAAGAAAATCGCAAGATCTGATTATGCTGATCTTATTAAAGTGGTTTTTACAAATCCAAAATGGTCAAAGTACCTCAACTTTTTAAAACCAATAGTCCTATCAAGTAGTATGGGCTCGATCAGTGCTAAAAAAATGATTATTAAGAGTATTTTATCTCAAGATTATGCTAGTGAGTATTCTAATTTAGTTCATGCTCTTGTAGTGCAAGGTTCTGTCTGGGGTTCAGACTGGAGTTACGATGAAGAGTTAGTTGAGTTTGTGCTTTCTCGTCCTCATTTTATAACTAACTCAAAGTGGATTAGTATTATTTTAAAGCGAAATGATGCTCATTATAGCCTTGCAAGACATATTTTCTCAAAACCAGAATCAGAAGTGCATATTTCTTTAATGAGGAAAATTATAAATAAGCACATTAATGTAGGTTCAGCTTTTTATAACTTTTATGTTATAAATTCTCTACCAAACGGTCACTGGGCAAAGTACCCTGATCTTGTAAGAGGGGTTTTAGAGGATAAAACTAAGCATAATTTAGTTGCAGAACATGTACTAAAAGGGACTGCTTGGTCAGATCACCCTGATCTGCTTGAAGCTATTATTGAAGGCGGGCAAGCAGGATCAAAAGTTATTGAAGTCTTTGAGTTTACAGCATGGAAACGTTACCCGGGGCTTTTTATTAAATTTCTTAAAAATTACCCACTTGAAGGAACCTCTCAAGTTAAGGGGCTTCTCGTTCATAAAGCCTGGAAAGATATTTTTCAGAGTTATTTAGGTAACCAAAAGCTTACAATCCGTAACCTGGTTGCTCAGTCAAGAGCAGTGCCTTTTAATGATTGGTATGCAGGCTATAAAAGAACTGAGTATAGTTGTAAGGCTTTGCTTGCTCCTTAAGAAGAGCTTTAGAGGTAATTTATGCCTACAAAAAGAGCTTTTTCTGCTATAAACTTTTGATCAAATTAAGTGGCTTTTTTTTCTCTAAGGAACTATTGTGTTGCTGTTTAGAGGACAAGAAAAAGCTTAAGATGGATCAAAAAGATAAAATTGAATTAAATGATATTTGGCCTCAAGAAAGAGACTTCATATTTAGACCTGATAGGCTAAAATATGTTAGGCGCCTTAAGAATGATGAGAACTGTGTTTTTTGCTCAGTCGTAGAAGCTAAAGTGCCTTCAGAGAATAACTTGTGTATTTATAAAAGTGAACAGGTGCATATTCTGCTAAATAAATATCCATATAATACTGGCCATCTTCTTGTGGTTCCTAATAAGCACATTGGATCTATGTTTGACCTTGATGATTCTGATTACTTAGAAATGATGAAAGCTGTAAGGTTTGCATCAAAGCTTTTAACAAAAGTTTATGGAGTTAAAGGTCTTAATGTAGGGGTTAATCATGGAAAAGTTGCTGGAGCAGGGATTCCTGATCACCTACACTGGCATGTGATACCAAGGTGGTTTGGAGATACAAATTTTTTCCCTGTTATTGCAGAAACTAAAGTTTTGCCAGAGACATTAGAGCAGACTTGGAATAAACTCTATCCTGCAGTTACTAAGCTTTTAGAAGAAAAGGGAGGAAAACTATGAGAAGCGCTGGTGGCGGAGGAAATAACTCCTATCAGATTCAAATGGTGGTCTCACTTACTCCTGCTGTAAAAACTTTACTTATTGTAAACGGTTTAGTTTGGGCCATTGGAGTTATCATCATTCAAGAGATGGTGCTTAAAAACTCCATGTTGTTTTCCGTTTTTGGTTTAAGCCCGGCAGTTTTTACAGGAAAGTTTTTTCTGTGGCAGCCCTTTACTTATATGTTTTTACATTCTCCGCAGTTTATGCATATTTTCTTTAACTCTCTTATGCTTTGGTGGATAGGCTCTGAATTAGAACAGGTTTGGGGTAAGAAAAACTTTTATAAATATTATCTAACCTGTGGTGCAGGGGCTGGGCTTTTATATGTAGCGGCTATGTACTTAGCAATCACAGCTTTTGGGATAAACCCAAACTTACTCTATGTCCCCACAGTAGGGGCCTCAGGAGCTGTTTTTGGATTAATGCTAGCTTACGGACTGCTTTTTGGAGATAGAGTTATTTATTTCATGATGGTTTTTCCAATGAAGGCAAAGTTCTTTGTCATGCTTTTAGCTTTAATGGAAGTGGGCTCTATTTTAAGTTCTGGAATAGGTGGAACTGTAAATAATTTAGCTCACCTTGGTGGTCTTATAGTTGGTTTTATTTACTTAGCATGGGCAAAGTATAGTAAGAAGAGACAGCAAAAAAAATGGATGGGTGGAGCTGGTAGAAGGCTAAAGCTTGTCGTTGATAATGATAAGAAAGAAGAGAAAAGCGGTCCAACTTATCACTGAAAAAAATGAAAGAAGACTTTAATAAATAAATGAGCAAATAATCAAAAAAAATTAGATTAACTACAAACAGGAGAATCAAAGAATAATGTCTGATCCAAAAAATAAAAATTACCTAGTAAAGCCAGATTTAAAAAAAGATGTACGCTTAAAAGAGATTTTGATTCGTATGGAAGTTTTAAGCGAGGAGGATGTTAAAGCTCAGTATGCTGAATTAGAAGATACAGCAGAAAACGCGAAGACTTTCTCAATTTCTGATATTGTTTAAATTTTAAAAAGCTTAAAATTTTATCAAAAACAAAAAAGAGCTCTCTTAATAGGGCTCTTTTTTTATGTCTTTTAATTACACCTATAAGAAAAAGTTTTAAGTAGTATTTTTTTTAGTATTTTCACTGCATCAAAACCTAACTAGGTTTGATCTTAAGGGACTAAATTGCTATTTCTTCTTTGTGGGGAAAGTTAAGAATAACAAAATCTTATTAAGCTTTATAAGTCTTCTTTTTTTGAGTTTTTTACCATCGCTTTCAAACGCACTAGAAACTGAATCTAGTTTTTTAAAGCTTCCTTTATTAAATAAAACTTTCTCTTATGCTGGTCCAAATTGTTTTGGCTCTGCTTTGTATGGAGCTGGTGTTTATGAACATATTAGAGGTGTTGATGTAGGGGAGTTTTCGCATGTCTTAAAAACATCATGCTCTGAAGTAAAAACTCCAGAGACTGGAGATATTGGTGTTTATGAAGTTTCAGACTTTGCTCCTATTCATGCTTTTATGTATTTAAATGAAGAAGTCGCCTATGAAAAGCAAGGAGTTGATTATGTTGGGGCAACGCCAATTAGGCTTATAGCCTTAAGTGATTTAAAGTATAGAGCTGAAGCAGACGTGTTTTGTAGAAGGTATGGGGATGAGTCTTGTCATAATAAGCTCAAATATTTTAGGTGTTCATATTATGAAAAACCAAGTCAGCTTTTAGAGCTTGAAGGTAAAATAGAGCTTATGATCAGAGGTTTAAAGTCTTTTAGTGCTGATGAACTTCTTAAAGCCTATGAAGACCTTAAAAGCTTAGAAAGTCTAGATGAGAGTCTTTTAGTCAGTTTAAGTGAGCAGCTTAAATTCATCTTTGGAAGTGAAGTTTTTGAAAAAGAGGCTCAAAGCTTTCCATTATCTTAAAAGAAAAGTCTCTCCTTTTTTTTGTACTCTTCTAAGAGCAAAATACCACCTTTAGAGCAGAAAAAAATACATGGATGTGCCCCTAAACATATTATATTTCCATTCTGGCACCTTATTTGCTACTAGATAGACCATAGCTCCTTAAAGTCTATAAAAGTGGTTTTTTGAACCCTTTTGAGACAGTGATAAGAGTCTATGACAATTAAGACGAGAAGTCTTATGAGTAAAATTAAATTTAACGTGCTAAGGGCTTAAAAAGACTAAAGATAATGAAAACCTTACTTACCATAATATCTCTTCTAATGCTGAGCACTACTGTGTTTGGAGCAGGGCCTAATTGTGGAAATAGAACGACAGAATTAGAGACCCAGATAGCAAATATTACATCTTCTATGTCAGGTATAGGTAAAACTCTTTGTGAGCAAGAGATGAGAGCTGCTGTAAATGGAAGAAGTAACCAAGCAACAGTCGAGGCTGTTTGTCAGCAGACTCAGGATGTAGCTTGGTTTCCAAACAGAAGTAATAGAATGACGGAGATTGATCTTTCACAAAATACAGTTGATGGAAGAGTTGGAAGAGCAATGGCTGTTGTTATGAGTAAGAATACAACAACTCAGGCTATTCAAGTTTGTCCAGGTGTTTATCTGGCAACAGCTCATGGTGTGTTAGACTCCCCTGAAGCTGCTGCTGAAAGAACTGACCCAGAAGATAAAGCTGTAAGAGAGCCAAAAGATCAAAGAACAATGCTTTTTCCATACCCTATGTCTCCAGATAATATCATGAGGGCTTCAACTAATACGCAATATGTTTCCCCAAGACTTAGAGACCCTTCTAAGTGGGACGATGATACGACAGACTATGTTTTTATAAAAGTTAATGAAGGTGAAGCTAGTAGACCAAATGACTTTGTTAGGCCACTTGATGGTGGAGTTGATGACTTTGTTAAAGCTTCAGAAGTTGACCAAGTTATTGATATTGAACTTTATAGAGGGAAAACTCGGTTTAACATGACTGAAGAAGGTGATGCAGGTATTCCTGATTATGATAGATCGACTTGGGTGCAGGGTGCTAGAAACCTTACAAAGGTTTATGATGCTCCTTTAAAAGTTGAAGAGAGCTGTAGGGTTATTGATAGCCAGACAGGAATGCTTGGAACAGATTGTCCCAGTGAGTTTTCTGTATCTGGGTCTCCTTTAATTTCTAAGATTGATGGTGAGCCATACTTAGTTGGGACAGCCAATAAGGCAGTTCATAGAAAAGTTGATGAATTAAATCCTGCTAATAGTAATGACTTTGTGATCTCTGCAAGCTTTTGTACTGATTATGAAGATGCTTGCGGTATACCTTGTGCCAGCTTTGAAAATACTGTTCCTAAAGAAGAGCAAAATGCTGCTATAGAGTTTGAAATATAATTTTCTGTATCAAATTGGGAAAATTGCAATTAAACCACTAGATTTTGTTCAAGAACAATCACATTTACACCGACTAAAGTTATATGGTGATTATAACTTCTAAAAAACTTCACTTAGTTTTTTTATTTTTTATTACTTGGTGTGTGCCTGGTTTTGGTCAAATTGCACCCAGAATTGTGGATACTGGCTTGTTATCTGGCAACAATGAGACTCCATCAACCCCCGGTTGTGCGCCAGGAATGGCTTTAAGACAAATGGAGGACGGGGGTAGGATCTGCGTTCCTTTTTCGTCATCACCATGTGGAGAAGGTGAAACCTATGTTGATCTTGGTGGTAAAGATGGAGGTTACTGTACTAGTAAAGACTCAACTAATGACTTTGAAGACTGCAGTAGATATGAACCGTTTAGTCTTGAAGAAGAGGCGTGTACAAATCGCGTTGCAGCTCAAAATGCTGCCAATGCTAATGCTGAACAGAGAATAGTTGCTGCTCTTGATGAAGCAATAGCTGAAGCTACTGCTCAATGTGAAGCTGCGGCTGCACAAGTTTTTGATAACTGCTCTTCTATTGAAGCTAGTCCACAAGGTGGTTCTATTTCTGGTGGAAGTTCAAGTTCTCAGTGTAGCGGAGTAGTTTCAAATTCAAATGCAGCGATTGCAGAGAATCAAAGACGTTTAAGTGATATTAGTCAGTGTCAGGGTTTAAGATCTTCAGTTGCAAGTTCATGTCCTAATTCAACAGGTCTTATTAATGTTCAAGGTAGTGCAACAGTTGGCGGTCAATCTGCTACAGCTACAAGACAGGGTAGTAGACAGATTGGAGAAAACGTTCAAACCTTAGAAAGAGCAGAAAGTGTTATTGCGGCTTTAAGTCCTAAAGAAGAAGAGTTTAATACGGCAAACACTGAATTAAATAGAATCATAAGTGAGTGTAATGCTCATATTGATAATCAAGCTGTTGATGATTATGTAGCTGGTGGTGATGGAAACGGTTACAGTGGTGACACTGATGGTGACTATGATACTACAGGTGCAGATACAACCAGTGCTCCAACTACTGATAGTGGAAGCGGTGAAATGTCTAATTCAAAATCTGGTGGAAACATGTGGGGCAATTTACTAGGTGCTGCTGCAGGTATAGCTGCAGGCTCTATGGGAGCTGGTGAAACAGAAGTTCCCCAACCTAGTGATGATGGTTATAATTATAAACCTTATGCTTATGATAACTCTACCCTAGGTGGAGGTAGCGATGGTGGCGGCCTTGGCGGTGGTGGAGCTGCTTATGATCAAAACGGAACAAGCTTTAATAAAAGACCAGATGACTTCATACCTACAAAAGATGCGACAGGACCTGAAAACCCAGATGGTGGTGGTGCTAATGCAACTTTAGCTGGCGGTCCAAGAGCAGGCGGTGGAGCTGGAGATGGTTTTGCAGGAATGCCTCCTGGTGGTAATGGGCAAAGAGCAGCTAATGGGAGAAGTGGAAGAAGAAACGGTTCTGCTAAAGCAAGGCAAATGATTTCAGGGCATAAAAGAACTAAGCAAAACGCTGATGGTAGTGGGCGTTCTGGATTAAGAGGAAAACTTTCGCCGGGAGCTATGAAACTTGCTTATGAAAAAGCAATTAAAAAATTTGGTAGAAAAGTACCTTTAAAGTTTGATGGATCAAAATATGTTCCAGACCTTCTTGCAATGAAAAACTCTAGAAACTTTAAAATGAGAAACGCTAGAACTGTAGCCATGTATCAAGGAACTAAAGCTCAAAGAGAAATGACTCTTGATGAAAAACTTCTAGAAAAACAAATCAATCCTAATGCTAAGCATGGTATTTTTAGAACGATGAACATCTATTTTAGAAGAAACTTTGAAAATGCAAGCCAAGCAAATGGCTTAAAATTATAGATCACTTACAACTTAAATTTAATAGAAGTATAAAGGCTTATGTAGATAGGCTTTTTTTATATGTTTTAAAGATATTTTAAAATGTTGCTAAAGTGTTTGGATGATATTTTTTTTGTTTCATATTGATATGACGATAGTCTTAAAACCCCTACTTTAGTAAATAAGAAAAGCATTAATACCGATTTAATACTTATGAAAAGTCTAAGTTATTTAAAGGTTTTAAGTGCTTTTGTTCTTGTTACAAATTTAGCTTCTTTAGCTTTTGCTGATGAAACTGGTGATCTTGTACAAAATGGTGATCCTTCTATATCAGCTCCAGGAACACCATCTGATGCACTAGATCCAGTAGCTGCAAGCTCTGCAGCAGCAGGGGAAGAGAAAGTAGATCAAGTGATTGCACAACAGAAAGTAAATTGCAGTGTAGCAGATACATCATCTTATGGACTAAGTACTTCATGTAGTATGTGTGCTCAACAAGCAGTTAATTGCTGTCAAAACCCAGAAGCATGTGGAGAAGGCATGGGGTTTAGTCAAACAATTTCAAACCTAGCTCAGCAGGCTCCAGCTTATGGAGCGTTATTTGCTGGAGCAGGTGAAGGTGGAGCACAAGTGCAGTGTTATGCTCAAGCAATTGGTTTACTTGGTTCACTCTTTGCTTCTGATACTATGTCAAAAGTATGTAAGCAGTTAAGAGAAGGAAATGAAGAAGTAAGAGGTTGTGATAATGTTTGCACTAATGCTAAAAGTGCGATTAGAGCTGAACTAGGCTCAATCACTCCTGGTCCAACAACAATGGCAAGAATTGAGCTTCTTCAAAAAATGTTAGTGGAAGCAAATGATAAACACCAAGCTTGTATGACAGATACAAATAAAGCTGAAAGTGACTCTAGTGCTCAAGCTGCACAACTAGCAAGTCAGGCTCAGCAAGCTATGTCTTGCATGGATGGTTTGGGTGATGAAGAAGTACCTGATACGGTTGTTGAACCTGAAGTTGATTGTACTTTACCTGAGTATCAACATTTATTTGAGTGTGAAAAAATAGCCTTTAAACCAAACCCTGATGATGATGGTATAGATTTAGATGATGCGCTTTTAGTTGATGATCCAGGTCTTGGCACACAACCTGATGAATTTAATAACACAGATGGTCCTAGAGACTTTAACCCTGATAATTATTCTAAAGCTGGTGGCGCTGGTATGGGGATGGGTGCTGGAGCTGGCGGAGGTTTTCCTCCTGGAGCTGCAGGAGCAGGATCTAGTGAGGATGGAAAAAAGAGAGGAACTTTATCAGCTAAAGCTAAATCTTTAGTTGGTGGATATAGAAGTTCAGCAAGTACAGGCTCTGGTGGAAGAGGGAAACGTGGTAAAGGTTTTAGTAAGTTTAAACTTGATAAAGATAAAAAGAAAAAAGATGAAGCTGATAAATTAAAAGCTTTAGCTGCTTTTTCTAAAGCAGGAATATCTCCATATTCGGCAGGATTTATTTTTGAGAGAATCACAAATCGTTTTAATGCTTCATGTAACCCTAAGCAATTTTTTGACTGTTCAAGAAACAAGGTTTCTTGGCATGAGCAAAAGAAATTTAAGAAAGCAAAGTAAGAAAAGGGAGAGCTTTGATGAAATCTTTTAAGAATATTATTTTACTTTTAATGATATTTACTTTTTCAGCTTCTGAAGCATTAGCTTTCTTTGGAAGTGGAAGAGCGAAAAGAAGAGCGGCTGGAATTGCTCAAGATGCGATAGATGATAACGCAGAAACACTTGAGCAAGGTGGTGAAGCAAGTGGTGCAAGCTCTGTAAGAGACCAATTAAGTTCAGATGTTGAAAATGCAGCCTCAGCTGCTGCTGCAGATTCAGATTTAACGGGAACACTTTCTATGCTGGCTGGAGTTGCAGCCATTGGTTTTGGTATTTCAAAGATTAAAACCTGTGTGACAACTCCTCCAAACTGGGGAGACTGTGCACTAATGGCTGTTGCTTTTACACAAGCAGGGTCCATGTTTAATCAAGGTGGTTCAGCATTTGATACAAGGGATTCTCTTTCAGGGCCTGATTTTGATTGGGGTAATCCTGATCTAGGAGATGATGTTGGGCAAGATATTGATGATGGTGATACAGGAGTTCTTGACGATGTTATTAATGCTTCAAAAGCTGGAGATACGGATGCATATATAAATGCAGCAACTTTAGCCAATAACCAAATTGAAGAAAATTTAGCAAAATTAGAAGATATGGGTCTTACAGTTGATAGGCAAACTGGTGAAACTTTTGATGCTAACG
>CALLAU010000048.1 GCA_938002015.1 uncultured Bdellovibrionales bacterium
CCTCCTTATTGCGCTTAAACGCATCTTGCTATCTCTGATTTTATTTCGATGCCAGAGCTTAAACTTACGGTTGCCTTTTAAACGCATAACATATTTAAAGCCCCTTTGTTCTAAGCCATTTATCCACTTGTAGCCTATAAACTCTCTATCACCTACAATATGTAAAGTCGGTAAATCTAAGCCTGTTTCTTGCCACCAAGCCAAAAACTTATCTACTAAATCCAGCCGTTCTATACTGTTACTATTGCCTTTCTTTTTCAAGTCTTGCCAAACCAATGGAATTAACACACCCTTATAAACAACACCTATTACAAGTAAATTAATCTTCGTTTTACCTAACTGCCAATTGGTGCGATCGATTAACAAGATAGCTTCTTTATCACCTAACCAAATAAGCATAACCACTAAGCGGAAGATGCCTTGTAAAATAATCTCTGACTTACCTGTCGAAAAGAATTTTACTAGCTTATTGTAAGCCGTTCGATCACTAAGAAACCCTTCGCTAACAACGTTAACAAAATCTGAACATTTACTCAGATTGCAGCTTCGAGCCTGAATCATACACAAACTTAACAAGAGTAGTTCATTAAATTTTGACAGATTCAATTCTGTAAAATAGTCCGATAGATTGTGTAAATCTGCTATCTTTGGACTGGGCGTTTTTTCTGAAGTTTTATTTTTCACATCTTTAAAACTAAAAAAGTACGCACTCAATCTTACTCAGAAAAAGACACCGTTATGTGTTTGCCCAATTTTGATTTTGTGCATTCATTTTTTGCTTAATAATATCAGCAAGGTTTGGAATTTTATTGGTTTTATGGATTCTATCTTTGAGATATTCCCAAAAAGAGATGTCCAATTTTTCACAGGTTTTTTTCAGAGAAATGAAAGTATCCTTTGCTTTTAACCCATTTTCGGATTTTGTCGTTCCGCTCACTTTTCGTCTTTTTACAAAAGTTCGGATATCCCTTTCAGAAGTATTGTTTTGTAAAGACGCTTCAGGTCTTTTGAGGACAATCAACATTTTTGTTTTTTTCTTGTGGATATTATCCAGAATTAGGTTGAGGGCAAAAAAACCTGTTCGGTGTTCACACATTTTATCAAACTCATTACTCAAAGTATCAACTAAATTAGGGTCTGGTTTTAGCTTATACTTTTTGAGTCTTTGATATAATTGCCAAAACTGATTCTTCACTTCATTGAGTTGTTCTTCTTGTAGGGAGGTATATGTTTTTAATTTTCTCAAAGGTCGCTCGATGTGTTTCCAACATAAAGAGTGAACAAAAAGAGCAAACTGCCCAGCCTCGTCAGAATGAATAATGGTCTTTTCATCAAAACCAGCATCGACTATTGTACCAATCAAAAGCCCCTCTGTGATAATTCGTCTCGTGTCTGAGCCAGTAATCTGATTATTTTCTAAGTAATGGTTCAATGCTTGTTTATCTTCAAAGACTTTAGAATCAAGTTCTAGAAAATCCTTTTTGAGTAACTGAAAAGCTGCTTTTGGACAATTGACTGACTCATAATAGTCTAAACTTGATTGATTCAGCGTATAAGCAGTAGTGGATTGGCGTAGAATCTCCAGAAAATTAATCCTGCTTTTTGTTTTACTAGTACGAAAATAGGAGAAGTAGTCTGTGTTAATGCAGTTGGTAAAATAGGTCTCATTATTATGCTTTGCTCCCGTATCATCAGTACGTAATTCTGAGCTACATTTTTTGCCTACCTCTAAAATATCTTCTATTTCTTGATGGAACAAATCTTTATTTTCTATCAGCATATTGTTTATAGTGCCTGCTGATATATCCACTCCTATATTTTTTAAAAATTCTGATATGCAAGGTTGGGTCGATCCTAAGTCATGGTATAAAGATAAAACTAGAGTCCGCAATGTTGGACCAAACTGATTACCCTGTAAAGCTTTAGGTAGTTTTGCCGTCATTTGTTTTTTGCCATCTGGACTCCGCCAAACTTCTAATTGATAACAGATATTATGTGCTTGTAGAATTACATCTTCTATGATAGTAGGCCTATGTTTGACTAAGGTCCAACCTTGAGGAACATCTTGGGCTTTTACAAATTTTTCTTCGTGAATAGGTAAATCCTTTTTCTTTGAACGCTTACCATTCCTTTTCTTTGGTCGTTTTTCCTTTGATGATCGGTCCTTATCCAATTGACTTGCTCCTCCTAAATTTGGTTCTGCCGGAACTCGCTGCTTTTTTGATAAAGCCTCCTTTAAGGACTTTATCTCTTCTGCTTGTTCGGCTATCTTTGAATCCCGTAAAGATAAAAGTGATAACAAGTTTAAGACAAATGGATGACTTAATAACTTTTTGGTAAAGCCCGATATGTTTTCTGGTTTAAGCAATTTTTCCTTTTGACGTAACTTTTTTTAGTTGATTACTTTGGATGGGGATTGAGTGCGTACCTAAAAAACGCCCATTTTCTTATACTACAACCTCTTACATATTATGAAAATATCATGGGAGTAGTATGATAGGGACACAAAGAATAAAGCGGTTAATGCAGATGTCTTTGAGCAAATGAATCCGCAACAAAAGAGTACTGTAAAAGTAATTCCTATGCTCAAAAGCTTTG
>CALLAU010000049.1 GCA_938002015.1 uncultured Bdellovibrionales bacterium
TCAAAAGATAGAGGAACTCCTGCAACTTTCCCACTTAACAGAGTGATCCCTTGTTGGACAGAAGCTGTTCAAAAAATGAAAGTTGGCGGTACTGCTAAAGTAACTTGCCCAGCTGCTCAAGCATATGGTGATAGAGGAGCTCCACCAAAAATTAAACCAGGTGCTGCTTTAACTTTCGAGATTGAGCTTCTTGAAATTGTTAAGTCAGATAAGAAAGGCTAGTCAGTTATTAAGTAAAAGCTGTGTAAACTAAAAAATTATTTAAAAAAAGGCCGCTTTTAAGTGGTCTTTTTTTTTAAATGTGTAGGAAAATTCATAATAAGTTCAACTTTAGTGGAATCTATAAGAAGTAGAATGGCTTATATTAAACCCATAAAGGAGATATATTATGAACAAAGATACATTAAAAGGACAATGGAAAGAAGTTAAAGGATCAGTTAAACAAATGTGGGGCGACCTAACAAATGATGAAGTGGATCAAATGGAGGGTGACTACGATAAAATGGTAGGCTCTATTCAGAAGAAATACGGAAAAACTAAAGACGAAGCTTCTAAAGAAGTTGATAGTTTTTTAGATAATATGAAAAATTAATTTTTAAGAAAAGGCGCTCTCTTCTAAAGAGCGCCTTTTTCTGTAATACATCAGGATTTATTTAAGTGAAAGATATAAAGAAACTGAGTGAAACGCTAGATACAAAATTTAAGATTGGACCGATTCGTTTTGGTCTAGATAGCTTAATCGGTTTTGTACCTGGTATAGGAGATGTTATTTCATCGCTTTTATCTCTTTACATAGTATTTAGAGCGTTTATGTCAGGTCTTGATGTTGTTATTATCTTTAGAATGCTTGTTAACGTTTTAATTGATACTGTAATTGGATCAATACCTCTAGTAGGTGATGTCTTTGATATCTTTTGGAAGTCTAATCAAAAAAATTTAAGGCTGTTTGAAAATGGTTTAAAGTACCCTTTAAAAACTAAAAAATATTCAAAAATTACATTAATAACTATTGCTTTACTGGCAGTATTCTTTCTTATTACGGTCATATATTTAATAACGACAATTATTCTTAAATTTATAGAATTTATTTTTTAAAATTTATCTAAAGTAGTAGCACTAAAAAACGATAGATCTAAGAATTATGAACTGCTCTAACTCTTCAAATCTTTTAATAGGTTCTGAATTCATGGTTCCATCAGTGTCATAACTATTATATAAATCTGCAGATTTTATCTGAAATCTAAAATTTTTACTTAAATTACTCTTCTTCCACATAGAGCCAAAGTATTTATCAAAAGCTACTGGGCGTGGTTTATTAGTATAATCTAAATCATAGATGAGGTTGTTTATGTAAAGGACGGCGTGAAAAACCCAGCGTTTTTTTAATCTTTTTATTTTCATTAACATTTTTTTGTACTTTTAGTATCAGTTTGAACCTATTTTAGCTTATTTTGTCTAATAGTCTAAAGTATTGCTTTTGACATCCGATATCTTAGGTATCAATGCATTGGGGTCCAATGCAAAGGAGACTTAAGTTATGCCAGTTAATAAAGAACTTTTAAAAGGAAGTATGAAAACCTTAGTTTTAAAGATGTTACTTTCAAAATCTTCTCATGGGTATGAATTGGCTCAAAGAATAGAGCAGTTAACGAAAGGCAATATAATACTTACTGAAGGAACGCTTTACCCTTTACTCCACTCTTTAGAGGCTGATAAGTGCATTGAATCCTTTTGGGAAAAGCCAGCCGGGAAAAGAAAAAGGAAAGTATATAAACTCACTAAGCTTGGTAAAGAGAACTTAAGTGAAAAAACAAAATCATGGAATGAGTTTGTCAAAACAATGAAATTGGTTTTAGAGGCAGCATAGTGAAAAGGCTAAATAATTATATTAGAGCAGTATGTCAAAAGATTAAAAATAAGGATCTTCGTAAATCAACATACAGAGAACTTAAAACTCATTATTTAATGAAGCTAGAGAAAATTATGAAAGATAAGAAATTAAATAAGAATGAAGCAATAGAGGTTATACTTAAGAGTGCTGGAAACCCTAAGAAAATAGGTGCTAAAATAAACCTAGCGAATACACCTTGGTTTTTTAGATACCCGTATATTATGCTATCACTTGTATCTTCATCAATTCTATTTATTACAGTTATTTTGATGACATCATATATAATGCATCAGAGATTTTTTCCTAAGTTGATATCTTTTCTATCAAGTTCTGAAAGTTTTTATAGTCTGATTATAAAAGACTTAGAGGCTATTGAAAAAGCACCTATATTTAAGCCTCATAGTAGGGAGCGCAATGCTCATATATTTTTAAGTAAAAAATTTAAGAATCAAGGTGAGGGTAAGAATTTTTTAAATGATATTAATGCGTTTTCAGCTAAACACCAAATTTTAAAAATAGATCAAAATAGCTTTTCAAAAGTACTTCAGGATCCAGATCTTATGAAGATCGATACATCTTGGGCTCAAGAGATATACTCCTTTGATCATTGGAACTATTTTGAAGATGAAGTTATTAAAAGAAACATTAAGAGAGTTTCAGGAGGAGATTCTATAGAGAAAATCTCATTTATAGCCTCATATAGTATCCCGGAACTTTTTACTTTCTTAAAATGGTCAGCTATTTATAGCTTACAAATGTTAGAAAAAAGAAGGCCTGAAGAAGGTGCTAAGTTTTTTAGGCATGCGGTCAACCTTGTCAATTCAACAGGTTCAAATATTGGGCAAAATATTGCTGTAATAGGTTTAAAGTTTGAATCTAAATTTTTAGAGGTGAACCAAATTGATTCAAAAAGAACTACTGTAGAACTTGCGGACACATATAAACGTGTTTCATGGGGTTGGATAAGTTTAGTGAATGAAATTTCTATTGATTCATCTAAAATCAGCGCTTTAAAAAAGTATATGAAGCCTGAGTTTGGATTTTGTTCAGCGATAACTGAATACCCTATGGGCCTTTCTTTAATGAGTTCTTTTTTTAGTAATCCATGGCCTTTTGAATTAAATCTAGAGAAAGAAATAAAAGAAAACCTCACTTTTCAGGAAGCGGCTTTAGAAGAATGTGGGTTAAAAGTGCTCAAGCCATTATTAAGACCTGATAAAAGGGAGGCCACATGGTCGAAAAAATCAGGTATAGGCAATAGCAGTTTTGTAGCAGTACCTTATGTAAGGCAGCTTCTAGCGTACCACTTATTTCTTACTGCCAAGCCTAGATACACTAGTTTGTATGATAACTTAGTTGTGAAATAAATCTAGACATTATAACTTGCTCTAAGTCTCTAAATTTTTTTATAGGCTCAGAGTTCATAGTTCCATCAGTGTCATAAGAGTTATATAAATTTGCTGGCTTTATCTGAAATCTAAAATTTTTACTTAAATCACTCTTCTTCCACATAGAGCCAAAATACTTATCAAAAGCAACTGGTGTAGGAGTGTTGGTATAGTCTAAATCATAAATGAGCTCGTTAGTATAAAGAACAGCATGAAAAACCCAGCGTTGTTTGGGAGCTTGTTTTGCCTTTCCTGTCCTCTTTCTAGCATGTAGCGGTGAAATAGATTCGTGAGGTACATTTTTATGAAATATATGAATAACATAAGCTTCTTTTGGTTTATCAAAGCGTTTATAAAGCTTTAAAACATTATCAGAGCAGGCAAGAGGGGTATAATCCTTTGTCCAAGCATTTTTAAATTTTTCTTGAAAGCCATCATTTGCAAAAGAGAGGTTAAAAAAACATAAAATTAAGATTAGATTCAAACTTAAACTGAGCTTCATAAATCTCATACCTTCTTTACTTAAGGATAAAGGCGCTCAAGTATCCAATCATTTCCTTTTAAACTAAAGGTATGTCTAAGATGCCACCTGTTAGGCCCCTCACTCCAAAATTCAAAATACTCAGGCTTTAAAACAAAGCCTCCCCAGTTTTCAGGTCTTGAAATGCCTTTACCATCTAGGCTTTCTTTAAACTTACTAAGCTCAGCTTCAGTAGAGTCTTGGCTTGTCATTATAGAGCTTTGTTTTGAAAATGCTGAGTTAGCTTGGCTATCTGGGTGTCTAGAGTTCCAGTATTTATCAGATTCTTCTTTTGAAGTTTTTTCGATTTTACCTTCAATACGTATTTGTCTTTCTAAGCCCCTCCAGTAAAAAAGCATAGAAGCGTTTGGGTTTTCTATGAGTTCCTTAGACTTTCTTGAGGTGTAGTTAGTAAAAAACATAAAGCCCTCTTTTGAGTGGCCTTTAAGTAACACTGTTCTGGCTGAAGGTTTGCCTTCTTTAGTGCATGAGGCAAGAGTTACAGCATTTGGATTGTTTGCTACTTTTTCATTAGCTTCATCAAACCAAGCATTAAAATAAGAAAAAGGGTCTTTAAAGCTCATTACTTACTTAAAAACCCTAGTTTACTTTCTCTTTTAAAACTTCAATCTGTTCTAAAACGTATTCTCTAACATGATCAGTATCTCTTAGGTTATCTCCATAAAGAAGTTCTGCCTTTAACTTTGCGAGGACTTCAAAAGCTTCTTTGCTTTCTTGAAGATCTGGAGCAATTCTTGAAATATAGTTTCCTGTTTTTCTTTTAAAATCTCCAAAGTCAGGATCTGAAATTTTATTAACAAGGTTTTCAAATTCATTTAAAGTTTCTAGTTTTGACATATTTTACTTTCCTTAGCTTTTTTTGTTTTTTTAAAAGTACTAAAATTATTTAATAAAGGGTCTTAGTCCTGAAGAGTGATCTGTAGTATCAATGATTTCTTTAACAAAAGAAAAAGTTTCTTTTAAAGAAGTTTCTACACCGTCTCTTAGAGTTTGTTGTGCCATACCACAGCCCTGACAACCACCTTCCATAGAAAGAAAAACTCTTCCTTCATCAAGCTTAACAAAGTTAATTCTCCCGCCATGAGCTGCTACTTGAGGGTTTACTTCTTCTTCTAAAAACTTAACAACTTCATTTGCCTCAGGGCTTAAATCAGTTGGAAGTTCAGGGGCTGCTACTTTAATAACAGGTTCAGGGTTTTCTTCAATTGGAGTTGACTGGCTACTAAGGTGTTCATCAATAAGCTCACTTAAAGGATCTGCAATCACATCCCAGTCTACCCAGTCTTGTCTTTTTACAGAAACCTTATCTGTGTAGACAATGACTTCTTCAACCCAAGGAAAGCCAAAAATTTTTGAAGCAAGTGGAGAAATCATAGCTTCATTTTGATTTTTATAAGTGACCTCTTTTTTTGAGATATTTTCATCACAAACAAAATTAATCCATAAAGGGTCTGATACTAATTTCCATGTTACTTTCATCTTTTTTATCTTCCTTTAAGTTTTTTTATAAACTTATTACTTATTTAGTTTGTCTTACTAGCTTTAATATAAACAAACCCCTACATTAATGTGTAGTTTGGCCCACTTCCGCCTTCTCTAGGTTGCCACCTTGGCCCTAAGACGTCTGTTGCTTTACAGTCTACACAGTTAGGAGCATTAACAACTAACCTATCTCCATCAAGCTCATAAACTCCAGCAGGGCAGAGGTTAACATAAAACTCAGCCCATTCTTTAGAAATATCTTCACCTACAGTTAAGTGTGAGGGGATGTCATCTCTTGTTTTGTTTCCTGCTTGAAATACTGCATCTACTTTCTTTAGATCAACTTTAGCTTGTTTAAGCTCTTGATAGATTTTTGTAGTTTCTGCGTCTTCATGGTCATGAGCCTTAGGGCTTGGGAAAAGCCCACCTGTTACAGTCATTAGGGCAGCTTTAAAGTTTGCCATCCAAAAGCCAGACTTCATAAAAGCTTGTCTAATGTTTCTTACTTTATAAAGGTCTTTTTTAATAATGCTTTTACTTATCTTCTCATCATAAGATTTTAAGCTTTCTTTTGAGAAGTCTTTTTTCTTTAAAGATTCATAGATAGTTTCAGCTGCGTGAATTCCTGCAGTCATTGCGTAGTGGATTCCTTTAAGAGCTGGAACGTTAACCATTCCAACGCAGTCTCCTGCTAGAAGAACACCATCCCCAGATAAAGACTTAGGCATTGAGTGATACCCTCCTTCTGGAATTGTTTTAGCACCCCACTGAAGAAGCTCTCCACCGTCTAAGATCTCAGCAAAAAGAGGATGTTTTTTAAGTTGTTGAAGCTCATAATGAACATCAAGATCAGTTTTTTTATAATCAAGACCAGCAACTAATCCAAAAGAAACCATATCTTCTCCCATTGGATACATCCAAGAGCCTCCAAAAGTATCTCTTGGAAGAGGGTGGCCGAGGGTATGAATTACTTTGTTAAGAGGTTTTTTAACTTTCCAAACCTCTTTTACACCAAGTGCATAAATTTGCGGAGCGTCTGATTCTGTATTTGTGTGCTTTAAATAACTTTGAGCTAAAGGACCTCTTGTGCCTTCGGTTAAAACTGTAACGTCGGCTATGACATCAGTTCCTTCCATATGATCTGGTCCTGGAGATCCATCTTTTATAAGACCCATGGGAGTTGTTCTTGTTCCAATAACTTTTCCATCTTTTAAAAGTAAGGAGTCAGCTGGAAAACTTGTAAGTACGTTAACTCCAAGATCTTCAGCTTTTTCTCCCATCCAACGAATCACTTCACAAAGACTAACTGAATAGTTTCCATGATTTTTCATAGTTGGAGGAGTAGGCATTCTTACTTTTCCATTTTCAGTTAAAAAGTATACGGCCTCTCCTTTAACTTTAGTTTTAAATGGAAAGTCAGAGTCTTTTAAATCAGGAAAAAGAGACTTTAAAGGACCTGGATTCATAACAGCGCCAGAAAGTGTGTGGCCGCCTAGAGACTCTGCTTTTTCTAAAATACCGATTTCAATATCATCCATATCTGGATCAGCTTTAACAAGCTGAGCTAACTTAATAGCTCCGGCCATTCCAGCAGGTCCCGCTCCTACAAAAAGAACATCAAGTGGAACATGTTCTTCGCCAACTTCAGGGTTTTCTATAATAAAGTCATTCACTTTAGAAAGTTCAGGTTGCTTATCAATTGGCTTCATTTCTTTCACTTTAAGTTTCCCCTTATATATTTTTAAATAAATTCTTTTTTAAAGAGCTTTAGCGTGCAAACAAAGTAAAGACTAGGGTCGATTTTGTCCAGTAATAGAGCGAAGGTGAGGGTGACTTCTAGGTAGGAGTTTTAAAATAAGCTGTCCTAGATTTTAAGGTTTCTTGAGACTTGCGTAAATGAAAGGCTTTTTGTTGGATGAAATAAAAAAGCCCACTTAAGTAAGTAGGCTTTTGAGTAATTTTTAAGCTTTAAGAGAGATTTTAAGGTTTAATATAGCCTTTAAGCTTTTGGCCAACACAAACTGCTGGCATAGAAAGAGCTTCAAGTCCTGCTTCTATAAGATTTGAATTTAATTTTTCAAGGTTAACAAAATCTCCAGCTCCGGCACCGTTTCCATCAGTGAGTGCTAGAACTTTATCATTTTCAATTTGTCCTTGAAATCCACTTGTCCAATAAGTCACACCAGTTCTTTTTCCATCATACTCGATAACAGGCTTATATATAATTGAAGTGCTTTGTAGACTTCCAAAAGGAAGACCCATGAAGGCTAAGAGTAAACCAGCGTGTGGAGTAATAATCTCGTAAGGTCCTGATTCAAATTCTGTAAAGTCGCTTACAGAATCACAAAATCCTTTTGCACTTTGAGTATCAGAAAAACTTTCTTTTGAGATTAAAAAAACACCTTCTTCACGAAATTTATATGCAGTAAACGAAGAATCAGTGTTTTCAATATTTAATATACCAGCGCTTTCTCTTTGCTTCTTAAACTCTTCTTCATCAATGACTGGAGGGTCTCTTTCAGGCTGTGTGTCATCAATTTCAACTACAACACCTTGACCATAAGGGTCTTCAACTTCAACAACAGTAGCTTCTTCAACAACAACTGGCTCTTCAATATGCTCAGCAAATGAAAGCTGTAAGTTTAAGCTTAGTACAATTAAAATAACAAATTTAAACATTTAAATCCTCCTAAAAGATTAAAATAAATTTTATGCCTCTTCTTGCATGTAGTTTTCTCATTTTTGAAATAAAACTGCCAATTTTTATCTAAATTTAGAGCGAGATGGGTAGTATTTACATACTTGCTCACATTAGTCTAATGCATAACTTACTTAAAATGGATTTGAGCTTAAATCGACTTTTATAAGCCAGTGTTCTGGTGTTTTTGAAGAGACTGTTATGATCTCTTTTGTCATAGGGTGTTTAAACTCTAAAGAAGCCGCATGCAGGTGAAGTTTATGACTTCTTTCTTTATTTTCATTATAAAACTGATCTCCAAGGATTGGAAAACCAGCTTCACTTAAATGAACTCTAATCTGGTGGCTTCTTCCAGTTTTTGGACTGACTTTAAAGAGATGTTTTGAATCAAGAGATTTTAAAAGTTCAAACTTGGTTTCAGCGTACTTAGCTTTCTTGCTTTTTTCTGGGTTTATATCTTTAGAAGATTGAAATCTAAAGTCTTTTCCTGCGCGCTCTAAATAATTTTTAACACTAAACTTTTCCTGTGGCTTTTTCTCTGAACTTGTTAAAGCAAGGTAAGTTTTCTTGATTTCTCTGTTAGCAAAAAGATCTGCAATTCCTTTATTAGCTGAAGTTTTCTTAACCATGAGTAAAACTCCAGATGTATCCATATCAAGTCTATGTGAAAGAGCTAAGTATGGAGAGGTTTGAAATTTTTTATTTCTTAAATAAACCATTGTTGCTCCATAAGCATGATCTTGTAAGAACTTTAAAGAGGCTTGGCTTGGAATACCTGAAGGTTTATTAATAACAATAAGCCACTTATCTTCAAAGAGAATGTCTTTTTTAGTGAGCTTAAAAGAAACTTCATTATTTAGATAAATCTGAATTTTCCCTTTTTTATGAATTTGAAAAGGGAGAAAGCCTACGGGCTTATTTTGAAAATACACCTGATGACCTCTAACTAAGTTATTAAGGTCTTCTCTTGTTAAATCAGTCTTATTTTTTTTAAACTCATCAAAAATGACTTTTGAAAGTTCAGATCTATCTTTTGCAATAAGTTCTAGAAACTGCATATACTATGAAGCATTGCTCTTTGACTCACAGTAGTGGTCTTTGTGTTTTTTAAAGTACTTAAGAATACTTCTTCTGCCAATAACAAAGTGCTTTTTGTTTATAAGCATAGAAGGGGTTGCTGGAGTGTCTAGTTTCATAAGGAGTTTTCTTTTTTGGCTGTATATGACATTAAAATTTTTTTCATAAGATGAAAGCTTCTTCTTATTCTTTTTAATGTTTCCTACGGCAAAAACATCAAAGGTGCCTGGTTTTAGCTTGCAAATCTTAGGAAGCTCTTGAATGAGTTTTTGGCAAGAACTGCACTCTGAATCTGATAATAAAACCGAATTTGATTTCTTTACAGGGTCTAAAACAGCTAAATCATCAGGCGTTAAGCTTGAGGAGGAGGCAAAAAGATAGCTACTTAAAATAAATATAATAAAATGAGCCATGAGATATAAGGTATTATATGTTTAGGTAGTCTACAACTCTCTTAAACTTGTGCTCAGCATTTTTTACCAATAGTATGAGCTTACTTATGAAAGCTAAAGCATTACTATTTGATGAAGGAAAGATTGGTTTTAAAGACCTCGACTTTGGAGTCTCTGAAGGTGAGGTCTTAATCTCTGTTGAATACTCAGGTGTAAACTATAAAGACGCCCTTGGTGTTACGAATACAGCTCCTATATTTAAGACAAACCCCATTGTTCCAGGTATTGATTTAGCAGGAGAGGTTATAGAGACAAAGTCTAAGAAGTTTAACAAAGGGCAAAAGGTTCTTGTTAATGGAATGGGCTTAGGAGAGAATATAAATGGTGGTTTCTCTAAACTCGCTGTAGTTTCAGAGAGCATTGTGGTTCCTTTACCAACTAACTTAAGTACAAAAGAGGCTATGGCATATGGAACAGCAGGTTTTACAGCAGGCCTTGCTGTTTATAGAATGATTCAAAATGGGCAAGATCCAAATAAAGGACCTATTTTAGTGAGTGGGGCCACTGGTGGAGTTGGAGGTTTTGCTGTTCAGATTTTTAAACTTCTAGATTATGATGTTGAAGTAGTTACTCATAGAAAAAAAGACTTTGAAACGGATTTAAAAGCATTAGGTGCTAAAAAAATTCATCAATACGAAGAGCTTTTTAAAGAGAAGTCTCGTCCTTTAGAAAAAGCAAGATTTGGTGGGGTTATAGATAACCTTGGGGGAGAGTTTTTAGAAGAAGTGCTTCCACTTGTTAATCTTTGGGGAAATGTGGCGAGTATTGGTTTGGCAAAAGGAACAAGATTTAAAACCTCAGTGATGCCTTTCATACTAAGAGGAGTGAGTTTGCTTGGGGCAAGTTCTAATAATTGCGATATGAGCGTAAGAAAAGAAGTGTGGGAGCTTTTAGCAGGTGATTGGAAGGTTGAGCACTTATTATCTTTAGTAAAAGAAGAGATTGGTTTAGAAGAAATACCAGTTTACTCAAAAGGTCTTATTGAGCATGAAAAGTCTGGGAGAGCTTTAGTTAAGATATAGGCAAAGAATGTCGATATTGTAAATAAAAAATACACTTAAATAATTTAGCTTTGTTCTCTTTAAGGCATAACCTTTGCAACGTCATATTTTATGAGAAATTATGTTGTTTTGTTATTGAGTATTTTTTTAACCCCATTGGTGAGTTTTTCTCAAGAATCGTGTCACTTAATTTTATCACTAAATAGTGTTGATGTAGAGTTAAACAGGCTTGAGTCTGAAGCATTATTAAGTTCACAGACATTACGTGATGATATGGAGCTGTTTTATGCTTTCAAAAACCCACGTGAAGAATTTCAAGACAAATTATTTAAATCTCAAGCGATAATTCGTATTCAGGCACTTAGAGAGCTAAAACCTATGAGTTTGGAAGAGATTGAAGATTACTCCGCATTAATACTTATTGCTAACCTTGAATACGTAAGAAAGTATAATGATAATGGTCAAAATCCGAACTCTGAAATGTCAGACTATGTTTTTCAAAGTAGAAGTGAGGAAGTGTTAAAGTATATTTTAAAAGTGGTAGATGAAACTTTAAACCCACCAGAAGCTGAGGATAAATATGCTGGTTTGCCGAGTTACCTTGTTGCAGCATTAAGTATATCTGAGAGCGAGGGCGTGGTTGATGATAACAATTTTCCTGTTCTTGAGCCTGATGATGTTTTTGATGCAGACAATATTGAACTTTTAAATAAGGCAATGAGGCACTTGAGTGAGTATGAAAAAAGAGTTTATATTCTCCATCATGCTTATGGTTTAAGTGAAAGTGATATTTCAAAAAGATTACACAACGGTAAGGATCACTATGGACATATAGCTGGTGTTTTGTCCACAGCAGAGCAAAAAATCCAAGATTCTGTCAAAGTTATGATGCTTAGCCCAGATCAAATTATTCAAGAGTTTGTTGCTGAAAGAATTGAAGAGGAACAAGAGAAATATAAAGCTAAGATAGATTTAATGAGAAGTCTTGTATTTGAAGAACTTGGGCTTAATATTACTGGGAAGGACGCTATAGATATGGAGCTTGATGAATTAGCTCGAATCAGGTCTCTGCGCACAAGGCTTTTAGATGATTTAAATGCTTTAGATAAGTCTGAAGAAATTCAAGTTGAAAATGTTAGCGAGTTACAAGACTTAGTGGATATGAAGCTAGAGGAGCTAAAAGTTGATTTTAATGCTTTTATTGAAGAGCTTCCTAATGTTTCAAATATTAGTGCATCTTCTTTAGAAAGAGTAAGATCTAGGTACAATAACTTATTTAAATAAAGAAAATCTTGTGATTGCTTAAGAAGTCAGAATTTCATATGATTGATGAAGAACTAAATAAGTAAGAGGTCTTTATCATGTTAAGTAAAAATCAAAAACTAAGTCTTTTTATAAATATCTTTTCTTGGTTTAAAATCCCACTGCTTGCTTACGTAAGACCAAAAATCATTACACTTAACAATGAAGAGTCTGTTGTAAGAGTAAAACTAAACTCTAGATCTAGAAACCATTTAAATGTAATGTATTTCGGAGCTTTAGCAATGGGTGCAGAGCTCTCAGTAGCTCTTATGGCTGTGAATAAAATCAATGAGTCTAAGAAGAGAATTGATTTTTTATTTAAAGATTTTGATTCAAAATTTTTAAAAAGAGCTGATAAGCATGTGTTTTTTTGCTGCCCAGAGGCTGAAAAAGTAAATGACCTTATAAGAAGATCTCTTGAAACTCCTGATAGACTAGAGGGAACCTATACAGGTTTTGCTTATGTTGATGAAAGCAGTAGAGAGCCTGTTATGGAGTATAAACTGACTTTGTCAGTTAAAAACCGCTCTATAAAATAAACTGTCAAAACTTTTTACACCCGTATATTTAATGAGTTTTTCTACTTAGCAGGTGAGTTCCCACCTGGCTTATAAAGTGCAAATTACAGTGCTTAAAGGGGAACTCTAAAATGAATAAAAGCCTTATCTTTATTTTAACTTTATCATTTGCTTCAGTATCATACTCACAGTCTTTATTTAATATCGATGCTTCTGGCAGTAATGGAATTGATGGCAGAAATGGTCGTGATGGTTCAGATAGTCGTTCAACAAGAGGTGGGGATGCAACTGATGCGACTGACGCAACTGATGCTGAAAATGCTGGAGATATTAAAATACAACTTCAAGAAGGAAGATCTCAAAGAGGTGTTGTTGTTATTAAAGGTACTTATGATGGCAATCAAATCAATCAAGATGTTAGCTTTGGGGATAATGGATATATATATTTAGATGCTTCTGGTGGAAATGGTGGCGATGGCGGTAAGGGCGGTGACGGTGGCCGCGGTTGCAATGGAAAAGATGGTGTTGATGGTAGAGATGGTAGTAATGGAAGTGATGGAAGAGATGCCACAAAGTCTTCTGATGGTGGTGATGGAACAGATGGAACAGATGGGACAGATGGTACTAACGGCACTGATGCCTGTGATGGTGGAAATGGTGGAGATGCTGGAGCTGGTGGAGACGCTGGAGCTGGTGGAGATATAGAAATAACTGTATCAGAAAATGATTCACATCTTATGATGCTTTTTAAATATGATGTAGAAGCAGGAGAAGCGGGACGAGCAGGAGATAGAGGGCAGTGTGGTTCTGGTGGAAAAGGCGGTGATGGTGGCCGTGGAGGAGACGGAGGCCGTGGAGGAAGCGGTGGAAGTTCTTATACATGGACTACAAGTGAGTATGATGGACAAGACTGCAGCCAAGATTGCAACTTAAAAGATAATGGTAATGGAACTTTTAGTAATAGTTGCACAACAACTTGCACAGATAGGTACAGAACAGAGCATCATTCAAATTCTGGTGGTTATAGTGGAAGTGATGGTCGTGACGGGTCAGATGGCCGTGACGGAGCTGATGGCAGTTGTGGTCAGTATGGAGCTAGTGCAAGTAATGGCAGTGCTGCTCAAGATGGAACATATAGTGTTGCAGTTAAAGGAAATGATGGAGTAGTAAGAAACTATACAACAATTTTTGATCTACAGTTATCAAGCTTTAAATTTAAATCTCCACATAAAATCACTCAAGAAAAGTTAGACAGATATAGGGTTGAACTGGCTGCTAAACTTAATAAAGAAGCGAGTAGTATAACTCTTGCGGATCTTTCAATAGAAGATGGTATTTTTGAACCAGGAGAAACTGTTATAGTTTATGATATTAAGGTTAGAAACCATAATATCCCCGATGAAGATGTAATGCCAACTCCTCCAACTGAAGCAATGGTTTATTTAAATAATAACAGATGGGTTTTAGCTGATGGGCAAAAACTTGTAATTGATAAAAGTCTACAACCAGGTGAAGAGTATACTGCTCCTGGTGAACTTACTTTTACTATTAAAGATACAGCGATTCATAAACATAATGAAAGATTTAGAGATAGAGGTACAATTCAACCACTTAGTTATTTAAGTAAAGTAAATAGAGATTTTAATAGATTTAACAATCCTAGAGACTTTGAAATTACTTATCCTGTTGAGGTTACGCCTCTTTATGCTCCAAAACTTATGGCGCCAGGTCAAATTGCTAGAGTTTTTTGGAGAGTTAAAAATTTATCTACTCAAGATTATGGGTATGATACTTTAATTGGAAGAAAAGTAAGAACAGGGATTAAAGCTGGTGCTGATGCAAACTCACAACAGTTCTTACAAGTTAGTCAAAATGGTGTTGATTTTTCAAATGCTTTTTTTGAAGACATCACAAAGCTTAAAGCTGGTGAATCTACTCTTATTGAAGGTTCAATTAGAATCACAAAAGATGCTCCTTACTACACTGGTGTGAGTGGCCAAATTGATTTAGGGCTTGAGCACATACAAGATTCAAACAGTATGAAAGACATCCAGTTTAATGATTTTAATATAAAAATATCTAGAATGTATCAGTTCATTGAAGGTGTTGACTTCTTAGTTGTTACTAACCAAGGAACATCTAGAGATGAAATGAGAGCTTGGGATAGTTTAGCTGAGAAACTCGGTATGAAAATCGCTGTGTGGGATATGTCTTATTACGGATTTTTAGATTTAGGAAGAGCTGTTCCAAATATTGGAGATTTAAGGAAAGACTTTGCAAGAAAAACAATTGTCCTCTTAAATAATAGCTTTACTGGGCAAAATGGTAGATCTTATAGACCTGAAGACTTGCTCTCAAAAAATGATTTCTTTAAAGCTTTAAACGAATCTCTTACAAGTTTATATCTTGTTGGAACTACAGAGGAGAGCTTAAAGAACTTTCTTACACCTAACCTAGGGTCTGAAGAAAATCAATTTGAGTCTTTAACCGATTTTCATAAACACGTAGGGCACCTTGTTGAAAATGAAGTTGCTTATATGGGACATAAACTAAGAGGTGATTATGTTCACTCCTATGATAGAATTAGAACAGAGCCAAGAGATCTTGATCGTCTTATTAAAGGCGCTGAATCAACTGCAGAAAGACTTCATAGAGATTATCCGCATAAAAACTTTATGGTTATTTATAACTATGGGGACAGTCTCTCAGCTTCTGCAGGAGTTGATAATCTTAAGCATGGAGATATTTTTGTAAAAAGAATCGGTGGAGTGGGTGTTGGAAATGCCGTGAGTCTGGATGTGAGTGAAAGAGAAATGAAATCTGCTCGTTTTATTGAAAGTACAAAGAATGTTTTAAGTTTATTTATGGCGATGAGGTTTCCTGAAAAACTTAATTACTTTAAAAGACTCTTAGATGGTGTGACTAAAGAAGGTGAGGAAGTTAATTCCATTATTGACCTTTCAAGGCATCAAACCCTAATCGGAGGTTTATCAAATGATCTACCTGCGCAGTATATGTATGCTCTAGTTGATGCTATGCTTGCTGATTTAAGTCATGAGCATGAAGTTATTCGTATGCAAAAGCATGTTATGGAAGATGATTATGACTATGAGTATGAGATCTTTTATTTAAGAATGCTTGCAGGTTTAGTAACACCTGAAGTCTTTAAAAATGGAATCCCTTTTAATCATGAAACTTTAGCTGGTCAAATGTTAGTAAGGCTTTCTGCGGGAATGAGGTTTATTACTGAGACTCAAAACCAAGGTGGAATTTTCCAACAGCTTGGAAGACTCACAAACCTAGTTGATGATAGGTCTTATGATTATTCTATGAATATCATTGAGAGGTTTGAAAAAGTTGCCTTTGGAGGAATAGCACCAAGAAGGCTACACTACTCTGTTTCTGGTAAATTAGAAGATCCTTTAAAAGAAGGTACTTATGAATGGCCAGAAATACTTTGCTCTAGAGAAAGTAATGAAACAGATTGGTTTAAAGATAACTGCTTATCAGATGAGGGTGGAGTTATTGTATTTAACAATGAAAGAAACTGGAATTTAGATAGACAGAATAAACTTTTTTCTGAATTAAATGAAGAAGAAAGAGCTTTATATCGAACAGATAAAAGAGGTTCCGAAGCAAGCCAAAGAATCTATAATAGCTTTATGAATGATGTTAACATTCTTTATAGTCTAGTTAGTGAAACAGCAGAAAGAAAAGCAGGGTGTACAACTTATTGGTGTGAGTTCTTTGCTCACGATAAAGAAAGAGATGCTAAAAGCGAGCTTGTTACAGCTCCTAGTGAAGACCCTGATCGCACAACGTTAAATAATGCTGTTGAGGGTCAGCAGATTGTTCCTCTTCAAAGAGTTATTGAAGAAGATTTTGTTGATAGAAATAATGAGAGACTTAGAGATGGTTATCGCCAAGAACGAGAGCGTGAAAAAGAACTCAGTCTGCCAGACAGTATAGATGGAGGTCTGTAATGAAAAATTTAATTTCTTTAGTAGTGGTTTTTCAATTTATATTTTTTAACTCAAATTTAGCAGCAGCAAACTTAACATGTAAGCAAACTCTAAGTGGTGGAGAAGGTGTTATACTAACACCGCTTATACAATCAACGAGAAAAGCTGGAAGAAAGTATTTAGACACAACCGCAATTCCAGGTTTTGAAGGCCTTACTTTAGAGTGGGTTGCGCCTGGTGGTATGGTTAAGCCTATAAATGGTGCTTTTACATGTACATACTGCGGAACTAAACATCAAATAGATAAAGTTCCAGATATACCTGTTCTTCAATGTACAAATTGCCCTCATCCTGTCGTGATGAATCAAAAATCTCAACCTCCTATGATTGTAGTTAAGAGTAACAAACAGATCTATGTTTCAGATCATAATATTGTAAGGGATAAAAAGATTATTGAGTTTTTTGAAACAAAAGCGGTTGGTTGTGCAAACTGTTCTTCAATTAAACTAGATCCAGATGAGCAATGTCATCAGTGTGGTCAATCAGATAATGTGGAAATTAATCGACCTCCAGTTGAGTCAGTTGATTGGAGTGAAGTTCAGCGTAATCCAAAAAAGTTTTATCCTGCGCTTTTAAAAATGGGTATTATGAACCCTGTTTTTGCTAAGTCTCAAGGTTATATGACTAGTCGTGAGCTTTTTGATGTGGCTAAAGAAATGATGTCAGATGGATTTGTTGAACTTTCAGATATGTTTAGAAGAGGGTTTATAAACCCAAAAGAAGCTGTTCAAAAAAATTGGATTACGATTACTGTAAGAAGGTTTGCAATGGAAATATTGTTAGCTGAGGGCTTTATTAGTGCAAGTTCAGCTATTGTTAAGGGTTGGATGGAGAAGGGTTATGCTGTAGAAAAAGGACACATCTTACAATCTGAAGCTGATTTATTAGAGGTTGAGATGACTCCTTTTGAATTATTTCAAGTTGCCCAAACTCAGATTAATGAAGGTGATATTACGCTAGCTGAAGCTATTAAAAGTGAGCTTGTTGATCCAAAGCTTTCTTTAGAGGAAGGTTGGATAAAACTTAAAGATAGAAGAGAAGCTGTATTAGAGTTAATTGATCAAGGCTATATTCTAGTAGAAGATGCTCTAAAGAAGGGTTGGATGGTAAGAGACTTTGCTGTTAACCAGGGTCTTATAGAAGCTGATGTGGCAGCTGGTATAGATGTTCCTGAAGTAAAGGGAAGAACGCTAGGTATTCAGGCTCAGCAAAGAAGTGAAGATTTTGGTGAGGAGAGTCCAAATATAGCTCCTAATGCTGGAGTTGAAAATTTTGTTATTCCTGCATTTAGGCAGCAAGTAGATCAGCCTTTTAGTATGGCCAATATTTCACCAGCGTGGAGAAAAGTAATTAAGATTGGTGTTGCCTCAACTACAGCTTTAGCAATTACTGGTTTAGCTTTAATTCATGAACACAAACCTGAAACTGGGCCTGTCGGTTTTGGTGAAGTTGTAGGAATGTATGAATCGCTTATCGTTTATGAGAGTGAAGAAGTTAAACAAAGGTATACTGATGTTAGATTTAATGTTGAAACCCCGCCTGAAGGAGTAAGAGTTATTCAAGGAGACATTTCATCTCAAATACAGGTGTCTAACGCTCCAGTTGAGGAAACAGAAGCTGTGGGGCAGTTAATGTCAGTTATCGTGCTTGAAGTAAACGATGTTGAGATGAAGATTTATAAGCAGGGTTCGGTACAAGCTAACTTTTCAAGTTATGAAATAGGAGAGCAGCTGCCAATTATTCCAGAGGGTATGTTTGAATTTAGTATTGCTGAGTAAAAAAAGAGGCTTATCAAAAAGCCTCTTTTTTTAAAGAGCTAAAACTAAGAAAGTTTATTTTTCATTAAAAATATGAACATCTCTTTGTGGGAAAGGAATAGATATACCTGCTTTATCTAGAGTGGGTTTGATTTGTTCGTTAAGCTCAAAGAAAACGTCCCAGTAGTGATCAGTGTTACACCATGACCTGATGGTTAGGTTAATAGAGCTGTCTCCATACTCAGTGATGCCAACAAATGGTGCTGGAGTAGAGATGACTTTTGAGTGACTTGCGCACATTTGAGTTAAAGCTTTAATAGCTGCTTGAACATTATCTTCATAACCAACACCAACAGATAAATCGACTCTTCTGTTTTCTTCAGCCGTTACATTTACTATAACGCCGCCTGCAAGAGGGCCATTTGGTAGTATCACTCTTTGATTGCTAAGTTTTAAGATTTCAGTGGCAAAGATGTTGATTTTTTTAACAACGCCTTCTTCTCCTTGAGCGACAATATAGTCTCCAATTTTAAAGGGTCTAAAAATCATTAAAAGAACGCCGCCAGCAAAATGTGCTAGGCTTCCTTGAAGAGCTAAGCCAATAGCAAGACCAGCTGCGCCTATAAGTGCTACAAAAGATGTTGTTGCAACACCTACCATTGAAGCCACAGATATAAAGAGAAGAACTTTTAGGCCCCAAGAAAGAAGACTCTCTAAGAAAACACTTAAAGTTTCATCTACACCTTTTCTTTTTAAGGCTCTGTCTAAAAGGTTAACCAGTTTTCTGATGATAAAAAGACCTATAATGAGGAGCAAGAATGCTAAAGCAAGTTTTGGTAAGAACTTTACAGACATTTCTGTTACAGTTTTAATGATGTTGTTTAAATCTATCTCAGGCATATAAAAACTCCTTAAAAACAGCCCAGACTTAGGGACTATAGGTTGTGTAAATAGTGATTTGTTATAGTCTTCATTTTGGCAAGAAAGCTTTGTTAAATACAAGTAAAATCAGATATTTAGATGCATGCCGCATAAAAAAATAAAATACAGAAACTTTTTCTTTTCTGCTGTGTTTTAAAGATGAAGAGGAGTTAAATACATATGACAAATTCAATACTAGGTTTTTTATTACTATCGTTTTTAAGCTATGAGGTTTCAGCTTATTCCTATAACCCAAACACGCCACCACCGCCCCCTCCACAGTATGATGGCAGGTACACGAATGCCCCTCAATTTGGAACGTTTAACTTAAACAACAGGTATTATAAGCTTTCATTTGGTTCAGGAAGTGTATCAAATAGTGATCTAGGTGGTTCAGATTTAACTTATGAAAGTGCTACTTTTTTGCCCTTTACTGTAGGAGTAGGTGTTGAGCATCATGCAATAGCTTTTGAAGCAGAGTTTGTAGCAGCTGTAAATGATATAGCAACAGTTGATGGAAACCCAGATGGTGGTTCTGTAGCTGCTGTTGGAGTTAATGCGAATGTTCTTTTTAGAGCTATAACCTCACCATTTAGTTATCTATATGCAGGGGTTGGGATAGGAACTTTAGCAGTATCTGTAAGTGATGGTAATTTTAATTCAGCTAGTGGTTCAGCTTTATCATTTCAAGGACTTCTTGGCGGAGAGTTTAGGCCAAGTCAAAAAGTTGGTTTGTTTGCTGAGTATAAGCTGATGTCTTCAGTGTTCTTAGAAATGGAAGATGATAATCTTTTTGATAACTATGACTTTGATTACACAAACAGTAGTTTAAATTTTGGAATGAGGGTTTATTATTAACCTTTAAACCGCTGTTATTAGTCCATACATAATATTAGCTATTAGCAGCGGTCATTGTTATTCGGTATTCTAGAAGGTGTTTCTTTCGTCTGATCTTTGGTCAAAAATGAGAAGCTTTGTGACCAAATCAAGAGAGCCTTTCATTCTCAGAAAAGCTCCTTAGATCT
>CALLAU010000050.1 GCA_938002015.1 uncultured Bdellovibrionales bacterium
GATTGTCCATTATGACTCACCTGATGAACGTGGTATAGATGTTGCCCTGTTATATCAAAAGAGATACTTTAAACCAATAAGTCAATCAAAACATAAACTACTTATCTATAGAACTAATGGTAAACGAGATTATACTAGAGATCAACTTTTGGTTTCGGGACTGTTAGACGGCGAGTTGATTCATTTAATTGTAAATCATTGGCCATCTCGAAGTGGAGGTGAAGCTCGCAGTAGACCTTTTAGAATGGTGGCTGCAAAATTAAATATGAAAATCATTGATTCTTTACAGAAAATCAATCCTATGGCTAAAATTATTACCATGGGAGATTTTAATGATGACCCAACAAGCCCTAGTATCAAACAGATATTGAATGCTAAAGAAAAGAAAGGAAAAGTTATCAAAGAAACCGGTTTATACAACCCCATGGCTAATATGCATAGACGGGGATTGAATACACTGGCATATAAAGATAGATTGAATTTATTTGATCAAATAATTTTTTCGAAACCACTTCTTATTAAGGATTATGACTCATATCGTTTTTTTAAAGCAGGCATTTATAATAAGCGCTATTTAACAAATCAAAAAAGCAAGTTCAAAGGATATCCTTTTAGAAGCTATAGTTTCAATACATATCAAGGAGGATATAGTGATCATTTTCCAGTGTATATTTATTTGATCAGAGAAAAAAATTAAGGCATAGTTTTTGTTAAATTTATGCTAATGAAAAAAAGAAACCCCCTATCAACAATTTTACTTTTAACTACGTGTATAGTATTTGCTCAAAACTCAAAAGAAGACTGGGTAACCTATATTGTTCAAAAGGAAAAAGGCCCAATGACAATTTCTTCTAACTTGTATTATAATTTTATGGGTAAGCCCAATTATAAAAACCTTTTACTTATAGGTACAAGCACCAATAATTGTTTAAAGAATGGATATCCAAACTATTTAGGGTTATCAAAATTTTATTCTTTTTCAGATTCTATAGCTAATAGACTTGACAAATTAACAAAGAATAGGCTAGTAGGTGTTTTGACTTACCAGTGCTCGGGTTTTGATGCGTACTATGTAAAAGATACTACTGGAGTCAGAAAAAACTTACAGCGGTTTTTAGATTATAACCATGCATTGTCTAAAAATTACTTAGTGCTAAAGCCTGACAAGAAATGGAAATATTATAAAGAAAATTTAATCCCTAAAGATTTGTCAGATAGTTTTTTCACAAATCATGATTTTTTAAATCAATTAGTTTCTGAAGGAGATGATTTAACAACGCCAAGAAAAGTATCTCATTGGATTAATTTTAGAAGTGAACGTAGACGGGAAAAATTTATAAATAAAATCAAGCCATTAGAATTCTCTATAGATTCTACGAAGACTTTAAAGAATGGGTTTTTTAAATATCAAGTCCAAATTTCTAGGGAAGATGTTATAACACCAGATGCTATAAAAAAACTTTCTTCTGATCTTATGAAACTTTCCCTCGCGTTATACGGCATGTACGACGGTTGGGGAGCTGAAGCTATTAAAGAAGAATAGGGGAGCACTCCTTGATTTTCGCATTGTATATAAAAATAAAACATGATAATTTTAGTTATATAGATAAACTAATTTTAAAAATCTTGTTATGCGGAAGCTTCAACTTCAGTTAGTATTCCTCCTTTTTATAATAAGCGGATCACTTTTCGCTCAAAAAGTGCACTATAAAGACAAGTATTATACACTTGTAAATAGTAAGATATTTCATAGAGGTCATAATGTTTATGCAAAATTAACCGTAGGACAGCGTGATACTATTTATATGATCGCGACTGAATTGTATGATGATCGCGGAAAATTAAAAGAAAAATATAAAAAAAGACGCAGTAGAGAACGGTATAAATTACCTATGGGTTATTGGGAAAGCAAGAATGCAGAAAGTATAAGTAGTACGGCGTCTGTAGCAGATAAGAAACCTGAAGTTATAGGTAATGACAAGCAAATTATAGAAGAAATTTCTAAAGGATCTGTAGCGAAAAAGGTAAAAGAGAAATCAAGAGAAGACGAAAAATTAGAAAATCCCGGGCAATCTGATAATTTAGGATCTGTTAAAAAGAAAGAAGTACAAAAGGAGCAAAAGAAGAGTACGCAAAGTGTTGATAAAGGAAAAGACCATAAAGAGAAGTATGAAAAAGAGTTAAAAGAGCAAGCTGAAAGGCAACAAGAGAAAAAAGAAGTAGAAAGAGAAGAAAAGCGTGAAGATCGTAAAGAGGAAATTGAAAAATCGAAAAGAGAAAAAGAAGCCTCTGAAAAGCAGCGAGCACAAGAAAAAATAGAAAAAGAACAGCAGCGCGAAGAACGCAAAGAAGACAGAGAACAAAACAAGGAGGAGCGAGAAATAAAGGAAAAAGAAAGAGAGCAGCGTAAGGCTGAAAAAGAACAGAAGCGAAAAGAGAAAGAATTAAAAGCTAAAGAAAAGGCAATCAGTAATCATAAAGACGCGAAGAAAAAACTGAAGAAAACCGAAGATAAGTTTAAGAAGTTAAAAGAAAAAGGAGAACTTTCACCTAATGATGAAGCCGAATGGTTAGAAAAAATAGAAAAGTTAAAAGAAAAAGTAGTAAAGGCAGAAAAAAAAGTAGACTAAAATAATTGCCTAAATACTTCTTCAACTTTTGAAGCCAAAATCACCTTAATTTTATAGTTGGTTTTGGCTATTTTGTTAAATTTAGAAACTATAATGCTTGAAAAACCCAATTTTTCTGCTTCTAAAATACGTTGGTCAATGCGGTTTACTGGTCTAATTTCACCAGCAAGACCAACCTCGGCAGCAAAACATAAATCCTGAGGTATTGCCACATCTTCGTTAGACGATAGAATTGCAGCAACTACCGCTAGGTCAATCGCAGGATCATCTACTTTAATACCGCCAGCAATGTTTAAGAATACATCTTTTGCACCTAATCGAAACCCAGCACGTTTTTCTAGAACAGCTAGAATCATGTGTAGACGTTTGATGTTATAACCTGTAGCAGAACGTTGCGGCGTACCGTATACTGCTGTACTCACTAAGGCTTGCACCTCTATC
>CALLAU010000051.1 GCA_938002015.1 uncultured Bdellovibrionales bacterium
AAAAAGAAACAGACAGAAAGTTTAGTGAGCTTTTTTGAAACGACCAGCATTACTCCAGACGAAGTAAACCCAATTTTAGAAGAGAGAGGGTCTTCGTTGATGAAACAATCAGATAAGATGTTTAAAGTTTTTTCTAGACCACAAATTCACCTATCAGACATGGTAAAATTTAACAAGGTGTCTAGTTATATTAAAGAGCATGATTTAAAAAAAGACGTTCTTGAGCAAGCCGAAATTAAAGTAAAGTATGCGGGTTATATTGCAAAGGAAAAGCTCAATGCTGATAAGTTAAGCAGGCTAGAAAATATTAAAATACCAGTAAATTTTGACTACGAAAAACTAAAATCACTATCGTTCGAGGCTAAAGAGAAACTTTCTAAAATACGGCCGGTAACGATATCTCAGGCGTCTAGAATAAGCGGTGTCTCTCCTTCAGATATAAGTGTAATGCTTGTTTACATGGGGCGATAATGATGAGTGTTTCACGTGAAACAATGAATACATGAAAGTCAAAGACCACTCGATTTCTGGAAAAGAATTTTCATTAGTGTTTAATGAAAATTACGAGATGTACGTCACAGAGCCCAAACCTAGCCAAGCAGATTTGCCATTATATTATAAGAGTGAAGATTATATCTCACATACAGATGGATCAAGGACATTTTTGGAAAAACTATATCAAGCCGTAAAAGGGGTAGCGCTTTCGCGAAAGCAAAATCTCATTAAATCCTATCTACATAATAAAGGAAGCGTTTTAGATATAGGGTCTGGTACAGGTGACTTTTTGAAGTATTTAGAAACTAAATCGTGGAATACCGTTGGAATGGAGCCCAATGAACAAGCTAGAGGTCGTGCAAGAGAGAAAAATATTAAAGTTGAGGCTTCTTTAGATAAGTTATCGGGATCTTTTGATTGCATAACAATGTGGCACGTGCTGGAACACGTGTACGATCTCAATGAACAAATAGCCTGGTTAAAGAAACACCTAGCACTAGACGGTTTTCTTTTTATCGCTGTGCCTAATTTTAAATCTTGGGACGCTCTGAACTATAAAGAGTTCTGGGCAGCTTATGATGTGCCGAGGCATCTTTATCATTTTTCTCAAAAATCAATACAAAGACTTTTCGAAAACGAAGGGTTTCAACTTGTAGAAGTACACCCTATGAAATTTGATGCATATTATGTCTCTCTTCTCTCCGAAAAGTATAAATATGGAAAAATGAATTACCTCCGAGCTTTTCTAAATGGATATAGGTCTAATAGGGCTGCAAGAAAAACGGGTGAGTATTCATCCTTAATTTATGTGATTACTCACAGAAAGATATAATCCCTAAAGCGTAATTTAAAACAAGCTTGTCAAGCTAATTTTCTCAATTCAAAGAAGAGTTTTGCTAAAAAATGTATTTGAAAGTCTTTATTTGAAAAGAATAGCTGTTTTCAAGCTTTTTAAGGCGTTTTTTAGCACAGGAGATTCCTATGTGTGTCTTTTTTCTTGATGTTTGTTCTAATGTCACCTATAAAGCTTAATTACAATAGGTGTTGCTAATTGCTTCTGCCCATATTAATAGATAATGCTTATTTCGTTAAATAACATGTTTAATCTTACTACATTTGCCCAAAATTTTATAAAATGAGAAAATTAGGATTACTTTTTACACTGGCAATAGTTTGTTTTAGTTGTCAAACAGAAAAGACGGGATTTGTGGATACCGAAAAATTACTTACGGATTATATGGAGCTCAAAGAGGCAAAAGAGCGATTTACAAAAGAGAATGATGTGATACAAACAGATCTAGAAATGAGAATAAAAGCATATCAGATCAAGGAAGATCTTTTTAGAAAAAATGGCCCATCTATGAGCAGAAAAAAGCAAGAAGAAAGATATAATGAACTTACAGCAGAGGCTCAGCAACTTCAGCAGGAAAGACAAGCAAAACTTGGAAAACTTCAGGTAGAAAGCCAGAATGTAATAGATAGTTTAATTACAAAGGTGAAAGATGCAGTAAAAGATTACGGTGCTGCCAATGGATACAGCTATATTTATGGTAGTAATGATGCAGGTAGTGTGTTATATGGTAAAGAAGAGCTAGATCTTACGCCTTTGGTATTAGAAGAGTTGAATGGTAGCTATACTGCTGAGAAAGAATAGTAAAAACCTCTTAAAGTGTACAATTAAGAGCCATATACGTTATGGCTCTTTTTATTGTGATATAAAATTACAAAATGAGCAAAAGATACAACCCGAAAATAAGTACTAGAAAATAAGTACTAAGAGAAGAAGCTCCTTGATAATCTTTTGCAATACGCTGTCCTAAAAGCATACATAAAACTGTAATCGCAGCAGAAATATGGGCATAGACTCCATAGGTTTGATCCCCATTCCAAAGAAGTGTAATTAGACCGATAACCGCGAGGGCACTTGTGATAAAATCTAGAATGATAAGGGTCTTTAAAAAGAAGGCTATTTTTGGCCTTAAAATGGTTTCATTAAAGTGTTTTTCAAACCACTCTAGCTGTCCTTTCCAGTCTGTTACTTTCTCTATTGTAGAAGTTAAGAATGTAATCACTATAAACAACAGGAGTAGTATGTGTAAAACGAGGGTCAAAATAGGTAAAAATTAAATTAGATATAACAATGTTTATTTTTAGTCATATCTAAAAATAATGCAACGTATTGAAAATCAAGTTATATACGATGTAAGAGGCGTGTTAATTTTACGGACAAGTCAGCTAAAATTATTTTGGCATTACCGTTGCGTTCTATATGATATTGAGCTTTTTCTAGTTCCAAAATGATGTCTTCTACATTATTTCCGTGTATAAAAGGAGCAAATTTATTTAAATCAAAATCGGTCTGTGTTTCAAAAAAAACAAGCTCTTTTAAATTGTAATTCTGGAGTAGCGCTTGTCTAAAAAATTGAACACAATATTGCAAGAAACTCTTCTGTGTAGAGCGACCTGTTTTTGCGATGGTTTCGCTCCATTCT
>CALLAU010000052.1 GCA_938002015.1 uncultured Bdellovibrionales bacterium
AAACAAACACTTGCTATTAATACGATAATTTTCTTCATTCTTTTTCTCCTTAAAAACATTTCCATATATGTTTATATTTAGATTTTATAAAATTTAACCCCAAGTGCTTAATTCTGAAGATTATTCAAAAATAAACACTCACGAACGCTTTACTAAGAGCAAGGGGTGGGCCATATCAAAAAAGCCTCAAATCAAATATAAGCACTTTAGACCATAATATAAGTGTCTAAACCTATAAAAGGTGTCAAAAAATGTTACTAGATAAATAAGATGTCTCAAAATGAGAATATGGACATATGGAAGGACAAAAACTTGTTATAAAAAAAAGGCGATGTGAAGCATCCTTGCTTCTAAGTGGCCTCATGGTCAACATCGCCCCCCCACATATAAAATTGTAGTAGGCTGCACAGACTAAGCGCAAGTATAAATTACACACCTGTCAAAGGGTCCTGCTTTTCTGGCGCCAGACCTAGGTTTGAGGTCTAAACGCGGCGCATAAATGTGGAGAATCTGTGGAAAAACAGTGTTTAAAAGCCTTTTTTTTGATCTTTTTTGACTATTTAGCCCCTTAAGTAAACTTTTCCTGCCTTTTTTTATGACTTTTAGCCAGAGGAATACAGTTTCGCATTACTTTGGCTAAAATTTATCAAAAAAAGCCACAAAAGCGTTTAAACCTTAGTCTCTTAAATCTATATTTAGCTTAGAATTAAAGACTTTATTAAGTAAAAACGGATGTTTACGCTATTAAGTTAAGAAAATCATTACTTAACAAATCAAGCCTAAAGTATTGAGATAAGTCCAATCTATGACGATCTAACATATGCGAGGTTAGATTATGCGTAATTATATTAGCATCAAAGGATTTTTGATAATTTTCACAAGTTTTATTTTACTTGGTTGTGGAGGAGGAAATGTTTCTGTCATTCCTTCAACTGACAGCTTTACCCAAGAAGGCCAAGAAATTACTGCAAAAATGGATATTCTATGGGTTATTGATAACTCTGGCTCTATGAACGATTTTCAGCAAGCTGTTGAAGATAATCTCTTAAGCTTCATGAATAATTTCTCACAAAAAGGCTATGATTTTCAAATTGCTGTGACTGTAAGTGATGGCTGGAAAGACATGGATTATACTAACTATGTAGCAGATGGAGGCCCCACTTTTTCAGCTTCAAACAGATCTCGCTTTAAATCTTCAGTAGATGGCACCACTGTTTTATCTAGTAGTGAAGATAGCGCTGTATTACTACAAAAGTTTCAAGAGATTGTAGCAAGTGTTGGAACTAGTGGTTCTGGTGATGAAAGAGTTATGCAGAGTACACAAGCAGCTCTTTTAAACCCTTTAAATATCGCTGATGGTTTTTTTAGAGATGATGCTCATTTAGCTGTTATTTTTGTATCTGATGAAGAAGACACTTCTTGGAGACAGAGTAACTATATCACTAATGCTCCAGGCTGCTCTGGACCTTATACAGGTGGAGATATGAATGCCGGTTGCGCCTCTCAAGTTGAGTCTGTCACCTATTTTAGAGATTTTTTAGTAGCTAATTCTAGTGATGTTTATGGAGCTACTGTTCATAATATGGCTATTGAAGATGGAGATGAAGTTTGTAGAACTTCAGATGCAATGTATAACCGTTATTTTGGAGTAAGGACATCTGAGCTAGCTACTCTCACAGGTGGAACTATTTCTTCTTTATGTGGTGTTTTTGCAGATTCTTTAAATAATATAGCACAAACTATCATTGAGCGATCAGTTGAGTTTTTACTAGATAAAGTACCAAGTGATCCAAATGCAATTAGTGTAACTGTTCAAGAGTCAGGTGACCCTGAGCCAGTTGCTGTAGCTCAAGATAGTGACAATGGGTGGTCTTATAATGCTAGCGCAAATAGTATCGTCTTTCATGGTGACGCTATTCCTAACCAGGGAGCTTTAATATCTATCACCTTTGATAGTGGAAGTTTATAAATAAAACCCTAGATCTGTCGTATTTTTATGAGACTTTTAAGCTTAGAGAGCTTAAAGTTTCTCAACATTTCATCCGATAGACTAAAGTATGAAGTCTTATAAAAGCTCATTCTTATATATATTAATTAGTCTTTTTTTCTTAGGCTGTGACGTCTATGAGGACGGTTTTGACACTAGTAGTGTTAATATTGATGAGTGTGCTGAAAGTGGCGGAATTTGTCAGGAAACAGGCGTCAACGCCTCTGGTTTAGAGCTCTATATTGAAGGAGTAAACCCTATACAACCTCTTGCAGCCAGCCCTAACTGTGATGGTGATAATACGAAGTACTGCTTTGATATTTCTGGAAAATGTAATGCTGGAGGCCGCCCTATTTCAAAGATCGAGGTAACTCAGCTTTTACAAATCTCAAATCAAAGAAATAGAGCATTTACAGTCAGAAATGAGCCTATTAAATGTGAACGAGGTCGTTTTTATTTACAACTTGAAGTAAACAGGATTCCTTGCACTAGATACAGAGCAACGCTAGAACTAACTTCTGAAAGTACTACTGGTGAGGTTTTTAATAATGCGGCAAGAGCTGTTAAACAGATTGATGTTTTTGCACCAAACGATCCAAGTTGTTAGTAATAGCTATAACAAATCTACACCCATTTTATTTTTATCTCTTTGCCTTAGTCTAACAGTTTGCTCTAAAAACTCTTCTAGTAAAAATTCATCAAAGGATATCTTCTCCTTTAATTTACCTGTAGAAATGAAGAACACAGATCCTCAGCTAACTAGAGGAACTGCTTCAAACTATTTTTTATTTAATCTACACAGAGGACTTACATACTATAATGGAGACGATCAGCTTAAGTTCTGGGGAGCAAAAGTGTGTAAGTGGGAAACTGAGCTTAAGCTAAAGTGTATTATTGCAGAAAGAAAATTTAGTGATGGGTCAATAATCACATCATATCACTACTTAAACTCCATTAAAACACTTTTTAAATCAAAAAAAAGACAAATTGAGTACCTTAAAAATCTTAAAGGCTTTAAAGAGCAACTTGCAGATAGTAATTCAGATTTTATATCGATTAAAACACCTGATAGAGAAACTCTTGTTTTTAATTTTCTATCCAAAGACCCCGCTTTTATACATAAGTTAAGCCATCAAGTTTTTACACCTAGAAAAAAAGCTAAGCTTTATAATAATCCTAAAGAAATGTTTTACTCAGGTCCTTATAAATTTTTAAATCTCACTAAATCAAGAATTAAAATGATTAATAACAAATACTTTAATGATCTTAAAAGGCCTAACGTTGAAGCTGTATTTATTGACGAATCACAAGCAGCTCTTAACCTTTATGAATCAAATCAGATTAGTTTTTTAAGATTTCTTCCAACACATGAATTAAACCATTTTAAAGACTCAAAATTAGTTTTTAAGTCTTTTTTAGCCAGGTTAGATGGAATTATTCTATCTCCTCATATGCTTAAAGATATTAATTTAAGAAAAGCTCTTACTCATAGCTTAGATTTTAATGTCCTTAAAAAAATATATTCTTCAGAGTCTGACCCTGGATGCCCCCCACTACCAGACACCTATTTTTTAAATGACACCCCTCCTTGTTTTAAACTAGATCTTAAGAAAGCCAATCTTCACTTTAATAAAGTCTTAAAACCAGTTTCAAAACTTACTATCTATGTCCCAAAAATTGAGTCTAATGATCACGTGAAAATGGCTGAGTGGGCTCAAGAAAGCTGGAAAAAAAATCTTGGCATCAACGTTAATATAGAACAATTTGAGGCAGGAGTTTTACGTGAGAAAGTAAAAAAAACTAATATTGCCCTTTATAGAAAAGGTTTTAATCTTGAGCAGCTTGGCTGTTACTCAGCTTTAGAGAACTTTCTTTCATTCTCTCCAACTAACTTTATCAATTTTAAATCAAAAGACTTTGATAATAGCTTTTTAAGGGAGTCCCCTATTAGTCTAAATACTCTAAAATGCAGCTCATATTTTAAAAATATCTTGGATGAGTACTTATGGATTCCAACTGGGATGCTTTATTTTGCTCATTTGCATTCAAAGTTTTTTAAGGGCTATACTATTAATTCCCTAAATCAATTTGACCTTTCTAATCTAAGGAAAAGAGAGATGAGGCTTTAAAAATGAAAAAATACGTTGTTGTAACTGGAGCCAGTTCAGGTATTGGAAAAGAGATCTGTCTTAAACTAAAAACTGCCGGATTTTCCCCTATAGCTCTTGGAAGAAGAGAAGATCTTCTTAAAGAAGTTTCTTCTGATTTTTTAACAATTGATATCTCAAGTAAAGATTCTTTAAAAAAAGCAAAATCCTACTTTCAAGGGTTTGAGCTCGGCTCTATTGTTGGTTTAATAAATAATGCCGGCATCTACATACCACAGTCTTTTTCTGAAAATGAAATGTCTACATGGGAGAAACAATTTGAAACTAATTTATTTGGCTCAATACGCATTACGACTGCAGCATTAGAACATTTAAAAGTTTCTAAAGGATCTATACTAAATATTTCCTCTACCTTAGGAATAAGACCAATAGAAAACACTTCTGCATACTCTGCTTCAAAAGCTGCAATGAATAACTGGACTCTAAGTTTAGCATTAGAACTTTCTAAAGATGGTATTAACGTGAACTCACTTTGCCCAGGTATTGTTGAAACACCTATTCATGAATTTAACAATACTAAAGATAAAGATTTAAGAAAACAACTTAATAGTATGCAGCCCCTTGGTCGCATAGGAAATGTGGCCGATATTGCTCCACTTGCTATACATCTTATTAATAAAGAAGTCTCCGGTTGGACAACTGGTGGAGTATTTAATGTTGATGGCGGAATACTTTTAAAAAGTTAAAAATATAAAGGTAGAGAATTAAATGATTAGACTATCAAAACTTATGAGTGAAAAAGGTATTTGTTCAAGACGTGAGGCTGATAAGTACATAGAACGAGGCTTAGTTAAGGTTAATGGCAAGATCATGAGTGAACTTGGTGTTAAAGTTGATCCAAGTGTAACAGTAGAGCTTCTTTCTGAAGCTTTAAAAGAAAGAAACTCTTTAATTACTGTAATGGTTCATAAGCCTAGAGACTTTGTCTCATCTCAACCAGAAGATGGCTATAAATCAGCAATAGAGCTCATCACATATGAAAACTTTCATGGTGAAGAAAAGCCCTACGATTTTACAACCCAGGGACTTGCCCCTTTAGGAAGACTTGATATTGATTCAACCGGCCTACTACTATACTCACAAGATGGTGTACTTGCTAAAAAAATAATCGGTGAAAACTCTGATACGGAAAAAGAATATCTTGTTAATGTATCTGGCCAAATCACTGATGATAAGATTAAGAGACTAAGTTCTGGGTTATCTTTAGATGGCAGTCTTTTAAAGCCAGCTATTGTTAAAAAAGTTGGTAAAAGTAGACTTAGTTTCATACTTAAAGAAGGTAAAAAAAGGCAGATTCGAAGAATGTGTGATCAAGTTGATCTTAAAGTCACACGCCTTCAACGTATGAGAATTGGAAACTTAAAGCTAAGTGGTTTGCCTGAAGGCAAATGGAAGTTCATTAAATCTGATTATGTTGTATAGATTGTCGAACTTTTTTACCGGACCTAGACGTTTGTTCTTGTTTTGTTAAGTTAGTTTTTTCTTTATCCGATGTTTAATTTATAGATCGGAGAAATTAAATATGAATTCTGAAGACATCCTTAAGCAATCAGAAACCTGGTACATTGTTGAAAAAAATAAGAAGAAGGGCCCTTTCTCATATTTAGAGATGGCAAAAGATTTAGACCTTAAAAAAATTAATTTTGATACTTTAGTTACTAGAAGGCAAGAAGATGAAGAAGGCTTACCTATTGGAAAAATATCTGACTTTTCAGAAACAGCTGTTTCTGAGTTTGTTGCAAGAATCTCTCCTCCCCACACCACTTTACACAGCTCAAGATCATTTATACGTGTAGATGTTGAAGAAGATGCTTTTTTAAAACTTCCATTTGGAAACAAAGTAAATGTTAAAATAAAATCAGTAAGTGCTGGTGGATGTAAGGTTGAATCAATTACTAGACTAAAAGGTATTACTGTAGAAGATGAAATTCAATTCATTATACCAAGTATTTCAGATATAAGCCTTGAGCCTATTAAAGTTAAAACAAATATTCTTCATCACAAGATGTTAGGTTTTAAAGACTTACACAAGTTTGAAACTCTACTTTGTTTTAAAAAACTAGGCTTTAAAGAAAAAGAGACAATAATTCGTGGAATTTTAAACTTAACTTTCACTGACCTTTCTCCATTTGAAGAAGAGCCTAAGAAAAGAAGAATCACAGACCTTATTCTTGATAAAATTAAAAATATCTAGAGTTAAAGGTTAAATACTTTTTTGAAACTCTTTAAAAACTTTAATCTCATCTGGACTAAATCCAGCTTGTTCTCTTAAACTAGAATTAATCTTTTCTCTTCTTCTTGGAATATTGTTTTTATATTGAAGAAGTATTCGCCTGCATTCTTTAAAAGGGACTTTGTTTTCTTCTCTACAAATTTTTTTAAACCAATTGGATCCAAATTTAACATGGTCTAATTCATCTGTTACTATTTTGTGTACAACTTTTCTTAAAACTTCAGAGTTTTTAAAACTTTTTAATTTATTAAGTAAAGCAGTACTTGCATCTAAACCAGAGCCTTCAAGATAGCGATGAACTTTAAGAATTCTATCTAAAAGGGAATCATTTTTATGAGCTGAAAACCATAGTTCTAAATGGCAAGGATACATTCCCCAGTAGCCGCCAAGCTTTTCTAAAGCATCTAAGCAGAGTCGGCAATGTAGAGCTTCTTCTTTTGTAATTACAAGAAGCTCATCTAAAAAATCTTTAGGGGCTCTATCTCTAAATTCAATAAGTGTTCTTAAACAAAGCTCAGCAGCTTGAAGCTCTATACTAGCTAAATCGTGTAAAAGTCTAATTTGTCCATCTCTACTAGCTATTCCTTTTTTAACAGGGTGCTTTTTTGGCCTAAGTACTCTTATATTTCTAGCCGGTGCTTCTTTAAGATCAAATGAGTCCCTCAATCGATAAGACTTAATTTTCTCTAATTTTATAAATACATTTGGCTCATCTAAAGGGTTCATTAGTTTTTTTTGATTTTACTTTATTTTTGCTCTAAGAAAAATCAGCTGTAGAATACACTCTAAAAGAGTCTTCTAATTCGTCTAGCTTTTCTAGTAATTCTGCAACTTGAGCTTTTTCATCATCACTTACATCAGTAGTATTCTTTGATTTATAAGAAAGCTCCATCACTTCAACATGCCAACCTCTTGCGAGTAAAGCTTTTCTAACGTTATCTAACTCTTCTGGTGCTGTATAAAAAGAAGCTCCTTTTCCAATTTCGCTATCACTTGCTTCTACATCTTCAGCTCCAGCCTCAATAGCCTCTTCCTCTATATCACAATCTTTATCAATGTAGCCTTCAATTAAACCAACTCTATCAAACATCCACGCAACTGAACCACTCTCACCTATTCTTCCACCGCTTTTATGAAACACGGCTTTAACATATGGAGCCGTTCTTGCCCTATTATCTGTTAAGCACTCAACTAAAACACCTACTTGAGCTGGGCCATAACCTTCATATAAAACTTCTTCAGGCTGAGCTTCTCCTTCAAGTAAGCCAGCTCCTTTTTTAATTGCTCTTTCAATTGTGTCCTTAGGGCAACTCTGTGCTCTAGCTGTATCTATAGCAAGTCTTAATCTTGCATTCATGTCAGGATCGGCCCCACCAAGTTTTGCTGCAACTTGAACTTCTTTTGCAAGCTTAGAAAACATCTGACCTTTTTTTGCTGCATTAGCTGCTTTAATAGGATTCTTCCAACCTTTACCCATTTTAATACCTCACTAAAACTTTGTTTACCTTATTAATTTTTAGTCTTATTGTTGACCCTGTTTAGACAAAAGTAAATATGCTTGAGCATAATAAAAAATCTGCTTAATCATAGCTAAAACACCGTTAGATCGATTTGAAGATAAATGTTTTTTTAAACCTAAATCTTCTAAAAAATCAGGCTTAAGTGCTAAAATTTCTTCAGGTGTTTTATTAGAGTAAACACTTAAAATAAGAGCTAAGAGTCCTTTAACTATAAGAGCATCACTATCACCCCTAAAGTTAACTAACCCATTATTATAATCTGCTTTAAGCCAAACCTGTGACTGACAACCTTGTACTTTTAGATCTTCTATCTTCAGTTCATCTGGAAAGCTTGGTAGTTCTTTACCTAAGGAAATAAGCTTCTTATATTTGTCTTCCCAGTCTTTGACTTGATCAAACTCAATAGCTAGCTGTGACAAGTTTATTTTTTCTCTCATAGTTTCTTCCATTTAGTGCTAAACATATAACCTAAGAACGTATAAGAGATCAAAAGAAAGTACCTTAAAATCAAGAGGAGACTCTATTCTATGACCAGAATTAATTTAAGTATTATAATACTACTCACTGTGGGTTGCTCTACAACTGATCAAAACCAGGCAATTAATCAGGCAGGAGGACTTTTAAACCAAATTCTTTCAGGAAATTCAAAAGCTCTTTCAAAAAATGAGATTGGGGAAGGCTTAAAACAAGCCCTTCTTAAAGGAGTTAGCAAAGGAACAAGTGAACTTTCTAAAGCTGGATCTTTCTTAAACAACCCGGAACTACGCATTTACTTACCGGAAAAAGCTAGGAAAGTTGAAAAGAAACTTAATAAAATAGGCCTTACTAAGCTCACTAAAAAAGTAAATGTGACTCTAAACCAGGCAGCTGAACAAGCTATGACTGAGGCACTTCCTATATTTTCTCAAGCAATTACTAAAATGAGCTTCTCTGATGCTATGAATATTTTACAAGGGCCGGAAGATTCTGCGACCACTTACTTAAGAAAAACAACTTATCAAACACTCTTTAATAAGTTTAGACCTAGAGTTTCTGACAGCTTAGCTAATGTTGATGCTTTAAAGTATTGGGGTGAGTTTAGTTCACAATACAATGCACTTCCTTTTGTAAAACCAATAAATTCTGACATCAAATCTTATGTTACAGAAAAAGCTATCGATGGGCTCTTTTCATCAATTAAAAAAGAAGAGGCAAATATTAGGAAAAACCCTCAAGCAAGAACAACAGATCTTTTAAAGAGAGTTTTTTCAAAGTAGTAAATATTAGATCTATTTGACTTGACACAATCCAGCAAATACTGAAGATTACACATGATTTAGGTAATTTACCGGATCTTACAAACAACGAAACATCCGTAGAGATATATTAGGATGGATACTTTTTAAAAGAGTATCATGAAAGAAAAGGAAAGTGCATTATGCCAAAAAAAAGAATAACACCTCGCTTTAAGACACAGAGACTATTAGGAGTAGAGTTACCAGGTCTTGGTAAGTCAGGAGCTCTTGATAGAAAGCCTTACCCTCCAGGTGAGCACGGAACAAAAAGAAGAAAGTATTCAAACTACAAACTTCAACTAGAAGAAAAACAGAAAGTTTTAAAAAACTACTGTCTTAAAGAAAAACAACTTAGAAGATTTATTAGAGAATCAAAAAGTGGTTCATCTGCTAACTGGGTTAACAAGCTTGCTGGTAGATTAGAACTAAGACTTGATAATGTTGTTTTTAGATTAAACTTTGCTCCAAGTATTAGAGCTGCAAAACAATTCATCGGGCATGGTCATATACTTGTTAATGGTAAAAAATGTGACATCTCATCAGCAGTTTTAAAAGTAGGAGATGAAATTACTATTAGAGATAAATCTTTAGAAAACCAGTGCTACGTTCACGCTAAAGACAATCCAAGAATGGACACTCCAAGCTTTTTAACTAAAGAAGCTAAAGACAATAAAGAGGTAGGTAAAGTACTTGCCGTACCTGGATTAGAAGAAATTCCTTTTGCATTCCAATCAGGTTTATTTACTGAGTACTACTCAATTAGAAAAGTTTAATTAAAAGTAAATATTTAATTAATCATGAAATAAAAAAAGCTCCTTTTAGAGGAGCTTTTTTTATTTGTTCTTAGAAATTTAAACTACAGCTAGTAATTTAAATAGAGCACCCTTTAGCTTTATTTCTAAAATCATCCTGAATTCTTTCAACAACTTTAATAGATTCACTATTTGATAAGTTTAAGTCACTAAGTACTCTTTTTTTATCATCTCCTTTTCTATTTAAAATCTCAGACTCTGTTGTTCTTAAGCTAATATTTAAATCATCTAAATCTGACTTAATAGTTTGAATATCATCAAGTGTAATTTGACATGTTTCAAATTTTTTATTCCCTTCTTCACCAACTACATATATAAGAGGAAGAGTTAACAAACCAAGCATTAAACCTATAATTAACTTTTTCATTTTTATTGCCAATCAGAGAGTTCTTTTTTTGCTCTCTTGTGTTCAAAAGCTGTAAGCTCTTTTTTTATTTTAACTGCTTCTTTATCTTCTACTAAATCGTATTTAGACTTTCCACTGCAGCCAAGAAAAGACATAGACAATATAGCCAGAATTACAATTTTATACATATTAGACACCTCTTTGTTGAATACAAAGTGGTAAATGCATAGTCAGTGCCAGTTTAAAATTCAATAATTTCAGTAACTTAGCTGCTAAAGGGACTGTCTAAATATAATACAACTGATTAATTAAAGCTGCTTAAACTGACCTAAAAACTCTTTTGTTAACACATCAGAAAAATCTTTATTTAAACACTCAATTCTATGTAAAGACTCTCCCCCGTGACTCACAAAGATATCTTTTATCTCATTCTCTACTTCTTCTTCAGTTTCTAAACAGTCAATTGTAAAGGCATATGGAATAACTGAGATTTTCTTTTCTCCATTCTTAGCAAGCTCTTCTACCTTTTTAACTGAATAAGGGAGAAGCCAGGTATCTTTACCTAGGCGGCTTTGAAAAGAATATCCCCATTTTTTAAAACCAAGTCTTTTAGATAAAATTTTAGCCGTATGGTGACATTGAGCTCTATAGCAAAATTGATTCTTCTCACTTAAAACATCACAACAAGATTCATTATTATTACAATGATTCGGGTGAAGTTTCTTTACATGCCTAAATGGAAGACCATGAAAACTAAATAAATGATAGTAGTCATCTGATAAAGTTTGAGTCTGTTTTTTAATTTTATTTTCAGATGCTTTTAAAAAATCTAGATCATCAAAAAAGAAATCTCTTGTTTTTAAAACTATATCAGAGTTTTTTAGATTCCATTTTTTCGCTGCTTCCATAGTACTCTTAGTTGTTGATAATGCGTACTGAGGATACATTGGTAGAATGTATATCTCTTTAGCGCCTTCTTTTTTTACCTTATCTAGTACGTCATTAATAAAAGGCGCACTATAGCTCATGGCATATTCAACTACCCAGTCATCACCTAGATCAGTAGATTCGACTAACTGTTTTGTATAAACATCAAGTGGAGAACCTTCATCTGTCCAAACCTCTTTATAAGCTTCTAAAGACTTTTTTGCTCTAAAGGGAACTATTATTCCTCTAACAAGAAGTAATCTGAAAAGATACGGTATATCAATGACATATGGGTCCATTAAAAAATATGACAAATATCTCTTTACAGCTTTGACTGATAAGTCTTCAGGAGTGCCAATATTTACATAAACTAATGCTTTCTTCATAACTCAACTACTCTTCTTTCTTTCACTTTTACCTTTTATTACTCATGTCTCTTAAAATTTCTCTAACAAATTTTGGCGATTCTTCAATCAGACGCCCAATACCAATTCTACCCGTCCAGTTACCAAAAAAATAGATATTACTTTCCTTTTTAATATCTTTAAGAGATCTCTCAAGTGCGATACTGTACACTGGAAAAGCTTTATCCCAATGCTTAAAGTATCTTTGAGAATAACTACTACTTACTTTAAACTTATCTGATCTAAATTTTTCCACAGGACCTAAAGAATATTCATCTTTATATATATCACCCTTTAAAATCCAAGTTTCTGAAATAGAACCCTTTAAAGCTCGATTATCAAAAAGATCAGAATTAAGAATAACACCTAAAACACCTTCTTCATTATCATCAAACAAGCAACCAAAACCTTTAAATGGAAGTCTGTCTTCTTCTTTATGTATATATGTGACTATTGATATAGAGTGATAATCAATTTTTGAAAAATCATTTTTTATAAAACTAGGAACTGAATGGGCTGGAGTACAAATAACAGAAATACCGTTTTTTTGATTTTGCACTTCATCTTTATCAATATTATGAAACTTCACCCCGCTTAAAGAGAGCTCGTTCTCTAGCACTTTAATAAATGAACCCATACCTTTTTTAAAACTAATGCTGCCTTTTGAAGCTTCTTCTCTTTTTTCAAACAAGCTTGATAAACAAAGGGATGCACTTAAATCACCAGTATTTGGTCCATATATCCCTTTTAGGCCAATCTTAAATAAACGCTCAGATAACAAACTCCCTATTGTTCTTTTAGACCATTCATCAATTGTTTCAAATTCTTTTGGTCTCATTTTTTGAGATTTTAGTGAGAGTTTAATTAAAGATGGGACTGACTTAAAAGTTTCTAAAAAACTGAGTGGCCAACGAACAGCTTTTTCTCCAAAGAAAATATACTTCTTTTTTCCTAAAGAAGAGTAATACTCATATTCTATTTCAAACTCGTTAAGTAAATTTGTAACTTCTGTATTTTGAAGAATGCTATTTGCGGCAAGCTCCACGACACCATCTTCAGTTAGAAGAGATTGAATAACTCCTCTACCTCTTGTATGAATATTTATATCTAAGAAACCAAGCTTATAAAAATTATAGGCTGTAACTAAACCGCTAATACCACTTCCATATATATGAATTGGAAGTCTTAATGAGTTTTTAGAAATAGAGACTGAAGTATTATGTTTCATTGATCCTTAAAATTTTTAAATAGATTGCGAGAAAACTTTTCTATCTGGATGCTGAGATCTCAATCTCATATCTAACCCCATACAAATATTTCTTAAAAAAGCGGTCCCTTTTTCTGTTACTTTCAAAGTACTACCATTAAAAAGCATCAACTCATCTTCTATAAGGCTTTTTAAGTATTCTCTTAAGTCATTTATTTTACTCTCTGAAAGCTCAACCTCCCATCTTGTCATCAGTTTAAGAATGAGTTCTCTATGCTCTTTATCTTCATCTGTATGAATGTGACCTCTAAGAGTTGGTATTCTCCCCTCTTCTATCCCTCTTTCATATATTGGCAGCTTCTTCTCATTTTGATGAAACATATCAGGAGTTTCTGAAATCGAACTTACCCCTAGACCTAGTAAAATATCTGTTCTGTGCGCTGTATAACCCATGAAGTTTCTGTGCAACTCACCTGTTTCAGCTGCTTTAGCCAATGAATCCGTTGGTAGTGCAAAGTGATCCATTCCAATCTCTACATAACCAGCCTTAATGAGTTCTCCTCTAGAATATTCATAAAGCTCTCTTTTTTCTGCTCCTACTGGAAGATCTTCGTCTTTAAAAATTCTGTGTGTTGGCTTTATCCATGGCACTAAAGCAAAGGAATAAAGCGCAATTCTATCTGGTCTATGTTCAATCGTTTTCTGAGTTAAAACCTTAATTTTAGCTAAATCTTGCTTAGGAAGACCATAAATAAGATCATAGTTAACAGATGTGTACCCCATTTCTCTTGCCGCTAGTGTAAGATCTTTTGTGATATTCTCCGGTTGAATTCTATTTACAAGCCTTTGAACCTCTTCATCAAAATCTTGAACTCCCATTGAAACTCTTTTAAAACCTTGATCATAAAGAGCTTTTAAGTGGTCTTTATTAGTCCTTCTAGGATCTACTTCAAAAGAGCCTTCAAAATCTTTAGAGACAACAACTTTACTAAGTATTCTTTTGATCAAATTACCTAAATTTTCAGGAGAAAAGAAAGTAGGAGTACCACCACCTAGGTGGATTTCTTTTAAAGGCTTTTTACTTAAGTCAGGACATTCTTTTAAATATATCTCAAATTCTTTTAAAAGAACCTCTAGGTAAGGAGCTTCACGCCTATGATCTTTTGTTATCGTTGTATTACATCCACAAAAAGTACATAGAGTTTCACAAAAAGGAATATGAATATAAAGAGACCAGCTAGAATCTTTCTTACTTAAGGTTGAATTAATTGAACTCATCCATTGCTCAAACTTAGGTGTCTCTTCCCAGTAAGGAACAGTTGGGTAACTTGTATATCTAGGTGCTGGTATATCATATTTTGCTAAAAGTTCTTTCATTTTACCCTCTACTTTCAAAATATTCTCTAAGTCTGTTAACGTAATACTTAACATTATCTTCTGGTGTCTTTGGTAAAACTCCATGACCTAGTCCTGCTACCCAACCTCTAAGGTCAGCATCAGAAATATGGTCGTACTGATGAAGATAAGACTCTAAAGTCTTTTTAAAAAGTTCTGACTCTTGATGTATATAGCTTTGGTCAAAATTACCTTGAATAAAACCATTATGCTTATAATTCTTAATAACTTCTGACAAATCCCAACGATGATCCCATCCAGTTCCTGCCCACTTAAGGTTAAAAAACTCATCATCAAAATACGATCCACAAGTTGCCTTAGAATAATAGCCAAGTTTATTAGGAAAAGCTTCTACTAATGTTTTTAATTTAGGTACGATATTTGTTTTATAAAATTCAGCACTCACCTCACCTACTGCAGTGTCAAATACCATAACTACTTCAGCTCCATTATCTAGTTGTAACTGTATATTTCTTAGAAGTAATTTAAGAAGATGATCTGAAAACTCTTCAAAAAGTTCAATCTTCTTTTTTGACTCTGTAAGTCCACCCTTATGAGAGCCGTCAACAGCATAGCCAAAAAGAGTCCAAAAACCACCAACAAAACCTATAAGACTTTTATCTTTAGGTAAAACCTCACGAGTTGCTTTAGTACACTCACCTTGAAATTTCATTTTTTCAAAGGCTTCATCAGTTGAAGCATACTTTTTAAAATCATCTTTTGATTCTAACTGCCAACCTAGAATGGGACCGGGCTTATAATCAAGTCCCATTCCAAAAGCTTCAAGCGGAAAAAGTAAGTCACTAAAAAGAATTGCAACATCAAAATCAAATTCCTTAACAGCATTTAAACCTACTAAACTTGAAAGCTCAGGTTTTTTACATAAGTCAATAAAGGAATGTTTCTCCCTTAAAGCTCTATAAGTTTTTTGATATCTCCCAGCTTGTCTCATTAACCATATCGGTGGGACTTTTTGCTCTTTCCTCTGCAATGCGTTTTGAAATTTTTCATTCATTTTTATAATTCCTTTACTAGTTTTCTAACCATTGATATCCAACACCTCTAACACTTCTAATTTTCTTACCATGTTGTTTTAGATGCTGTCTTAATTTTAAAATAATATTATCAACTGTTCTTTCAGTAGGATAATTCTCCTTGCCCCACACACTATCTAAAAGATCAGATCTCTTCACTACAGTTTTTGAGTTTTCATAAAGATAAATAAATACTTTAAATTCTTTTTCTGTTAATAAAATTGTCTCTTCAGTACTCACCCACTTAAATGAATACGAATTTAAATCAATTATCAAGTCTTTAAGCTCTATTCTTTCAACACCTATATGATCTTCTAAGACATGTTCTAATCTTATCCAAAGCTCTTTAAATAAAAAAGGTTTTGGTATATATTCAATAGCACCGAGCTCGTAACCTTTAAGTCTATCTTTTGATTCAGAACGTGCTGTTAAAAAAAGAACTGGTTTTTTGTTGCCTTTCTTTTTTAAATACTCAGCAATCTCGTAACCTTCACCATCTCTAAGACCTATATCAAGAATATAAAAACTATATGTGTTCTGCTTAATAAGATTTATTGCCTCTTTCACACTTGTTGCATGAGTTATTTCTAAGTTTTTCTCCTCAAGAGACTCTTTAATTGAACTTGCTAATACAAGTTCATCCTCAACATATAAACCGTGATGCATAATTTAGGACACCTCACTGTTTTTTAATATAAGATTTACAATAAGCTGATTCTCTACACTTTTAGAAAAATTCATTCTCCCACCCATCTTGTTAATGAGTTTCTTAGAAATTTTTAAACCTAATCCTGATCCTTCCTCTGATCTTCTTCGAAAAACTCCTGTTTTTATTTCAGTCTCACTAAAATCATGAGATCTCTCACCATCACTTGAAAAACTAATCACTACCATATTCTCTTCAGCTTTTTGCTCTATATAAATAGCTTTTGCTCCGGCATGTTCAACAGCATTTTGAATAATATTATTAACAATACTTCTAAATGCGATCCTATCTGCTAAAATACTCTGGTCTCCTTTAAAACTAACAGATAAATCAGGCCATAGACCTCGTATATAATTTATTTCCATAATGACTGGAATTTTTTCAAGTAAAAGCTCTTGTGCTTCAAAATATGAAACTTGAAGAGCGTTTTGTAACTGAATAGAAATCCTTGTACCAATTTTTTGAACCTCTTCAATTTCAGGAGAAGAGTCTATTAGTTTCTCAAGTTTTAATCTTAATACAGAAATAGAGGTTTTTAAGTCATGAGTAAAGGCTGAAAAAAAATCTCTCCTTTCTTTGAGTCTAGAGTTTTCAACATAAACAAAATATAAAAGAAAAAAAGCTCCAAGCCCTAAACAAAAGAACAGTGTAATTCCCTCATAAATGATCATTTTTTGATGTCTTAATATTTTATCATCTAAATCTAGACCTAAAGACTTTAGCTGGTTAAGTTGCCTAAAAGCAAAAACTACCCACCACGACAAAAGAGCAAGCGTAAAGCTAGCCCATAAGACAACAGCAGTTATTTTCTTATAACTTGCCTTCTGCATACAAACTTGCTTCCTTAAATACTGATAAAGATTTCTCTAAAACTTCCTCATCATGAGCAAGACCTAAAAAGGCTACTTCAAAACCACTCGGTGCTAAATACACTTTTCTCTCCATCAGTTTTTTAAAGAAGTCTTTATAAACATCACCATGACTTTTCGAAATCTTTGCCACAGTTCTTATTTCCTCATCTCTACCATAAAACCAAAAAAGTGATCCATATGTTTTCATTCTCATATGTACACCTTCATCTTTAGCCCAAGTGTTATATTTAGATGAAAGGTTTAAGAGTCTTTCCTCTAAAATTTTCCAAATATTAACTCTTTTACATTTTTTTAAAGTTGTAAGGCCTGCCATCATACCAATTGGGTTAGCACTTAAAGTTCCTGCTTGATAAACAGGGCCTGAAGGAGCAACAAGATCCATAAACTCTTTTTTCCCACCATAACAGCCAACTGGAAAACCACCACCAATAACCTTGCCATACGTGACAAGATCCGGAGTAATCCCTAATTTTTCAGCCATCCCACCTAGAGCGACTCTAAAACCAGAAATCACTTCATCAAAAATAACTAAGATACATCTCTTTTTAGCTTCTTCACAAACAGTCTTAATAAACTCTTCTCTTTGCTCTAAAAGCCCAAAGTTTGCAGGAAGTGGCTCTAAAATAACTGCAGCAAGATCGTCTTTATTTTCTTCAATTAATTTCATATAAGCTTGAGTATCATCAAGAGGACAAACTATTGTTTGGGCTGCTGTTGCTCTTGGAATTCCTGCAGAATCTGCTGAGCTTTCTCCAGCCAAACCACTTCCAGATTTTACTAAAAGTGAATCAACATGACCATGGTAACAACCTTCAAACTTTAAAATCTTATCTTTCTTTGTAACAGCTCTTGCAACCCTTAAAGAACTCATCACAGCCTCTGTTCCAGAGCTTACAAATCTAAGTTTTTCTACATGAGGAACATGAGATGTAATCCACTCAGCAAGTTCTAGTGAGTAAGTCTCGCAGGTTCCACTCGTCCAAATTGTACTTACCATCTCGTGAACAACTGCTTCAACTTCTTCATCTCTATGACCTAAAAGAAGAGGCCCAAAGCTTTGGCAAAAATCTATGTACTTTTCATTTTCAACTGATGTAAGGTGTGCACCCTTTGCACTCTTAAAAAACACAGGGGTACCACCAACCGACTTAAATGCTCTTACTGGTGAGTGAACCCCGCCGGGCGCCACTTTCAAACATCTTTCAAAATACTCTTCAGATAAATTCATCACTACGTACTACCTTCTATTTGATTTAATTTGATTTCATTTTACTAACTTAAACTAATGTCTTTCATAATTTGTTCTAAATTAGAGTAAAGATATACATTATCTAATTGGATTTGCGCATTATTTTTAACATAATCATAAGATCTTCCCATACCAAAAAAATGAGTTTTCTCTTTTAACCACGGATTCTTCTTTAATTCACTTACAAAAAGCTCCCCACTCATCCAAATAAAGTAATCACACCCATCATATGAGTCTTTAAGCACTTCTCCCTCTAGATCATAGCTTTCTTTAAGTGAATATCCTTTTGGAGCTGAAACTCCAGATCTAGTAAACCAATATTTTTCATTACTCTCCCAGGGCATATCAGGCTTAAAACTAAGCCCTAAACTCTCTAAGCAGCCATTAACCCAAATGCCTTTCTTAAATAACTTCTGCCATGAGCGAAGACCAGAAGTGTATATAGTCTTGCTTTTTGAAAATACTGCACCTTCTGGGCAAGTCTCCGACCGGGTAAAAACATAGGTCTCAAGTTTAGAAGATTTAAACATATCACAGTCTAATGACTTTTCTTCTCTTCTAGCTTTAAAACCTTTACTTGAAATCCAAATCTTTTGCTTATCAATTTTTCTAGGATAAGTTTTTTTAGGAACAAACTCATTTCTGTTTACTAACTCTTTAAAGACCTTACCTGAAGCAAAAGTTGTTTTACCAAAATCATTTTCAAAAATTGTCACACCAAGGGCTAAGTGGCACCCGCCACCAAAAGATTTGTGAATCTTTCTTTCTTCATTAATTTCAGTTTGTACTCTATTGTTATTTATTTTTTCAATAACCTTTAAAACTTCAGTACTAGATTTCAAGGCTTCAATCGCTAAAGCCCCTTGAGCTGCTGCCGAGGGGCAAATACTTTCAGGGAGAATGCACCACTGACTCGTGTTTAATATCTCATTCCAAAGTCCTGGATTGTCATTATTAAAATCATCATAATCATAGAGTCTTTTTACAGCTGCTGCCGCTACAACAAAACCATCAACATCAGCTTCTAGAAACTTTTTAAACCTTGTTGGTATGTTTCCTCTTACAGGTGTTACTTCAAAGCTTTGTTCTAAGTCTAAGAAATCAAAAAAAGTTTTAAGGTTATACTCTCTTCTTGGGCTCGATGAAAAAATTTTTAAGTCTTTTTTAACGCTCCAGCCCTGTTTTAAAAACAAAACGTCTCTACTATCTTCCCTGTCTAAAGTCCCTGCTATCACAGTATCTTCATTCATCTCAATAGGGAGGTCCTTCCATGAGTGTACTACAATATCACATAAACCTTCTTTTAAAGCTTTATGGAGATCTGAGGTGAAAACACCTTTAGACTGTGTTTTTGTAAGATCCATATCAAGGTTAAGATCACCAAACGACGGTTTTTGGTAAAAACTTATTTCAATTTCAGGGAAGTTTTTTTTTATAGCAGCTTCAACTAGTTCTGCCTGAAGTCTTGCAAGGTCGCTCTTTCTAGAGCCAATTATTAGACGCACAAATCATCCCAGCCAAAAGGACGGTGCTTAACAAAGTTAGTGTCTATTCTTTCTTTAATATCTTTATTCACATTATCTAAAATAACTTCTCTTTGAGATTCTTTTTGTGAAATTTCTGTGAAAACTTCTTTAAGCCTATAGGCTTTAGTCTTTGGAACTTTTAACTCGTCCTGCTCAGAGTTCTCTCTTAAATCAACAATGGTTTCTACATTCACGTTTTCCAAATGCTTTTCTAAATCTTTAGAACTTATAGGAGCACAAACAACAACACTTAATGGAAAGTCATAATTTAACTTCTCTTCTACAGAAAAAGCTTTAACTTTTTGGTATTTCTCACTAATTTCAGAACTTTTAAACTTCTCTACGTTTCTTACAGAAAACATACAGATCTTTGATTCATAAACCCAAGGAAGAATTGAAGTCGCCAAAACTCCTGAACCTATAAAAAGAACGTTTTTTTCACTTTTAAGAACACGCCTCACCATACTTCCATATGTTTGAGACCCCAGACTTTTTAAATGCTTTGTTCTTACGAATTTTGTAATACTTAAGATAAAATCAACAACAGGCTTAAACTCATTGTGTTCTTTTAACTGTGGTAAAACCTGCTTCTTGAATTGACCTAAAACTTCAGTTTCGCCAAGTATAGGAGATTCTAAACCAGAAATAACTTTAATAAGGTATTCTATAGCCTCTAAGTTTCTAAGTATTTTAGCAGATTTGAATACTTTAGCATTTTTTTTGTTTTGAAATTGATCTTCAGAGAGTATGAACATTTGCCTTAGGCACGTTTCAAATAAAAGAGCACCTTCAATACCAGATTGAAGCTTTTCAGTTTTAGAAAAGTTAGCAACAACTATTTGAATCATATTAATAACTTATCATCTAAATGAAAACGAATTGTCATGCAAATGTCACAGTATCAATTTGAAACAAGAAGGTTTATTTAAAGTATTATGTTACGATTATTTAATAGTCTAAAGCACTGTAAGTGATTACTATATCAGCTCCGGATCTAAAAATTGAGGTAAGGATCTCTTTTTGAACAGCATCACCATCTACCCAGCCCTTATCATGTGCTGCTTTTACCATGGCATATTCGCCGCTCACATTATAAGCAACCACAGGAACCGAACTTGCTGTCTTAACTTTTGAAATAATATCTAAATACGATAAGGCAGGTTTTACCATTACGGCATCAGCCCCTTCATAAATATCTTCATCTAACTCAAGTAAGGCTTCTTTCCAGTTTCTAGGATCCATTTGATAAGATTTCTTATCCCCTTCTTTTGGGGCAGAATCTAAAGCCTCTCTAAAGGGTCCATAAAAACTTGATGCATACTTTGCAGTATAAGACATAATACTTGTGTTTTCATAACCACTTAAATCAAGTTTCTCTCTAATTGCTTTAACTCTTCCATCCATCATGTCAGAAGGCCCCACCCAGTCTGCTCCAGCTTTGGCATGGACTAAAGACATCTCTGTCAAAATCTCGACAGTCGCATCATTTAAAATTCTACCATTTTCTACAATTCCATCGTGGCCATCTGAGGAGAATGGATCTAGAGCAACATCTGTAATCACTTCAAGGTCAGGGCAAAACTCTTTAAGCATTTTTGTAGCAGTTGGCAGTAAACCATTAGAATTTAAAGCTTCTTTTGCATCCTTAGTTTTTTTATTTTCCTCTACTGCAGCAAAAAGAATAACTCCCATTATATCAGCAGTTTTTAAACTGCTTTTACAAAAAACCTCTAAATCTTTTAACGAAAACCTTTTTTGACCAGGAAGAGAAGAAATATCACTCGTCTTATCTGCAACAAAAATAGGCTGTATAAGGTTTTTTGAGGACCACTTTGTTTCAGCAACAGCTTCTCTAATCTTTTGTGACTTTCTATTTCGTCTAGGACGTCTTAACAAATGCATAATATAAACTCCGGTTATTTGATGATGAGCTTAAACATCAAAAAAAACAAGATCTGTGCTTTTTTTCTGCACTAAAACTGTTTATTGACTTTAGGCTTTAGTCCTAGATACTCGGCGTTTATAAAAAACATATTTCAAAAGGAGATTACATAAAATGAAATTGTTATTAGTTACAGCTACAATGTTAATGTCTACTCAAGTTTTTGCTGGAGGCTGGAAAAGTGATACTGAGGCAGGTCTTGTTCTACAAGAAGGAAACTCTGAAGCACAAAACACATACATTAAAACTACCCTAGCTAAGGCTTCTGGGAAAAACACTTACACTGTTGAGGGCAGTTATTTAAATAACATTACAGCTGGACTTAGATCTGCTGAATATTCAAGGTTTGGTCTTCGTTATGATCGAGCTATTTCAACTAAACTTAGCGCATACTCAGGTCTTCTTTGGGAAAAAGATAACTTTGCAGGTTTTAGAAATAGATATTCTGCTGATTTAGGTGCTAAGTACATCTTTGTTCAAGGGGATGTTACAAACTTTTTTGGTGAGCTTGGTTACAGATTTAGAACAGAAGAAGAGTAT
>CALLAU010000053.1 GCA_938002015.1 uncultured Bdellovibrionales bacterium
CTGTGCCCATAGTTCCTAAGCCGTCTAGACAAGCAACGTACGCTGCTACAAAAGAGGTATCTGCCGCTCCACGTTTTCCTGGATCGTAGGCTTCAACAGCGGGACCTCCCATATCCTGGCTTACCTTACTCAATGTTTCTAAAAGTGCATAATTTTCTGGAGTAGGCTTCATTGCAGGGTAGCTATCCTCAAAGGTAACGACAGCGCTTGTCTGCGGAAGATTATTTGCAACAATAGCTCTCATTTTATCTCGGGCTTGTTCCTTTTGTTCCTCAGATATAAAGCGCAAACCGCCTTGCACATAGGCCGTCTGTGCAACAACATTTCCTTTTCCAAAGATGTTTCCTTTGCTTTGCTTAGCTTCAAGATCCATAAGCGTTCCTCCCAACATCATCCCGGGATTAAATGAAAGTAATTCTGGACCTCTCACCTCTGTATAAAACGAGTTTAAAATACGCGCGAGTTCAAAATTTGCTCCTGCTCCTACGCTTTCGCGAAAGATGCCACTCGAGTGTGCTCTTTTACCCGTAACACTCACATTCCCGTTAGAAGAGCCTCTTCTAGCAACCGTAGCATTATCAAAACCTGTAGACGTTTCAAAACCTAGAGCAATATCAGAATTTTTGGCAGCCTCAATAAGGTCTTTTCTACTAATTGATAGCGGTTTTCCAGTACTTTCTTCATCTCCTGTAAAAGCAACAGTGATTTGAGCATCATTAAGCATTCCGGCATCGTTTAGAGCTTTTAAAGCATAGAGCACCACGACATTACCACCCTTCATATCGTTAGCCCCTGGACCTTTTGCAACAGAGTCGTTTACTTTTTCAAATTTCTGAAACTCACTATCCTCTTCAAAAACAGTATCTAGATGTCCGATAAGGAGTAAACGTTTTCCTTTTGTCCCTTGAATACTTGCAAAAAGATGACCCGCCCGGTCCATTTCAGAAGGCATATCGATCCACCTCGATGTAAAACCAATATCTGTAAATGCCTTTGAAAATATAGCTCCTACTTCCTTAACACCCTCGCTATTGAGAGTGCCACTATTTATGTTTACTACTTTTTCAAGAAAGTCAATACTTTCAGTAGTGCGCTTTTCTACGATTTGTAGTATTTTTTGCTCTTCTTTAGATAGATTTTGTTTAGAAGATTGTGCTTGGAGGGATCCCGTTTTAGCGAAAGCGAAACTCATTAAAAAAAGTAGAAAAAAAGGAAGAAGATATCGAGAATTCATAAGAAAAATTTGTCATTAAAGATAGCTCATATCTCAGAAAATAGAAAAATGGAAAAAAAGTATATAATTTTTCAATTTTTTTTTGTCAAGTATCAAAAAACAGTATATTTGCAACCGCTTACAAAAGTAACACTCCTCAATAGCTCAGTTGGTTAGAGCATCTGACTGTTAATCAGAGGGCAAGTAGGAAAAAAAAGAAGTTCTTAAAAAGTTGACATAAAGGATTAGTAGAAAGTAACAGATTCTACTCACAAAAACATAATCCTCCTTAGCTCAGTTGGTTAGAGCATTTGACTGTTAATCAAAGGGTCCTTGGTTCGAGCCCAAGAGGGGGAGCAAAATGAAGGTTTCATAGCAATATGAAGCCTTTTTTGTTTTTATGGGTCAAACATAGGTCAAACATTTTATCTTTATGTCATACTACACTTTATGACTCAACAACACTCATATACTTTATTAAACTACTTTCAAGAGTTGCTTCAAGTCAACAAACTAGATACATTGAAGCAAGAGATTCTTGTTGGCAAGCAGGAAATGTTAGGAAACCTAGTCATTAGTGTAGACCTTGAAAGTGGTTTACTAGTTTACAAAGATTTTGTTTTAGCTAATCAAGAGGATATTGAGCCTACTGAGGTAATTAGAACATTTGATTTTTATAAGGAATACAACATAGAGCTCTTCAATAATGCTGAAGAGGCGACTAAAGCTATAGATAGGCTTATATACCAAAAAGCTGAAGCTGAAGAATCATCTAAAGAACTCTTACAGAACTTAAGTAAGGAGCTTCATTATTTGTCTTTAAAAGCAGATATGCTATATCCTAATCACCACGTGTTAGCCAAAGCATTAAAATATATTGAGAACCATCTTTTGGTGAGATATCAGATAAAGCCCTATGCTAAAAAGAGAACAGATGAAAAGTTGTCTTATTTTGGATATAAAGGGATACTTACAGAGAATGTATTTATTGAACTATATGAACTCCTTGACAAAAGAGAAATTATAGATTATGATGTGGTTTCAGAAAGGGATTTTTTAGATGTACTATTGGGCAATCCAAGTCATCCAGAAATAGTAATAAAGTTTAATTGTGTAAACTATCTGGCAGTAACTTTTCTAGATAAGATTAAACCTTATTTCACTTCACTAAAGCCAAAAACTATTGAGGCTTCTAAACGCTTTTATTCTAAACAAGGGACCATACTTACAGAGAAAAATTACAATACTACTAACTCTAGATTGAGAAAAAACCAATCATATAAAGCTGAAAAATTAGCTTTAGAAATTGATTATATACTTAAAGGGTAATCCCACCTTACACTTTACCTTACAGTCATATTACACTTCTAATTTTAGGGAAGAACAGTCCTGTTTCTTTGTGTCATTAATAATCTGAATGTGCGCACATTCCTTAATCATTCAGATAATGGAAATGACACAAAACATTGTATTTACTAACGAGCAGATACAACAAATTAGACAAGAATGGGCTGAGATAGTAAAGCCTCTTAAAGAATTTATGACAGTAGATGAGTTAGCTTATTATTTAGGGCTATCAAAATCTGCAATATATAAGATAACAAGTAAAAGGGAATTACCATTCTACAACCCAGGAGGGAAAAAGATCTATTTCAAGAGAGAAGAAGTAGATGCTTGGATAGAAGCTGGAAGAGTTGCTCCAGATTCGGAAATACTTCAACAGTTTAGTGAGCCTACTATTAACTCAAACACTCCTGAGTTATGGTAGATTATGTAAGACTTTTTTGGAGGGAGAAAACAAGGTTTGAGCACTTTGTATGTCAGCAAGAGAATTTTGCTGAGGTAGACACTTTATTTGGGCTGCATACAGGGCAAATAAAATATCCCTATAGGGCTAGTTTTAATACAATGGATGTAAGGGTTACTTCAAAGTTCGGATTTGTATTTAACTCAATGCATAAGGCCTACAATGACAAGTGTGGTTTAGAAGCCCATAATCATAATGATTTTAGCTACAGTAATATCTGCGAGATGGTGGATTACATTGGCTCAAAGATCACGGATATAGAGAAAGCAAATTTAACCCAGCTAGAATTTGGGTTAAACATTGAGACTCCTGTTCAAGCAGAACAAATAATCACACAGAATGTGTTGATGCATAAGTACAAAGGAGCTAATCATAATAAACAATTCAATGGTAGAGGCAAGCTAAAGCAATTTGACTATCACAACTATGTCATAAAAATTTATGATAAAGCTAAGCAATACAATCTCAACAAAAACTTATTAAGGTTTGAGATAAGATTTCAAAAAGCAAAGGAATTTCAGAAACTCGGGATCTTTAGACTTGGGGATCTTAAGGATAAGTCTAAGCTTAAAAAACTTTTTGAACTACTTATGCGAAGATTTGATGAACTAATTATTGTGGATGTGTATGATGAAAGTGACATACCACAAGGAGATATGTCTAAGCTGACTAGTTTCACAAGTTCACATTATTGGGAAACTAGAGTCTCAAGATATAGTAATACCACAAAATCAAGACGCGTGAAGGATTTTAATGAACTATTGAACAAGCATAACCTCCTAACAACAAAACAGCAACT
>CALLAU010000054.1 GCA_938002015.1 uncultured Bdellovibrionales bacterium
GATAAAATCTATAAAGAGTTTTTTAGAGTCTTAAAGCCTGGTGGCGTTTTAGGTGTTGTTCAACACAGAGAAATTATTGGAAGAGAGCAAGATCCAGAGGCTAAATCAGGGTATGTGCTTGAAACTGAAGTGATTAAAATGGCTGAAAAAGCTGGGTTTTTAATGGACTCAAGAACTAATATTAATGCTAACCCTATGGATACAAAAGACTATGAAAAAGGTGTTTGGACCCTTCCTCCAGTTTATCGACTAGGAGATGTTGATAGGGAGAAGTATAAGAAAATTGGCGAGAGTGATCGTATGACTCTTAAATTTATAAAGCCTACGAACTAGGCTTTATAGGCGTTTTTACTTCTTAAAACTAACCAATTGACACCTCGACCTTGATTGTTTAAACCAATGGATCGGCAATAACCGGAGTATATATATGGCTAAGAAAAAAGGCAAAATCAGAATCATCACTTTAGAGTGCACAGAAGCTAGAAAACTAGGAAAATCACCTTCTAGATACACTACTAAAAAGAACGCTCAGACACATCCTGAGAGACTAGAAAAGAAGAAGTACAATCCTTTCTTAAGAAAGCACACACTTCATAAAGAAATTAAGTAATTTCAATTATTTACAAAATTTACTTCAATTGATTTAAAAAGGCTCTTAACAGAGTCTTTTTTAGTTTTAAACAGCCCTCTTTTTGCTTTTATAATAAAGCTCCAGATCAACATAAAAACCAAATGATAATCACTAGTCAATTTTAGGCTCTTTTCTTGGCTCTTGATTTGAGAAGACTTAAAAGACTAAGGATGAGTAATCTTTTGTTATCTGGCGGCCCTTTAATGATTCCATTAGGAATCTGTTCTGTACTTGGCGTAAGTATGATCTTAGAAAGGCTTTTTTTTTGGTTTAAGCAATCTAGAAACAACGAGCCTCAGCTTGTTGCAGCTGTTTATGAGCTTTTAAGTAAAAAACAAAACACTGAAGCCTTAAACCTGGCAAATGAATCTAAAGACTCTAGCCTTATTTGCGTCAAAGCCTGTTTAGAGAGCCACCAACGCATCAAACCTCTTACCTTAGAATCTTTAGCCTCACAGGTTTTAAAACCCACTAGACGTTTTGAAAAGGGGTTAGAAACACTTATTACCATTTCTCCACTTTTAGGAATCCTTGGTACTGTTCTTGGAATCATCGCCTCTTTTAAAAGCATTGCCCCTTCAGGACTTGGTGACCCTGCGGCTATGATGGCAGGACTTTCTCAAGCCCTGATCACAACTGCCACAGGTCTCTCTATTTCTATTCTCCTATTAGTCTTTCATAACTACTTTCTTAAAATGAGTGAAGCTCAGCAAGAAAAACTAGAAGAAGAGCTCACTCTTTTTGAAGAACTTGCAGGAAGCTAGGGAACCTTTATGAAAATTGCTGTAGCCAAAAGAAAACCTGTAGAGATAAATCTAGTGCCCTTACTAGATAGTATCTTTATTCTTGTTTTCTTTTTTATGTTCTCTCTAGCTACGATGGTTAAGAGACAAGGCCTCTCTGTAGCACTGCCTGGATCAAGCTCAGGAAAATCAATCACTGAAAGACAAAGTCTATCGGTAAAAAAAGATGGATCTCTTTTCTGGGGTCAGGAGCTTATTAAAAAAGAAGAGCTTTCTTTAAAACTTAATGCCTTTAAGAAGAACTCACCTGATACAGCACTCGTGATTCAAGGAGACAGAGGAACAGCTTTTGAGAATATCGTTGAGATCCTTGATACAGCAAAGAGACTTGGCGTTTCAAAAGTTACGATTGAGACAAAAGGACAAAGTGGAGGAGGCAACTAGTTTATGGTTATAGATCTTAAAAGCCCACTTTTTTCTAATCAACAACATCAAAGAAACTTAAGCCTCTTCTTTATATTTGCACTTATCTTGCATGCTCTCTTTTTATTAAGCTTTATAAATTTACGACTTAATTTTGATTTTACGGCATACACACCTAAGGCCTTTGAGCCAACAACGTCAATTGATATAAACCTTAATCAATCTGAAAACATAAAAGCCTCTGCAAAGCCTAAAAAAGAAAAATCTCCAGTAAAAAGCAAAACTGAGGCTTTAGAAAAAGAAAGTATTGTTGATAAAACTACAAAAACTAAATCAAGCTCTACAGCTCAAGCTCAGCCTTTTTCAACAAATAAAATCTATGCAAGCTACCCTCCACTAGCTGAAGAAATGCAAATTGAGGGGACTGTTTATATGAAGTTTTTAGTAGATAAGATTGGTAAAGTTTTAGACGTAAGAGTAACAAAATCAAGTGGTTCAAAGCTCTTAGACGATGCCGCTGTAGAGGCCCTTAAAACAGCTGAAAGCTTTAATCCTGCTGTTAACTCTAAAGGACAGGCTGTTTCAGCATGGGGTGAGTACTCTATTCGTTTTTCTTTAACTGAAGAGAGTTAAAACCTCTTTCTTAAGGCCCCTAATTAGTACCAGTAGTAAGTAATATTTTCATTTTAAGCGCCCTATCCTTTTAAATTACCCACCTCAGTATATTATCTTTAATCAACTTTATTTAGAGGTATTTATCCATGTTAAAATCAATATTCGCTTTATTATTCCTATTTTCTACTACTGTTTTTGGTTATGCTTCTGACCCTGCTGATGCTGGAGATCTTCTGATTGATGAAGCTGGCAAGGTTAAAGAATTACTATTTACAGCACAAACAGGAAGCGTTTTTAAAGTTTTAAAAGGAACAGAATCTGTTTTAATTTATGCTATAGATCTAGGAACTTCTCCAAAGGCTGATTTAGAAGAGCTTCTTAGTGAAATCTCCGGTGAGGGAAGCGGACTAGTAGTTATTCTAGCAGATGTTGCTAAATTTTATGACGATGGGTTAACTATCCAAATCTCTAAAGATCTTATCATTAGTGGTGAAGAAGAAGGTGTTTTCGTTGATGGTAGAGGCGTTGGACTTATACTTAACGGCGAAGAAGAAGGCGTTTTTGTTGATGGTAGAGGCGTTGGACTTATACTCAATGGCGAAGAAGAAGGTGTTTTCGTTGATGCCACAGATGTGTTAAAAACTATAGGTGGTACTGTACCTCTTTAATTCAAGGTAAAAAATCTTTTTTAAAAATTGGTTAGGCCACTTTCTTCAAAATAAAGTGGCTTTTTTATTTATTTGCTACTTAGCTCCGCCAGCCGGCAGTTTAGCTTTATATTCTAAAATTGGAAAAGGATCTTCTTCTGTTGATGACGCCTCTACTTCTTTTTTTACTTCAGTTTTTTGAGGCTTAAAAGATGCTGGAACACGGTAAGTTCTCGTCTCTTCTTTAGCTTTAACTACTTTTTTATTTACACGAGCTTTAGAGCCTGGGTTACAGAGCTTGTCTTTTGACTCTTTACTTAAGTTAGAAACCGGAATAAGTATCTCATCACCTTTATTTAGCTTATGAATGTTTGCTTTGCTCTTTTGGTTAAGTTTAACTGTTTTAAAGTAAGACTTATCACCAAAGGGATCTTTAGAGCCAAGGCTTCTTAAGATCTTTGCAACCCAGTCCCCTTCTTTAACCTTATACGCACAAGTCTCTTCAGCAAAGCTTAAGTGCGACCAAAAAAATAAAAAACATATAAAAACTCTAGGATTTCTCATGCTCTTTATATCGGTTTAAAAGCCTATAAAACTTTAAGGCTAAGAAGGCTTTAAGAAAGGTATTTCTTTGATAAGGCTGGACTTAGATCTGTGATTTTTAGAATAGATAAGAAGTCTATTGATTGAAGCTTTTTATCATTAGCAGGGATTCCTGAAAACTTAGCTCCAGCCTTCATATAGGATTTAAAAAGAGGGGGCAGAGAACGCTCAACTTCATTTAAATCATACCCTTCACCTTTAAGTTTCTCATAAGCTTCTTTAGTCCCGTTAAGAATATTTTGAGGGAGCGGCTCAACATCTACATTAAAAAGAAGCTCTTTAGTCTTAAAAAGGTGATATGCAAGTGCGGCTTCTTTTGGATCCTGTGTCCAAAGTGTAGCGCACCCAAATAAATAGTCTGCTTTTATACCCAGAATGTAGTCTGCAATTCCTCTCCATAAAAGAGTAATCACAACACCTGAGCGTTGCTCACTACTCACCGTAGCCCTACCCATTTCAACAAGCTTACCCTCTAAATCCAATAAATTTTTAAGGTTAAACTCTCTTGCGGTATAAAAGTCTTTAGTAAAGTCAGAACAAAGGATTCTATAAGTTCCAATAACTTCACCTGTGCTTTTTTTCTTTACGATAATATGATCAGCTTTTGCGTCATACTCATCTATATCAAGTGGCAAAGGTGGTTTATCTTTATAAAACTCACCATAAATTCCGTAGCGAAGTTTAAAGGTTTTTATAAGCTCATCTTCACTATCAGCAGTCTTTACAATAAAGTCATTTTTCTCAATATGAATTGGAAAAAACGGCTTATAATCTGAAAGCTTTTTTGAAGCTAAAAATTCTTGTTCAGTCACGAAAAGTAATCTATCAGAGGCCCCCAGTCTTCATCAAGGCTCTCTCCTGTATTTTAATCACTATAGACACGGAGTTTAGTGACAAGCTAGCAATAAGAAATAACATAAGCTTTTAGAGCACAAAAAAGGGGCAAAAATGAACTCTCATCAAGCAAGCAATTGGAGTGATTTAGCAAAAGAATTTACTTGGAAAACAGACTTTAAATCTGAGCTTAGTGGCGGCTTTGAAAAAGGGGATATAACTTGGTTTAAAGAAGGTTCATTAAATATATGTGAAAACTTACTTGATAGAAATATCGAAGCTGGACTTGGTGAGAAGACGGCTTTTTTCTGGGAACCTAATGAGCTCAATAACAGTTTAAAGAAAAGTTTTTCATATAATGAGGTTTTAACTGAGGTTTCTAAGTTTTCCAATGCACTAAAAGAAAGTGGCATTAAAAAGGGTGATGTTATTGCCATTTATATGCCTATGGTACCAGAAGCTGTTTTTGCAAGTCTTGCCTGTTCTAGAATTGGAGCTGTTCATACGATTGTTTTTGGAGGCTTTTCAAAAGAAGCTTTAAGATCAAGACTTATTGATTCAAAAACAAAACTCATCGTCACTGCAAAGACTTGTTATAGAGGCAATAAGACAATTGATTTATTAGGTGTTGCTCAAGAAGCCAGTAAAGACCTAGATCATTTAAGTCACCTTGTGTTTGTTGATAATTCAGATACGAGTGCAAACGAGCAAAGTGGTTTAAATCAAATTTCTTATACTGACTTTGTTAAAGGTATGCCTACCACCTTTGAGCCAGTTTATGTTGAAGCCGAGCACCCTCTTTTTATTCTATACACTTCTGGCTCAACTGGAAAACCAAAAGGTCTTGTGCATACAACTGGCGGTTATATGGTGTGGTCAGCTTTTACTTTTAAAGAAGTTTTTCAGTTTCAAGATGATGATGTTTTCTGGTGTACTGCTGATATTGGTTGGATCACGGGTCACTCCTACTTTCTTTATGGACCTTTTTTAAATGGAGCAACTCAAGTGATGTTTGAAGGAGTTCCCACCTACCCAAATCCTGACAGATTCTGGAAAGTGATTGAAAAATATAAGGTGAGTCATTTTTATACAGCTCCTACAGCAATAAGAAGTCTTCAATGTCTTGGTGATGACTGGGTTTTAAACTCTGACTTAAGCTCTTTAAAGGTTTTAGGCTCAGTTGGAGAACCTATTAATCTAGAAGCTTGGCAGTGGTATAATGACATAGTTGGAAAGAAAGAGTGTGAGATTGTTGATACTTGGTGGCAAACAGAAACTGGCGGTGTAATGATTTCAAATATACCTGGAAAAACACAAGCAAAGCCATGTCTAGCAACAAAGCCACTTAGTGGAATAAACCCAGCCTTACTTGATCAAAATGCTAACGTTGTTCATGACAATAACCAAGAAGGTATTTTGTGCATCTCAAAACCATGGCCTGGTATTGCTAGAACTATTTTAAATGACCACAATAGGTACCTTGAAACCTATATGAAACCCTTTCCAGGGTATTATTACACTGGAGATGGTGCAAAAAGAGATGATGATGGAGATTATAGAATCATTGGAAGAATTGATGATGTTGTAAATGTTTCTGGCCACAGAATCGGAACTGCTGAAGTTGAAGATGTTATAAATAAATCAGGCCTTGTTATTGAGTCTGCTGTGGTTGGCATACCTGATGAAACAACAGGGCAAGCTCTTCTTGCTTTTGGAATTGTTTCTTCAACAGATTCAAGTGAGGTTTTAGAGAATAAAGTAAATGAAGCTATAAAAGAAAAGATCGGCTCTTTTTCAAAAGTTAAGAAATTTGTGATTGTTAAGGATTTACCAAAGACTAGATCTGGAAAAATCATGCGAAGACTACTTAGAAAGGTTGCAACTAAAGATGAAAATCTTGGTGATACTTCTACACTTTTAAATCCAGATTGCATCCTAGAGATTAAAAAAAGCTTATACTAAAGCCCATTCTTTATTTGACGACCGCTCCCTTATTAATCGAAAATTGCATATGACTATTTTTGACCAGGATTTTAAAATAAAGTTTGTTCATTATCTTATTAAAACTTTTAAAACTGAACTTGAGACTAAAAGGGAAGAACGCAAACTCATAAAAGAAAGATATAACGATGAGGCTAAAAGTCAGGGGTCTGCTTCAAGACGAATGCAGGTTCAAGCCGACAAAATTTTTCAAGAATTTGACATTATTGAAAAACTAATTCCCTTACTAGAAAAATATCATGATAACACTGATGTTGCAGCAAAGACTAATAAATCGGTTGTGAGTATTTTCTCTTTTTTTGAAATTTATGAAAAGAAAGGGCACACTCCAGGCAAAAGCTATACAGCTTTTTTATTACCAATTGTCGAAACTCCTTGTATAAGTAAAATCTTATTTGAAGGCAAAACTATTCATTTATTAAGTAAACAAGACCGTTTTTTAGGAAAGGAAAAAGGTATTGTTTTCCATATAAAAGAAGCACCAGAGTTAGTCGAACTTCATAAAATGGGAAATTTAGTTGAAACAGGGCGTATGTCACCTTCAATTAAAATAGAAATTCGAAAAATATATGGTTAACTACAAAATCAGTACAATACATATTTATTTTAATTACTCATTATAAAGCATGTGAAACGCTCTTTCTAGATTAAGAACTCCACTTCCATAAAAACTGGGAAAAGTTTGAGACTCAACAGATTTTACCGCAGATTGCTTAAGAACTTTTCTTATCTCACTTACTTTCATTTCAGGAAATTTTTCTTTAATCAAAGCCCCTGCCCCTGAGACATGAGGAGCTGCCATCGATGTTCCTGATAAAGCCTTAATAAGGAGATCAGTTCTTTCTGGACCCTTTACAGGAGAGGCAGAAAGGATATCTTTACCTGGTGCAAGAAGGCTTACTTCTACTCCTTGGCTAGAAAAACTTGAGTGCTTATTATCTTCGTCACTTGCTCCAACAGCAAGAACTGTTTTAATCGCTGCAGGGTAAGCGATACTGTGACCCATCGTTCTTCCTTCATTACCAGCGGAGGCAACCACTAGAGTGTTATTTTCTTCTAGTATTTTAAACATCCTTTCTATGGTATTAATAGGAAGTTTTGGAGCAGAAAAAGACATGTTAACAACATCAAACTTTTCTTTAATTGCCCAATCTAAGCCTCCTAAGATCGCATCAATTCGACATAAATAAACGCAGACTTTTCCAATATATAAACTAGCATTTGGAGCAACACCAAAGAGCTTATTAAAACCATTTCCAGCAATAGTAGTAGCTACATGTGTGCCATGTCCTGGAATATCATGATAAGCAAAAGGTACATATTTATTTGGCTTAGTATCCGTAAAATCTCTTGCCTCTATAATTCTATCACTTATTGCTGGATGTGTTTTTTGAATTCCAGTATCTAAAACTAAAACTCTTACACCCTCTCCGTATACATTATAATTAGCCCACACCTTAGGAGCTTTAGCTCTTTCAACACCCCAAGGGTAATCTCCATAAATAACTGGCTCAGCATCACTTTCGATTTCATCTAAACTGTTAAATTTTGAGCGCTCATCTAGAACAACTGCAGATTCAGCTTCTTCTACATAATCAACAGTTCTAAGTTTTTTTATATCTTTAATAAATGAGGTTTTAATTTTTATAACTCTTGAAAACGGGAATTCTTTAATGACCTCTTCAACAAAAGAAGATTTTTTGAAATCTTCTAAATCAATACCAGATAGTCCAATGTAATATGTTTTACTTGATGCGTATGAAGAGAGTGAAAATAAGGAGACCAAAAATAAAGTTATTAAACTTGTTTTCACCCCTGGTCCCCCTCCCTACAAGGAAAAGGTACATAAAAAAGACTGGTGCCACAATGGGTTTTTACCTAGGCTGTAATATCTCATTAACTAAGTAACACCAGAAATTAGAGGCATTAAAAAAAATTATAAAGCCTTATTTATAAGCTCTCATCTTCCTCTATACTCTTGTTAAGCTTTTTATATAAGTCTGCAAGCATATCGACTCTTTGCTCTTCTGTGACTGGCTTTAAGCCTCCTTCATATACATTATAAAGGTTTTCAGGGACTGAGCTTAAAAACCTTGTTGCAAAGGTCTCTCGCTTTCTTCCATACCTCTGCCTTATTTTAGCTCGAGTCATAATAAGCTCTTGTTGTGCCCTTGTAACACCTACATAAAAGAGACGTCTTTCTTCACTAATATTATGCCCTAAAGTCTCATGAGGTATGAGCCCTTCATCAACTCCCATTAAGATGACAACAGGGTACTCTAAGCCCTTACTAGCGTGAAAGGTAAGGAGCTGAACTTTTGCTTCTGTTTTATCTTCATTTAAATCAACTTCCCTAAGGCTTAAAGCATCAATAAAATCTTTTAAAGCCACTAAAATTTTTGGATTTGTTTTAACAAACCCGTCTAAAATTCTTCCAAGAATCTCAACCAGTTGCCACTTTCTCTTTGCTGTAGCTCCGTCTTTGTATGCCCCAAAAACATAAGCCTTATAACCAATCTCACTAAAAATTTCAGGCAAAAGATCTGCATACTTTTTATTAGTATTAAGAACTTTTTCTTTTATCACTTTTAAAAGTTCAAAAAAACCTTGAATTGACTCTCCTGTCTTTGGGTTTACTTCCGCTAGTCTCCAAAGTTTTAAAGCTTTAATAAAATCTATGTTGTTTTCTTTTTGATAATCAATGATCTTGTGTACACTTGTGTCCCCTATACCGCGCGCAGGAACATTTAAAACACGCCTAAGTGAAATATCATTAGGGAAAAAAGCTGCACGTAAGTATGAAAGAACATCTCTTACTTCCTTTCTATCGATTAAGGCCGGGCCTCCAGTCATTTCATAAGAAATTCGAGCTTGTCTTAAATAACCTTCAAGAAGTGCTCCTTGAGAGTTTGATCTAAAAAGCACAGCAATGTCTGTGGCTTTAGTTCCAGCTCTTAAATACTTAGCAATCAAATTTGATATTTCCTCACACTCAACTTCTTCATTATCATAAACTAGAAGTTCAGGAAGGGAGCCTGCTTGAACTTTTTCTTGAGGAAGAAGTTTCTTCTCATGTCTCTCCTCATTTTCAGAAATCACAGCATTTGCTAACTCAATAATCTCAGGTGTAGACCTATAATTAGTTTCAAGTCTTACAACTTCACAATCTGAAAAAAGCCTAGGAAAGTTTAAGATATTTTTAATCTCTGCTCCTCTCCAGCCATAAATTGATTGATCATCATCTCCAACTACTGCCAAATTTTTCTTATGATTACATAAAGCCATAATAAGTTTCATTTGGATGTTGTTCGTATCTTGAAACTCATCAACCATGATGTACTTAAACTTATTTTTATACTTAAGAGATAAATTCTCATTTTCTTCTAAAAGTTCTATTGGCTTTAATAAGAGTCCATCAAAATCTACAGAACCTAAGGAGTGCATTCTAGATATATAATTTGGCAAAAGCCAGTGAGCCATCTCTTGGTATTCTTCAGGTATATCTGGACTTATAGTTTTTCCAGCTCTAATACTTCCCATAAGGTTTTGAAGCTTTTCAAGATCAAAACCTGCTTTTGAATCATGCCTTTTATCAGCCATAATTTCTTTAATCAGGAATCTTGAATCAGTTGCATCAAGTAAACCAAAGCGCTGAGGCAAATCAGCAAGGCGGTGGTTCTTTTTTAAAAACTCTAAACCAAAACCATGAAAAGTCCCTGCCCAGATTTTTTTCTTACCCAAGTTTAACTTTTTAGAAACTCTTTCTTTAAGCTCTTTTGCAGCTTTATTGGTAAACGTTAAGACTAATATTTGATCAGGGTTTGCTAAGCCTTTTGAGATAATATTACCAGTTCTTGAAACAAGCACTGTTGTTTTTCCAGAACCTGCGCCAGCTAAAATAAGAAGTGGACCTTCTGTGTGAAGAACAGCATCTTTTTGCTCGTTATTTAAAGTAGCTGTCCACTGACTCATCTAAGTTATCAAAAAAGAAAACAAACTAATTAGGTCGTCTGTCTAAAGTGTGTTGAATAGGCCTAAGTCTGAATGTTAAAAAAGCTCCTCTTTTTAGCTCAATATAACTTTCACTTCCCCTGCCTCTTCGAGTCACTTGGAGTTCCCCGTGCTCTGGATGAGTCACAGTAATCTTTGAGTTTCCTTTATTACAAAAACTCACTTGCCCGATTCTATAAGTTTGATTTTTAAACTCAACTGTTGAACTTGAAACAGAGCTTCTAGCATAAACTAAAATTTTTGTTCCTCTATCTTTAACATAAGTTCTGCTAAGAACAGATCTCCAAGTTGTAGGCTGATTATCTACATAAAAGAGTGCAAAAAGGTCTCTATCTCTTGCAGGGCTATCACAAGCCTGCGAAGAAAAAGACAAAAAAGATAATGATAAGACTAAAAATAAAAAATAAGCTTTCTTCATATAAGTTACACTCCCCTGGCTAAACACCATAAAACAGGCCCGCTCTAACCTCCACGTAAAACAGAGTCAGAGTTTAATTTATAAGCAAGACTTGAATTTACTATATAGACCCTGAAAGAGATATTGAATAAGATCTCCCTCTTTGAAAAGACCTAACAGAAAACCCACCTTGTGTTCTTTCAGCATCTGGATTTAAAAGGTTTTGTGCTCTGAACCCTATTGATACTTTTTTATTCAATTTCTTAACTAAAGTAAAATCAAGCTGCTCAAAAGGTTCCTCATATATATCAGGGCTCCCGAATGCACCAACCTCTGAAATCCTTCTTCCTGCAACATTATAACTAATAGCTGAATCTAATCCCCACTTTCTATTTGAATACTCAAGGCTATTGTTTATTAGATAAGGAGATTGGCCTTGTAAAGGTCTTGATAAAGACGTGCTTGCAGCAGCATTTTCTGCTCCTATATTTACTTTTGAGTCTATTAAAGAAAAGTTTCCACTTATGTAAAAGTTAGAGAATAACCTTTTTCTAAACTCAAATTCAATTCCATCATTTAAAGCTGAATCAGTATTTTTAAATGTTCTAATATCTTCAGTGCCAATAACAGTAACTGTCTCTATAGGCTTAGTTATATCTTTTCTAAAAACTCCTAAAGATACAAACTCTTTTGGAGTAAAATAATAATCATACCTTAAATCTATATTTTTAACCTGCGCTATCTCTAGGTCAGGGTTCCCTTGTTCTAAAACATTTTCTTCATCATTAAAATAAATAATTGGCGCAAATTCTTGAAGGTCTGGCCTAGCAACCGTTTCACTAAAGCCAAACCTTAACCCCGCTTTTTTATTAATTTGATATTTTGCTCCAAAATTTGTGAATACCTCATTTTGATCAATTCGCGACTGATCAGTTGAGTCTCTTCCATCTACAATATTAAAAGCACCAACTTGTTGTTCATGATCTTCATAGCGAGCTCCAGAATAAATATGAAAAGCAGAATCTTTTGAAATCAAAAACTTTGTCTCTAAACTTAAGAAAGCAGCATTGTTTTCTTCAAAAGCACGATAGTTATCAGTAGCTAAGGTTGAGTCTCTAAGCTGAAAAGCACCCGATGCAATATTCTCAGGGCTAATGATCTCTTCAAGATCATCAAAGAGTGAAACATCACCAGCTGTATCTTGTCTAAAGAAAGTAAAACGCTGTGTTGACGACTCTCTTTCTTTATCTAAAATTCTAACTCCAAAGTTTGGATTTAATTCTAACCATGAAAAAAGTTGCACTTTAGAGCTTATCTTTGCACTAAAGTCTTTAGCAATATCATTAAGATCACTAAAAATACGTGCATTACCATTAGCTCTATCAATAAATTCATTCGTATCTAAACTATACCTATACTCTCTACTATCCGGTCTAAGTCGAGAAGATTCTGACTGTGACCAAAACCAACTCAGTTTTGGGCCTTTAAAATTTTCGTATAAATAATGCTCACCTTTAAACTGCAGATTAAAAAGTTCTCTAACTTCCCAGTCTAATCTTGTGATTCTAAAGCTATCTTCTTCATTAGCTATAGCATCTCTTAGAACTATTTCTGTCTTGTTCTCTGTTGACCTTGTAATCACAGAGTTAAATTCAAGCTTATGCCTTTTAAGAAGTTCAACACCAGTAGAAAAAACTCCCCCAGTGTTGTACCTAAAGCTTGTTTCTAGGACGTTATCTTCTCTTTCAAGTGAAAGGTCATTTGCATCTGATGTCACAACATAACCTCTGTTGATCTGTTGATCAAAATCACTGTTGTTTGAGTACAAGCCTTTTAATACAAAACCTGTTTTATTCGCTCCAAACTTATAACTTCTTCCACCTTCAGCTGAAATACCAAAATTAGGACCAATTTTTTCTTCTGTCGTATTATAAATATTTGAAAAGGAATTACCTAACGCTGAAAGCTCTTCAGATGTAAAACCCGTTCCATCACCAAACCAGTCGTCTGGATCTTTGTACTTAATAGGAACACCATTTTTTCTAATCTCTCTAATTTCCTTTGGTAGTGCTCTTGTGCCATCATCAAATCCTAACAAATCACTACTGCCACCACCTTTATAAGAAAACCCACTTTCCTTTCCACCTAAAATATCATCAGATGAGGCTCCAAAAGATGTTGAGAGTTTAAAGTAGCTTTTTTTATTTGGAATAGATTTTGTTTTAATCTCAACTAAACCTGCACTAAACTGCGCAGGCTTATCAGCAGAGTATGATTTTTGAATAGAAATACTTTCAATGAGTGATGTCGGGAAAAGATCTAAAGGCACGACTCTTCTAGAAGGGTTAGGGCTTGGCAGTATAGTTCCATTTAAAACAGTACTTGAGTAGCGCTCACCTAAACCCCTTACATATACAAATTTACCCTCAACTAGACTAAGCCCTGAAACTCTTTTTAAAGCAGAAGCTGCATTGGAGTCACCATTTTTTGCAAATTGCTCTGAACCAATAAAAACGGAGACTGAAGAGGCGTTTCTTCGTTGCTTTAAAAGATCTTCAATTGAGCCTTTAGTTTTTGGAGCAAGAACAACAACCTCTGACATTTCACCCATAGCTGGTAAAAGCTCAAGCTTATTATTAGTTTTTAAGCTTTTATACGATAAATTGTCATAACTTTTAGCTCTATAATTATTATGAAAGACTGAAAGAGAGAATTCTTTACTTTTAGGAACTCTAATTTTAAATTCACCCTGTTCATTTGTCTTTGCCTGTATACTTGAACCGTTTAAAAAGACAGTTGCTCCAACAATAGGAGAGCTTGTTTCTTTAGAACTTATTGATCCTTTAAGTTCTTCGGTACTCTCAATTGAAATCTCTAAAGTTTCTTGGAAAGAATCATGCTTTGATAAAAGTTTTTTAAGTTTACTTAAATCAAATGAAATTTGACTACGCTCACCAGCTACAATTTTAACTTTATGAAAAGGACCTTTTTTATTTACAGAAACATACACTTCTTTTTCAAGAACTTCTTCTTCAAGAAAACCAAGAAAAACTTCTTTCTTAATCGGCTTAGATTCTAAATTCTTTTTAAAATAAATTTTTGATTTTTGAGGCAAGCTATTACCTTTAAAAAGATAAACTTGTAAGTATCCAGGAAGGGTTTTAGTTTTAGCTTGAGCTATATTAAAAAAACTTAGTATAAAAAAAACTATGAGAAAGCGCATCTGTTCCCCATTTCTTCTTCACAAGAGTCCATAATTTCTTTTAACTTAAGTATTTTATTTAAATACACTTGAGATGTTACTCTCGTAAAACAATCATCAAAAGCCTTATAGTCTTTTGCTTTAAACGCAGCGTAGGCTAAAGCATACGATACTTTACCTTGATCAAGAAGTTTATACTTTTCTAGTTCATATTTAAGAGAAAGCGCTTCTTCATACCTTTGAGCATCTAAGTGTATGGTAAAGAGTTGAACTAATCGCTTTTTTGTATCTTTAATATTGCGATTAAAAAACAGTGCTTGAGAGTGCTGACCAATACTTAAGTATGCTGCAGCAGCATCAAAACTATACTTTTTATCTAAATGAGCAGCCTTAGCAAAAAAGTCAGCTGCCAAATACCCTCTCCCCTTGTCTAATTCAAAAATCCCTCTTTCTCTTAGTAGCAACGGATCTTTCGGCCTTATAAGAAGAACCTGATCAAAAAAAAGCTCGGCTAAGTACATATCTTTTTCTTTTAGAAGTGAAATCACCTGCAACCCAACTTCAATAGAATTTCGGCTATCTTCTAAATACAACTTTGATAGTTCAAAAATTCTTTTAATCTTACCCATTTTAAATAAATAAAAATACTTCTGCCGTTCAATCAAGTCATAGTCAGCATACTCATGGCTAGTGGTCTCAACCAACCAGTTTACAGCTTGTGCTTTTTTTCCTTGTTGCCAAATAGCTTGCGCCATCAGTAGGTCTTTTTGGATTGAGTTTTCTTTAATTTTTTTTAAAATCTCTTCAGCTTCTAAATTTCTTTGATTTTTTAAATAAGCCTGTGATAACAAAAGAGCTGTGGCCTTATTAAAATCAAGAGAAATTGATTTTTTTAAGTATATAAGCGCTTGCTGATCGCTCATTCCAAGTAAAATTTGACCTTTTAACCTGTAATAAACTGGGGTCTGATTCTTACTAGTTTCTAGTGTTTTAAGTGCTTCCTTGTAGTTACCAGCTCTTAGAAAAGATTGTACTCTAAACTCTAAAGAATCATTTGCAGCTACTGTACTTAATAAGAAACTAAGAATTAAGTTTAGCATCTATGATTCCTCAGCATTAAAGACTATTCGCTGCTCTTGCCATGTAGCAACATTAATACCTTTATGAACTGCAGGCTTAAATCTCCATTTTTTTATATTCTCTGTTGCTACATTTTCAAAAATACCTTTAGGAGAACTTTCGATAACATCGACTTTCTTAAGCTCACCGTTTTCATCAATAAAAATCCCAAAAGTTACATAACCACTAATATTTTGAGACAACGCCTCAGACGGAAAACTTAGCTCAGGCCTGTATGATAGTTTTGGTTTTTGATCCACTTTTGATCCATCAACATAATTACCATTATTTAAAAAATCACTTCCTGAGGCAAAATCAATTTCAAATGCTGGTATTCCAAAACTCATCCCCTTTAACATGTTACTTAAATCAGGAGACAGGTTTTTAGATTTTTTCTTAGGTTTTTTCTTAGCTAAGTTTTTTGGCCTAGGCTTTTCAATTCTTTTTGTTTCAAAGCTTGAAACAATTCTTTTACTAGCCTTCTTACTTCTATCAATTGATGAATTTATAAGTGCAAATAAGCTAACTACTCCAAGTACTCCTAAAAAACCACCTAAAAATAAACTTCTAATTTTCATACTTCTATCTCCTTTTCTCAACTACCCTTGCTGTTGCTCAGTTGCAACACCAACGTTTTCTGCTCCAGCTAATCTAATTTGATCAATAACATCAATAAGACTTTGAGCTGAAACAGATGAGTCTGTAATAACTAAAACATCTTTTGAGTCGCTAGTTTTTAAAGTATTTCTTAAAAGACCCTGAAGAGCCCAAAGCTCTACCTCTTGGCCATCAAAGTAAATCTTCTTCGAGCTATCTAGCGTAACTCTAATAGATTTATCTGAACTAATCTCAGCACTTGAAGCACCAGGTCTATTTAAATCAACCTGCATGTCTTTAACAAAAGTTGTTGTTACCATAAAAAATATTAAAAGGATAAAAACCATGTCAATAAGTGGAGACATATCGACTTGATCCTGCACTTCTTCTTTTCGAACCTTAAATTTCATTTAGCTTTACCCTTTCAGAAAGTACTTTTTTCACACTATCAAGGAATTGGTTTTTTCTTTTTTCTGCATATTTTAAAAATAAAAGTGCAGGTACTGCCACTATTAAACCAAACTGAGTTGTTAATAAGGCTTGTGAAACTCCAGCTGCGATTCCACCACTAGGCTTAAACATCTCCATTGTCTCAAGCGAGGCAAAGGTTTCAATCATTCCACCAACAGTACCTAACAGGCCTAACAAAGGCGCTACAGCAATTAAAGACTTTATTATTTTCTCATCCAAACTGATTCTTGTCGTTATAATATCTATAGCTTGAGAAGATTTTTTAGTTTCTACATTATTGATAAAATCAATGTAATCCTTAAAGTAAGTTCCTTGTTCAAGGCCATTTTGATCTAAATTAAGTGCAAGTAAGTAGTTAAAAATAAGCGCCCATATAAGGAAGCTTAAGGCTATTAGAAACCACATTACAGCTCCCCCTGAATTAATTTGATCAAATGTTGAACGAAAAACCTCAAACATTATTTATACCTTTGGAATTGAAGAGGCTACTTCTTCAAATTTTCCTACAATTTTTGTTGCCTTAGAGCTTAAGAAATTACCTGCTAGAATACAGGGTATGGCTACAATTAAGCCCATTTGAGTCGTAACTAAAGCTTCTTTAATACCACCTGATAAAATCTTTGGATTACCAGTACCGTGCACAGTGATCATTTCAAAAGTACCAATCATTCCCGTAACCGTTCCAAGAAGACCTAATAAAGGCGCAACAGCTGCTAGTACTATAAGATAAGGACCGTACTTACTAACTTTAGACTGAACTTTAGATATTTCATGAATGACTATTGCTTCATATACTTCTGCATCTTTATGTCTGTTTACAAACAGTGTATCAATAAAATATGTAATAGGATCTGTCTTCTGTTTATAAAGAACTTCTTTTGCTTTATCGATATTGCCTTTTTGAGCATGCTTAACAATTTCTCTAACTGCTAAGTCATCAAACTTTGAGTAGATATTAATTAGACCGTAACGTATAAAAGCCACCCCAAGCCCAATAAAGCCTAAAAGAATAATAATGTAGCCTACCGCACCACCAGCCTCTAGTTTTTCACTTAAAACACTTGAGAACGTTTTTGCTACAGAAACACTGCCATCTTTAAATTCGATCGGAATAAATAAGCTCTGACCTTCTGTTACTTTAGGCTCTTTGATATTTAAACTTCCAAAGTATAAACCTTCTTGAGTTTTTCCTCTCACAAGAGATTGATACATCCCATTCTCTTTAAAGAAACTTGCTGTATGGCCAAAGTTAAGGCTTTCACCTTTAACTTCTACACCCTCTTTGTTAAACGCAACTTCATCTTTTTTATGTATTGAGGCACCTTGTTTTAAGTAGTTAATAAATCCCTGATTAAGAGTCTCAAAATTTTCAGATCCTAAACTATGCTTAAGAGCAACTTCTTTCATTTGATCCTTAACTACATTAATTTTCTTTTCACTAAATTCTTTACTTGACCTGTTCTCATCGAATTTTGAAAGCCTAGTTTGCAATACATCTCTTTGTGCAGAGTACTTAGCCACACTAGCTCCTAAAGCTGTATTTTTTCGTGTTAACTCAAGCTCCATTGCTTTTAACTGTTTAACCGTCTTAGATTTTCTATCTTTAATAGACTTTAATTGGTTTTTTAAAAAAATAAATTCCTCTTGATAAGAAGCATTTTCTTCACCAAAAGCAAAACTCGAACTTAGAATAATTGATACTATCAATAAAGCCTTCATTAAAAAATCTCCTGCCCATTTTTACTTATGAAAATAGGGAGCTTATAAACTCCTCCTTTTACCTGCTTCTCCTTAGATGAAATAAGCATATCTATTCCGCTTTCTAGTTTAGAGTCTTTTAAAATCTTATATGCCCACAGATCTTTAGATTTATCTCTTGCTGCATAACCTGTGCGTCCATCTAAAGTTTTAAAATACATTTGAAACATGCCAAACTTTAATACTCTAACCTGAGTTTTCTTACCTTCTATCTCAACAATATCAGTTTGAAGTTCTACACTTTCACTTAGCCTTATTTCATCCTGTAAATGTGACCAGAACTTCTCAACATATTCAGCAAGAGAGATTTTTTTATCAAGAAACTTAGCTTGTAGTTTTTCAATTTTTTGATGTCTTTCATTTAACCTAAAAGGTATTGCTTGGTGATAGTAACTTTTAAGCTCATCAATTGAATGGTTAATAATAGTTGCATAACCTTTAAAACCTTCTAGCTCTTCTCCACCTACTATCTTCTCTTTTTCTTTAAGGGCCTTAAGCATTTCTTCATTCTGCACTTCAAGCATTTTCTTTTTTGACTCAAGCTCACCCTTTTCTACTGTTAAAGCTTGAATTGAAGAATTAAGTGAGTTTTTAAGTGCATCTAACTGATCTGATTCAACTTGCACTTGTGATCTTAACTCCATAACTTGTTGTACTAAGCTAGTTTCTGCCTTTGATAAAACAGATATAAAGGTTATTACCCCTACTATTATTAATTTCACTTAAAACCCCTTTTACATGTAAATAGCCACATCTTACTTAAATGTAGCTATTTTATAATTATTCACATTTAAAAAAACTAAAGTTATTTAGTTGTCCAACCCTCATACCATCTGTCTGAAGAGTCTTTCACCGCGCCAATATAGTCAGTAGCTAGGATGTTACGAAAAACACTTCCTAAACCTTCTACAAAGTTACTTCCTTCAACTGGAACATAACCACTGAGCATGAAATCCTGTATGCGGTTACCTGTTTGAGCCATTACAAAGTTTTCTAAACCCCAAGGCTCTAAAGCAGCGTCTTCTTCTTTTCCGATTTTCTCAATTGGAGTAAACGTAGTCTGACAGTTAAATGCAACATTTTGCAAAACTACACCGCCATCTTCTTTTGCGTGTCTAAACGTTTCAACATCATCCATATCAAAACATGAGTTTGAAAATCCTGTAATATAAGAGTTTAAGATGTTTGCACCAGTTCCTCTTCTTAAAAGAATCCCTGATCCTCCTCTAGCACCTTGAGACTTATCTGAACCTATAAGAGTGAAATTTGCTAGTGTTGGAAAAGATCTTGGGCTTGAAGCATGGTTTTTACTAAAGTTATCAGCTTCAATTCCATAGTTTCCAGCATCAGCGTGTTGGTCAATAATCACAAACTGAGCTGACCCAGTCCAACCACTTGTCCAATCAAGAGAGTCATCTTTATTACCTGTTAAAACCAAATGCTTAACATTTACAGTACCACCAAAAAACTCAACTCCATCATCTGCATTCATATGAACTTGAACAAAATCAACTTCAGTCTTATTACCAACTCCTTGAAAGGCAATGCCGTTTAATTCATTATCTGTAGTGATTTCATAACCAGCGTACTCAACAACAACATAATTAAGAACACCACTGCTATCTTCTGGGTTTGGACCACCGTATGTGTAATCTGTAAGCCCTTCTCCTTTAAGCTCACAAACTCCTGTGCTGCAACCATTTACTGGAGCACTCCCGTTTATAACAAGTCCTCCCCATGACCCTCTACCAACATTCTCTCTTCTAGCTGTAGTAAAAACTATTGGAGCATCTTTCTCACCTTTAGCAATGATTTGAGCGCCCCTATTAATTTGTATATAAGCTTTTTCTGATTGACCCATGATTCTTGTGCCAGGCTCAATGATAAGCTGTATCTTATCTTCATTATTTGTTCTCATCTTGTTATCACCAACATAAAGTCCACTGCCGATAATATATAATGTGTCAGAATTAAATGTGGTTGTTTTTAAAATTTCGGCGGGCTTGTTTGGATCCGTTGCTCTTATGGCACAAAACTTTTGACCGTTTCTTTCGCCTAATTTTGCTTGCATTGTTTCATTACTTTCTGGACACGCAAAAGCTTGAACCGAAAAACTTACTGACGCGAGTAGCGCTAATGCCTTTAAATATTTCATACTAAGAACCCCTTCTTGGCTTTATTTTTTTGTTTCCATCTACAGCAGACTAGAGTTTTCAAGGGATCGTTAGCTTCCTAACAAGAGCCTAATAATCAAAAAAGGTTCAACAAATACTTGCTTAACACTACGCTAACAAAGCTTTAAAACCCTAGACTAAAGGGGCACTCATGGAGCCTTAAAAGCAGGCACAATATCCTCTTATCAAAAACTACTACCTTAAGGAGGCTTTTTATAAATTAAAACTATGATGATATTTAAATACATTAATTATATTAATGTATTTTTTGCTGATACTTAAACAAAAGAGCCTTTAATGGCTCCAAGCAAAGGGGAAGTAACAATGAAGAAAGCAGTAATATTAATATCAAGTTTATTAGTTTTAACAGTTCAAGCTCAGGAGTTAGAGGTTTTAAATGACCTGTCACTTTTTGGAATCGGAAACCCAGACCTCATTCCTGTCCAAGAAGATCCCGGCCCTAATGCTGAGGTCATAAATCAAACTATACATACTAAAACTATAACAGTTGAAAAAGACGACTTTCACTTTAAATGGACAACACTAGGTTATGGAGCACTCACGTATAAAGTTATCATACCACCACTAGCTGCACACACTCTATTTAATCACAGAAACCCTGGAGAAGAAGGGCCATGCTTAAGAAGCCTTAGGTTAAACACAGCTACAGATTTTGAAGGAAGCTCTTCAGGCATAGAAGCTCCGCCACAAGAAATTAGTGTAACTATAAAAGCTCTAAACCAATATAGAATAAATAGAGAAAAAAAGATCTGTAAAGTTACTATGGTTGAATATGTTAAAACTGTTATAAACGACGAAGTTTTTGATCACAGATACACTAAAGATATGGGCTATAGATACATAGACGATTGCTTGCTCAATTAAATTAAAAGAACCTGAGCCAAAAACAGACGAAAAAGAAAAAGACCAGTAAAGCTACTGGTCTTTTTAAACTACACAATCAAACTTAAAACTTAAAAAAACTATTAGGGAAGATCTTCCCAAAAGACTATAGCATCAATTATTTTTTGATAAAGCGGCCTACTTTCTTTTCTAGCCTCTTCTTTTGCTTTAAAGTCTTCAGCAACCTGATCTACTCTTTTCATGACCGCTTGAAAATCTACTTTATTAAGAGCTAGCTCTCTTAATTTATTAAAAGCTTCTTCTTCATCTTTGGTAAACTCATCATCTACCCAAAGTAAAATCCTACCAATATAAAAAAGCTGAGACCTATCAGAGGGCTCTGTTATATTATCAAAAAAAGCAACCGGGTCTTTAGGAACTTTAGAATCTTCAATAAGTACAGATTTTTGCTCATCAGAAAGATCAACATTATCTAAAATGCTTAAGAGATATTCTTGCTCTTTTTTATGAAAAACTCCATCAGCGTGTGATAAAGCAACAATGGTTCTCCACATATTATATTTACTCTCACTAATTGCCATCTTAATTAGCCTCCAGTCTTTAAAAACTAAATTTTAAACTTCTTAAAGCATGAATACAATGAGAGCCTAGATCAATGACTAAGGCAAGACATAACTAGAGAGTAAAATCTTCTTTTTTAAAAGTGTTAAACTGCCAAGCACAGTCTCCACTTGGAAGCGGGTAAACCGGATGATCGATTAACATCTCTTCATAAAAACCGCTCTCTTCTTTAAAGCCTGTATTTACTAGGATGTTTTCTAAAGCTTTAGCTGAGTAACCTGGAGAATGAGATGATAAAAGAACCCCTTTAAAGTCTTTTGACTTAAGCTTAGCTAAACTCTTCATAAGAGGGATCATATGATCTTCAATTTGCCACACTTCTTTATTAGATCCCCTTCCAAAACTTGGAGGGTCTAGTATAATCCAATCATATGCTTTCTCTCGCCTTACTTCTTTAGCAACAAATTTTTGAACATCTTCAACAATCCACCTAATGACCTTTGATTCTAAACCGGATAGAGCTTGATTCTTCTTCGCCCAAGTCACACTCGTTTTTGAGGCATCAACATGAGTTACCTCAGCATCTTTACTTGCACACGCAAGAGAAGCTATTCCAGTGTATGCAAATAGATTTAAAACTTTATCTCCTTTAGATACAAGCTTTTGCATCCTCTTCCAGTTTATTAACTGCTCGGCAAAAAAACCTAAATGCCCAAAAGATGTGTGCTGAATCTCAATTTTTAAATCTAGTACATTAATTACAAAATCTTTTTCAATTTTTTTATTAAGAAAAGTCCACTCACCTTTTCCATTTTGAAAGCGGTCATACTTAGCATCTACTTTATCATATAAAGAATTACTTGATTTACTCCAAACAGCTGCAGGACTTGGCCTGTTGTATATATAAGGACCCACCTTCTCTAATTTAGTAAAATCACCAGCATCAATCAGTTCAAAGTCCATATATCTTCCTCTGCAGAAAAGTAAATTTAGACTATGGATTTTTTACAGGCAAGGAGGCTTACTTAAATGCGAAAAAAGGTTAAAACTTAAGGGTAGCCTTCCATAGTTTCTTCTTGAAGACCTTCTTCAGGGTAATCATCAATGATAACCTCTACAGGCTCTTCTTCTTCAACATCGTCTTCAAATCTACGCTCTCTCTCATCTATTTCAACTGGCTCATAGTTTGAAGGGTCATTGCCTATAATCTTTGAGAATTTGCTCTTAGGATCCTCTTCTTCACCCTCATCGCTGCTCTTTGCATCACTCTCTTCACTTCTATCTATTTCAGTATTCTCTTCAAGGGCATCTTCATTCTTAGCACTTTGATTAACTGTCTCTTCTTCCTCATTGTCATAAGGTTCTGTTTGATCGCTCTCATACTCTTCTTCAAAGTCTTCTATCTCTTCTTCATCTATAAACTCAATATCAGAAATCTCATCGTCAGAAGAACAGCCTTTAGCACATCCAAATAACAATAAGCTTATAATAAGAACCAAATATAAGCTTTCTCTAAGCTTCATAAACTCTCCTAAAAAAGCACTTTTTCTTACAGCGCTCTTTAAAACCAATAGCCACTTAATAGCCAGGCGGCAAGATTAGGCGCTTAAACCTCACTTTTCATAACAAGAACCTGTTTTTTTCTTAAATTAGCTGAAAAAAAGTTTTAATTTCAGACATTTTATCTCTCAACAGTCCCAAAATAGAGGTTTATAACAATCCTAGTCAATTCAAGTAGTTTTCAAAAACGACAGTTTTTTCTCAATTCCAAAACCCTAAAACCCTCATATCTCCACCATAACTAATCCCATAAAAGACACTACTGGCGCATCGTATATAAAATTACACTTAATAAGGTAATAGTTTTTTCAGAAATTTTAAGGAATCAGAATACCCTTTTCTTCAGCCTACTACTTTCTTTTTAAATCAAAGAACTTTGACATCAGAAAACCTGCTAAATACCCTATGTGTACACAAACCAAATTAATTTAACAAACAAAGGGGACACATATGAAGTCGTTAATAAAACTATTCGCAGTTGTTACAATAACTTTAGTTGCAAGCTATGCTTCAGCTAACACAGATTCAGATTCAAACCTATTTGAACAAGAGATTGAAGTTCTACATCAAACTGCTTTTGCTAACCCTCCAGGTAGTAAATGGATCAGCGTTCGTTGCGCAAGAAACTCAAAGTGCTACCCACCTGCAGGGTATAACTTTCGTCACTTTAACACTGAAACAAGAGGAAGTGATTGTAGAGGAAGTGAAAAAAGAAGAGTTAAAGAAAATAAAAACTTCATCCAAACATCAAGAAAATGTTCTGTTGTTGGTAGAGTTTTCCTTTGGCCTTCAGAGTATTGCCATGGTGACTACAAATTCTGTCAGTAATTTAAAATCATCAATTTCTAAAAATAAAAAAAGCCCGAGCTAGAAGCCGGGCTTTTTTTGTTAATGTATGCAAAATTATTTAATTATCAATAGTTGTAGTAGTAGTATCAATAGCACCTCTACCAGTTCTTTTAATGCCAATAGGGCAAGGCCTCATTTCAACTCTATTTGCTTTAGCTAATTCAATATAAGCTTTTCTTTGCTCAATACTTGATTGATCAACGTAGTGCCAATCGTTAGTGTTTAAATTATAAGGGCATAGCGTTGAAGCTATATAAGCACTTGTCCTTGCCTCATCAGAGATTCGCGCACAAACTACATTATTATTACAGCTTAAACACCCTCTCTCAGCATCAAATATATCTAAATGCTTATCTTCATTTATTCTACTTAAAACACACTCTTCACGACCTTTTGTGCAAATACTAATTGCCGTAGAAACTCTATTTAATTTTTTTGTATTATACAGATTTGTTACGCAGTCTTTAATCCCTAAACTACATATTTCAATAGCTTGAGAAGGCCTTATATCAATAGGGAAACTAGCACTATCAGGGCTGTATTTATGATCTTCTATGTTGCCAAGAACTGAGAGCGTACAAGTACCCACACTGATTTTTCCATCTTCTTCTGGTTTACATAGATTTACCGACTCTTGAACACTCACACCAGTTGAAGACCTTAATCTTGTTTCACAAATAAAATTGCTAGCATGAGCTAAAAATGAAAGAAGAAGTGTTAAAAATAGCGTCAAAATCTTCATGGTTAATACTATAAGGGCTTAAGTACATAACTACAAAAAATCTCTAGCCTATACCCTGGACGAAGAGCACAAACCCTCACCTCCTTCTTTTAAATCAAGAAGAGAGATGCTATTGAAGAAGCTTTGAACATGCTGCTTTAGCATCACTAAAGTCAGGACTAAGAGCCTGAGAAGAAGATTTTAAACTAAATTTTACAGTATCCTTAAGATAGTTTAGTTCATTCTCTTTAATGTCCATAGGAACAGCGCTTTTATCAACGGAAAGTACTGTGATGAACATTCTATTGCTAAACTTTTAGATTAAGAACATCTCACTCATAACAGCTTACGCGGCTCTTTCTCTTTTAAAACTTACATTAGTCTTAATTTCTAAATACCCTAAAATTTCTACAAGCTTATCAACAGTCATATGACCAATCTGACCATTGAAAATCTTTGAAATTCTATCATGTGTTAGCCCAGGAACTTTTGAAGCAAGTTTTCTTTGTGAGATATTATTTTTTTTACATTCAGATTTAATTTTATCAATCAACTTAGCCTTTAATTGCACAAGTTGATAATCAACTCCCATTAAGCTAGCTAAGCCTTTTAAATCAACCTCTTTTGCTTTGCTCATTTTTAAGCTCCTTAATTCTTCTTATAATAACCTTCTTGTCTTTTTCTAAAAGCTTTTGTGACTTTTTATGAAAAGCGTATATAAAAGTTAAGCTATCTTTTTCAACCATACAGGAAATCACTCGCCAATTTCCTGTTCTGTCTTTTACTTTAAACTCTTGAACTTTTTCACTCTTTGTTAAAGAAAATGTTTTAAATTGAGTTTTAGAAAGCCTTTCTCCTAATAAGTATCTTTGAACTAATAAGAAAATATCTTCCTTAATCTCCAAGCTAAATGCAGCAATCTCCTTTTCAAATTGCTCAGTGTATTTTAGTTGCTTCACTAAAGCTTTTCTATGTTAGTATATTTACTACCAATTGTCAAACTCGACTCTTTAGACTTATAGAGACTCCCTAGGCTCAAACAATGCACTCCCTGACTCCTACGACTTATCACCATGAACACCCTCCCCCACAGTCAAACCACATCCCAAATAACTTCCTACTTAAGGGAGCGTTTTCTTGGGATCTTTTTGCAAAGTCTTAACCACCTCTTTATAAACCACTGATAGGCCTTAGTGTCCGAACACCCTAAAAACGAACAAAATATAAATGTGATAATTGCACAGATCACTTCTTTTATTTACATCACCTCCCCCTCCTCATTTTCACATAACAAATATAGTCATTTGTGATCAAATCAGATTTGAATTCTCAATCTGAGCTAAGTATTCAAATCTGTTCACTTTTAATTTTAGGAACTTTCAAGATTTTCTGTTTACAGTAGATAGGCGTGACGTAGCAAACAACCTTGAGTGAAAGAAACCAGCACCTTACTCGGCAAATTCCTTCCAGCCAGTCCACTCATTATAAAACTTATTTGGTTGTGCAGGAAAATTAATCGGTCTTTTCCCATCAGATTTCCATCTACGAAACTCAGTAATGGTCTTAATGCTACATATGACTGTTTAACAAAAAATAAGAATCAATTTAAAACAAGTACCATATAATCTTCATCATAGAACTGCTCACCAACCTGCATAGCATTTTTTTCAGTTCCCCATTTTTCAAAACCTCTAGAAGTATATAACCTCTTGGCAGGCTCTCTAGTAGATTCAACAGATAAGTTAATCTGTGAGACTTTCATGGACTCTATTGCAAAATTAATTGCCATATCTAATAACTTACCCGCAACCTTAAGTTTTCTAAACTCAGGAGAAACATACATTCCCCATATAAAACTCTTATGACTAGCTTTCTCATGACCCTCGCGAACTATTCCAACTGATCCAATAAATTTGCCTTCAAACAAACAACCAAAAATAACGTTATCATCACCACCCTTAATAATTCTTGACCTAAAAAAATCTACTCCTTGCTCCAACTCTTTTTGAGGGCTTGCTAAAAAAGCTGACGGACTTTCATTTAAAGAGTCAATTCTCATTGAAAACCATAAATCCATTTCTTCAGGTAATACTCTTTTAAAGATCAAATTTTCCATATACATTGTTCCTTAGTTCAATACTCTGTAGATAAACCTTTAAACATGTGTGATGGCACTTCCATTGACTCAAAACCATTTGTTATAACAGCCGCCTTAAGATTAAAGTCTTTTAACTCCATTTTAAATACAAAAGCATCGCTCACACTAGGCCCTATAGTACCTCTGTAATTCTTATCGTTTAAATTTAAAGTGTGATTATGGATATTTTTTTCAAGAATCCAGTTATCATCAACAAACTTTTGGATCTTTGAATGTAGAAACCCTAGTCCTCTCACACCATTTATATTAGAGGTAAAGTACAATAATCTTACTCGTTTATTTTTCTTTAATTTAAAAGCTAAAAACTCAGTAGGAGTAGAGATCAAATCAACTCGACTACCTTGTAAATTTAAAAGAAGTGCCTCCAAACAGTTTATCTTTCTTACTTTTGGCCACAAGGTTTTTGCAATCCTCATATTTTGCTGGTCTCCAGCTTTTTCAAGATCATAAGATTTAGACCAAAGAGCCTTCTGGCTTAAGTCACGCACCTCTTTTTGAACTTTTTGCTGATAAGCTCTTAAAAAGGTTAAGTCCTGAAAATTTGCTTTTCCTTCAAAATAACCTTCATCATAATCCCAATACTGCAGAATACTGTTTTCTTTCTCTAGCATTACAACTGGCTCTGAGGGGAACTTACATATTTTTTCATTTTTTTCTGGACTCATTGTTGAACAGCCAAGAGCTGTTAAAGTAAGAACAAATATTTTAAGTTTTAACATAAAAAGTAAGTAACAAATTATTCACTTATCTTCTAAGCAAAGTGCGTTGCTACAGTTCTATGGGAGAAGAACCGTACAATATGTAACCTATGTGTCCAGTTCAGACCTGCGAAATTTGGAGGTGCTCGATCTTGCTTCCGCAAACCTCTGAAATTACTTACTTATATTTTAAAAGTAGCAACCAAGTAGCAGTCTTATGAAATATGATGAAACAAAGTGAGTGCCAAAATTCCTGAGATCAATTTAATCAATCAACCAGTTCTTTATTAATATTAAATACTTGCGATTTTGCCCATTAAAGGGGCTTTTTCTACTCACTAAATTGGAGGTGGCGTCGCTATACACCTTAAGTACCTGATTTCACTCAGGTTGGAATAGCAACCTGTCCTGAAACTGTCCTCGCAAAAACATGTCTACACTTCATTCTTTTTTAAAGATGCGAAGACAAAATTTCCCACTGTTACTGAACAATTAACTGCTAGCTCTGCATGCCGCCCCATAGGTTTATATGTTGTAGCATGAGAATCACCAGCTTCATTTCGAAGGTTAGCCAAGCCATTAACTATACTAATTAAACCTGACAATATCTGTTTTAACCCAGGAACATCATAATCTTGTGGTGATAAACTCAGTTCATTCTGTAGCTGTTTGTACAGCTTAATAAGATCACCTGAATTCTTAGGTCTAAAGCCTTTCTTTTCTTCGATTGCTTTTAGCAAAACCTCTTCCAATAAAGTCCTAGCCGCCGTGATCGAACCACTAAAGTCACCGTCATTTATTTTACTTCGACATTTTTCTATATATTCATCTAGATTCGCAGAGTCCACATTTGAAAATAATTTCTCATCTATAACAACTAAAGTATTTAGTTTAATAACTTTGTAACTCTTGCTACTTTTCTTCAAAACAAAGCCATCAAGCTCAAAGTAATCATTTAGAAAACTTGCTGTTTCATCAGCACTAATACCCGTATTGAGAAACCTGCGTGGATCAAAAAGCTTTTCAATAATTAGTTTAAGCCTAGAACTGCCATTAGCTTTTTCAATTTTTTCTTTTGCATAAATCCATCTAGTCGGAAATCCCTGACCATACTCATCTTGATCACCAAGTTGGTTAAAAAAATCAATTAAATCCACCCCACGTAAATATTGTGAGCGCCTATTATCACCAGAAATTGTAAGAGCAAGTTGCTCTATCGACTCTGGGGAAAGAGTTATCTTCATTATTTCTCCATATTAAAGTTTAAAACATCTAATTTTATCATTCAGAATTTTATGCTACAAGAGCATAATAAATAAGGCTTAAAGCTTTTAATAAGAAGCTGTATTAGATAGAGTTATGTATGGGAAAAAATAGGAAATTCCAAAGTATTGATTTAAAAAAAGTTATGAAATCAAAACCTATAGTAAAAGTTATCGATTTAACTAACTTTTCTTTTCATACTTTGCCAAGCGAAGGGGATACGGTTGAGAAGTGTTATGCAAACACCTTTGGAAACTGTCACGGTGGAATATCACGAGAACATTACATCTCAGAGAACATTCTCAAACAACTTGATACAATCAAGTCTAATGGCATACCGTGGTTAAAACACCTAAATAAAAATCTGAGTGCAAACTCACTTACAGTAAAATCCCTTTGCGAGCGCCATAATTCATATTTATCGCCTTTAGATAGTTTTGCAGGAGAATTTTTTAAGGAAGTTAAAGGGTTTGCGGAAGCTAAACTTCGCATAACAATTGTAAACGGGCATTTGTTAGAATTATGGTTACTAAAGGTACTAATCGGTTTAATTTCAACTAATCAACTCACTCACAAAGGAGTCCAGCTGAACTCAACTGATATCCCTCAAGAATGGGTAGAAATTCTATTTGGCGAAAAGAGTTTTAAATCTGGAACTGGTCTTTATATTTCATATGATGTTGGAGATAAAGTAGCTTTAGGGAATAAAATATCAATCGGACCCATTTACCTACACGGAAAATTATGTGGCTTAACTGCAAACATAGCAGGCTTACGCTTACTCTTATCCATGGTCGAAAAAAATGCCGCCTTCAACCGTAGTCACCCTAAATATGAAAAAACACTCTATAGATTCGAAAGACTAAGGAAACAAAACCAGCCTCAAGAAATAATCTTTAAGTGGTAGGTCAGTCCCAATAGCCTGTCCTGACCCTGTCCTCAAACTGTCCCCGATTCCGACGTAGCATATATCAAAAAGTTAAAAACCCTAATTTTAAAGGCTTTCAGCGGTTCGAATCCGCGACTGTTATTAGCTTAAGCAAAAATGCGTTAAACACCTGTAATTTCTTAAGTATTTTCAATGATTTATACTTATTGCAAAAGAATTGCAGTTGGAGGTGGCGGCCGGATTCGAACCGGCGTCAACGGCTTTGCAGGCCGGCGCATAGCCTCTTTGCTACGCCACCTTTTGGATCTGACAAACTAAACTTTTTTAAAGCTTTTAACAAGCATTGATTTTAGCTCTTTAACTAGTCTTTTGCCCTCTCCTTAATCAAAATTTGCTCCTAATGCGACTAAGTGCTTTGATATTAAGTTGAGAAGCCTTATTTAAGTGGCCTTGCTTAATGGTGGCTGAGTCTTCTAAGTCTGCTAGAGTTCTTGCAACACTAAGCCACCTTTTAAGGTTCTTATAGCTTATGTGAGATGGAATCATATTAAAATCGATGATCTCTTTTGCTAAGTAAGGCTTTATTTCATAAACCATAAGCTCTGAATTTGGTTTAAGCTGCTTTCTCTTTATTCTTTGTTTTCTAGCATATGCTCTTCTTATACTTAAAGACTCAAATCTATCTTCTAAACTAAAGCTTGAGCTAAAAATATGATCTTTTGGAGTCAAAATAAGTTCATGCTTATAAAGATTTTCTTCTTTTAAATGATCTATTAAAACCTTGCATCTTTTTTTTGAAAACAAACAAGCTGGCCTATTCTCACTTAATCTTTTATATCCACAGGGGCAAAGAAAAGACTGAGTGATTTTATTAGTGTTTACCTTCTCTTTTTTTTCATATCCTGAGTAAGCATTCTTTAAAAGGCTCTTAAACTCTTTTATCTCAACATCTTTTGAAGTAAAAAATAGCGCTGAATGCCCTCCAGTAATAATCACTTCAAAGTAGAACAACCATTCATCTGTTAAAAGTCTTGTAGCATTTTTATAAAATTTAAATGAATTAACAACTTTAATATTATCTTCTTTAACAATCATAAAACTTCTACTTGCAAAAGAAGTCATGAGGCTATTAAAGGTTTAAAGAAGGTTTTAGACTTAAAAAGCGCCCGAATTTAAGATCTTAATCTTGATCAAAGTCAGCCTCTAACAAAGAAGAGTTTGAAAAAGGATGGGCGTTTTCTAAAGTCTCTTTTAGCTGTTTCTTTTTAACATTCGTATACATTTGAGTAGTCTGAAGGCTTGAATGTCCTAAAAGAATTTGAATGGATCTTAAGTTTGCTCCACTTTCTAAAAGGCTTGTTGCACAAGCATGTCTAAACTGATGCGGATGAACTCTTTCCTTAAAGCCAGCTCTTTTTGACCAAGCATCTAACCATCTCCAAATATCAACTCTAGAGGGTCTATTTGCTTTCTCATTTACTAATAGAGATCTTATAGACTGATCCGCACAAATATTAACCCTGTGTTTATCGATATATTCATTAAGCTGCTCTACTAAAAGATTGTTAAGAGGAAGTATTCTCTCTTTTCCACCTTTTCCAAGAACTTTAATAGTACCTTCATCTCTATAATAACTCTCTAGGTCTAAACCTATAAGTTCACTCACCCTTAAACCAAGGCCAAACATCAGGTATAAAGATAATTGATTTCTTGCAGTGCTATCTTCATTTTTTCCTTCTGCAGACCTTACAAGAAGATCAAATTCTTCTGCCGTAATGCTTTTAGGAACTGTTTTCTTAACTTTTGGAAGTTTTAATTCTCTAAGCTCAGGAGCGGAGATATCATTTTTTTCTAGAAATTTTAAATAAGTTCTTAGACTTGAAATAGCTCTTGCCTGAGATCGATTGGATAAGCCGTTTTCATTTAAAAAACTGTAGTAACTACCAATAGATTTTTTTGTTTTTTTAAACTCTTCATACAAAAGAAGATCTCTTCTATAAGCTGAAACCGTATTTTTAGAACGGCCTCTAACAAATTCTAAATCTTCAAAAAACTCTACCCACATTTCAAGCATGTAGGCAGCCTAACATAGATTTCTTAGTTTGAAAAACTAAATGAATAAGTGATCGCACCATACCGGCTACAATCATGCCCATCAACACTAAGTAGTTGAATATGAGCTCCTAGACCCCAGTCATCACCAAAGTTAACTGATAAAGCATGATGAACATAAATTCTAAAGCTTATTGAATTATCATAACCTTCTAGCGTCATTCCACTGTATTCATGGTTTGCGTTTACTTGGCCATTTGTTCCAACAGAACCCCTTGAAATTGTCTCTAACTCATAAAGCCCATTTGGAATTCTACAGTAGTTGCTTCCAAAATTTGAAGTACTGTTTACTTCCATTTGACCTAAGGCCTCTACTGAACTTGGACTGTCAGCATAAAACTCTAAACCAAGTCTTATATCATCACTAAAGCCTGAAGTTTTTCCAATTGAAAACGGTGTTGAAGTTGAATTACCTGCAACAGGGTTACCGCTGTTTGATCCACAACCTAGTGACCCACATCCAGAACTACCATTATTATAGCTTCCATTAAAACCACCCACTCTATTTCCATTTCTAGTTGTTGTTTTTTTACCTGAAGAATCATCTCCACAACCTGTTATAATGAAAAGTGAGAAAAATATTATTATTAACTTTTTCATTTCATTTACCCTCTTTTTACCCTTCTTAATTTTTAATCCTGTTCATTTTTTATTCTTTAATTAATTTAATATGTCTTTTTAAAAGTTCTTTCTTTGCTAAGATCTACAAACTCAGCGATCTTCACGTATTTTGTTGTGTTGTATTCATTATTTAAACTCGTCACTTTTGTAGCTAAGTTGTTGATTTTAAATCTGCAGTCATAAGGACCTAGAGATACTTTCCAACATCTTGCAATTGGACCTGATGGGTTTTTACAATCTACTCTTCCATCTACAACTCTACATCCATTTGAATTGATACCTGTATCAGCAACTGTTTGCCATGGTCTAAACCAAACAGACCCTTGCATAACATCTTCTGGATCTCCACCATCACCATCACTATATACACCATCAACTATTACAATAAGTGCACCTTGAGGTCCTTCAAAAACACCTCTCCACACTAGATCACCATTTTTATTCCTATACCAAAAATTCTTTTCAACATCTGCTAAAACATTTCCACCTGAAGTAAACTGTCTAATATATTTGTTACCATCATCATCTTCAAAATGAAGAGTAATGTCTCCACCTTGTTTTGAACTTAGTTTGTTGTGGTTACCAATTACAGTCCCTACATCTAACTCCATTTCTACTGTTTTATATGAAGCCTTTAAGCTTGAGTGTAGATTTGTAAGTACAGTAAAAATACTTCCTGAAGATGGATATGGATCATCACTCGTATCTAATACAATATCATCTCCATTATCTACTAAGTCAGGAAATACGATCGGAGCTAAGTCCTTAGTATCTGTTTGGTTAGCAGCTTCAAAGCCACCCCCACAACCAGCAACCATGAGCACTAATAAAATATAAGCTATAGATTTGTTAAACATTTTGTCACCCCTTATTAAGGTAACTAGAGCAAGTAGGATGCCAGGTGCGAGCTCCAATTTGTGGCACTTTGACTAAAATTTGGTGTCAATTTTGTTTACACCTGTAGTGTTAAGAAAACAGACAAGCTTTAAAAAACTATGCTTTTATTAGACACAAATAAGGCCGCCTTTAAAGCGCTAAACTCTTTTCATGGTCTCGTATGATAAACTCTATTATCGTAGTCTATATGAATAGTGTGCCCACCAACATAAGTACCAATACCTCTAGGCATGCCTGTATCAGTTCTTCTTCTCTTCATGACTTGTAGAGCTTTATTTCTTCCTGGATTGCTACAAAAATCAATATCAATAGCTTGAGCTACTAAGTGCTGACTAGAGCTCCCTCCATCAACACGACTATTATAGGGTTCAGGACGGTACCAATTTCTAATCTGACATATTTCAACATTAGAAGTTATAGAGACCTCTTGAGCTATTTTAATAAGCTCAATCCCTAACCCCCACGTACTTCTAGGTGGAATAAGCACATGTTCGACTTCATCTCCATAGGTTCTTCTAAAAACCCTCACCTCTTTAGGGTTTCTAAATGGCTGAAGCATGTCTGTACAAAGATCAAGGTGCACACCATTTCTAGTACACAAATTCACATACTCTCTTGCAATACCCATATTATGAAGTTGATCAGCCGGGGGAGGTGAAAAAACCTGAGCAACACTTCTTGTCGAACTAGTCAGATTATACTGATTATGAGCACATCCCATAACAAAGAGTAAAATAAAAAAACTAAGTTTATTTTTCATATTCTTTTTAGCTATCGACAACAAAGACTTAACAGTTAATAGGTTTTAAAAAATCGCTTTACTTTAACTAAAAGTTAAACACTTAAAGCTAAGTTACAATTCGCTAAAACGCCTAACAATACAATAGTCTAGACCCAGTTTACGAACTTCATAAAGGTCGCTTAACAAAAGTCATTTAAGTGCTTAAAAGCCCCGAAAGCTTAAGTAGAGATAAAACACGAATTCTTTTAGGAGACTTTAATTATGTTATACTATAAAAGGCTTTTCCTGCTTACATTAACTTGCTTATTTGTTTCCGCCTGTAGCCCGTCAAAAAACGCTAAAAATATTGGACAAACAGCAATTGATTCTTCACCTTGTACAGCTTTTGAAACTTTCTTACATGACCAGGCTCAAGTTGCTATTGAAGAAGATGGCAGCCTTCCAACTTTAGATGATGTTAGAGCTGGTTTTGAAGATGCTTTAGATATAAGCTACCCTGACACTGATTCAGACTTGTTAGAAAAACTAGTTGATGATTTTGTTTTCTTTTACGCCTTTCTTTTTGAAGAGACTGATGCTCTACCAAATGCAGAAGAAAAATCAAAGTTTCTTATATCTCTTGAAATGGGAACACATCAAGATTTAGAGCTTCAAGCTGAGTATGATAGAAGAATTAGTGCTTATGTTGAAGAAGCTGAACTTGTTTTTAATACTTGTATTGAACCTAAGGAAAACCCAAACATTATACCTCCTGAAGAAGAAACAAAACCTAGTCCTGTAGACTTAAGTGCTGATGATCATGTTCATGAGTACGGAGAAGGTCCTTATTTTAGCGCTATTGAGAATGCAACTGATCTTGCAGTTTTTGGAGCTTTAAAGACTTTTGCAACGGCTTATCAAAGCTGTGAAGCTATTTCATTAGAAGCATTAGGCATTGAAGATGAAAACCTTGATGGGGTCATTAGAAACGGTTCACATCCAAATGGGATTGGCGGAAGACGATATATTGCAAGTCTTTCAAAAGTTCAAAACACTCATCCTTATATTCAATCTGTTATAGACTCTGGAGGTGGTGGAAACTCTTCTTGTTTTAATACTTACCAAAAACCACTGATTTATGACTATGGAGGAAAACCTCACTTTACTTCATCAACTTCAGATAAGCTTAACTTCTTTAAAGACGGTGGCTCAGGAACAGATGAACTTGGAACAGATTGCTCAGGTTATATTTATACTTCGCTTATGACTGCTGGATTAAAGCTTGATCCAGATAAGCCCATACGTGTAAGAGGAGTTATTGAAATTCCAGCAAGTCACTATAAAAATTTAGGAAGTAAGATGAGATGCTTTGAAAAAGTAAAAGCTGGAAAAAATGAAGGCCTCATAGCTGGTGACATTCTAGCATCAAGTGGACACATATTTATTGTAGACTGGGCAAGTGAGGATCCTCTCGGGGCTAATGATAAAACTTCAAATAATGAATGTGATGAAATCACCCATGAAGACTTTGATTTTACAATAATGCAAAGCTCTCCCTCAAAAGGTGCGATTGGAATTAATAGAATGCAGGCTGCCGATTATCTTGATGGCTCCTCTAGCATGAGAAAAGCCATGGTCTCTTTTGCTAGAACTCACTGCAAACAAAGATTAGCTGGAAATGTTATGACTCCCAATCACTCAAGCGCTTCTCTTATTAGACATAAGATGACACCTGAGTGCGTTTCAAAAGAACGTATTAAGCTTAATGGAGAAACTTGCCTTGATACTTGTAGTTTTTAAGCTCCTGTTACTTTAGAAAAACTTTTTAGTAGATCCATAGGCATTGGGATGATCATAGTCTGCATAGTGCCGTTTGTCGACATTTCTGTAAGCGTTTGAAGGTAGGCAAGCTGAATAGAGGCTGGAGATGTAGAAAGCATCTTAGAAGCTTCTGCAAGCTTTTCTGAACGCTGTAGCTCTCCTTCTGCACTAATGACTTTAGCTCTTCTTTCTCTTTCAGCTTCGGCTTGTCTTGCCATTGCTCTTTGCATCTCTTGAGGTAGATCAATGTGTTTTACTTCAACAGAAGAAACTTTAATCCCCCAAGGTTCTGTTTGCTTATCTAAAATTTCTTGTAGTGTATGATTTATTTTATCACGAGAAGAAAGAAGGTCATCCATTTCATACTGACCAAGCACTGATCTTAAAGTGGTTTGAGCTAGCTGACTTGTTGCAAAGTAATAATCTTCAACTCTTGTAATAGCAGCCTCTGGGTCCATAACTCTAAAGTAAATAACAGCATTTACCTTCATACTCACATTATCAAGTGTGATGACATCCTGAGGTTGAATGTCCATTGTTATTGTTCTCGTATCGACTTTAATAATCTTCTCAACAAAAGGAATAAGTAAAATAAGTCCTGGACCTCTTACTCCAACAAACCTACCAAACCTTAAAACAACACCTCTTTCCCACTCAGCGAGAATTTTAATTGATGAGATAAGTACAACGACTACAAAAAATATGACTGGAAATAAAAATGGCACTTTCTGCCTCCTTTTGTTTTTATTTTATTTAAGAGTTAATCCGCTTATAGATTTAATTTCAACTTCATCGCCTTCTTGATACTCTAAGTCAGATTCATAACGCCAAAGCTCCCCTTTGATCTCAACTTGATACCTTAAAGCAGTAAGCCTTTTTTTTATGATTGCTTTTTCTCCAATCATTTCTTTTTTATTCTTTATCAGTCTTTGGCTTGACCAATATAGAAAAACGATTCCAAAAAGAATACAACTTAAAGAAAAAACCACTCCAAAGATAAGAGGAAGTGGAAGAGAGTAACCTGTGGTTAAAGGATCAAATAAAAAAACACTTCCTAAAAAAAGAGCTACAACACCACCAAAGCCAAGCATACCAAAACTTGATATAAAAACTTCTAAGCTAAAAAGAATAAAACCTAAAACTAAGAGCGCCACTCCAGCAAGCTCTGCATCTAACTTTTGAAAACTTATAAGAGAAGCAATTAAACCCATTGCCCCAACAATTCCAGGAATGAAAGTTCCTGGGTGAGTGATCTCAAAATAGATTAAGCCCATACTTGCAAGAAACAAAAGGTAAGCCCACTGAGGATCAGTTAAAAGATCTAGTACAAAAAACCTAAAATCTTTTTTAACTTCTATTTTACTTCCTACTCTTAAGCTTTGCTTTTCATTACCAGACACTAAAACAGTCTTACCACCAGCAACTTGTAAGAACTCTAAATGAGATTCAACATAGGCTTCAACTACACCTAGAGAAAAAGCTTCATCCCCAGAGACTACTTTAGCCTCACTTACAAACTGTCTTGCAATTTCTTTATTGCGCCCATTCTTAATGGCAAGTCCCTCAACCCAGGTTATCGTATCGTTTAAAACTTTTGACTTTAAGTCTGTTCCAATATTTTGACCAAAGTTAAGAATTGGAGTCGCAGCTCCAATTGTCGTATTAGGCATGGCTCCTGTAAAATGGCACGCTTGAAGTATTATAGCCCCTGCGCTTCCAGCTTGCCCTCCATTTGGTCCAACAAGACAAAGAAAAGGTATCTTTGATTTTAGAATTAAACTTACAATTTTTCTCGTCTCTCCAAGTGATCCACCTGGAGTATTGATATCTAGCTTTATAGAGCTGCAGTTAGTCTTTAAAGCTTTTTTATGAACACGCTTTATAAGGTCAAAACTTGCAGGCCCAATAGCTCCTTCTAACGGTGCTTGAATAAAGCAAGCATTCTTTTCAACTTCTTCAGCTACTGCGCTCATAAAAGAAGTCAGTACTAAAAGAAGAAACAGATTAAAAATTAATAAGCCCTTCAAACTTTAAACCCCTTAAGCTGATCCCATAATTTTTTCTTTAAGTCTGAATTTTTTGAAATTTCACTTAATGAAGGAAAAGAAACAGCATGACTTGGAGCTTTAACTTCGCCAAAGCTAAAAATACAATCTGAACTATAACCATTTAAATTTGTTACAACATGCTTAAAAGGTGCTCCAAGAGCACTTAAGATTTTTTGAACCATTTCTTTTTGATCGTTTAAATCTTCTTCGTTTACTAAAAGCAAGAAACTAAACTCAGCCGTATCTAATGTGTTTGAGTTTCTCACCTTAACCTCTTTTTGGTTAATGCTATCAGGGTTTTCACTCAGCGACATGCCTAATACTTTTGAATAATAATCAGCTCTTGTTTTCACAAAAATGAGCTTAAAAGGAGGCCTTAAAATAAACAAGAGCCGCCATATCAAATGGCAGCTCTCTTAGTAGGTTTATAATTTATTTAAAAAAAATTATACTTAATCCTACAAAGCCCAAGACTTCTTTTTAGAAGCCTTTTTAGTCTCAAACTTTGATTTTTTAGTCTTATTACCAAAGAAGGACTTTTTACCTGGCCTCTTATACTTTTCTTTTGAGCTAACCACTTTCTTCTTAGTCACTACTACGCTCTTCTTAGGTTTAGTATATGCACTTTTTGTAGTCACCGTCTTTTTAGAAGACCATTTGTTATTAGTTTTAATCCTGTCTTTCCTATCAAACCTTTTTGACCACTTATTAGGCTTACTAGTTTTTACAGTTTTATAGGACTTATAAGACTTTGAACGGTACCTATCTTTTAAAGGCCTCGTGTTGTTACCGCCCCACCAGCCATTTCTTTTTGGCCTACTTGTTGGCTTTGGAGTGTAAGTTCTTCCTACTCCTCTTCTTCTTTTGTATCTATCTTTAGAAGGCCTATTAACTCCCCACCAACCTTTTCTCTTTGCATTTCCTCTATGATAGACATGCCTAGGCTTAGGAGTGATCATACCTCTTCTATAATACCTGCCATATCTTCTATGGTACCATCTTCTATGCCACGGTCTGTTTATATACCTGTCATGATTTACAATGATATGAGGAAAGGCCAGAACAGGTCTATAAGATACACATGTATAGTCTAAGTACCTTGGCCTATTAGAAAAAATATCCCAGTTTCTTGCAGGCCTTGCGTTAAGTCCAAATCTTGAACAATGCTCAGCTGCAACAGTGTAAGCATCAGCAACAACATAATTAGGGTGAAGCCATACAGATAAGCCAGTTCTAGAACCTACGTGAACTCTTGGTAATAAACTTCCATCTACAGGATTTACTCCCACTCCAGTATCCACACCAACACCGACACCCACGCCAGTATTCCAGTCAGGACTTACAACACAGCCCATAAGCATTGTTGAGGTTAGTAAAATTAAAATTGAGTTCAACATAGTATTTCTCCTTACTTAAAACTCGTTAACACATTAAAAAAAACTAAATTAGTTTAAATCTTCTCTTTCAGTACAAGTGATAGCATCACCAACATTATAATGCTCAGATTCATCTAAGGTTTGATTATAGTTATCAAGCAGGTAATTAAATTGCAGTCCACCACCACTCATCTGCATCTCATAATTATGACCATTTCCATCTGTACCAATGTACTCAAAACTAATATAAACTTCTGAACCGTCACCATACTCAGCAAAGTATATATAATCATCACCATCTCCAGAAAAACCAAAATTTATAGCATCTTCACTTGAAGACATTCTTGCTAAGACAGCTCCAATTCCACCAAAATAATCAGGGTCATTTTGATCAACAGAGCCATAGTTGTTCCAAAGAACAAACTCTTGTCTCCCGTTATTTACATGATCACTTCTTACTGCAGTAAAAATAACTCGGTCATCTATATCAATAGTACTCACGTTACACTCCATTAAAAAATCAATCACAGTACTTGCTTGAGTTGTATAGCTCAAAAGCATCACCAACATTCCACATACATATTTTCTCATCTTACGTTCTCCTTCAAATTTAGTACGTTTATATTTTTTATATTTATTTATATCAAATTCACTTTTAAGCCCTAAATGCTGCTCTATGAACCTTTCATATTCAAAACACGGCAGGACATAAAAAGTTTCGAAAAGAGATACTTTTTACTCCTAAAGGCTCTAGATTACATCTGAGTCAAATTTACTGAATCACCATTACTTTTCAAAATTAAAGCCAGTTTCTTAAGGCTTTAAATAGGATTTAAGGAAGAGTTTTGTGTAAGCGATACAAAGTGGGTACTTAACTTTGTACTCACCTTATTATGAAGAAAATTTATTCTAAAATACGCTAGACGGACCACAGACGGCCCCACCCTAAATCAGGTCCGCTCTGAGAGCTCAAGCACTTTGCATTAACAATTAATAATTTAAATTATTGGCAGTTCTGCCAATTTATGGTATCATAACGGAGGTTGCTGTTTTGAATAAAGCATTAAAGAGACCACCAGGTCTTACTAGTGCCGTAACACTAATAACATTTAATGGAGTTAAATATAGTTTTTTAGAGATTGATCTTAAACATGTAAATAAAGGTGAAAGGTTACAGTTCAAGTGATGTTTGTTTAATAGTTAAGAGTATTATTAATAACACCAACATTACATTACATGAAAAAATAACTTTTAATCAAAACATCACCTGTGATTACTTCGCTGCTAATGGAATTTTTAAAGAATTTTACTATAAGGTTGTGTTTTGTATCTGCTCTGACAAACCTAGCACCATAGGTGTGATAACTCTATATAGAAATAAAGAGAATAGGAGACTAAAAAATGAACCCTTATGATATTGATCCAAATTCTATAAAAGACTCCACAGAAGTCACAGACAAAGTAACACTTCTTAAGATCCAGCTCACTGCTAACATTGTAAATAATTTTAGGCACCTTCCTCAAAAAGAGCTCTGTCAGCTTACTGGTCTTGATAAAGCAGATGTCTCAAGGCTCTTAGTAGCTGATTATCAGAGGTTTTCTATAAAAAGACTTATAAATCTAAATCAAAAACTTGGCTTTAACATAGAAATTAAAATCACCAAGAATAAAGATTTTAAACTTACCACCAATAAAAAGAATTAGTATGTAAAGTCTCTACTACTTCTTAGATTTTTTCCACCTTCTATGAACCCACATCCACTCTCCAGGTCGTTTTGAGATCTTTGTCTCAAGCCAATCGTTATAAACTTGGGTCATATGAGCAATGTTTTCTTTATCCGTTTCATATTTCTTTTCAAAAGGAATCTCATCTTCAAAGTCTACTACTGTTTTATCGTTTTCTCTAAACATATTAACAGGCATAACAAGAGCATTGTTTTTTAGAGCAAAACTTGCAAGTGAGGGGTTTGTATAAGTTGGAAGACCTAAAAAGGTTGATTCTACACCTTTAGGTGGGTGTCTAAATTGGTCATGAATAAAAATAAGTGGAGCCCTTTTTTTCATAGCCTCAATGATTTGAGTTAAAGCTTGAGCTGGAGGAATATGTATAAGGCCTGCAACTTCTCTTAAATCAAAAAGGAAAGAATCTAAAAAAGCATTACCTACTCTCTTAGCTATAAGGTGAAGCTGATAACCTTCATAACAGACTCTTGAGAGTATGATCTCACCGTTAGCAAGGTGCCCAGTAAAGAGAAAAACTGGCCGCTCCCCTTTAAGAGCTTCATCAAGTTTTTGAGAGTTTCTAACTTCAGTATGCTTATAAAGGTGTTTTTTATTAAAAGCCTGATAGGAGTACTCAAAAATCACTAAAATAAGATTATAAAAAGAATCAAAAACTATTTTTCTAGCTTCTTTTTTAGAGATCTTTGGAAAAACCTTTTGAACTTGCCTAGTTGTTTCCTTAACTCTTAGTCTTAAAATATAAAACCAAAAGCAAGTCCATAAATAAACCATCAGTCTTTTTAAAGGCCTTGGAAGAATAAAAAATGGAAAAAGAACAACCTTATGAATAAGTCTTGGTTTTTTAGTTTCTGCCATAATGTAAATGTTTTAGATGAGGTTTAAGGACATGAGAAGCTTTTAAATACAAATCTGCCTTTATATAGAGCTACTTCTTATCATTTTGTATAATATGAAGGATTTTTTCTGCTAAATCCAGGCTTCCACCAGTCTCAGCTTTAATTTGTTCAACCGTGATTTTTGACCAATTCTTTTGAGTCTTTAAAAACTCTATGAGTCTTTCATGCCTTTTTGGCCCCATACCTTGAAGCCCTGTTAGAGCACTCTCAAGCGTTGCTTTTTCTCTTAAAGACCTATGAAAACTTATTGCAAACCTATGAGCTTCATCTCTTATATGAGTTAATACCCGAAGGGCTTCTGAGTGGTTTTTAAAGGTAACATGGTTTTGCCTTCCTTTTATAAAAAAACGCTCTTGAGTTCTTGCTACTTCTTTATCAGAAAACTCTCCCTTAGTTCTTGCTTTTGCAATACCAACAACAGGAATATCTTCTCTGCCAAGATCTTTTAAAGCTTCAAGAGCTTTAGAGAGCTGCCCCTTACCACCATCTATCATAATAAGTTGAGGGTCTTGATACTCATTATGAGCTAAGCGCCTAGAAAGCACTTCTTTCATACTTGCAAAATCATCTGGCCCTACAACAGTCTTAATTTTATACTTTCTGTAATCTTCTGGACTTGGAAGGCCTCCTTGAAAAACCACCTGGCTAGCAACGGACTGATCACCTTGAAAATTTGAAATATCAAAGCACTCAATTCTTTCAGGAAGATCGTTTAAACCAAATTTTTCTTTAATTTCTTCTAAAGCATTTTGTTTAGCTTCTGATTTTGTAACAAATTTTTCTAGTTTTTCTTTAGCATTTTTTCTAGCAACTTCTAACACGTCATTTGATTCAAGGTCAGCAACATGACTCACCCTCACATCAACTCCTTTTCTTTCAGTAACTACAGCTGAAAAAAGTTTTGTTAGATCCTTTCCTAGGTCAACATCAACTAAAATTTCATCAGGAACAAAGTTATCAATATAGTACTGGTTCATAAAAGAGATCACTCGATCCCTTAAGCCCTGATCCTCTGCACTCATTTGAAGTCGACTTAAGAAGTGATAGTTTTGTCCTAAAACCCTTCCTGCTCGCACGTGAATCATAGACACTACAGAGCCTCTTTCATCATCCTCAACAACAACAATATCTCTATCTATTGTGTCTTGAGATATAACCCTTTGCTTTTCTAAAATAAGGTCTGCAGCTTTCATTTGATCCCTGTAGGAAGCCGCTTCTTCATATTCTTGATTATCTGAGGCTATAAGCATTTTAGCAGCAATTTCATCAACTATTTCATTTGATTTTCCACTTAAAAAATCAACTGCTTTATAAACGTTTTTTAAATAATCTTCTTTTGAAATAAGATTTACACAAGGAGCTGTACACCTTTTTATTTCATAGCTTAAACAAGCTCTTTTTCTAGCCTTCATAAAACCATTTGTACAATCTCTTATTTTATAAAGACCATTTAAAAACTTAATGGTTTCTCTTACTAAGTAACCAGAAGTAAAAGGTCCAAAGTAGATGTCTTTTCCAGGCTTTACCCTTCTTTCAACATACAGTCTTGGGTAATCTGCAGAAAGAGAGCATTTAATATATGGATAAGCCTTATCATCTTTTAATCTAATATTATATCTAGGCTTATGCTTTTTAATAAGTGAGGCCTCTAAAAGAAAAGCTTCAACCTCAGTATGTGTGACCATATAATCAATCTTTACAATTTGTTTTATAAGATGTTTTAAACGGTTAGGCCTTCCTTTTTGTTTTACAAAATAAGACTTAACCCTGTTTCTTAAGACCTTAGCTTTTCCAATATATATTATAACCCCTGCTTCATTTTTCATGATGTATACACCAGGGTCTTTAGGCATCAAGTTAGCTTGCTCTTTTGGCTCTATAAAGTCTTCTTGCTGATGCTGTTTTTTAAAATCGCTCATCTTCTTTTTAAGCTTAATCTTATTTCATCTCAAGATCTACAAGCTGTAGTCTTTTAATTTCATCTCTAATACGAGCAGCTTCCTCAAAATCTAAATCTTTTGCAGCTTTCTTCATTTTCTTTTTTAATTTTTCAATTTCTTTTTCTAAACCACCAGGTTTTTTAGAGTACTCAGCAACCTTATCTCTAACCTGGAGTATTCCAAGCTCTAAGTCCTCACCATATTGATCAACATAAATTTCAGTTAAACCTGAAGCAAAATTCTTTTTTATAGTGGTTGGAGTAATATTATTATCTTTATTATACTTTTCTTGGATTGCTCTTCTTCTATCTGTTTCAAAGATCGCTTTTTTCATTGAATCAGTTTCTCTATCAGCAAAAAGTATCACTCTACCTTCTACATTTCTTGCAGCACGCCCAATTGTTTGAATAAGTGATCTTTCAGATCGCAAGAAACCCTCTTTATCAGCATCAAGTATCCCAACAAGGGCTACTTCTGGTAAATCAAGACCTTCTCTTAAAAGGTTAATACCAACTAAAACATCAAACACACCTAGTCTTAAATCTCTTAAGATGTCCGATCTTTCCATAGTTTTTATATCACTATGAAGGTATTTTACATTTAAACCCATTTTTGAGTAATACTGAGTAAGGTCTTCTGCACTTCTTTTTGTAAGTGTTGTTACTAAGACTCTAAAACCTTTTTCAATTGTTTTCTTTATTTCTACTAAAAGACTATCTACCTGATTTTTGGCCGGCATGATTTCAATTTCTGGATCAGTAAGACCAGTTGGCCTAATGATTTGCTCTGAGATAAGCCCTTGTGACTCTTTAAGCTCATAATTACCAGGTGTTGCTGAAACGTATAAAACTTTTCCTGTGAATTGATCAAATTCTTCAAAATTAAGTGGTCTATTATCAAGAGCTGAAGGAAGTCTAAAAGCATGCTCAACTAAGTTAAGCTTTCTAGCCCTATCTCCTTTATACATACCTCCAATTTGAGGAACTGTAACATGGCTTTCATCAATAATAGTTAAGTAGTCTTTTGGAAAATACTCTAAAAGTGTTGGAGGTGCATCTCCAGGGCTTCTCCCTGTTAAATACCTTGAGTAGTTTTCTATTCCAGGACAAAACCCTAACTCTTCAATAAGTTCTAAATCATAAAGCGTTCTTTTCTCAATTCTTTCAGCTTCATTTAAAAGAAATTCAGATTTATAATGCTCAATTCTTTCTCTAAGCTCTTCTCTAACATTTATAACTGTGTCTTTTAAAATATTTTGAGAAGTCACATAATGACTCCCAGGAAATATCGTAGCTGCTTCAACTCTTTCTAAGGTTTTTCCTCTAATTGGGTCTATCCAAGAAATTTGCTCTACAAAGTTTCCAAAAAACTCAACTCTTAAAGCTCTTTCATCTTCATAAGTTGGATGGATATCAACTGTATCTCCCCTAACTCTAAAGGTTCCTCTATGAAAATCTACATCACTTCTTCCATATTGAATCTTAATAAGCTCTCTAAGTAATTGATCTCTGTTTAGCTCTTCATTAGATTTTATCTCAATACTCATTCCTTCATAGGAATCTGGAGAACCTAAACCATAAATACATGAAACAGAACTTACTATGATCACATCTTTTCTTGAAAAAAGAGCTTGAGTAGCAGAGTGCCTCATTCTATCTATTTGATCATTAATAGCTGAGTCTTTTTCAATAAAAGTATCTGTTGAAACCACGTAAGCTTCTGGTTGATAGTAATCATAAAAAGAAACAAAATACTCCACAGCATTTTGAGGAAAGAAAGATTTCATTTCTGCAAAGAGCTGAGCTGCAAGAGTTTTATTTGGAGCCAGCACTAAAGCTGGAACATTTAAATTATTAATGATGTGAGCCATTGAAAACGTCTTACCTGAGCCTGTCACACCAAGAAGGGTTTGCTTTCTTAAACCCTCTTCATACCTTTGAGTGATTTCAGATATAGCTCGTGGCTGGTCCCCTGCAGGCTTAAAATCTGTGGTGAGCTTAAACATAATGAAATGGAGTCTAAATGCATTCTAGTTACGCCTCAAGCAGGTTTTCTCGACTATTCTGTAGCAGTCTGCAAAATAGTCATAACCAAAATGCAAAACAGTGCAAAATAGTCATGTTTAATTCGATAAATTCCACTTTCTGCCTCAAAACAAAACATTATCAAGTCCAAGGTCTAGGTTGTCGATACATACATATGTCAGCTTTAAAACTTGAAGAGCTTTACCGCATGCTCACACTATCTGCAGTTGAAGAAGAAATTTATATGAACTGCTGGCAAAGAACTCAAAACCCTGAAGTTGGATCAAATGAAATCAACTGGCTCTCAAATATTTTAATGAATGAGCCCATGTTTAACGCTTACTCAAAGGAAACAAAACAAGAGCTTTTTGAAAAAACACTAAAAGCCTATAATCAAATTTCCTTTATTGATAATAGAGGAAAACCTTTAAATCCATATATTGGACTTTTCCTTTGTCTTGATCTCACCTCTGCTATTGAAAACCCAGAAGATTTTATAAATGAAAAACTCTCCTCAGTCGTAGTGTATAATAGCGAAGATATTCGAAAACTTGATAAAGAAGGAGGACTACTTTTTTCTAGAGGCACTCAAGTTTTTATAGATTTCTTACATTACTCAATTCACCTTATTAAGTATTATGATGAACTCTTTAGTCAGTCTTTTGAAAATCCTTTAAAAGACATGCAACCCAAAGTAAGTATTGATAACATCAATGATATACCAAAAGCAGATCTTAACCATCTAAAAAAGTATATTAAAAACGCCAAAGAACGCGTAAAACAAGTCAAAGATAAGAGAAATAAAGTTGATAAAATACTTGCTTGGACTGAAAAGCTCAGTCTTAAACCTCAGTTAAATAAAGCTACTAAAATGCAGCTCTTAAGCTTAATCAGCTCATTAAATGCAGAGCTTAGCCAAGAAGAAGTTAAACACCCAAAAAGTCTCTTCTTATCAAAAGAAGAATTAACAGAATTTGAGAACTTAAGCTTAAAAGAAGGTGTTATCACAGCTTTTTCAAATATTCCCTACAGCGGCCTTACAAAAGAAATTGTTGATTGTATCAATAGCTGTAAATCAGATGCTGAATATAGTGTTCATATTTCACTTCCACGTTATTTAAAAGACATTAGTATAGAAAACAGTAATGTTTTCATTCACGAGATTTCACATCTCATTGATCAAGAACTTAAAGAAACCCATTCAGGTGTTTTTAACTGGGCAAGTAAATTAGAATCTATGAAGCAAGAAGGTGTAGATAACCACTTAAGTGATTACGCTCTTAAAGATAAAAAAGAGCTTTTCTCTGTTTGTGTTGAACACTACACTCAAGATCCAAAAAAGTTTGAAGACAAGCACCCTTCCATATTTTTAAAACTTAAAGAGCTCATACATTCAAATTCTTGCTCAAGAAATAAAATCTCAGACCTCACTTCAGAATTTATTAAAAAGTCTTACCTAAGTTAAATTAAATCAAAAAAGATCTTTTAAGGTTTAAGACCATCTCTATCTAGTCTCAATCATGATAATTTAAAACCAAAACAGATCACCTAACAATGTATCCCCTAAAGCACTCTTCTCAAAAATTAGAGTTTTTAAAGTTTTGTAGTGACAATCTGCGCGCCCTTTAGACAGTTTAAATATGCTCTTCTGCCTATTACTTGTTTTTAGCATCAGTTTTTAAGGAATAAGGGTTGCATATCTATCAAGCTAAAGCTTTATAATATGGAGGGCTTTGTTTGGCTAATTCTTTTAAAACTATCATTACACTCCTAATGATACATTTTAGCCCTATTCTTGCACATGGGTCATCATGCAACGAACTTCTATTGGATACTCTTACAAGTAATCCGCATAGATCAACTGATTTAATTTTAGGCTCACGCGTATCACAAACGACTCGAGCGCTAAGAGCACGATTAAAAGCTCATTTTTCAAATGAAAAAAATCTTCAACTACAACTTTGGGAGCAGTTAGAAAGCAATGACTCTAAAGCAAAAGATACCAAAAAAAAGTTAGAAGATACGCTACTATATGGAAAAATCATCAGTATGAGGTCAGTTGACACTACTAGAGACGTAAAATTTGTTGTGTTTGAAAATGGTATTGAAGCGGTATGGAAACCAGAGGGTGACTCTGATAGAGCTAGGCCTATGAATGAAGTTGCTGCATACGTGGTTGATAATACACTCGGTCTAAACTTAGTCCCGATTACAATCTTGCGAAGACTTAATGGAGTAAGAGGTTCGATGCAGGTTCGTATAACTGGCGCAAAGGAAAAAGGGGTTAAAATTCCTGCACCAATCAAGCTACTGGATTTGTTGGTTGATAATTACGACCGTCATGCAAACCTTAATTGGCTGACCGCCCCTAACGGACGTATAGTAGCAATAGACCACGACAGTTATACATTTGGAAGACATGGCAGCACAAACATCCCAAGTCTTCTGAAACAAATTCAAAGCTTTAATGATGAAATTGATAGTTTAAATGAAGAGCTTAACAAGCTAATAAGTCAATCTGAAAAATTACAACTTGCAGAAGCAATCAAAGGCTGGGTGTTTTCAAGAGATTACTCTTTACAAATAAAAAAAGATTACCAAATAGCAATTCAGTCCCGTCCCAATGCAATATCTAAACTTGATGAAATCTCAACTAATGAGTGGAGGCGGTTACTCACTCCTTATCTTGACTCTGATCAAATAGATGGTTTTTTAAATCGTAGACTTGAACTCCTGATCTATTTTGAACAAATAAATAGAACTGGAGAAATCTCTTTAACTCATTAAACACTTGTTAGAAATCTAAACGTAATCAGACCTAAAGTGCTTTCTTTAAAAAAGAAGGCGCCATAATTTTTTAACCTCAAAATTAATCGTTGTGATTAAAAACCAGAAGAGAGAAGCATATTTTAAAAAACTCAAGTTTTTATATATATGCTTTTAAACTAAAGAGATTCACATCTATAAAAAGTAAGGTCTCTACTTTCTTCACCAACAACGATCTGAGCTGTTCCACAGCCTGTGATTGATATAGCTACTTCTTCTCCCTCACTACATGAGCCTGTCCATGAGCCAGAAGTAGCACATGTGCAGTTAGAAGCCCAAGTTACATTTGATGGGGAGATCTCACACTCTCTACCTGATAATATGTTTCTAGTTTCTAGAGAGCCACCAGTTATTACTCTATTTGTTCTTGAGCTTCCTTGAATTGCTATAGGAGAGCCTGTTGTTGTTTCAAAATCAAAAATAGTCACACCACTAATTCTAATTCTTCTTCTTATACCATCATTTGAAAAAGAATACGTACCTGCACTCGTTCTTGTTAAGGTTTGGCCAGTATTTCCTGATGTTGTAACTTCCATCTCCCCGCCTCTTGTACCTGAAATATTAAAGTTTGGAGCTCTCGTTACAGACTCTCCGTCATCATTTATTTGGCAAGCGTTTCCATTATCATTAAATGTCAGGTTAACTGTACCGGTAAAAAGAGCTCCACCAACTAAGCACTCATCAAAGTCTCTAATGATTTGATTTGCACTGCACGAACTAAAGGTATTTACTTCTGAGCACTGAGCTGCAAAGGCTTTAGTAATAAGAGCATCTTTTATCGAGTAGGTTTTTACAGGCTGCTTAAGTTTTCTAGCAAAGATTTCTTTTTCTTGATTTAAAAAACTAATATTACCATCTTGCCCACCTGTTTCATCTACTGCAGACATTAAACCACCAACCTGCTGAGCAAGTTCTTGAATATCAATACTATCTACCCCGTCATCACTTTTGCATGAGATTAATGTAGTCACAGATAAGAAAAATATTAAAATAAGCTTAAATTTATTCATCACTAAAAAGTACTCCCTACTTTGTGGTTAAAGTAAGAATTATACTTTCTAAAATAGAGTTTTTTCTAGTTGAACTTAAGGCCAGAACTGGCCTAGATGAAACAAACCTCTTTATACTAATTAACCAATAAGCTTATCAGCTCTTAAGACTAGCTCACTTACAGGAATAAGAGGGATAAGGTCCTTAATCTCCGTACCTTGAGCTTTTCCAATAGAGGCCACTCTAATTGGCATAAACAAGAACTTACCCTTTACTTCAGCCTCAGCTTTTACAGTATTAATAAGCCCATCAATCTGTTCAGGATTTATATATTCAGATTCAGCTTTAGAGAGTAAGCCTTTCCAGACTTGTAAAACTTTTGAAGTTGACTCCCAAGAGATCACATCTTTTGCTTGATCATTTAAATCAAGTTCACCACCAAGTTTAAGCATCTCATATAAAGGAGCTGCATCATCAAGCGTTTCCATTGAAGATTTTAAAGCACTAAAAGATTTTTCTCTCCAGTCACCACTTTCAGGGAACTTCCAATCTGATTTAAAAAACTCTTTTGATCTTTTAAAAAAGTCTTCTGTATTCATCTCTCTTAAATACTGTGCGTTCATCCATTTAAGTTTTTCTTGATCAAAAACTGCAGATGCTGAATGAAGCCTCTCAGTTGAAAACTCTTTTATCATCTGCTCCATAGAAAGAATCTCTTCTCCACTTGGAGAACTCCATCCAACAAGTGCAATGAAGTTTGATAAAGCCTGTGGAAGATAACCTTTTTCTTTAAAGTCAGTTAAACTTGCGGCTCCATGCCTTTTTGAGAGCTTTTGTCTATCTCCACCTAACATAATTGAGAGATGAGCATAAATTGGAGCTTCCATTTTTAAAGCTTCAATAATCATAAGTTGTCTTAAAGTATTATTAAGGTGCTCTTCTGCTCTAAAGACATGAGAGATTTTCATTAAGGCATCATCAACAGCGCAAACAAAGTTATAAACAGGCATCCCGTTTGATCTAGCAATCACGAAATCACCAATCATAGAAGCAGGAAGAGAAACCTCTCCTCTTACTAAGTCTTTAAAAGTATAAAGTTTTTCACCATGATCGTTTTTAAACCTGATTGTTGGTTTTTCACCGTTATCAATTTTCTCTTTTGCTTGATCAACAGACCAGTCTCTATAAGGGCTGTTTGGCCTAAAAGGCTCACCAGCTTTTTTTGCTTCTTCTCTTTGAGCATCAAGCTCTTCTTCAGTTAAGAAACAGTAATAAGCTCTGCCGTCTTTAATCAGTTCATTTATGTGTTTAAAATAAATCTCTTTTCTATCACTTTGCCTATAAGGACCGAAATCACCTTTTTCATCTAAAGTCTTTGGAGCGGGTCCCTCATCCCATTTAAGACCCATCCAAGAAAGGTCATCAAGCATAGAAACTAAAGACTCAGTAGTAGATCTTGCTTCATCAGTATCTTCTACCCTTAAAACAAAAGAACCTCCATGCTGTTTAGCAAAGAGGTAATTATAAAGCGCTGTTCTTGCTCCGCCTACATGAAGGTAACCTGTAGGACTTGGAGCAAATCTTACTCTTACGTTAGAATTTTTCATTGAATCGCTATTATTACTGGAGTTGTGCTTGTGGTTGATCATTAAGACCAAAGATAGCAGCGACTTCATCAGAATTCAAAACTTCTTGATCTGTTGCAAGTGTCAATTCTCTAAGAAGTAAGCCTCTTGCTGTATCAAGCATCTTTTTCTCACCAAAAGAAAGGTCCTTATCTACTTTAAGAACAAAAAGATCTCTTAAAACTTCAGCAATTTCATAAACTGAACCTGTTTTAATCTTATCCATATAATCACGGTATCTTCTATTCCAGGTCTGATTATCAACCTTAGCTTCTTTTTCTTTAAGGATTTCAATCACTTTATCAGCTTCAGATTTATTAATGATGTGGCGAAGTCCAACAACTTCTACTCTATTTTGTGGAACCATTACTTTTGCACCAGAGTCTTCAATTTTTACAGAATAAAAGATCTCTTTTGTTCCAAAAAACTCTTTAGTCTCAATAGCTGTAACTTGAACAACTCCGTACCCTGGATAAACCGCATTATCGCCAACTTCAAATGATACCATGTATGATGCTCCTTAATAGATCTTGCACTTTTAAAGTGCAGTGTTGTTTAAATATATAACATTTATTACGCGTACTATCAATGTAGCCCTTCTTAAGAGCCAATTTACGACCACTGTATGTAAACTTTTCTAAGACTGTAAATGAAGTTTCTATTTCTTTTATCAATCTCACTTAAAAAAACTCCGGCCTGTATTCAAAATGCATAGTATCAAAGTGGTGCCAGTGCCCACCCCAGATAAATCCTTCTTCAGCAAATACTCTCACCACTTCCTCAGGAAAATGATCAAACCTGTCTTCAACGATAAGAACCTCAAGCTCTTTTTCACTTGCTTGGTTGCGAGCCTCAACACTTCCTCTTGTTCTAGGCTCTGGGCAACGAAGTGGGGCTATACAACGAGATACCCACTTCCAGTAAGAGTCATTAAAGTTTAAATTCTCACTTGCTCTTTTAAGTGTAAAATCAATAGCTATCCCCCAGGAATGAGCTGAAAGCCTGTTTGTTCCACTTATATACCTTAAATTAAAGCCTCCAGCCATATTACGATTATTCTTAATCCAAGTAGCAGATTCAGGCGCTTCATTTAAAAGCCTGTCATTAACCCTTCTTAAAGACTCAGCGGCACTGTTTCTTTTATTAAAAGGAATTTTAAACCCTAAAAAATCAACTTCAATAATTTCTTCTCTTAAGTATCTATTTAAAGTGTTTAAATCTGAACTAGAGAAACTGTCTTTTGCAGTAATCCCTAAAACACTTTCTGGTAATTTCTCTATGTCTAAATATGTATTTAAAAAAACCTGATCACTTCTTATTCTTCCTGGAGATTCATTGTATTTAAAAACTGGAGCGCTATAAGAGTCTGGATAAGACTGACTCAAGATATCAGATACTGAGACATCGTTAAGTTGAGCTAAGTACTCTGACTTGTTATTTAAGTTGTAAGAGCTTGGGTTCTCACAATAAAGAACTCTCCCATTCTTTAAAAAAACAAGATTACCCGCCTGATCAAAACTACTTACAGCTTCAGGGTAAGCCTCAGCTACAACCTCACATTTTTGTACGGGGTTATATTCAACAAGGTTTTTAACGTTATACTTAGCATAAGAGAGTTGACTCAAGCCTAAAATAACCAATTGTATACTTATTAACGTTCTCATTAGGTACTAGAGAGCAAAGATTAGACCAGAACTAACTCCGGCCCATATCTAAAACAACACAGTTTAAAAGCAGATCAACCTCTTAGTAAGACTCTTGATGCCATGAAATGGCACCTCAAACTGACTAAATACGCAGTTAATCTTTAACAGCTAGCCCACTTGGAACTCTATCTGGCTCTCTAACTCTGCCTAAAAAACTTCGATCTGTTAGTGACTCTAAAAACTCGACAATAAAGTCAATATCTTCCTCATACACATTCTCAACAGATTTTAAGTGCTCAGACCTTGATGCAAGCCTTGCTTGGTTTCTTTCCCAGTTTAAATCACATATTGATGAATAATCAAAAACTGAATCCATAACGACATAGTTTTCTGGGTTAGCCTCTAATGCTTCATAAACACGCTCAGGAAAAATATGGTGCCTAACAACATCTCTTAAGTCTTTAAACACGCCGCTATGAAAATACGGTGAAGTTAATTCTACATTCCTAAGTGTAGGAGTTTTAAATTTATACTTATCGGCTGAGTTTCCATTTAAAAAAGCCATTCCTGTGTCTTCACCAATTAAACTATCTTTACCTGAAAGTTTAGACTTACCAGGCCCTAGTTGAGGTGCTCCAACAGAATGAAATTTAAAATCTGTAAAATGACTTCCTGAATGACAACTCAAACATTTACCCTTTCCTGCAAAAAGCTCAGCTCCTTTAATCTGATTTTCTGTTAAAGCCAAATCATCGCCATCTAAAAACTTATCAAAAGAAGACTTATCAGCTCTAAAAGCTTTTGTCTCATAAGCACCGATGGCTCTTGCTACATGGCCAAAGTTAAATTTTCTAACTCCAGGATAGGCTTTACTAAATAAGACTTTATACTCAGTAACCCCGTTTTCTTCTCCAACCAATCGGTCTGTTAAACGCTTCCAAACCTCTTCATTATCTTTTGCATCAGCAATTTCATTTTCTCCAAAGTCTCCTCTCATCTCATGATGTGAAGTTACAGGAAACATTGCTTGTACTGCAGCCAAAGTCTTTAACTCACTTGCTATGTGCTTAAGTTTCGGGGACTTTCCATTTAATTTAGGCTCAGGTGTTTTAAGTTCTTTTGAAAAACGATCAAGAGCAATTCTACCGTCCCACATTGCTGTATGAAAACTATCAAAACCTATATTAAAAGCTGCAGGAGCATTACGAGGTATCAAATTCCCTTTGTCTATCGAGCGGTCTAAACCCAAACCCGTTGCACCTGTTCCAAGTGGAAGAGGTAAGCCATCAACACTTGCAATGCTAGTATGATGGCAAGTAGCACATGAAATATTTTTATTTCCAGATAGAATCTTATCAAAAAATAAAAGCTCTCCTAAAGAAACTATATCTTCTGATTCAATATTCAATTTTTCTTTAAAAAGAGGCTCAACACCTCTAGAAAAAAAACTCTCTCTTAAATTTAAAAGCCTCTCGCTAGCGAATACATCTTGTACTAAAAAAATAATACTAATTAAAAAAAGATTTTTTTTCATTACTCCCCCGACTAGCTTACTCTACAATAAATGCATTCTCTGAAATCTGATCAGCAGAAATTCTTGAGTTACGTACAATGATTTTTGATAAAGTCTGAGCTTTAATTGCATCAACAAACTTATCTTCATAAGTGTTCGTAAACCAGAACCTGTCAGCATCTCTTAAAAGCTCAAACTGTCTAGCTATAATGTTTGAAGCTGTCGCCCCTAAAAGTGCTGAATTAGAAGCTTTTTCAGCTATAAGACCTAACCATGGGTCAATGTCATCTACTGTTGGATACATTGCAGACATGCTTAAGTTAAAATCACCGTAATCAGAGATCTCATTAAATTCTTTTACTCTTGAAAAACCAACCGCTTCCCTTAAGTCATTATAACTTGGAATACCATGGTCTCTTCCTCTTTGAAGATTAAAGGCAAATAGGTCAAAAATTCCTTCCTCAGGGAAAATGATTAAGAAGTTTTGAAGCTCTTCATTAATCATTGGATCTCTTTCTTGAGCCACATGCTTAGAAAAACCTAGCATGATGCTATCAAGACCTGATCTTCCATACTCTGTAGGGTTAAAGAAAGAATCTCTAAGCTTTACAAAGAACGCCTGACCTTCTGGGTTTTCTAAGTAGAAATCTCCAGAAACTAATGTGTGTCCCATTCTAAAAGCTGAAGTGGAAAATTCAGAAAAAACTGCTGCTTTTAAATCTTCATCGTATTTTGAATCTACAGATGGAGCGTAAGTTCCAGTTAAGATAGGTAAGAATTCATTAAAAGTAATGTTTTGAATCTCTGCTATAACAATTGCTCTAGCTTTTTGATAAAGATCTTCCCCACTCATCTCAGGATTTGCTGCTTTTAACTCACCAGCCCAGTAGTTATGTTCTCTTACAAAAAGATTATGTATAGCCATCAAACCTATATGATCATTTGCTCTAATATCTCCTGCTGCAAAAAAGTGAGGTGATTCACTTGGAAGGTTTTGAAGACCCCAAATGTTTTTAGGAAGGTATCCGTTTTCATCAAGGATCATTTTCCCTGTTCCATCCATTGTTCTTAGTGTTTGAGCTCTTACATCATCAGCGCCATAAACCATTGAACCATCAACATATGAAGTTGTTCTGTTTACCTGCTCTCTTACTCCATTTACTAAAACACTTTCAGATCTATGAAAAACCATTTTATTAGTTCCAGTGCAGCTAAGGTCAAAATACCTGTCACATTTAGGAACAGGGATATCCATAGACTCTTCTTTATTTACATCAGTAAGTGTGATGTCATGATCCATAAACTGACCCCAAAGCCATAAAAAATCTGAAGCGTTTTTATAGTTTTGAGTTTCTTGTGCTTGAAAGAACTGGTTACTGATTTCTCTAGCATTTATATCTCTATCAACAGGAAGGCTTACACCATCTGCGTAATCATATGGAGCCATTCTAATAAAGGGAGTCACAGGGGTTCCTGCTAATGGGTCCTTTAGGTTAACCCTTTCTCCAGTAATAGATCTCACTTCTGTTAAAACAGAATCAGACATATAGTCTAAAATGCTTTGCTCTGCAGTTGCTGCAAACAAATTTTGCGTAAAAAACAAACTTATAAATAAAATTAAAACACGTAACATGCTTTGCTCCCCCCTCTTGGAATAGGGGAAAGCTATCACCCAAGGGGTTTATGGTCTAGGCGCATACCTAGTATAGCTTAAGACTATTTCTTTAAAAAACTTAAATTAGCTTTTAAATAAAGCAGAAAAAGCTTTATTGCTCAGAATTTTGACCTTCATAAAACCTTTTATAAAGGTTGTTTTTTCTAATGTATAAAGAACGGCACCTGCAGTTTATGGAGTCTGGATCGTTTTCTAGGTCACATTCAAAGGCTTTAAACATTAAAGCTTCACCTGCATTCGGGTTTTCACTTAAGTAGCGATAATTATTCCTAGAGATCATAAGCTCACACTGAGCAGAAAAAGGATCCATTTTTCTTCTTCCATAAGGCATGCTGTTTCCAAAAGGCACAGGAAGAGCTTCTTCTGATAAAACAGATTCTAAGTAATCCATAAGCTCTTGTCTCTTACCTGTACTCCCAACACTTCCAGCTCCACTATACTCTTTAAAGAGCTCTCTATGATAATCTGGACTCATCCAGTCCGTGTTCATTCTTGGAGGAATTCTTTCTTCAGGATCGTTATGACAACTCTCACAGCCTTGTCTTACAGCGTTTATAGCAACAGGAACTGACTCATCCCACTTAGGTAAGTTAATAAGGTCTTCATCTAGTACATATACTTGATGAGGGAGTTTGCCTTCAGTCTTAAGCTTTGCAAGCTCAACTAGTTCAGATCTAGATCTTTCAAGAAAAAGTGAGCAGTGCTTTGATACAGGAAGCCCTTTAAGCTTTGGACTGCTATACCCATAATAGTTTTGAGTTTTTTCAACAAACTTTTGCTGAGAAGAACTAAAGCCAGATCTCTGCCCTCCAGCTTCATTTAAATAGTTTTTAAAATAATCACTCCCATTAAATAGATAATGCCTTTGCTCTGCGCCCTCTCTATCATCTCGATTTGTTATTTCACTTGGAAAAACGGCTCTAGCTAGATCCCATAAAACAAGCTCGTTTAAATCAGCAAAAACATTACCATAGTGATAACTTGCAATATCTTCATTACCCTCTAAGTTCCAAGCATGAAGAGGCAGATGAGCAAGCCCTCCATTAGCTTCATTAACAAGGTTATACTGATACGCTAAAAGGTATTGTCTATCCATAGTTTCTTGATTTCTAATATTTGGATAAACAAGCTCAAAGGTTTGCTCTAAATCTTTATAAGTAAGTCCTGAGACATTCACACTTGAGTTTTTATCACAGTTATACTTTGAAGCTAGGAGTGAGTATTTAAACTTATCAAATTCTGGAAAATTTAAAATTTCTTTTGCAACATTTTCAGCATGGTAAAACGTCATGATGGAAGTTAAATAAAAGTTTGGTCTTAAAATATAATGCCCATACTCTCTATGAAAATTTCTTCTATAAGGTGCGGACTTTAAAAATTCAGGAACACTTTCACCAACATCAGTGTAAAGTTCTTTTAAAGATACAAGGTGTTTATACCTTTTTCTCTCTTTCATACTATCAGAAAAACTCTTAAAATGAGTTTTATGCACACTTATCTCATTTCTAACAACCTCTTGATATAAAGGGTTTTCATCTAAGAGCTTTCTTAGTCTAAAAAGCTCTTCATGATCACCAAAAGTAAACTCGTTAACATGCCCTATAGTTTCAGGCCAATTTACTCCAACACCATCTGAAGTCCCTTCAATACCAACAATATCATTTAAACCTCCATAAAAACCTGGCCATAAAGGATACTGCGGGAAGATCGGTTTTAATTGATCTAAGTAAGCACTTGCATGTTCTATTTTAATTGCCTTAGGAGTACCTGAATGACACATCACACACTTTGCTGGATTTTTTAATTCTTCAATTTTTGAATCTTTAAAACCAAGTTCTGAAAAATCCCACACTTTTTTATCTGGGTTCCACTTAATAACTTCAATATTATCTCCACCCTGCATCTTCTTACTATCTAAGTCAGTACCTCCATTAAAGGTCATCATAGTTTTTGCTCTTGGACCAAATAAAATAACTCTTGGAGAAGTTGGAGTTCCTTTTTGTATGCTATAGCTTCTATGAACAAAGGTGTAATGCCTTCTATAGTTTTTAGGAAGGCTTTCTATAAACTTATCAATCCAGTCATCTTCAGCTGTTAGGCCTAAAGCTTTTTCAGAGTTAAAACTTTCTAAAGCTAAGTTTAAATCAAACTCATCTTTAGAAAACTTATTAACATCATCAATAAATCTAGTTTTTAAATTCGATATACGTCCATGAACTGATGCCGGCCTTCTTACTTTCTTTAAACTTAGAGCTCCTTTATTCCTATTACTAAAAATACTTAGAAAAAGAGCTAAACAAAGGAGAGGTGATGCTATTTTAAAAAAGTTTTTCATCTTAAAAGACTTAACGGCGCAAAGCTTTTAAGTCTTGATAAAAATGAAGTAAAAATAAAGGTTTAGACCTCTTAATAAAGTTTTAATAAACTTTATTAACTAGTGCTTACTATACTTTTCTCCAGCTTTAACTTTAAAATTTAAGAAATCCTGAGCTAAAGGACAGTGAAAACCACTTGAAACAGCGCAAGGAGGGTTAAAAGTATAGTTAAAATCAATCTCTACTTCATCTCCTGTTACAAGCTCATCTGATTTTTTAGGAAGGTCTACTACCACATACCTACCAGCTCCATAAGTTGACCCACCACTGGTTTTATCTTTAAACATGAGCATCACTTTCTCTACCTCGCTCCCAGGCTCAGCAAAAACGGAAAGTGTTTCTTCACTATCTTTAATCTTTAGCACCCCTATTTTATTAAAGTCTCTAGTTGTTCCATCAGATCTACCAAATCTTTTTGTCTCTGGTTTTTTTAACTTTTTAAAAGTCGAGGATTTTTTATATTTTGAAGAGTAAGCATAAAAATCTCTTTTTCTCTTTTTATCTAAATTCTTAATTTCTTGGTCATATAAAAATATTCTTGCCTTTGAAGAGGCCTCTTCCTTATAAAAAACTATATTTAACGCAATTCTATCATTTACAATAATAGGCTCTTTCGTATCTCCAATAATTTTGCCATCTTTAATTAATTTCTCTTGATCAAAATCAATCACATACTTTTCATCCGTATCAAAAGAACTGATTTTCTCTAATTTATAATCTGTCTCTTCAGTTTTAGTAATATAAAACTCCCCTTCACCAAGAGTAATATAAATATGTTGAAGCGCTGCCGGTACAGAGATTTTTTCATTAAATCTTTCTTGAGCTTTTTTAACCCAGTCTTGCCATTTTTCAGGAGCGACTTCTTTTTTAAAACAGCCAGAAAAGAAAGTCAGAATAACAATCAAGCTAAAAATCTTCATATTAACAACACCACACCTTTAATTAGTTTTTATTTTACTTATTTTAAAACTTACTTAAAACTTACTTAAAACTCTATTTTCTTTTTTAAAATTAGACAAATGAAAGAGGTACCAAATAACAGACATTAAAAAGAAAACAAGCCCAGCAACTCTTAAAGTGATCTCTTCTCCAACCGTATCAGCAAAATACCCAACTGGAAAAGAAGCCACAGGCCCAATGCTTCCAAAAGCCAAACCCACTAAAGCACTCACTCTACCTCGGTACTCTTCATCTACATCAAGCTGTAAACCCACAGTAAGAGCTGCAAACATAAGATAACTTGAAAACCCCATACAAAACATTGTGATCCCTGCAAAAAGCACTGTTGGAGCAAAGGAGATCACTTGAAAAAAGAAGAATATAAGTGGAATACCTAGTTTTACAGCTACAACTGGACGCTTAGGCTTCCATACAGCAAAGCCAACTGAGCCTATCATTGAACCAAGAGCAGGAAACATAAAAAGGTTTCCAAACTCTTGAGCAGTTAGCCCAAATTTAGTCGCCACTAGAGTTTTTAAAACTGTCACATAAACTGGAAAAATAGTGATCATGGCTAATGTGAGCTGGCCTATTTGATACCTAAGTTTCTTATTATGCCAAAAGTAGGAAAGAGACGACTGCTGATCAACTTTATGAGCCCTCTCAGGCCTTGGATAAAGCTTTAAAAAGCGTACAGCAATCGCTACTATAATAAAACCTAGTCCATCAAAAAGAAAAACCACACTTGGTCCGTAAAAATTAAGAACAACACCGGCAACAAACGGTCCTAGCATTCTTCCAAAGTGAAAATTTGTAGAGTTAATCGCCATAGCTTGTTGAAAATCTTCTTTAGGAACAAGTCTAACAACCACGGCTTGAAAAGTTGGCGAGTCATAGGACATGATCACACCTTCAATAAAAGCAAAAACAGCTAAGTGCCAAATCTGAATACTGCCCCATTCACAGAACAAGGCTAAAGAAAGAACCAAAGCACCCATAGCAAGCTGAGTCCAAAACATTAGTTTCTTTGCATCACTTCTATCTACTAGCGCTCCGCCTTTTAGAATAAGAAGAGTCACTGGAACAGCTCCAGCAAGCATCACCACACCTAAAGCGCTAGATTGCCCCGTTAATTCTAAAATAATCCAAGAACGCGCAAGTTCATGAGACCACCTTCCAACTAAAGAAAGGGTTCTTACAAAAAAGAAGATAAGAAAATTTTTGTTTTTAAATGGAGCTAAGCGAGTTGATAAGAATGTGCTCAAATAAAAAAACCTCCACTACACTTAGTAATGGAGGTTATATACCTTGAAAAAGGTATTATTAGAAGCGCTGAAGTCTTAAAAAAGCAGAGATCATATTTCTCAGCATGTTTTTCTGAGCATCAGCTTCTTCCTTTTCTGTCCTAGCAGAAAGAACCCTAGAGTTATGCCTGCCAACATTTTGATCAACAACCGCTCTAAGGTCTTCATATGTAAAGATTGTAGCTTTATAAACTTCTCTTTCTGAAGAGACATGCTTAATAAGGTCAGTATTTCCTCGCAGGGCTTCAGGAAGCGCACAAACAAACTCTTGATTAGCTTTTAATAAGTTATCTCTATTGTAAGCAGCTTCTTTCTTAATGGCATCTCCCATCGTTAGAGCTTCATACTCAGTGACAGCTGAGGATACAACCTCAATAGCATTAACCATTCTTGCTCTAGCTTCAGCAGCCGAATCGGGTGAATATTCATTTAACTCACCCATTCTACTGATTTGAGATTTCATCTGTGCAATAAAACCCTCAGATTGAAAGTATGATATCGGAGTTTCTTCAGTTTCAGGGTTACCATCTAAATCAATGAAAACTATTGGAGTAGTTCCAAAACCACCAACCTTTGAGTTAATTAACGAAGCTATTATACTCAATTCGCTCTCATTAAGTTGAATACCCTCTTCAGGTTCTTCTTCCAATAAAAACCTACGGTAAGCTTCATTTACTTCATCAAACAAACCATCCAACTTATTCCTAAAACCTCCAACTCTTTGTTCAGTAAATGTTGGAGATGCGAACTCATCACCAGCATGAAGAGTGAAGAGCTCTCGACCAAACTTATATAACAACTCGTATATTTTCTCACCATCAACTAACTCTGCCTTTTGGCTTTCGTTAATAGCATCAAACCTCTCAATAGAGTCCTTAACAAAAGCAGCTCCTTCATATGGATATACAAAGTAACTACCTAAATCCATAAACTTAATGTCAGCCCCACTTCTTACATAATAGTCCTTTTGATATGATGAAACTAATTCAACTCTAAATTGCTCAGCTCTCTTTAATGAAGCATCTCTATCATTGGGCACTGTGATTGCACTTCTATACATAGCTGCATAAAAACCAACTAGCTCATCTTCCTCAGAAAATCTAGAGTAAGCAGGGTTTAATGGTCCTCCATAAATAATCGAAGCATCACTATTGTTATAGCAGCCTTCAAACGCAATTTCTTTAAATCTCGGGGTCAAACTACTGATTAGCATTGGATCATAACTATCAAATGCTTCTCCGATTTGAGAATAACCTCCCAAAGAAAGCAGAGGAGCTACTTGCTGACTAACAGAACTAACTACCTCTTGCACTTTGTCAAAAGTCTCTTGATCTTCTTTTTCTGATACCGGCGCAAGAAGTCCAGCTCCAAAAGCACCACGACTATTTAATCTAACCCCATTATTTACTCTATCTTCTAATCGAGCTCTAACAATGGTTCTTAAGTCAACTTCATCAATCATATTGGGGTAAAGTCCAGAAGCCCTGTCTTCAAAACTAGTAACTGTTCTTTGCGTAATTGCAGCAAAGGAATTCGCTCTATAATTACTAAATCCTATAGTATCAAAACCAGTATTAGATCTAAGCCTATTATGTGAATATCTATAGCCTTGTAAAGGGTTTCCTACTTCTTCAATATTTGCAATGGCTAAACCTTGAGTCTGCGGGTCTACTAAATAAGATTTTTTAGATACAAGATAAGTATTGAGAGCTTGTCTAGATATTTGGTCTAAACAACTACCAACATGAACATCTGCTTCATCATCTATACTTAACTGTATGAACTGTTTAATCTTTGAAAACTCAACAACTTCTTTAAGGGGCTCTCTTAATAAAGCCTGATTGTTAGACTTGTTAACAGGCATATAATCTACAACGCAATAATGGTTGAGCGTAAACGACTCATCCAATAAAAAGTTAAAGATTATATTTCTAGCTTGATAGTACTCTTTAAAAAGCTTTTGTTGAGCCGGGCTACCATTTCTTGAAGCTGATTTCAAAAAATCTGCATATTCATTGCTATCCTCAAACTCTTCTAAGTAAGAGTTCTCGGGGCTACCCATCTGTCTTGATAGAATTACCCTCCAAAAAGAGTATATCTCTCTTAATCGCTCAATTTGTTTTCGGGTGTATTTATCAAAGCCCCATTGGCTTCCAATCCTAGTATCTCTTGTTACTACGGAAATGGCCTTAACATACTTGATGTCTCTAATAATTGCCTCTGCTTTTTCTGCTGGAGTTGCACCTATATCGCTAAAATCACACATAGGATCTTCGTTAAGCCTAAAACCACCTTGTAAAACAGAGAATCCAATTTGAATGTCAGAGTCATCACATGTTTCATACACCTTTCTAGGGACTCGAGTCTCTGCCACAGCTTGGTTAATTGACTTAGCAGCTGTTACCATCTCGCCAGCCTCATTTGCTTCAACATCAACAACTGATACAAGGCTGTTCTCCAGGTTCTCAAACCTTCCAGTTTGTATAAAACGAACTGCTGCTAGGTCATAGGGACCAGGAAAGTAAGTACTTACTGTTGAACTATTACCATAATCCATGATTGATGATGTTGGCCAAAAGTCTTTACCAGGAATATCCTCAATATCAGTGTCATATACGTCTTTAATAAACTCAGCAGTAAGATAGTTATCTTCATCTGAACTACCATGCATATTATGGTGCAGCCCAGAGCCATGCAACATTTCATGTACAGTAGTTGCGAGAATTCTTTCAACTGCTAGTTTTGTCGAACAATCTTCTATTTCATCTTTTAAGTCATTATAGATATTCCTAGATGAAAACGTTGGTAAATTTTGCTCATTCATAGATGATTTAAGCGCACTAAGCTTAGCTGCTAGCGGCTGGCACAGATTAGTTATGTAAGCGTGTCTTGATGGGGCAAAATCTTTATACGGATTATTTAACTCCGCATATGCAAGCTGATCAATACCAAAGTTTAATGACCCATTGTTCTCTGCCTGAGCTGTCAACTTTATTTGAGAGTAAAAATCATCAAAGTTACTATGCAGTAAATCTGAAGATGAACCATAGCCAGCTTGAGACAAAAAGTTACTGTCATAGTTAAAAGTGAAACCTCCACTGGAAACAATACCTGCAGAACTACTAATAGTAGGCATGACACCAATATGAGGTGTAGAAAAGCTTGGCAAGCTAAGCTCCATTGTATTTTCATTTTTCTCTCTAGCTTGAAAGTCAAAGTTTCCCATGTTTGCTAAAACGTAATTAAGTCTCTTATCTATTATTCCAACGTTAAACTCAAACTTATCGTTATTGAGAATACCAGGAACTGACGAGTTTATAGACTCTGCCTCAGGTATTTCAATAAAGTCACCACGTAGACCAGGGTTAACTATAACAGTTCCAGATCCCTTTCCTAGAACACCTTCAACATAAGATAGTACAAAGGATTGCTGGTAACCTAAATCCGCTGCAGCAACTACATAATTACTCCCCCCAACAATTTGACCATTAGTCGGTTGAGTGAATGGCGCTGACCAACCCCCACTACCAGTATAAAGTAGAGATGAGAAGTTCACTTTTAAAAACCTAGGATCTCCAAAATCAACTGGTGTCGAGCTATAAGAAAACCTTGGAGGCTTTACCTCATTACCAAACTCATCAACAGTATAACCTTCATAAGCTTTTTCATAAAGTTTATTATAAATGTCTGTAGCTCTTTTTAAAACGTCTTTAACCCATGGCTCATTTGCAAGTGCACCAGTAGGTCTAATCTCAACATTAATACCGTGAGCATATCTAGAAACATAGCCGTCAACATCACTCTCTAAAATATAGCGTTGAGTAACATCATCAAAGGCAACATCTCTACCAAAAGTAATCAGATTAAAGTAAGCCTTATCTGACTTAAAACTTTCACGTGCAGGAAACGACTCTCCCCAAATCTTTTCAGAAGCCTCTTTTTTTAATAAATTGAACCTTATTTTTCTAGACTCTTCTTTAAGAACCCAGCTAACCATATTCTTTTCAATAATTAGTTTCTCTAATACAGCATCAGTAGAAACTTTACTATAAGTCTCAAACCCTTTAAAATTAAAAAAAGCAAAGTCAGCATTTTGAAAGCTAGAAGCGTTAGTATTTACGGCCTCTTCAGTAAGCGTTTCTCCCACTGCATCAGTTACAGTTCTGAAACTACTATATTTGGTCACTGGTATCTTACCAACAAAGCTTGCATCTAGCTCTTTATACTCTTCTGAAGCTCTTTCTACAAAAGTGTGGCTATGTCCATAATCAGAGTTTAAAAACAACCCATCGCTTCTTCTAACCATTTCTACCTGAGGTATAAATGCCATTCGCGCATTTTGCCCTCCTCTTAAAGCACTTCTTTGGTAATTTGTTAATATATAAGAAGAACCAGGCCTGTAACCAGAAATCTCATGATACCCAGAAAACATCCAAGACTTAGCCTCACCAGATTCAGAATCAAAAAATAAATCCATTGGGAATGCATCTTTTTTGCTTTCAGACACAAAAGGAGTTCTCGAACTCCATGCAGGACTTACATGGGTTGCTTTATGAAAATCCTCTGGCTTTAAAAGAGAATCTTCCGATACAAAACTTGTCTTTTTACCTTGAGCATTTTCAGCATTAAGAAGTCTTACATAAGTTACCGGATATCCCACAAGCGGCATAGCGAGGCGCCCATCTTCTAACGTTTTCGAATAAGTCCAAGCTTCAAATGGTATATCAAGCTTTTGACCTACTAAATAAATTTTAAGAAATTTTCCATCAAGTTTATGCCAGATTTTATAATCAGCACCAACTTTTGCTTTGATTCTTAGGTCATCACCTAAAAGCTCTGATTCAGTTTCAAAGTTTACATAAGGAAGGTCATTTATAAAATCAACATCGTCAGCAATTTCAACCGTCTCGGCTCCAAAGTTTTCACCGCTATCTTGAAAAGACTCAGCTTTAAACGAAAGCCACTTATCATCAATCGAATCAATTGTGACAGTCTCTCCGTTACGAAGCCCTCCAAATACTGAAGCTCTATCTGGTCGCTTTTTTGCACAACCACTAGCAAGTACCATCGATAACATAAGAATAATCATGTTGCTTATTGATGTTTTCATTTCTTCCTTCTCTCCTAACTTATAATTTATAAGCTATGCCAGCGGAAGCTCGAACAGCTTCTGCGGCAAATATATCATTGTCCGTCTCAATTCTGTCCCCCCATGAGTAACTCCCCAGTATACTCATTTTTTTATTCACTCTGTAGCTTACCGATGTAACTACAGAATTGGACCCTACCCAGTCCTGATCGTAATTTAAACTTGTAGCTAAGTTATAACTTAAAAATAAACTCGCTTTGCCCTTTAAAAGCGAAGCACTCACTGATACTGGCATTGAAAAACCTAAATATGAAAAAGGCCCTCTAGCTAAGCCATTACCAGCTTCCTGGTTCCTAACGTTTTCATACTTATGCGCTGATAAGAAACCTGTTAAACCAGAACTTAGAGTAAAGTATTTATAAAATCTTTTAGAAAAGAATGCACTTCCATTTACAGAACCAATCACTGTGTTTCTAATAGAGCTTTCAGAAGTTGGCAGTGAGATTCCCATTGCAACATTAGAAAAGATTTTGTTTTTATTCATAAACTCTGTTTGAAATGGCGACTTCTTAAAAACAAAAGAAAAATTTAAATTAGTTAAACTTTGATCAATACTCGGATCATCACTTTCAGAAACTAGAGTTCTGTAAGCTCCAAGGTTTGCAGTAAAAAGAAATTTATCTAACCCTGAGTAAGTAGTTGTCATAGCAAAGCTTGCAGTTTCAACAGCTGGGGAAACAAGAGGTCTCGACCACCTTGATGAAGTAAAATAAGACCACTTTGAACCCTTGCCCTTTTTCTTTAGAGCAAGACTGGCATCTGAGTTAGGATCTATAAGCTGAGCATGCGAGAAGTTTGCTGAAACTAAAAAAGCTGCGAATAGAAGAGCGGCAAAGGTTCTTAAGCCCATTTTGGCACTCACAGCACTTTGGCTACTGCAGATAAGTTTATTAAAAAGAGCTTCAACATAAGAATTACACATGTGAGATCACTTTAAACTATGTTTTCATACACTTAGGAGCTCTTAGAACCATTTTGTTATCTTTGCATAGTCTGTAGAGTAAGTTTTACAAGAGTGCTGTTTACTTTTTATATGGTTTCATTATTGGACCAGATGCTCAGTATTAGAGAAGCTTATACTTAAATATTATGTTACTAAGATTGCCTTCAAAGTTAGCTTATTTGTATTTGAAGCTTAATTTATGCGAATATGATCACTTAAAAAAACACCTACCAAGACCCTCATATTCGAGTTAGAAAAGCCTGTTACTAAATTTAAAAATTATTATAAACGAGGAGTTTTGTAATTATGACCTCAAGAGTTCGTGAAATATTAAGCTGGTACAGCTCTGATAACCCTGGTGTTTTAACTAACCTTTCAAGAATGCTTAATCATGGAAAGTTAGCTGGTACAGGTAAACTTGTTATTCTTCCTGTTGATCAGGGCTTTGAACATGGCCCCATAAGAACTTTTGGTAAAAATCCTGAAGGCTATGATCCAGATTATCACTTTGAATTAGCTATTGAGTCTGGCTGCAGTGCTTATGCTGCTCCTTTAGGTTTTTTAGAAGCTGGTGCAGCAAAATATGCTGGTGAAATTCCTTTAATTTTAAAAATGAATAACTCAGATGTTTTATTTGAAGCAGGAGGCTCCCCTCATTCAGCAGTAACTTCATATATTGATGAAGCCCTAAGACTTGGTTGCGTAGGCATAGGCTTTACAATTTATCCTGGCTCTAGTGAAAGAAAGGGTATGTATGAAGAGCTTTCAAATGCAGCTCGTTTAGCTAAAGAGGCTGGCTTAGTTGTTGTTGTCTGGTCTTATGCTAGAGGTGAAAACTTAAGTAAAGAAGGAGAAACAGCAATTGATGTTATTTCTTATGCTGCACAAATTGCAGCTCAACTTGGCGCTCACATCATTAAAGTTAAACCCCCTACAGCCCATATCGAACAAGCAGAAAACAAAAAAGTAATTGAATCTGAAAAAATACCTGTTTCAACACTTGCTGATAGAATCAAACTAGTTGTTAAGTCTTGTTTTAATGGCAAGAGAGTCGTTATTTTCAGTGGAGGAGCTACTAAAAGTACAGACGATCTTTTAAGCGAAGTAAAAGGCTTAGCTGAAGGCGGAGCTTTTGGTTCAATTATGGGAAGAAATGCTTTTCAAAGACCTAAAGAAGAAGCCTTAAAACTGCTCTCTGATGTCATGGACATACACGGCCGTGCAAAATAAGATAAACACTCCAGGCAACGATAAGGATAAAAAAATTGTGAACAAAGAGATTAAGAATTCTGATTCTAATAATGCAAATGATTTTAGTACAGGCTCAAAAGAAAATCCTTTAAGACTTGAAAAAATTAATAAACTAAATCAAATGAAAGATCTAGGCATTGATCCTTATCCACATAATTTTGATAAGACTCATATACTAAAAGACTTACCAGCTATGATTGAAAAACTTGAAGCAGGTGAAAAATCTGAAATCAAGGTAAAAGTCGCTGGTCGTCTTATGACCAAAAGGCCTATGGGAAAAGCTGCTTTTTTTAATATTCAAGATCAAGAAGGAAACCATCAAGTTTATTTAAGAAAGCAAGAATTAAGTGAAGAAGAACAAAATGCTTTTAACCTTATTGATATTGGAGACTTTGTTGGTGTTGAAGGCTTTTTATTTAAAACAAGAAAAAATGAGCCGACCATACATGTAGAAAAATTCACAGTGCTTTGTAAAACTGTTGAACCACTTCCTGAAAAATATCATGGACTTTCTGATGTGGAGCTTAAATATAGATATCGCCACTTAGACTTAATAATGAACCCTCAAGCAAGACGTGTTTTTCAAATGCGCTCTAAAATCATTTCAAGTATTAGAAAGTACTTAGATGGAAAAGGCTTTTTAGAAGTTGAAACACCATCTCTTCAACCTATCTACGGTGGAGCTGCTGCCTATCCTTTTTCTACTCACCACAGAGCACTTGATATGAAGCTCTTTTTAAAAATCAGTCCTGAACTTTACTTAAAAAGACTTATTGTTGGCGGTTTTGAAAAAGTTTATGAAATTGGTAAGAATTTTAGAAACGAAGGTATTGATAGATCTCATAACCCTGAATTTACAATGCTTGAGTATTATGAAGCTTACACTGATTATGAATACCAAATGAAACAGTTTGAAGATATCGTAGCTTTTGCTGCTAAAGAAGCTACGGGCTCAACAGTTGTTGAGTATGATGGTAAGAAACTTGATCTTACACCTCCATGGAATCGCATCTCAGTATATGATGCTATTAAAAAATATACTGATGACAATTTAGAGGTTGCAACTAAGTCAGCTGATGAGCTCATGGATATCGTTAAGAGTTTTGATCCAAAGTATGAAGGTGCTAAGTCTCACGGTTATCTCGTTATGGAAATTTTTGATCATTTTGTTGAGCACCATATATGGGAGCCAACTTTTATCACTGATTACCCTCAAGAGATCTCACCACTTACGAAAGCTCATAGATCTAAAAAAGGTTTAGTTGAAAGGTTTGAACCTATATGTGCTGGAATGGAGATTGGTAACTCCTACACTGAACTTAACGACCCAATAGATCAAAGAGATAGGTTAAAAGCTCAAGAAGCCTTAAGAGTTATTGATGAAGAAGCTCAACCTATGGATGAAGACTTCTTACATGCTATTGATGTTGGAATGCCGCCTACAGGTGGTGTCGGTATCGGGATTGAAAGAATTGTTATGCTCTTAACTGGCCAATCAAGTATTCGAGATATCCTGCTTTTTCCTACAATGAAGCCAAAGAAAAATGAAACATCTTCTAACACCGGTGATTCAAAACAAGGAGAGCTTTCGTAATTGAAATGGCACCCCTCAACTGAATTGCAGTTTTTAAAGGGAGTTGGCCCAAAGTATGCTGACTTTCTTAGAAAAAAAGGGCTCTTTACTTTTAAAGACCTTATTGAGTTTTATCCAAGAACATATCAAGACCAATCCTATGGAAAACCCATTTCAGACCTTCAAGAAGGAGAGAGTGTTTCTCTTAACCTTAGCGTTGTGGGTGTAAAAAAGAACTCATTTTCAAAATTTAAATCTCTTACAAATATTGTACTCACTGATGGGAAAAACACTTTAGATGCCACTTTTTTTAAAAGTCCTTATAGAGGCTATTTTAATCAGTTTGAGCCTCAAGCAAAAGTTCAAGTCTCAGGAAAGGTAAAAAAATTTAAAAATAAATTCCAAATGAGTCACCCTGAAATCACCTTCATTAAAGAAGGGACCACTCAAGAAGAACTTGAGCTTGCTCCACAAAGAGAAGGCTTAGTACCAATTTATTCTGAAAGTGAACGTTTATCACAAAAAAAAATTCACCAACTTATTGAAACAGCTTTTAAGCTTATTGAAGATGAAAGCAAAAATATCATAACAACAGAGAACCCATGGCATTTCTCTAGTGTTCCTAAAGCTTTAATTAAGAAATATAAACTCATGGACAAGTGGTCAGCTATTAAGGAGCTCCACTTTCCAAGTGGTGAAAACTCAAAAGAATATAATGAGCAAAAAACACAAGCGCATAAGTCTCTTATTTTTGAGGAACTTTTTAATATGGAGCTACTAACAGCCGTTAGAAAACAAAATACAGAGCAAGAACTTGGACCAAAGATTGTAGAATTAGACTCACACCTTAAAGAGTTTTTATCCAGGCTTCCCTTTACACTTACAAATGATCAGCTTAAGTCACTTAATGATATCGGATCTGACTTTAAAGAAGAACACCCTATGCACAGGCTAGTTCAGGGTGATGTCGGCTCTGGTAAAACACTCGTTGCTCTTGCTGCAGCATTTGTTGCTATGAAGAATGGGTATCAAGTTGCTTTTATGGCTCCAACAGAAATCTTAGCAGAACAACACTTTGTTAACTGCAAGAGGGTAATAAGTGACCTTCCAATAACTCTACTCACTGGAAAGCTTAAAGCTAAAGAAAAAGAAGCAGCTTATGAAGAAATTAAAAGCAATGAGCCTCGAATCGTAGTTGGCACGCACGCTTTATTTGAAGATAAAGTAATTTTTAATAAACTTGGTTTAGTTATTGTTGATGAACAACACCGCTTTGGCGTTTATCAAAGACAAAAACTAAAAGCTAAAGGGCAAAAAGATGAATCTCCTCATTTTCTTGTTATGACAGCAACACCTATACCACGTACACTCACAATGACAGTGTATGGAGATTTAGATGTTAGTGTGATTGAAGAAATGCCACCAGGACGTTCTCCTATTAGTACAAAGAAATTTACACAAAAAGAAAGAGAACAGGCTCTTAGTTTTGTAGGTGAAAAGCTTAAAGCTGGCGATCAGGCCTACTTCGTTTTTCCCTTAGTATCAGAAAGTGAAACTCTTGATTTAAAGTCAGCTGAATACGAATTTGAACAACTCACGGCTTACTTCTCTGATTTTAACGTAGGCCTTTTACATGGAAAGATGAAACCCCAAGAAAAAGAACGTGTAATGGAGAGCTTTAGAAAAAATGAAACTCAGGTTCTTGTGTCAACAACCGTAATTGAGGTTGGAGTTGATGTGCCTAACGCGACTGTTATGGTTATTGAAAACTGCGAGCGCTTTGGCCTTTCTCAACTTCACCAGCTAAGAGGAAGGGTTGGAAGAGGAAAAAAACAAGGAAACTGTTTTTTAATCCTTGGAAATAAGTATTCTAAAGAAAGTGCTTATAGAGCACATATTATGGAATCAACAACAAATGGGTTTAAAATTGCAGAAGAGGATTTACTCATTAGGGGTCCTGGAGAAGTCCTTGGATCAAGACAATCAGGCCTTCCTGACTTTAAATTAGCAAACCTAATGGTGCATCAAAAAACTCTCATGGCAGCTAGAAAAATAGCTTTTGAAGTTGCAAAAGATCCTGCATTTAAAATGCATATGGAAAAAGTTATTGCTAAAAACAGTCATAAGCTTGAGCTTACAAAGATCGGTTAATATTCTTTTTTTTGCTTAGTTTTGTAACAAAAAGAATTTTTTACAGTTTTCTATTTAACTTTAGATCATTTTAAATATCTTAACTAAAGTCCTTTTATGAGGGTGTTTTGTTTCATATCTTTTATCATGCTTACCTTTATCAGCAGTAGTTACGCACAGCTATGTAAAAATACACTTAGTAAAGAAGAGCTGCTTTACCAAAATTTAAATGAAAACATAGTTAGTGGCATTGAGTTTTTTAATCAAAACAATAATTTCGGACTACAGTTTGAAGGCTCACTAGACTTGATGAAATGGTCTGAAGTTCACTTTAGCTTAGATGAGTTTGCATCAATCGTTGGGTTAACTAAAGATGGCTCACTTTACCATCTACTTCGTTTTGATAATGAAAGAATAATTGCCAGGAAATTAAGTGGCAGCATTTTAATCACTGACTTTCAGATCACTAGCAATGGAAAGCTTTTAGCTTTAGGTCAAAATGATAAAGCCTACGTCTTCTCTTCTAAACTCTGGTCAATTCCAGCTTCAAAAAAAGCTAGAAAAAGGTGGAAAGATTTATGGGTAACTCTTAGTATAGCTGCAATTGGAACTAAGTTAACTTTAGCACCAGATCTCTTCTTTTATAAGGATGTTTTCTCATACAGTATTCCCCTTCCTCTTGCTGAAATTGGCCTAACTGCAGTAAGCGCTATGACAGCCGGTTTTTCTGCTCTTTTCTCGTTTGATTATTTAAATCAAAACCCCTCTGGACTTATGCGCACAAATCTTAATTTTAAAGATAGTAAGTGGTTTTTAAGAAAAGAGGCTATTGAATTATCTGAATCTAACAGTATTTATTTTAGCGTGCCTGACTTAGATAGCCTTCCTATTAAAATTCCATCTAATTTAAATGAAGACTTTTAATTAGATATCACTCTTAGTTTAATAAGCTTATCACTCATTTTTAACCGAGTACTTAACTCTGTACTTTTAGCCTCATCCATCTCAAAATCCATTAGTAAATAACCTATGCTTTCTTTAGTAGATAAGCTTTGGTAATTAATGTTAATCCCTAATTCAGAAATAAGAGAATTAACTTCTGCTAGCACTCCTGGCTCATTCTTATGGATATGTACTAATCTATAATCACCGTTAATTGGTGGAGCTATAACTTTTGGGAAGTTCACGGCTCCTGCTGTATCACCTAAAGCAAAATATTTATAAAGACTTAAGCTAACCTCACTGCCAATATTTTTTTGAGCTTCTTCAGTGCTTCCTCCAATATGTGGAGTAAGAATAACATTCTCTAAACCAAGAAGTTCAGACTCAAAATTAGGTCCATTTTTTCTAGGTTCTGTTGGAAATACATCGATTGCTGCTCCAGCTATTTTTTTATTCTTTATAGCCTCTGCTAAAGCCTTAATATTAACAACAGACCCCCTACTTGCATTAATAAGGCAGGCTGAAGACTTCATAAAGCCAAGTTCTTTTTCTCCTATCATTCCTTTAGTTTCTTTATTTTCAGGAACATGAAGAGTTACAAAATCAGATGTACTTAATAAATCTTTTAAACTAGGACAAACTGAAGAGGTTCCAAGCGGCAGCTTTGTTGTAACATCATAATACACAACATCCATCCCCAAACTCTCAGCTAGTAAACCTACTTGCGTGCCAATATGACCATAACCAATAATACCAAGTCTCTTATTTCTAACTTCAAAAGAACCTTGTGCTTTTTTTTGCCAAACCCCTTGATGAAGTAAACTTGATAAATAAAAAGTCTTTCGCGATAAAGCTATCATTTCTGAAATAACAAGCTCTGCTACACTTCTTGTGTTACTATAAGGGGCGTTAAAAACAACAATACCTTTTTTTTGGCAAGACTCTAAATCGATTTGGTTCGTGCCAATGCAAAAAGCTCCAACTGCTGAAAGTGAATCCGCATTTTCAACAATCTCTTTTGTAATATTCGTTTTAGATCTGATACCAATAGCATCAATCTTTTCAGAATTTATTTTTTCAATAATATTTTCTTTTGAATAACTCTCTAAAGACTCTTCAACATGAGCATTTTTCTCTTTTAAAAAATCTGATCCTAAGTGGTGAATACCTTCTAATAATAAATACTTAATCTTCATAATGTCGTTTTCTCTAAAGTCCTCTTTAGTCAGCACTTACACTAGATGAGAACAAGCAAAACGTCCAGGGATTTAATATCAATTTTCACTCTTGTTCGCTATCATAGATTAATAACACCTTATTTATAAGGTGAAGGACGTTATGTATTATGGGTGAAATTTTAATTATCGATAAAGACCCTCAAGCATCTCAAAGTATTATAAACACTCTAGGCTCTAACTTCTCTTATAAAAAAGCTTTTACTCTTAATGATGCTTATTTAATTTTATCAAATACTCCTTTTGTTGCTATTATACTAGAGATAAACTTAGAAAATGAATCTGGTTTTGAACTTTTTAAACAAACCAATAACTTTAGTTTAAATCAAAAAACTCCCATTATCATATTCACAAACAACACTAGTATTTCAGATAAGGTGCATGCATTTTCAATTGGAGCTGAAGATTATATTTTAAAAGATGCAGAGCCTCTAGAGGTTAGAGCAAGAGTGGAGGCTCGTATTGTTAAAGAGCTTAAAAAATCCAGCTCTCTAAAGCTTGATGGGCTCATAATAGAGCCTCACTTTCAAAAAGTTTTTAAACAAAAAAACAGTTCTAAAGAAGACATCCAGCTTACGCCTATTGAGTTTAAAATACTCTACTCACTCATTGAATCAAAAGGTCGCCCATTATCTAGAGACACTCTTATCAACAGAGTTTGGGATGAGGAGCACAGCTTTGAATCTCGGGGCATAGATGCTCACGTAAGTAATCTGAGGAAGAAGCTTGGCTCACACTCAAAAATAGTAGGCTCTGTTTATGGTGTTGGCTATGTCTACAGACCAATTACAAAAGTGCCAGGACTTTAAAAACAAAGCTCCTTATTCCAAAAGCCTGCTTTTTAAGCAATTTGGCTTTATCTAAAAATTTACAGGCTTTGCTTAAAAAATACTTATTTCTTGCCTATAAGTCATTTTAATTGTTTAAAACTACTATATGGATAACTCTTTGTGGCTAGACGCTTTTTTCATGGAGAATTTTGGCCTCATCGCAGCCTTTCTCATACTCATTGGTATTCCTCTTTTTTTCTTAAAGAGTAAAAAAACCCAGTTTCAAGCGTCATGGGCTAGTGTACTTAGTTGGCTCTACACCCTTCCTTTTATTTATTTTTTTATTGGACTACCTAAACCTGGTCCTTTTATCTTCATGTGCTTAGTAAGCATATACTCAGCAAAAACCTTTTTCCAGATGGTTGGGATTTATCATAGAGATGCCTTTGTTTTCTTAGCTTATTTAGGTATCGCTCTTTGTGGACTCTCAATTTATTACGAACATGATCTCTTCTTCTTAACAGCACCTTTCTTTTTTCTTATAGCGCTTATTCTTATCCCTATTTTTGCTAATAACGCAAAAAACATGGTTCAATACATGTCACTCACACTGATTTGCTTCTGCCTTTTTGGATGGAACCTTATTTTTGCAGGAAAGCTTTTTGAGCTTGAAAAAGGCCTCTACACTCTTTTATATCTCTATATCTTATCTGAATTTAGCGGAAACTTTTCAAATGCAATGAGCTTACTTATCCCCTCTCCTCAAGTTTTAACAAAACTTACTTCAAGAACAAGATGGAGCGGCTTTGTTCTCTCTTTTTTATTCACACTACTCCTTGCTTGGGCGTTTAGAAGACTACTTTTTGATAACAGTGAGTTCTACTGGTTGAGTGCTGGCTTTATAGCTTTCTTAGGCTCTCACCTAGGTGAATGGACCATATCTACTTTAAGGCGAGATCTTGGAATCAAAGACCACGGTGTTTTTATTATTGGACGAGGAGATTTGTTAAGTAGAACTAATCGAGTGATTTTCGTCTACCCTCTTTATACATTCGTTCTTTTAGCTTTAGGAAAGCTTAGCTTAAACTTATAGGCATTTTTGGTGTATTTTTAAATGAAAGATTGGAACTATGAAAATGAGCAATGGCATAAGCTTCCAAGCCACTTAAAGCACCTGCCTCTTTTTACAAGAAACTTTGACTTTACAGCTACTTTTATCGGAGCTATGTGGGCTTTCTTCTTAAAGTTTATTGGCTTTAAACTCTATGCAAGACTAAAAGTTGTTGGAGACTTTCACGAACTATATAAAAACCATCCCAAATTACTTGTTATCTCAAATCACTCCTCTCATTTAGATGCGACTTCCATAACTGCTGCAGTTCCTTTTAAATACTGGAAACATCTTTATATTTCAGCCGCTAAAGATTATTGGTTTAGAAATCCTGTATTCACATTCTTTTCTAAGTACTGCCTAGGGGCTATTCCAATAGATAGAAAAGAAAAAAAATCAGAAGCTGTAAACCTTTGCATAACTCTTCTTAAACAACTTGATCGCATATGGCTTATCTTGTTTCCTGAAGGCACAAGATCTTCTGATGGCTATTTACAGTCTTTTAAAAGAGGAGTGAGTATTTTTTCTCAAACCACAAACACACCTGTTTTATTTCTTTATATTGAAGGCAATAAAACTTTATGGCCAAAGGGAAAACTCATCCCTCGCCCAGGAATTTTAAGAGTTTTTATTGGCCCCGTCCACCCACCTGCTCCTATTGAAGAAATTGACTCAGCTTACAAAAAATGGGTAGCTACAGTAGATCCTAGTGTCATCTCGGATGAGGTATCAAAAAATTAATGGACTTTAGAATTAATATTGCCACTCCAAACGGTACAGGAAGTTACACTGCCAATCGTCTTTTAACTAAAATCTTGTTAAAAAATGGCATTTTTTGCTCTTCTAAAAATCTTTTCCCCTCTAATATTGCAGGCCTTCCAACTTGGTTTAACATTAGAATAAATAAAGAAAAATTTACCGGCTTTAAGAAAGAAACAAATATTTATATTGGTTTTAATAAAAAAACATATTTGAGTGACCTTGAAGATATTGGCAGTGATGCACTTGTAATTACAAATAAGGACTTTAAACTATCAACATCAAATAAAGAAACCATTGAGATTCCTATAAGAGAGCTTACTAAACCTTTAAGCGAATCACCTTCGTTAAGAAAACTACTCTCTAATCTTGTGTATGTAGGATACTGCGCAAAAGTTTTAGGATGTAACAAAGAAAAATCAATTGAAGTGTTAAAGAAAGATTTTTTAAAAAAATCAGAAGAGCTTTTTAAACTAAACACGGATGCTTTCTTAAAAGGCTTTGACTATCAAAATGAGACTGAAAGCGAAGCCACCTTCTTTAAACAAGAAAAAGCTCCTCAAACACTCACCACTGATTTTGATGAAACGCACTTAATCGATGGTAATACAGCTTCTGCGCTTGGCTTTTTAGATGGAGGAGCAAGTGTAGTAACTTGGTATCCAATAACACCGTCTTCCTCTTTAGTTGAGAACTTTGAAAAAATTGGAAGAACACTTAAAAGTAGTAAGGGTATAACAGTACTTCAATGTGAAGATGAGATATCTTCTGCTGTAGCTGTGCTTGGAGCTGGGTGGTCAGGTGCTAGAGCATTTACTGCAACATCTGGCCCTGGGTTAAGCTTAATGCAAGAGTCTATTGGCCTTGGGTATTTCTCTGAAGTACCTATGGTTATTGCTGATGTTCAACGAGCTGGCCCATCAACAGGCCTTCCGACAAGAACAGCACAAGGAGACCTCCTTACTGCACACTACAGCTCTCATGGAGATACTCTACACCCTGTTCTACTTCCAAGCTCTGTGCAAGAACTCTATGATGATAGCTTTCAAAGTTTAAATTTAGCTGAAAGCTTACAAACACCAATCATTCTTTTAAGCGACTTAGACTTAGGAATGAATGACTGGTCAACAAAAGCTCTTCAAAGAAGCAACAAAGTTAACAGAGGCCAAGTAGTCACATCAAAGCAAGATGATTTTAAACGTTATAAGCTAAACAAAAATCTGCCTGAAAGAAGTCTTCCAAGAATATCTGACCCCTCACTCTCTTATTTTACACGAGGAAGTGGACATGATGAGAAAGGTCGATACTCTGAAAATCCTGAAGTTTATGAAAGTAAGCTTACTAAACTTAAAAATAAAGTTATTAAAAACAAAAATCTTTTTCCTAAAGACATCCTTAAAGAAGAAAATTCTGAATTTTCACTTATATTTTATGGTTCAACCACACAAATCATCAAAGAGGTTAATGCATTATTAGGAGAGAGCATTTCTACTTACCAGATAAGATCGCTTCCTTGTGATCAAAAAGTTTATGATTTTGCAAAAAAATATAAATTTAACTTTGTACTTGAACAAAACAGAGATGGGCAGATGCATAAGATTCTTAAAGCCAACAGTTTAAATGAAAATTTTGTTTCACTCACTCAATTTAATGGTCTCCCCTCAACAGCTGAACACTTTGTTTTTCAAATTAAAACTTATCTGGAGAAAGACTCATGAGTTTTAGCAAGTTAGATTATAAAGGAAAAAACCCATCAACACTTTGTAAAGGCTGTGGTCATGATGGCATAACAGCCAGTATTGTAAACGCTTATCATGAACTTCAAATACCACCACAAGATATTATTAAGCTATCAGGTATTGGATGTTCTTCAAAAATCCCAAATTACTTTATGGATTCTTCCTTTGGCTTTAATTCTATTCACGGTAGAATGGCAAGTCTTGCAACAGGAGTACATTTAAGTCAGCCAAAAGCTAAACTTCTTGGTATATCAGGTGATGGAGACACTGCTTCTATTGGACTCTCAGGGTTTCTTCATATGATTAGAAGAAATGTTCCTATTATTTATATCATTGCAGATAACGGAGTTTATGGTTTAACCAAAGGTCAGTTTTCAGCCACTAGTAAAAGTGGAGACACTCTAAAATCAAAGCAAGAACAAGTTTTTGAAGAAATAAACTCTTTATTACTGGCATTAAATACGGGCTGTGATTTTGTTGCAAGGGCTTTTTCTGGCGATCAAGTTCAGCTAAAATCAATTATACAAGCGGCTAGCCTTCATAGTGGCTCTGCTGTTATTAATGTCATTTCTCCTTGTGTAGCATACGGAAACCATGAGGGTTATTCAAAAAATTACAGCCTGAATCAAGAAATAAAATATGATTTAAATGAAATTGATATTATACCAGATCCGAAAGAAGCACTTCTGCCAAAACTAAATATTAAAAACTTAAAACCTGATTATAATCATCATTCAATCGAAAGTGCTCTTAAGCTTTTACAAAGTGAACAAACTACTAAAGCTCTACACACAGGAATAATCTATTTAAATAAAAATCCAAAAGAGAATTTAAATCAAAGACTAAATAAAAGCGCTGAAAATAAGTTTGATTTAGAAAACTTTGGTTTAAGTGATGAAGAATTTTCTAGTTTCTTAAATAACTACAAAATATAACTTAGGTTAAAAGGGGTCAGTAAATGAGCACTTACCATGATTTAGAAGTTCAAAAAATACAGCTAAATATTGGCCCCTATAAGGCGACTAGCTTAAATACAACAAAATTTGGTTTAGATGGCGGGGCTATGTTTGGAACTGTCCCAAAAGTTTTGTGGAGTAAAACAAACCCTTCTGATGATCAAAACAGAATACTCATGGAGTGTCGCTGTTTACTACTAGAATCGAGTCAAAAAAATGAAAATGGTATGCCTAGGAAGATTTTAATTGATACAGGTTTAGGTGCTGACTTTGAAGAAAAGTACGGCCCAAAGCTTGGTCCAAAATTTTCTAAAATGTATGCCGTTGGATCTAATGAATCTGGAATAGAAAAAGCCTTAAAAGAACATGGTATAGCTTGTGAGGAAATAACTGATGTTATACTCACTCACTTACATTTTGATCATGCTGGAGGTGCAACTAAATTTGATCAAAATAAAAAAGACTTGGTTGCTACATTTAAAAATGCAACCTACTACATACAAAAAGAAAACCTTAATAATGCTAAAGCACCAAATATGAGAGAGAAGGCAAGCTATTATTCTTGCAACTTTTCACCATTAAGTTCAAAACTTAAAATTCTAGATGGAGCTTGTGAGATTCTCGACTCTATTCGGTGTACTATTAGTAATGGTCATACTAAGGGACAGCAGAATATCTGGGTTGAATCAGATCAAAACTCTCTTCTTTATTGTGCAGACCTTATTCCAACTGCAACCCATGTTAGGCTCCCTTGGATTATGGGGTATGATTTAGATCCTCTCCTTATCATTGAAGAAAAAAGGAAAGCCTTAGCAGAGGCTATAGAGAAAGATATGTTTATTTTTTTTGAACATGACCCTTATTGTGAAGCTGCTAAAGTTACAAACTATCATACTGATTTTAGGTTAGATGCAATTTTTAATTTGCTCTAATGAAAACTTCTGCCGACAATAAGGCATGATGAAAAAAACAATATTAAACCCAATTGAAAAGTTCTTAGCCCTTGAAGCCTCAAGCGGCATTTTGTTAATCGTTGCAGCTCTTATAGCGTTGATCATGGCCAACACTGGTTTACATCATCTTTATCATGACATTCTGCATTTCCACATCAATTTAGATATAGGAAACCTAAAGCTTCATGGCACCCTACACCACTGGGTCAATGACGCCTTAATGGTTGTCTTCTTTTTTGTTGTTGGTCTTGAGATCAAAAGGGAGATGATAAGTGGAGAACTCTCCACACCAAGAAAAGCCGCACTCCCCTTGTTTGCAGCTGTTGGAGGAATGGTTGTTCCTGCACTATTTTATTTCTTTTTAAATCAAGCAGGAGTTGAAGGGGCTGTACCAGGAGGCTGGGGTATTCCAATGGCTACTGATATTGCTTTTGCTATTGGTGTTCTAGCGCTTATTGGTAAAGGCATTCCTTTTTCATTAAGAGTTTTTCTTCTAGCTTTAGCAATAGTAGATGATCTTGGAGCTGTTTTTGTAATTGCAGCCTTTTACACTGAGTCTATTTCTGCTCCAGCCCTTGGTCTTGCAGCCCTTGGAGTTTTAGTTGTTGCACTCTTAAGGTTTATGAACGTAAGGGCTATTTATCTTTACGTGCTTATTGGAGCCGTTGTCTGGTTAGGTTTTTTCACAAGTGGAGTGCACGCAACTATAGCAGGTGTTGTACTTGGTTTTCTTACTCCTGCCGGCGCACTCTTTTCTGGAGATAAGTTAGGTGAGCTTATTGATGGCTCAGCTAAAGAGACTTTGGCTAAAATGAAGTACCTTGATGGTGATGCTGCAACTAAGACTATGCTTGAGTATAAAGATAGAAAAAGTATTTTTAAACTTAGACAGGTTGCTTATGAGGGAATCTCTCCACTTGATCGACTTATAGATGAACTCCACCCGTGGGTAAGCTTCTTTATTATGCCTCTTTTTGCATTTTTTAATGCTGGCGTTACCCTATCTCCTGAGGCTCTAGGAGGCCTTTTCACAGCTCCTGTATCAATGGGTATTATACTTGGACTTGTCGTTGGAAAGCCTGTTGGTATTCTTCTCTTTTCGTGGCTTGCAGTGCTTTTTAAAATGGCATCTCTTCCACAAGGCGTGACTTGGATACATGTATTAGGCTTAGGCTTTTTAGGTGGTATTGGTTTTACTATGTCACTTTTTGTAACAGGACTTGCAATTGATAATCCAGAATACACAAACCTTGCAAAAATGGGGATTTTAACAGCATCTCTAATAGCTTCGCTTGCAGGTGCTCTTATTCTAAAAATTGTTATTGCGCGCACCCCCCAAAACCAAGCGTAGTTTTTATGTAAAAAGCTTAAAAATTTACTTTCAATTAAAAAGGCTCATTTATTCATAGATGAGCCTTTTTTTTAAAGACCATAAACTGCCTCATACTTGACCTTTTATCACCTTTGTATTCATTTGTAGATCTATGAAAACAAACAACCACTATCCTTTTTCTCTCTTTTTATTTGTTGGACTTATATGTTCTGCAATCACGCTACTTTTGTTTGCCGGCATCTTTAAATACATGCCAAGCGTTTCAAACTTTTATTCCGGACTTTATTTATTTTCAGTATTATTTGGTTTTACATGCTTAATTTGGTTTTTTATTTCCTTAGTATCTTTTCTCATCTCAAAATTTACAAAGTCATACATTCCAGCTAGTCTCATTTCATCTTTATCCTTAATTTTAATGTACACTGATACAAAAATCTACGCACTGTATAGGTCTCACCTAAGCAAAGGGCTTATTGATTACGCCACAAATGAAGCTCTTGGAGAGATAAAACGCGTTGGCTCAAGCGCCTTACTCCCTGGATTATTAGGAATCTTACTCCTGGTTACTTTATTTTACTTTTTTTATAAGTTCTCTCTAACTAAGTTAAGCGCATCATTTTTTTCTAAAATAAAATATGTCTATATTTCAGCTTTCCTTGTTTTTTTATTTACACAGTTTACATATATGTATGTTGATGTAATCAATTATATCCCCATTAAGAAGTGGACACGCCACATTCCTTTTTACCAACCGCTCACAGCAAGAAGAGCCATGTTTAAATATGGTTTAGTTGATCCATCAAAAGTAAGAGATTTTGAAATCAAGTCTAGCGATAATGATTCTTCAATTAACTACCCTAAAGAACTTAACTGCTCAAAGCCTCCTAAAGTTAAACCTAATATAATGTGGTTTTTTATTGATAGCTGGAGGTTTGAACAGTTTGACAAAGAAACTACTCCAAACCTTTATGAGTTTGTTAAAAACAACCCAACTGATGACTTTATAAATCACTGGGGTGTTGGAAATGAAACCATTCCTAATATGTTTGCCATGTTTTATGGAGTGCCTGGCCTCTATATTAAATCTTTTACCGAATCAGGAAAAACTCCCTTATTTCTTAGCAAGATGCTTAGCGAAGACTATGAGTTTCAAATCTCAACGGGATGGCCTCTTGATGCAACAAGCCTTACTAAAAATGTTTTTAGGGAAGTTCCAAGCCTACGTGTAAGTAATTTAGGTAAAGAAGCTCACGCTGTTGATAAATATATTGAAACTGAAGTGAGTGATTTTCTAGATAAAAGAGATCCAAATAAGCCACATTTTTCTTTTATGATTTTTGATTCAGCACATGATTACTCTTTACCAAAAGATTATAAAAACCCTTTTAAACCTTTTGCCGATAAAATGAATTACTTTGAGCTTAGTAATAATACTGATCCAACACCTTACTTAAATAGGTATAAAAATGCTGTTCACTATATTGATTCTATTATTGGTAAAATAATTTCTTTAGAAAAGATCAATGACCCGAAAAGACCTACTATTATTGTGATATCGAGTGATCACGGAGAAGAACTTAACGATTTAAAGAAAAACTTCTGGGGACACAGCTCTAACTTTGCTCGCTTTCAGCTTAGAGTTCCTCTATCAATATACTGGGATGACTTTAAGCCACTTAAAAAGAAAGAACATAAAGACAGCGGCACTACTTATAATCATATGACCACTCACAACGACCTTGCACATACATTTTTAGAGTCTGTCTTTGGCTGTGAGCCCTCAAAAACACAGTCTGTAGGAAACAATCTGTATGATACCACCAAACGCCTTCCACTTCTTATAAGCACTTACTCAAGGCATGGTGTTTTAACAGAGGATAGAATCTATTCTTATGAAATTGGTCAAGGGTATGAAGTCTTTGATTATGATTATAACGAAATTGAAGTTGATGAAATACCCAAAAGTATTTTTCAGCAGTATTTAAAAGAAAGCTCTAGGTTTTATAACTAAAGAGATGAGTAGTGATTACATTTTACTTTAGAGTCAGAAACAAGGCCTGTCTCTTTATTTATCTCATAGTAAGCAAAGCACTGAGAAAAAATCTCTTCCTCACCACCTTCTTCTTCAGCACACCAAACTTCAATCACTTCATCAGCCTGACAGTCCTGATCTAAATGTCTACTATCTAAATACTTTATTGAGCAATTCTCACCAATATTTTCAAAGGCAAAGGACTTGTCCATAACAAGTAACATTAAGATAAATAATATACACGATCTCTTCATACCCCTATATATCGGGGCTTTTGACCCCATTAAACAATAAAATAAAACTTAACACTAAGGGTTTAAACCAATGTTATCAAATAAATACAGTTTATCTTATTTTGACCATCTCATTTAAAGATTTTTAAGGTAAGCGTTAAGAAAGGGTAGCCACTCAGCTGATTTAACCATGTAGTTAGATGAGTCGATGCCTGAAGGGTTAAGACAATCTAAACCATTTTTTGAACACGTATTTATTTTAGAACATATTTTTGTATCAAAATAATCATTTGAATGCCCTTCAACCAAGACCCCTAAAACATCTAAAGAAGAGTTTAAAACTGGGCCACCAGAATTACCTGATAAGGTATCTAAATTTGCACTAAAACTTGTTTCTTGTTCATTTAAAATTTTAGAATACCCAGAATGTTTCAGTGGCAGCCCATGAGGGTGCCCTAATGCAAAAACTTTTTGATCTCTACTATAGTCAAAGCCTAGATTTAAGGGTTTGATATGTCTAATGGGCTGACTTAGTTCAAGAATTGCAAAGTCTATAATAGGGTTTTCTGATTCATTGTTCTCTGCATAAATAACATTCTTACAATGAGCTATATCTCTTGGGTCAATTTTTCTTCCCAGTTTTTTATTATGATAGGAATTGTAGCCAAACCAAAATGAAAAATTGTTACAGTAATCATGTAGCTCATTCTCTACTTTTCCAGCTGGTAAAAAACAATGCCCTGCAGTTACCATTAAGCTTTCATGAATCAAAAAACTCGTACAATGCCCAAAACTAGTTTGTGAATAAAATTTTTCTTCCTTACAAAGACCATTTTTTTGACCATAAACTTTATCATCATAGTATTGATGTTTGAAAAAACCTTCATACTCCTCATCAGGCACTAGAAAAAAAGAGGGTACGTTAACAGCAACTGCATATGCTGTGTTTTTGATAACATCACCAAATACATGTATGTCTTTTCTATTATCTTCACCATAGATAGCAGCGTTTGATAATATAGAATAAAAAAAGGCTAAAAATATCCCTGCAGCTGTTTTCCCCAAAACTCCCCCACTCAGCTTCTAACTACAGGCTTAAAGGCAGTTTGAAAAGACTTAGAATCTCTTAAATGCAGTATTCCACTTGACCAATAAAGGCTTATCCTGCAATCAAACCTGTATGGGGACAAAATTAAATTATTTTCTTATAATCTTATTGCTTACTTTTAAATCACTCGTTACTCACGCCTCCACTGCTGACTACAGTGTCGTTGTTTGGAATATTGAAAAAGCAAAATCATCACTCTGGCCTAATCTCATGACAGAGATTTCAAAAAACATTGATTTTGCACTTATACAAGAGGCTGTAGACACAGAATCTACGCTCCGTGTTTTTGACTTTAGTTTTAATGATTACAGGTTTTATGAATCGTGGAGTAACCACAAGCAAGCAACAGGCCTTCTTATTGCAAGTAACCTTAAACCTAAGAACACCTACGTTTTTAAGAGTCCTATAAACGAGCCCTTAGCCAATACCCCAAAACTTATTGCAGCTGAAACCTTTCAAATCGAAGGCAAAGACTTACTCATCATTAATATTCACGCAATTAACTTTAGACGCACAAAACATTTCAAAGCCCATATTAAAACTGTAAGCAACCTTATAGATAATCACGTCGGTCCAGTAATATTTGCTGGTGACTTTAACACATGGAAAGCATCTAGAAAGGCGTTTTTAAATGAATTTATGTCTTCAAAGAACTTATCTGAAGCTAAATTTATAAGAAGTGAATTCTTAGAACTAGATCATGTCTATTTTAGAGGAATTCATTTAAAAAATATTGAACAACTTAATGTGAATGGATCTGATCACTTCCCCATTCGCTTTAGTTTTGATTTCCTATAACACTATTCTTTTCTGATGAGTGAAAATCTATTTTTTTCAAAACAAACGCTACTTTGTTGCATTTGTTTATTTCTTGCATTAACTAATAAAACCTATGAAACAGAAGAACACTGCCACCACCAGTCAAAAGCAAGACTTTATAACACTTGCTAATAACATTCTTGATCAGCACAAATTAAAAAAAACTGCTTTAAGAAGATCTATAATCTATACTTTCATGGAAAATAAAAGTAAGTCGCTAACACAAGCTAACCTTATAGATCATCTCTCTGATATGATCACAGCTTTTGATAGGGCCTCCATTTACCGCAATTTAGCACATCTAAAGGATGCAGGTATTCTTCATGAAGTTGAAGCAAATAACTATGTTTTTTGCTCACATGATTGTAGTTCACATGCTCACCTTCTTCTTTATTGCCAAAAGTGTAATAAACACAGTGAAGTGAAGGACCACAATAAAATTTCAAATTTTATGACAGCCTTAGATGGCTTTAAGTTTTATGGAAAGAAAAAGCCTATTTTCCTAAAAGGTGTCTGTAAACCTTGTACAGCTAAAATGTAGAGAAGAAAAAGCTCAAACTCGCAGAGTAGAGCTTAATGAAGTAATTAAAGTTTGCACCACAAAGCTTAATGGTCGCCGTGATCATGGTCATCATCTCCATGATCATCATCGTCATCGTGATCATCGCCATGATCGTCACCGTGGTCTCCATCACCATGGTCATGACCTTCCTCACCAACGTAGTCTTCAAAGTGTTCAAATAATTCTTCAGCTTCTAAAAGTTCTGTATTCTCTGCAACACTTAAGTTAAAGCAAGTTGTTTCATCTAAACCCGCATGACCTTCATCCTTAAGTTGAAGAACCATTTCATCAGACTCAGGACTACCAGTAAGGCTTAAAACTAACTCTCTTACAGTCTCTTCATCGCCTTCAGGAGTATAGATATAAGCCATTAGGTCAGAGTCAAAATCAGCTTCAAGTGGACCAAAACCCACTGTTTCATTAGCATCGTGTGCATCGCCGACAAGTGTTCTTAAGTGAACACTGTCTTCACCATCATGAGACTCTATCTCGACATAACAAGCTCTAGTTCCAAATTCATCTGTTAGAAACTGCTGCCCTTTATAATAAGTAAGTTCAGAAGCAAAAAGACTCTGGCTTATGAAAAGCCCTAAAAAAAAGTAAACTAGTTT
>CALLAU010000055.1 GCA_938002015.1 uncultured Bdellovibrionales bacterium
GATCCAATCTGGTGAAATGGTTGAATTTAGTCCTAGTTTAATTAAAGGTATGGCTTTAAATTTAGATAAGGAAAATGTTGGTATTGTTATCTTTGGTGATGACCGCGAAATTCGTGAAAATGATGTTGTTCGTTGTACTGGTCAATTACTCAGTGCTCCCGTTGGTAAAGACTTATTATCCCGCGTTGTTGATCCTTTAGGTTCTTTCATTGATGGTCTTTCTCCCGCTTCTAACCTTACTCCTATGCGCGTTGATGCTAAAGCTCCTGGTATTACTGCTCGTGAATCTGTTTTTGAGCCGGTAATTACTGGTTTAAAGTGTGTTGATAGCCTTGTTCCTATTGGTCGTGGTCAACGTGAGCTTATTATAGGTGATCGTCAAACTGGTAAAACTGCGGTTGCTATAGACGCCATAATAAACCAAAGTGTTGTAAAAAGTCCTTTCCAAGTTGATGCAAGAAAAGATACTGATAAACTTTTTTGTATTTATGTTTGTATTGGTCAAAAACGTTCCACTGTTGCTCAGTTAGTTAAAACTTTAAAGAAATTTTACAGTTTATCTCATTCTATCGTTGTTGCCGCTACTGCCTCTGATACTGCTGCTTTACAGTTTATTGCTCCTTTTTCTGGTTGTACTATGGGTGACTTTTTCCGCGATAACTTTATGCATGCTTTAATTATTTATGATGATTTGAGTAAACAAGCCGTTGCTTATCGTCAAATGTCTCTTTTATTACGACGCCCTCCTGGACGTGAAGCTTATCCTGGGGATGTTTTCTATCTCCATAGTCGTTTATTAGAACGTGCTGCTAAATTACAAGGTTCTCCTTTCTTATCTGGTGGTACTTTAACTGCTTTACCTATAATTGAAACTCAAGAAGGTGATGTTTCTGCTTATATTCCTACTAATGTTATTTCCATTACTGATGGTCAGATTTTCTTGGAAACTGCCTTATTCTATCAAGGTATTCGTCCTGCTATTAATGTTGGTTTATCTGTTAGTCGTGTTGGTTCCGCTGCTCAGATCGCTTCCATGAAAAAAATGTCCGGTACTTTGAAATTGGATTTAGCTTTATATCGCGAAATGGCTGCTTTCTCTTCTTTTGGTTTTGATGAATCTACTCAAGAGTTATTGCGTCGTGGTGCTGCTTTAACTGAAATGCTTAAACAACAACAATTCCGTCCTTTAGCTTCTGAAATTCAAGTTATTGTTCTTTTTAACGGTATCCGCGAACGTATTACTCCTAAGCAGATTCGTTTTTATGAGTATCAAGTTGTTCCTAACCTTTTATTTGGTTTATCTTCTAATTCTTTCTTTAACCCTCTTTCTTCTCTTCCTTCTAATTCTCTTTCTCTTTCTTCCTCTTTTTCCGCTCTTACTTCCTCTTCTCTTTCTGCTCCTTCTCCTCTTCTTTTCTCTCTTTTATTTTCTCTTCAACGTCATATTTCTGCCTCTGACGCTCTTTGTTCTTTTTGAAACCTTAAAACTGTCCCTAAATCTTCTTTTATTTTTAACTTTTCTTTCATTCTTTTAAAATTAGCTCTTAAATACAATTTACTTACTAAAAAGAAAAGTAAGAACGTTGATGATCTCTTCAACTTACTCTCTACTCTTCATCTTGGTTCTTAATCTTTTCTTTTAACTCTCTCGTGGGCTTCTCTGAATTCGTAGGCAGAGTTTTCCAAGGTCAGGTGGGGGGCCTTGTCCATATTTTTACCGCAGAACCCTGATAAACAAAAAATCAGGTTCATAAAATGACTCTTAAACAAAGCAACGTACCTTTTATTTTTCTTTTCTGTTAGGCGCTTCTATTCCTTGCTGCCGTGATAATTTTTTATTTTTTTGAGTGTAAAAGATGTTTACCTCCATTTGCTTAAATTCTTTTTTATTCTTGACTATATGGTCAAGTCGACTATTTTTTCGTAATAAAAAGCGCCCCCTTCTGTTTTGGGTTTTTCAGTTGCTTATATACAGGACCCAAATGTCGTTTTTGTCCCTACCTTTTTCAAAGTATTGCTGTTAGTCTCTTTTGGGGGTACAAAGGATCGTGTATTTCAAGAAATAGACTAACATTATAAAAACGAGATAATGTTCTTTGCCCATAAAGGGATAACCCGTTACTAGAAACCCTTTTTCTAACTCGGGTAAATCTCAATTAAAAGAAAGGACGATTTAAAGACACAAGCGAAAACAGTCACACAAAAAGAGGAGAAGAATCTTCTCTGGAGACGAATCTCCTCAGGCACAGCGGCTATGACAGAACATTTCATTGTTGAAGGTTTTATAGTGGGTTCAAACCCTACTCTGCCTACTCCTACCAAATAGGAGGAACACACCCAATAATATGAATGTAAATAATAATAGCAACATCCTTACCCTAGGGTTTCTAAAAGAGGCCGCTTTGGGTGCAAGGATTGAATTTATCGAGTCTTGTAAGAAAACAAGAACATTCTACATTCTCGAGGTGGGGCAGGCCTTCTTTATATTACAGTATATTTTCTGATCGGTTTTAACTTATGTTTTGTTCGCGACTTCTACAGGCTTCTTTCTCTATGTCTTCCTCTTTGTTTTATCAGGGCTACTTGGCCCTACATACCTCTGAGCCTCTCTTTTCCTTTTGTTTTTACTTTCGTGCTGAATACAATCACTTGTTGTGTTCTGCTTTGCGAAAATCCCTTTTACAAGAAGGATTATATGCCGCCACTTGGGTGACTCCTGGTTTGGGAGACTTAAGATCAATACCAGGGCGATAACTGCGGCAAAAGGTACTTTGGGAACTATCGGAAGCGTGGCTATTTTATATGCCGACGTAAAACTTGGTTTGGATGTAACCAAGCAAAAAATAGAAATCGTTAGCGCCGTTTATAGGGCTAATGGGAGCATCCTTCCCCCAGAAACAGCAGGGACGATGGTAGATAATAGTGTTGGGCCACTTAGGGATGCGGTTACAAAAGGCTTTGCATTATTTATCGAGGCAGATACCGCCGCCCGCGGAACAAGAACCGAGGCCAGCCTTGGTATAGATTGTAGCGGCATTAACGCCAAGGTAACTACTGAACCTGTAGATGCCACCCAGGCGTCGTTTGACAAGGATGCTCTTAATTCTGAGAAGGAGAAGGTAGATGCTCTTATCCAGGATAAAGATGCTCTTATCAAGGATAACGCTGCACTTACCAAGGATAAAGAGGCTCTT
>CALLAU010000056.1 GCA_938002015.1 uncultured Bdellovibrionales bacterium
TTTAAATCAGCTCTAGCGGCTTTATGCTCAGCTCTTAATCTAGCTAGAATTTCTTTAAATTCAGCTTTAATAGATTCTCTTTCTTTTTTATGATCTAAAGCCATCTCTTTAACTTTAGTTTTTCTATCTTTTAAAGCTTGGCTGTATTTTTCTCTCCACATTTCAGACTCTTTAATTTCATCTTCATACTTATCAGCGATTTCTTTTACACACTGATTTCTTGAATCATCAATTTTATCTAAGTCACAGTCTTCAACCTCACCAGCATAGTAAATCACAAATTCACTGTATGCTTCTGCTGCAGAAACTCCTGTTTGAAGAGCTAAGCTTTCTCCATTAGATGAATGAAAACCAACTGTTTTATTATCTCCAACGTTAAAGATTTTAACATGAATCTTAAAATCCTCGCCCTTTAATGGACCAATCACACCACCATCAGTGTTAAACCAGTAATGCATTTTTCCAGAGTAAATATTTACTCCATCTGCACTCGAAGATTTCTTAACTTCATTTCCATCATCAGATAATAAAACCTTATCGATTTGGTCATTACCATGAACTGAAACTTCCATCTTCACTTGGTTATTAGATGAACCACCTGCATCTATATTATAGAAGAAGTTTAAGGCTAAGCCTTCTTTTCCTTCATAAAAGAAAAAGTGTCCTTCATATTCTTCAGGATGTGGTCCAACAATTGGGTGAGCAGATGCACTATAATAGTTATAGTTCATTGCAGCTGATAAATATCCTTTATAAGAAGAGATATCACCAATGGAACCTGATCCATCAAGTTTTTCAATTCTTAAAGATTTTCTCATAACACAAACTGGAGGATCTACAGGAAGATCTATATCTTCTTCCTCTTCTTCTTCAACAGGGTCATCGACTACAACATCAATTTCCTCTTCTTCTTCGCTTTCTTCTTCACCTGCTGGCTCTTCATCTACGATGTCCTCATTTTCAATAATTTCATCGATATTTTCGTTTTCGTCTGCTGGCTCTTCATCTATTACATTACCTTCATCATCTAATATGATATCTGAAAGTCCACTACCAGAGAGTGAACTTACAGAAGTATCGCTACTACATGAAACAGCAAAGCTTAAAGATGTAATCGCAAGCAGCGCAATCATTCTTTTTAGCATAATTAACGTCCTCCAGTTAATTACTTCGGCCTTAGTCTAGTCATTGTTTAGACATTTTTATTTGTTAAGAAAAGTTTAATCGCCTCATATTGAGAAAAGAGCACTACCTTAACCCAATTAAGTAAAAGTGCAGATTACATAAAGTCTTTTTCAATTCTAAAATGACTATTTAAACCCCTTGGAGACAACAATGCAGAAACACCACATTTATTTTATTTTAACATTCTTCTTTTCAAACATCGCTTACGCGCAACTAGATTTCACTGATTTTCTTGATGAAGATTTTAAGAAAGTTAATGAAGATATTGTTTCCTCTTATGCCCATACTTCTCATATTGGAGCAGCCTCTTTAGGAAAAGTTTTAGGTATTGAAGCTGGTTTAGTTTTAGGGGTTGTAGAGGCTAATAACTTAAAAGAAGTGACCACTCAGTATGTTAATGACCCTAATGATTCTCTAGATTTTGTTCCTTCAGCAGGACTTACAGGAGCTGTTACCACTCTTTTTGGTTTAGGAGCTGAGGTAAACATGATCCCAGAGATTGATGAAATAGAAGATGCTAAGTTTAATAACTTAAGTGTTGCCGCAAGGTGGACTATCACTGATATGTTCCCTCTGCCTGGAAAACTCTCTGGTTTTAAGTTAGCCCTTAGAGCCTCTCAAGGAAAGAGTGAGACTTCTTATGCTTACACTGATTTTGATGCAGGATTAGGTAATTTTAGAGCACAAGCTGATTTTGAAACTGAAATAACTGAATACACTTTACTTGCAAGTTATAATCTAAGATTAATGGAAACTTATGTCTCTGTTGGTCAGCTTAAAGGAAGAGGGGACCTCTTTGCAGAAACAGTATCTGATAACTTTGGAACTCAAACTAAACTTTTAGAATCTGACTTTGAAGGAACAAGGCTTGTTGTAGGCCTTTTATTTAAACTTCCACTTTTAAGAATTGGTGTGGAGTACTCTCAACTTGCTGACTCTCCAAGAGTAACAGCAAAAATCGCTCTTAAGATATAGGAGCGATTTTTTTAAAATATTCTTTATTTATATTAAATTAAATTAAATTTAAAAACTAAAAGACTTAATCAGCAAAAAGAACTTCTCTAGTTACTGTAGTACCTTGGTTTTGCTCTTTAGCTTTTCTTACTTTACCTGATTTTGTCTTTTTATTACGACGAATAAGCTTTGTTTTTTTAGTAGCTGATGCCATTTAAAACTCCGTTGAAGTGATTGAATTCAAAGGATGATAGCTATCAAAGGGGCAAAGAGAAGTCAACGCTATGCAGTGCAGACCCTGATTCCGCCTCAACAGCAAGCCCGTAGTGGAGTTGCAGCTTTGGCCCCGCAAAAGAAAGGCCAAACCCAAGTCTCATATCCTCAATAAGCTCATCATATCCAACTGAAAGCCTGAAGGCGAAGAATTTGCCTGTTTTACTCTCAAAAGCCCCAACAAGGTAGGACTTCTCTACTTCTAAATCATAGCTTAAATCTGCAAAAACTTTAAAAAAATCCTTAAATTTATAAGAAAGTGCAGCCTGCACTTTTGGGTTTTTACCAAGGTTTTTAAGCTTAATACGGTCCCCTGTATCAAAAAGGTTTTGGCCAGAAACCCCAAAGTTCATATTATTAGAAAATCTGTATAACGCCCCTAAACCACCAGACCAAGAAAACTCAGTTCCTCTAACACCACCTCTTTCTTGAGCATCAAAAGCATTAAAATAAAGCCCAAAAGCAAGCCTTCTTCCATAGGTTTTTGAAAGGTTTAAACCATAAGACTCATATCTTAAAGGAAGAGCTCCTGTAGTTTTTGATTTTAAATAGCTAAAAGCTGCAGCCAGAGGAAAGCCTCTTGAGCTCATAAGCTCTGACCTGTTTTCAATAAGCTCTTGTGTATTAAACGAACCGTTTAAACTCTCCGCTACCCAGCCATAAAAAGACTTCTCATGATCAGCCTCACCTTTATAGCCATCAGTAAAACCACCACCATAAGCTAGGACTCCATTTAAAGATAATGCTGCAGGATTTATAAAAGCCCCATCCATAACATAATCACTTAAGCTTGCCCCTCCAATATAACTTCTAGATCTTGCAGTTTCCATAAAAACTGCTTGAACTTTAAATGACATTAGAAATAACGACAGAAAAAATATGTTAAAAATTGTAATTTTAAATATAAATTTAAATTTTTTTACTCTCACAGAGTATTAAGATAATACTTCTTTAGGCCCTATGTCACCTTTTGTAACAAATGCTTAAGATATGGGGACAAAACTTTTGAGTTCCACTCCCACAGTTTGTTTCACGCCTAGGGCGATCATCTTCAGGGTAGCTTGGGTATCTCTCATTTCGCATATATTGCACTACAATACTAGGATTTGTATTTTCATTAGCTTGTCCATAGCAGCTATCGCCCCCACTTTTAGGAACAATACAGTTATAAGCTAAGCCTTCTTCAACACCTCTATAAACATACCAGTCTTTATGAGAGAGCATATTCCTTACTCTTTTCCACTTACTCACAACTTGAGCATTAGATGAAAAGGCATCTGGTAAGGTTGGGCAAATAACATTTTCTAAATAAGCATCACCATTGGGTATATTTGCCGTTCCTCCACCACCATAGGAAAACTGATAAGAAGAATCTGGCGTGATAGCAGATCCTGTTTCATTCTTCACTGCCATAGTTCCGCCACTAGCATATCCTCTTAAAGCATCTTGAGGTCTAACAATAATATACTTTTCATCATCAGGACAAACCCAGTCTTCTCCTAGATCTGCTCTGTTTTCTAAATTTATACTTCTAGAGATACGAGATATAGACCTAGCAGGAGCTCCAGTTACTCTTGCATCATATGGGTAAAATTCAAAATTATATCCTTTACCAAAAACATAAGAGCCTGACTGAGTGGTCATTCCACTTGGGTCATACTGAGATCTTGCTCTTTGACCTGGTATTGTATCGTTTTCTCCAGTTGCAGTTGTGTAAGTTAAAGATAAGAGATACTCATTTGAAGAAAGCCTGCTTCTAAGTAAATTCGTACTGCTCTCACTTACAGGAAAGCTAATTCTCCCATCCATAGTTCTATTATCATTAGTTCCAGGTAAGTTAAAATAATTAATTCTCTTACCTGGTAAGGCATCCACTAACTGTTCTGCTATATTTGTTTGACTCAGTGAAAGATTTAAAAATCTATCAAATGCAACAGCACCAATTGTTGAGGGAGCTGAACCACTTGTAGACTGAAGATTTGAGCTACTTCTAATCGCTAAAGCAATACCTGCTCTTTCATTTCGTTCAGATTCAAATAAAGCATCTGCCATTTTCTTACCTGTAAGGCGCCCTTGAGTAGCTGCAGCTCTATAAGAATCTCTTAAATAAACTCCTGAATCTTCACCATAAGCTCCAGCTTTAAAAGTAAAATAGCTTGAGTTAGAACCTAGAGTTTCCCCATTACAACTCATATAGCCGATTTGATCTATATCAAAATCATAAGCAAAAGGAAGTGTTGTAGCATAAGCTCTTTCATTTTCTGAAACACTAGAAACCGTTTGATCATATTCTTGACCACAGTTTTGAAACATCAATAGCAAAGACATTCCAACAACAGAGAAGCTAACAGATCTAAATGATTTACTTTTTACTGTTTTTAAGATTTTACTCATCACTAAGATTATCGGCTTATAAGCCCTGATTCTTCAGATTTAGTACTAGATTTAAGTACTAAAACAAGACAAATGCCCCAGCTTGCAACACTTTAGCAACATATCAGAAAAAGAACTATCTCTTAGCCTTATGCTCATGTATTTATTAAACCCTATGGAGAACTACATAAAAGTAGCAGTAAATGCACCTTTAGACACTACACTCACTTATAAATTTTCATCTGATGTAGAAATTGGCTCTGTTGTTGAGACTCCACTTGGCAGAAGAAAAACTAAGGGCGTTGTTTTTAAAAAAGCAGACTTAGATTCTGAAGACCTTAAGCCTGAGTCCATTAAATCCATTGCTTCTGTTGAAGAAAACTTAAAAGTACCTAAAGATCATTTAAAATGGATTGAGTGGATCTCTGATTATTACCAATATCCTATTGGCCTAGTTGCAAACCTCATGTTCCCTCCACTTGGCAAGAAAAAACCAAGTAAAAAAGAACTTTTAAATGGCAAACAAGAAATTCATGACAAAGAAAGCTTAAAAAACTTTACGCTTAAAAAAGTTAAGTTAAACGAAACTCAAACCTCTTGCCTTAAGCAAATCAAAACTGAGGGCTTTCATGTAAACCTTCTTCATGGAGTAACAGGATCTGGTAAAACAGAGATTTATATGGAGGTTTTTGAAAAGAAAATTAATGAAGGGCTTCAAGGACTTTTCTTACTTCCTGAAATCTCTCTTACTCCACAATTAGAGAAAAGATTTAAAGAGCGCTTTGGTGACCTTGTTTCTATCTATCATAGCCAAATGACTCCAAGACAAAAAACAAACTCTTGGTATGATTTTTATGAAGGAAGAACTAAAATTTTTCTAGGACCAAGATCTGCTCTATTTACCCCAACAAAAAAAGTTGGAGTGATTGTTATTGATGAAGAACATGAATCAAGCTTTAAACAAGAAGAAAAATTCTTATATAATGCAAGAGATGCTGCAATTAAGTTAGCTCATATTAAAAACATCCCTATTATTTTAGGCTCTGCAACACCAAGCCTAGAGTCTCTTAAAAACGCTTTTGATAGTAAGTACACTTATATTAGGAATTTAAAGAAAGTCTTTAATCAAAAACCACCTGAGGTTTTAGTTGTAGATATGACCAAAGATAAAAATGAACCCTTTTGGTTAAGCCATGAATTAAAATCAAAAATTGAAAACCACTTAGCAAGAAAGAAACAAGTCGCGCTCTTCTTAAATAGAAGAGGCTGGTCTTCTTATGTTCAGTGTTATGCTTGTGGACATAATTTTATTTGTCCAAATTGTGATGTCACTTTAACACTTCATAAAAGCAATGAACTTTTTTGTCACTACTGTAGCTATGGAGAAAAACTTCCTAAAAAGTGTCCAGAATGCTTGGAAGAAAAAATTTCTAAAATGGGGCTTGGGACTGAAAGAGTTGAAGCTGATATTAAAGGTCTCTTTCCAACAAAAGAAGTTTTTAGATTTGATAGAGATGAAGTCAGTACAAAAAACCAACTGATTGAAGCCATTTCAAAAATTGAAAATAATGAAGTAGATATTATTATTGGAACTCAAATGATAGCTAAAGGATTAGATTTTTCTAACCTGACTTTAATGGGTATTTTAGATGCTGACCTTGCTCTTTCTATTCCAGATTTTAGATCTACTGAAAAAGGCCTTCAACAGCTCTTACAAGTTCTTGGAAGAGTTGGAAGAAGGGAGAACCAAGAAGCTGAAGTGGTTATTCAAACAAGGTCACCTGAACACATGGTGTTTCAAAACCTCCTTGAAACTGATTATGAGGAGTTTGCAAAGGTTCAACTCGAGCAAAGAGGCAAGTTCACCTATCCCCCTTTTAATAGAATGGTCTCTTTTTTAATCAAGGCTCAGTCTCAAAAAACAGGAAATGAACTCTCCTTTGTGGTGGCAAGGCTATGTCGACAGCTTCAAGAAAAGTGGCCTAAATATGAATCAATGTCTGTACTTGGCCCTGCTAACGCGCCTTTAGAGAAAATTAGAAACGAGTACCGATTTCAGGTGATCCTTAAATTTGGTCAAAATCAGCCCCACCAGCCTTTTTTAAAGCAAATAAAAAGCACATTGGGCAAACTGCCACCAAAGACGAAATTAAGTATAAATGTTGACCCCATTGATCTGATGTAATGTGATAGAGAGTATGAAATTACCTCAAACTTGCGATTGCGTTGTTGTTGGTGGAGGCCTTACAGGTCTTATTACTTTTAAGAATTTATTAGATGAAGGCAAAAATGCTATCTTGATTGAAAAATCAGGTAAACTTGGAGGCTCTTCTTTTGAATTTGACTCTGAAACTAAAAAAGTAAACTTGCGCTCTTATATTTGGACAACAACTGAGTTAAATAATATTTTTAATTATGAAACAGCAAACCCAGCTGAAGTTCTTACCATAGGTAAAAAAGGGCTAACTCCTTTTATGGGTTTTGGAGATGCTAAAGTTCAAGCGCTTGATTTTTATAACGCCTACACTGAAAATCCCTCTTTTAAAGCAAAATCTTTTAAAGAAAACTATTTTGATAACATAGATACAAAAAAAATCTTCACTCATACAGAAATCACAAAACTTATGACTTCTGAAGAAGATGGCCTAGTAGATGAGGTACAAATTCAAATAAATGGCCAAAAAACTTTATCTGCTAAGGAAATTTATTGGACAGCGACAGCAATGGATTTTGATCAAGTTCTTCCAGCTGGGCAATACGGAAAGTTTAGACAAAAGGTGAAAAAGACTAAAAGCTTTGATTGCATGTCTGTAAGTTATGAACTTTCTGAAGATGCAAAACTAGAACCTGGAAGATATATTTTCTTTCAAGACGATCACACACCTTGGGTTGGGGAGCTTTTTAAAAACACTAAAACAGTTTACTGGACAGCCTACATTGATCAAAATCAAACTGCTGATCACGACACCGTAAGAAAACAACTTAAAGCTTTAAAAAAGTTTTTAAATAAAGCTTTTATAAATACAAAAAAAGCTTCTGAAAATTCTGAAAACGAAGAACTCGAAGCTTTAGAGCAAAAGAAGCCAGAAATCTTCTTAAAGGAACGCCTTACAATTCACAAGGCCGCTTTAAGCCAGCTCAATATTTCTGAAAAAGATGAGATGATGAAGATCATGCCGAATGTTAAATTTCTTGGAAGTTTTAAAAAGTTTTGGCCACATCCTTTTGAAAGCAAAGTTGCTAATTTAGAAACTCCAGAAGAAACATTAGATAGTAAAGAAGACTCTTTAATAGAGATAAGCTTATAGCCTCTTAAAAAATTATAATGTTACGTACTAAAAAGACTTGTTAAACTAGCAAGTTTTTTCGTACTTTAATAGTATTTTTAGTGAAGTTCAAAAATCATTTATCGTTTAAGCTTGATTGACGATATAAACTTTTCAAATACTAATTCATTGGACCGTTTAAAAATTTCACTTTTAGCAGAGGCCGTGATTAAAACTCCCACCTTGTTAGTGGTGGTAGCCAGATACTTTGTAGTATATCCTTTTACCTCAGAATTTTTGTGTATAGATTCAAACCATTTTTTTTGATTAATCTCTCTGGTTTTAGACGTCAGTAAAGAAGAAGATGAGAATTTTTTAGGCTTATTTAGTAAGTGTTGCTTATATTTTTGAAATGTATCACCTGCGCCCTTTTTTTTTGCTGTGAAGATTATGATTTCCTTAGTTTTTTTGTTAGAGCTGTCTTTACAAGTATATGAGTAATTTTTTTCGATGCAGCGCCAGTCTTTAGGTAGAGATGCCTCTAAGTAGCTATTGGAAAAGAGCTTAGCGCCCAATTCAGTCTTTACATCAGAGGTTGTACAGGCTGAGATTATCAACGAAATTATTATAATTTGAATGAATTTAGTCATAATAAACTTTCTAAACTGTGACCCCTGATCCTTCAAGTTTAATTTTAATTTCAACCTAATGTCTAAATACCAGTATTTCGCGCTTAAGCACATTCGAACTGTGAAACCTCCATTCCTTAGGACGTAAATAGTCACTCTAGCAACTAATTTTACTGAATTTCAAAACCAATAGAACTCTCTGCATAAAATATATAACTTTTCTGATGTTTTAATTAACAGCCTTAAATCCGCACTTTGGATTTAGCGCTTGGTAAAAGCCCTTTAAATCCCGCAAGAATTCAATTTAGTTTTTGCAAAGACTCTTTTCTTTATAAACAAAGGGGAATAAACTTAATGCCTCGAATCTCAGAAGTCTGTGGAGTTTCAATCTATATGTACTGGTTTGATAACAAGAAACACCACGAACCTCATATACACGCTAAATCTAATGGAAAGAGTGCTGTATTCTCTATTAAAGGAGAATTAATCGCTGGAACGTTGGGCACAACTTATGATAAGCTCGTCACTAAATTTATTAATAAAAAAAGGCGAAAACTTTCAAAAAACTGGAATCTCGCCATATCAGGAAAGGAGCTTTTATGGATCAAATAGATTTAAAAATTTTAACAGTAAAACTTCTTAAAAAACCTTTAGTTTCTGTTGATGTAAGCGATGGTTTTCGCTACCTATCAAATTTAGAAAGCTTCTCAAGTGTTTACTGTTTCCCTAAAGCACAAGTCGACTGGGAGAACACATCTGTTACTGCTCAAGATTTTAATTTAACTTGGAAGTCAGGTTTTGAGGTTCATGTTGGACAAATTATTGACCATTCAATCTCAAGTGAGCCCATTGGTCTTAAATTAAAATCTTATTAAACCCTGTATGGCATAGTTTTAGCATTGATTAATTCGTGAAATTTCAACAAAAAAGCCTTCTTTTTTTCCTTATGATCTCGCTTAATGCTTTAGGCTTTACGTCCTACGCATATGAAAAACTCAGTTGCAAAGCAGCTTTAAATATTAAAGCTGAAAATTCTCTAGAAACTTTCTTCTACGGCTTAGAAGCTCAACTCTTAAAAGCTCAAAAATTTGAAACTCCAAGTAACCAAATAATATCTCTAAGTACCATTATCTTCGAGCGCCGATTTGATGAGGGAGATGATCAATACTTTTTATTCATGAGATCTCAAGACGGTGAAGAAATAGGTTACATAGTCATAGATCTTATGTTTAACGCTCAAGTCACCGGTGACTACGTAGGAGTAAGAATTCATGATAGCGCTCGCGGATTAGGCCTTGGCACACTTCTCTACTTAAAAGCAGCCTCTGATTTATATAAACTCACAAAAGAGCCACTTCAAATAAGTGATGATACTTCTACTGAAGCAGATGCTCTATGGAATAGGTTTTTAGATTTTGGACTCACTGATGTCTCAGATACTGGCCAAATAATGCTCTCTGAGGGTTTTCTTAACAGTGAAGAGTTAAGTAACTTTCATCAATTTTATAGCCCCGTAAGAGATGAAATACCAACCTGGTAACTACACAGTTTTTAAAAGGGCGCCTCGCAGTTCATTAATATCTATTATGAACTCTGCCTTATAAACTCAAGAAGTGACAATTTACGCCCTTAAGACTAACGAGATAAGAGCTTAGCCCCCTCTACTCTAAAAGAATGCACACTAAAGTGGTATACAACCTGCTTCAGTAGTGAAACAAATGAATGTGTGATTTAGATACTTTAGTGAAAGTTCTCACACATAAAAGACAAGAAGGAGAAAGTCTCATGTTTAAAAAATTAGTATTTATAAGCCTTATTTCAGTATTTAGCTTCTCATCATTTGCACAAGACGACGTGTCTGGTGCTTGTGAAGCAAAGGCTGAAGAAATTGCTAAGACTCTTTTATCTGTTGAAAGCCTTGGAGCTGATTACGAACTTGAGTCCACATTCCTTGATCGTCGCAATGGAGCAACAATGGAAACTGTAAAATTACAAAAAGATAAAACATTCTTTTTTATTATGGACTTTTTCATTGAAGAAGGCACTTGCAGTCTGGATCTAGAGACTTTTAAAGTTTCTGTTATCAACAAATAGATAGTTTTCTTAAAACATTAATAATTTTAGCTATTTATACACTTTAAATACTTTTTAAAAAGTACTTTTGAAGATTTTCTAGGTGCTTTTTTATTTTAATACCCTTTTAATATGCACACTTTATTACTCTATCTACTTTAGTGGTCAAAATTCATATTTCTTTCTTTTTTTAAGCCCCTTTTTAACAGGCAGTTTGCATCCTTTTAAAGCCTATGATAGCTCTGAGCTCACGGTATTTTAATACTCTAAAAGGCGCTTAAAGATTGGCTTTTTGAACCTTTGAAAAATTCGCACCCAGTTAATCGAACCTAGTGTAAATGCTTAATTTATGCGCGATTCTGGGGAGGACAAACTAGGAGAAAAGAAACTATGGCACAAGTAACTGTCAAAGAACTATTAGACGCTGGCGTACATTTTGGTCACCAAACTCAGCGCGGAAACCCGAAAATGAAACAATACATCTTCACTGCTCGTGGCGGAATTCATATTATTGATCTGCAACAATCAGTTGAAATGGCTAAAAAAGCATTAAGCTTTATTGAATCAGTTGCAGCAAAAGGTGGAAAGCTGATTTTTGTTGGAACAAAAAAGCAAGCTGTTGAAGCTATTCAAGAAGCTGCTGCTTCTTGTGGTCAATACCATGTAACAAAAAGATGGCTTGGTGGAATGTTAACTAACTTTGCTACAATCAAAAACTCAATCGATAGAATGAGAAAAATTGATAAGATGAGAGAAAATGGAGAACTACAACTTTTCTCTAAAAAAGAGCGTTCTCAAATTGAAAAAGAGTACACTCGTTTAGTTGATTATTTAGATGGAATTAAAGACATGAAAGATTCTCCATCTTGCATGTTTGTTGTTGATATTGTGAAAGAACATATTGCAGTTGCTGAAGCAAAAAGACTTGGTATTCCAGTTGTAGGTATTGCTGATACAAATTGTGATCCTGAAAAAATTGATTACCCGATTCCAGGAAATGATGACGCTATTAGATCAATTAAGCTTTTCTGTAATCTTGTAAGTGAATCTTATAAAGAAGGCTCTAAGAAATGGGACGCAAGTCTTAAAGAGCAAATGATGAAAAAGACTGAAGAAGCTAAAGCTCCTGTTGAAACAGCTGATACAAACGAAGAGAAAGCTGCTGATGCAGCAGGTGGACCAGCAGTAGTTAAAGTAACAAAAAGAAAACTTGTTGCTGCAGGAACTGCTGAGGTTGTAGAAATCGAGCAAGAACTTGAAGCTAAAAAGCCTGAAGCAGAAGCTTCAACTGAAGAAACTGATTCTACAAAAGAAGAAAACTAATTTTTTACTAAATTAGTTTTTAACCTTGATTGCCACGTCATTAAATTTGAAGTGGCAAAGACTGAATAAAAAAAATAGAAAATTAAAATTTTAGGAGAATTAAAATGACTGTTACCGCTGCTGACGTAAAAGAATTAAGAGAAATGACTGGAGCTGGAATGCTTGATTGCAAGAAAGCTCTTGTAGAAAACGACGGTGTTAAAGATAAAGCCGTTGACTGGTTAAGAAAAAAAGGACTTAGTAAAGCTGCTAAAAAAGCAGGTCGTATTGCTGCTGAAGGTTCTATTTCTTCATACATTCATGGTGAAGGAAGAATCGGAGTACTTTTAGAAGTAAACTGCGAAACTGACTTTGTAGCAAAAACTGATGATTTTCAAAACTTTGTAAGTGACATTGCTATGCACATTGCAGCTGTTGGACCACAGTTTGTGTCTATGGATGATATTACTGATGCTGAAAAAGCTAAAGAAACTCAAGTTTTAAAAGATAAAGCTATTGAAGAAGGTAAAAAGCCTGAATTTCTTGATAAAATTCTTGAAGGTCAAATTAAAAAATGGGCAGCTTCAATTTGTTTGCTTGAACAGCCTTACGTTAAAAACCCTGACCTTACAGTAAAAGAATACTTAACTAACACAATCGCTAAAATTGGTGAAAATATGGTGATTAGAAGATTCACAAGATTTGAACTAGGTGAAGGCATTGAGAAAAAAGTTGATAACTTTGCAGAAGAAGTTGCAGCTCAGCTTAATAGCTAATTATAATTATTAAAAACTTTAAAACACCTAGACAGATTGGACTTTAATAGATGAGTGAACCGGCTAAAAATGACAACCAGGCAACTGGAAAATCTAAATACAAAAGAGTTCTTCTTAAACTAAGCGGAGAAGCTCTTGCTGGAGAAGATGGCTACGGTATTAATACTGAAGTCATCAATAATATCGCTGAAGATGTTAAAGCAGCACACGAACTAGGTGTTGAAATGGGTATCGTAATTGGAGGAGGCAATATCTTTAGAGGTGTTGCCGCTTCAGCTAAAGGCATGGATAGAGCAAGCTCTGATTATATGGGGATGCTTGCAACATGTATCAATGCATTAGCACTTCAAGATGCACTAGAGAAAAAAGATGTCTATACAAGAGTTCAATCTGCTATTAAAATGGAGCAAATAGCTGAGCCCTACATCAGAAGAAAAGCCATGAGACACCTTAAAAAAGGACGAGTTGTTATTTTTGCAGCTGGTACAGGAAACCCTTATTTTACTACTGATACTGCGGCAAGTTTAAGGGGCATGGAAATTGGAGCTGAAATCATCTTAAAAGCAACTAAAGTAGACGGGATATACGATAAGGATCCTGCTCTTCATACAGATGCAAAAATGTTTTCTGATATTAAATACATCGATGTTTTAAACAAAAATTTAAGAGTTATGGACGCAACTGCCGTAAGTCTTTCTATGGATAATAAACTTCCAATTGTTACTTTTAACTTAGCAACAAGAGGAAATATTGCACGCGTCTTAATGGGCGATAAGATTGGTACTACAATACACCAGTAAAATTTATTTTTAAGGGGAGAAGTGTTTTATGATTGAAGAAATTAAAAAAGATGCAACAAGTTCAATGGAACAAGCTATTAGCTCTTTAATTGAAGAACTAAAGAAAGTAAGAACTGGCAGAGCCAACGTCTCTATGCTTGATTCTGTAAAGGTAAATTATTACGGAGCTTTAAATCCTTTAAACCAGGTTGCTTCAGTAAGTTGCCCTGACTCAAGAACGTTTGTTATTGCCCCATGGGAGGCAGCTGTTTTAAAAGATATTCAAGCAGCGATTCTTAAATCAAATTTAGGAATGGCACCACAAAATGATGGAAAAGTTATTAGATTAAAAGTACCGGAGCTTACTGAAGAGCGCAGAAAAGATATGGTTAAGTCTATTAAAAAAACTGTAGAAGATGCTCGTATTTCAGTAAGGCAAGCAAGAAAAGAAGCTAATGATGTTATAAAAAAAGCTCAAAAAGATAAGGACATTGGAGAGGACGACGAAAAAGTCTTACTTACTAAAATTCAAGAGCTTACAGATTCTTATATCAAAAAAATCGATGGAATCTCTGAAGATAAAGAAAAAGAACTCCTTACAATCTAGAAATTAAAAGTTGAATAATATGATTAAATACCCAAAACATTTAGCTATCATCATGGATGGCAACGGAAGGTGGGCTCAGCAAAAGGGGCGCAACAGGTTTTGGGGTCATATTAAAGGCACTGATGTGGCTCAAGAAATTATCGAGTTCTGTGCAAAAAAAGAAGATATAAAATACTTAACTTTATATGCCTTTAGCACCGAAAACTGGACAAGACCTCAAGAAGAAATTAATTTTTTATTTAAGTTACTTGAGAGACACCTTGTTAAAAAAAGACAACGGCTTATTGATAGCAATGTAAAGCTTCACACCATTGGAGATTTAAACCCTTTACCAAATGGTCTAAAACTTCAAATTGATAATTTATCTAAAGAAACTCAAAAAAATTCTGGGCTCACACTCACCCTGGCTTTAAACTACGGTGGTCGACAAGAAATCGTTCAAACTGTTAACAAACTTATTTTAAAAGCCAAAAGTTCTTCTAGTAGTGATTTTAAAGTTTCTGAGTCTGACATCTCAAAAGGACTCCTGACATCACATCTTCCTGATCCAGATCTTATTTTAAGAACAAGTGGTGAACAAAGAACGTCAAATTTTCTACTTTGGCAGTCTGCCTACTCTGAGTTTTATTTTTCAAAGACTCTTTGGCCTGACTTTACAACAACTGATTTAGAAGATGCATTTTTAGATTTTACTAACAGAGATCGAAGATTTGGTGGACTTGCAAATACAAAAGAGGCCCATGTCTAATAAGTATGAAGATCTTAAGGTGCGAGCTTTAACTGCTTTTATCGGGATTAGTATCATTTCAACTGCTTACTATTTTTTTGAATCAACAGGCCTTTATGTTTTATCAGCAGCAGCATCTGTATTAGTTGGCTTTGAAGCTGGCATGATGTCTTTTAAGAAAAAATCTACTTTTCTACCTCTACTTTTTATAAATTCTTTCTGGTTTATCTATTTTTATTTTCAAAAAGATCTTAGCCATTTATTCGGAGTACTTATACTCTCTCTTACCGCTTGGGTTTGGATATCTAGATTTCAAAACTTAGAACGAGAAGAAGTTTTTAATGATAGAGCTAATGTATCAAGCTTTCTTTTTTTCTCCCTTATTTGTCCAACTTTTGTAATAGGACATTTAAGCTTTGAGAATGGTGTCGAAAAGTTTGCCTTCCTGCTTTTTTCAGTTTTTCTCTTTGATACTCTTTCTTTTTTCTTTGGAAAAACTTTTGGTGGAAAATTTTTTAAAACTCCACTCTACCCCTTTGCCTCACCAACTAAAACTATTGAGGGAGCTCTTTTTGCCGCACTCACTTGCACCCTCATACTTATTTTTTTAAATCCATACACAAAAGATTTCTCTCCTTTTGCAAGACTTTCCACTGCATTACAGTTAGCAGTGATACCATTTTATTATTTACTTGCACTGACCGGAGATCTAGTTGAATCACTTTTAAAACGCTCTTCCGGGACTAAAGACTCAGGCAGCTTTTTACCTGGGCATGGTGGCTTTTTTGACAGGCTAGATGGAGTGCTTTTTGCTGGCATTCTCTCCTACCTGCTTTTACAATAATTAAATGTTTATATTAGAAAAAATCACGTCAATCGGTCATTTAATCGGTCCTTTCTTACTCTTACTTGGAGTCCTTATCTTTATTCACGAATGGGGTCACTTTATCGTCGCAAGAATTTGCGGGGTTCGTGTTGAAACATTTAGCATTGGCTTTGGACCAAAAATTTTCCAAAAAAAATGGGGCGATACAACCTACTGCCTTAGTATCATTCCACTTGGTGGCTATGTTAAGATGTTTGGAGATGACATCACCTCTGAGGTTCCAAAAGAAGAGCAGCCAGAAAGTTTTATCCATCAAAGCTTAAAAGAAAAAATAGCTATTGTTGCTGCAGGGCCTATCATGAACTTAATCTTTGCATTTGGACTCTTTGTAGCTCTTGGTGCGATAGGAAGCCCACAAACCAAACCTATAATAGGTGATGTGGATGCAAACACTCCTGCTGCTTTAGCTGGGTTTAGTTACGGTGATACAATCACTTCTGTTAACAACACAAAAGTGAAGTCTTGGGATCAATTTCAAAAAGAGCTTAATTCTTTACAAAGCCAAGACAATATTAGAGTTGATGTAAAACGCTTAGATGGAACTAGCAAAGAAATTTTAAGCCCTTTAAAATCTGTAGATAATATCAACCCAATGTCTAATTCTAAGACTATGGGCTCTATAGAAGGACTTTCTCCCTATAAGCTCTCTTCTATTATAGCTTTAAATTTTGACTCTATTTTACATGAGAAAAAAATTGAAACTCTAGATAGAGTTAAAGAAGTAAATGGAGAAAAAATAAATTCTTTTTTTGAGTTAAAATCAAAAATACAAAACACTCCTAGTTCAAAAAACCTTACTTTAGTGATTCAAAATAATTCTAAAGAAGAAAAAAGTGTTGAAATTATCGCAACTAATACTGGCTCAAATTGGAGTTTAGAAGGGTTAGGAATTAAAAAACCTGAGCTTTTTATCGGATCTGTCGTTAAAGGCTCTCCGGCTTTTCAGGCTGGTATAAAACCTGGATTTCAAATTTTAAAAATAAACTCTGTTGAACTTAAAAGTTGGATGGATCTTGTTGAAGCTGTTAAAAATACTCAAGAAGGACAAAAAATTAATTTTCAAGTTGCTGACTTAAATCAAGAAGTTAAGAATATATTTATTGCACCAGAAATAACTGAACACCTTACACAAGGTGGACAAGTAGATAGAAGAGCTACTGTTGGAATTAGACCTGGGCTTGAGATCATTCCTCCTGAAGCTGTATACATCAAACAAAAAGGCACGTTAAATCTCTTTAAATTTGGTGTTCAAAAAAGTATTGATTGGACAATGATCACTCTTCTAGGTTTTAAGAAACTTTTATTTGGTGAAATTTCTCATAAGACTTTAAGCGGTGTCATCACAATTGGACAGGTTGCAAGACAGTCACTCACATATGGCTGGGCTTACTTTATTCAAATGATGGCTATTATTTCAATTAACCTTTTTCTTTTAAATCTTATGCCTGTACCGGTTCTTGATGGTGGGCATCTTTTATTTTATGCAATTGAAGGAATCAAAGGATCTCCAGTAAATTTAAAAACTCGTTTAATCGCTCAACAAGTCGGCGTTGTTATCCTCATGTTCTTAATCGTTTTCACTATTTTCAATGACATTTCTAGAATCGTATTTTCAGGGTAGGAACTCTTCAAGCTGGTCTCTTGGTGTTGATACAAGTACACACCAAGGAAGACTAAGTTTTTTTAATAAGTCTGGAGTCTTAAAAGAAGTTATCTGGGGTAAAGAAAAAAGACATAGTGAAAGTCTTTTACTAGATTTTAAAGAAATCACTTCAGAGCTTAAACTTGATATTGTAAATCTCAATCATATTTTTTTAGGAGTTGGCCCCGGAAGTTTTACAGGAGTTAGAGTCTCTTGTGCTTTTGTAAAAGGACTTTCTTTTGCTTCAAATGTAGAGGTTAAAGCTTTCCCATCTACAAGGATTCAAGCTGCACAAATAGCTTTAAGAAAAACTGACTTTGTATTTCTCTTACCCTCAATAGGCGAACTTGTTTTTTCAGCTAAGTATACAAAAAAAAATAATCTTTATATTGAAGATCTTTCGCCAACTACAAAACCGATAAAACACTTCTTAGACTTAGGTAAAGAGGAGGTTTTCATCTTTAAAGATCAGGAAAAAAATAGCATCACCTCTAAAGTGCAGCAAAAAATAAACTCAGTTTCAAATCAAACACCCTCTCTTTATGAGAGTTTAGTCTTCTCACATGAAAACCTCTTACCCTTTTGTAGTTCTACACATTTAGACCTTATACCACTTTACTTTAGACTATCAGAAGCCGAAGAGAAGTTTGGAATAAAAGAGGGGAAATAAAATGGAGAAAGAAAACTTCAAAACACCCACTGTATATGCTGTAGGTGGCGGAAAAGGCGGTATCGGTAAGTCTTTTATCAGTAGTAATCTTGCTCTCTTCTTTTCAAGAAAAAAAATTAGCACTCTCATTATAGATTTAGACTTTGGTGGAGCAAATGCTCACACGTACCTAAATACACAACTAGCCGGCCCTTCCATTAAGGATTTCTTATCAGGTTCAACATCTCATTTAGGTGAAGTGGTTACAAAAACCCCTTTTCCAAACTTAAGTCTTATTAGAGGGGCTGCAGACTGGGATGAGGTCATGTCTCTTGATGCAAAAAGCTTACAGCAGTTTTTTAAATCAGTGAGAGATCTTGGTTTTGAAAAAATTATTTATGATCTTGGCGCAGGTACTGGGTTTGAAACTATTGAAGCCTTTATCGACGCTGATGTTCGCCTAGCTGTGTCCTCACCTGAGCCTATTAGTATTGAAAACACATATCAGTTTTTAAAGAGAGTTTTTTACAGGCAATTGCAAAGTGCATGCGAGCAGTTAGACTGTAAAAGCTTAGTAGATGATATCTTAAATAATAAGCAAGAACTAAAGATCTCAACTCCAAGCTCGCTTATTAAACATATTAAGAAAACTTACCCTGAAATGGGAGCTACTTTAGATAGCAAGATTCAAGAGCTTAAAAGTATAACTCTTGTTAACCAAGCTCGCTCTCCAAAAGATAGGAAAATTAGTGGATCTATAGCTCATATAGCTAGGCAATACTTTGGTTTTCCAGTGGAAAACGCTGGCTGTATTGATTTTGATAACCGTGTCTGGCAATCTGTACGCTCCATGAAACCTCTTTTTATGGAATCTCCTGATTCTGATATACTAAGAGACTTTCGTGATATTTTTAATCAACTAGAAAAACATAAAAAAACATCAGCTCAAACTGATGGCAAAGGTTTATATAAAAACGTATCATGATTGATCTTGAAAGAAACTATTACGAAATCCTTGAGCTTGAACAAAAAGCCACTCGTCAAGAAATTGAAGAGGCTTATATAAAAGCAAAAGAAACCTATAGTCCTTCAAGCCCGGCTCTTTATTCCATGTTCTCTCCATCAGAAGCTAAAGAACTCCACAGTCTTATTGAAAGAGCTTATGCTATTTTAACAAATCCTGATAAAAGAAAAGAGTATGATAATAGTATAAGCGATAACGACAGTGGCGAAGTTAATACTGAACATAAGAAAGAAGAGCCTAAAAAAGACGTTGAAGAAAATGAAATCTACTTTAACGGAACAACTATTGTAAAAAAATATGATCAAGACCACACAACTGAAGAGCTTATTAAAAACTTTAGTGATTGCAATGGGGCTTTTATTCAAAAAATTAGATATTATAAAGGTATTACTCTTGAAGAACTCTCTGAATATTCTAAAATCTCTAAAACTAATATCTTAGCTATTGAGGCTGAAGATTTTGACAGCCTTCCTGTAAAAGTTTTTGTAAGGGGTTTTGTATCTCAAATCACTAAACTAATCGGTTTAGATAGCAAAAAAGCAACAGATCTATATATGAGTGTTTATAATGAACAAAAAAAGTGATCTAAAAAAAAAGTTTCCATTCTAGATAAGGATATAGGAAAAAGATTAGATCAGTTCATCACCTCTAATACTGAAATCACAAGTAGGTCCTTTGCTCAAAAAATTATTAAAGAGGGGCAAGTTCTTGTAGATGGAAAAATTTCTAAGCCATCTTTTAAAATCCTTAATTTAGACTCAAACATAGAGATTCTACTTCCTCTTATAGAGCCAAAAATTGCTGAAGAAATTGTTGCTGAAAAAATTGAATTAGACATTATTTTTGAAGATGCTCATATAATAGTTATAAATAAACCTTCTGGTATGGTAACTCACCCAGCCCCTGGGCATTACACAGGGACTCTAGTTAATGCTCTACTACATAAGATTGAAGTAGATAAATTTAAAGACTCTTCAAATCTTAGGCCTGGTATTGTGCATAGGCTTGATAAAGACACGAGTGGACTTATCGTTGTAGCTAAAAACTTAAATGCACAAAACCACCTTTCAGCTCAATTTAAAGAAAAATCTGCCTTTAGAAAGTATCAAGCACTTTGCTTTGGACCATTTAAAAAAGAAAATGGGGTGATAGAATCTTTTTTAAATAGACATCAAAAAGATAGAAAGAAATATTCAAGTCAGCCTGAGGGCAAATATGCAAAAACAGCTTTTGATGTTTGTAAAAATGGCCCCATTGCAAAAGTACATTTACAACTTTTCACAGGTCGCACACATCAAATACGAGTTCATTTATCTGAATTGGGAAATCCAATTTTAAATGATCCCATTTATGGACAAAATAAAAGAATTAACGGGATTCAAGATGTTAAATTAAAATCAAAACTAAAAACCCTTAAAAGACTTGCACTTGTTGCAACTGAATTAGAAATCACTCACCCTGTTAAGAACGAAAAAATGAAATTTGTAATACCCTTTCCAAAGGAGTTTGAGATTTTATGAGAATAGACTCAACTAAAACTGGAAAAATATTTGAGAACGAACAGATAAAAGTTATATTTTCAAATACACTCTCAAATGACTTACTCAATGCTTTAGAAAAACCCACATTGTTTACCAAACAAGTACATGGAATAGATATACTAGAAGTAAATAAACTTTTTGCAAATAACTCTGTTTCTATTTTAGAAGAATATGATGGAATGCTTTGTAAAAATCGATATCACGCTCTTGGAATACAAACAGCAGACTGTGTCCCCTGTTTTTTATTTTCTAAAAATAAACTGTTTAGTTTACATTTAGGATGGAGAAGCCTAAACGACGGTCTTTTAGTAAAAGCACTTGAACATGTCTCTAAAGATGAGAACTCTCTTTTATTTATTGGACCACATATAAGACTTGAGTCTTTTGAAGTAGGCCCTGAAGTAGTTGAACACTTTAACAAAAATCACAAGGACTCTTCTAGTTGGTGGCAGCAAGAAAATGGAAAATACCACATCTCACTTTCAAAAATTATACGGCATGAGTGTAGCATGCATAACATCACTATTTATGAAGACACAACAGACACGTTTACCTCGTCTTCTCATTTTTCATATAGAAGGGCCTTTAAGGCAAAGAAAACTGAGAAGAGGCGAAACATCAGTCTTGCTTACATCAAATAGGTTGAAAATGCTCTTTATTCTCTTATAATTTAAATATGAAACTTAAAAGCACTGGTTTTTTGCTTATATTTATTGGTTTAGTTGGCATATCATGCCTCATCTTTTTTTCTGATCAAATTAGGCATACCATTTCAAGTAAAAACAGAGCGCCCTTTAGAACTATCATTTCATCTATTGAAGCCGACTTATCTCAGCAGGGAAACAAATATAAAATACTTAAAATAAAGTCTGAAGAGGGCCTCTCAATTGAGATCTATGATTCAAACTCTAATTATAATAAAATTGCTGAGTTTTCGCTTTTTAATAAGTATGACGGGCACATAATGATTGAGGGCAAAGCTACTAATTTAGCCCTTAAAGACCTTGATGGTGATCAAGTCACTGAAATAATTGCCCCTAGTTTTTCTAAAAACCAAGAGCCTAGAGTCCATATATTTAAGTTCAACCTTCCACTACTGACTTTTGAAGAAATTACACACTTGGACTTACCTATCGGATCTTGACTTTAGCCTATTTATGATGTTCTGTGTCATTTATGGGTATCTACACACGTTTTCTTCTTATTAGCGGAGCTTTAATCTTTTTTGCAGCTTGCGGTCCGGATAATAACTTTAACCGCTGCTTTGGCGAGGGCAACTGTGTTTGTAACGCCAGGACAAATATCACGCCTCTTGATGTTGAAGAAGATGCTGCAGCACCAACTGATTTAAACAGACTACTTACAACAGGGACACTCACTACTTTAAGAGCTCGAATTACTTATGAAGGCCCAACAAATCAACCTGGTAAGGAAAACTCAGTCATTGTATTTGGAGCAAATATTGAAGCTGATGGCGAAGAAGTTAACTCTCTTTCCTTTAACAAACTTTGTGCTGATAACTTTAGTGCAGATTTAGCATCTAATGAGCCTATTGAGATACGCGTTCCAGTTTCTAATAAAGAAGATGAACTGGTTTATAATGTCTATACTTTTGAGTATGGTCCAAAATTTAACCGCTATATGGTTTTAAGTGGAGTCTCTAGTAAAAGCGAAGATTTTGTTGATCCATTTAATGAAGATGAGCCTGTTATAAGTTTTGAAGACATCCTTAATACAGGGGATTCAAAAGCTTATATTGTTAAAGTAGACAAAGAAATTCCTGATTCATTTGATGATGAAAATGCAGAGAATAATTATACAATTGCATACGCAGATGAAGAAAGAGGAATAAGATACCACTTAGTTGTAAGATGGACTCCTGATCAAACAGAAGAAGAAAACAGCGAAGATTAATTCACTGTTTTCTTTAGATCTCTCCACGATTTACCTTTTCTAGCAGATCTTTTTAATTGATAATCTCGCACCGCTCTTTGGTGCTCTTTATAAGACTTTGAAAAATAATGTGTCCCATCATTTTTACTAACAAAGTAAAGATAGGGCGATGTATCTGGATTAAAAATTGATTTTAAAGCGTGTGAACCTGGGTTTGATATTGGTCCAAGCGGAAGAGCCCTTACAGTATATGTGTTATAAGGCGTGCTCTTTTTTAAGTGCTTAGTTCTAATGTTTTTAAGTCTTTCTCCACTTATCAGCCATTCACCATAGATAGTAGTTGGATCACTTTGAAGCTTCATTCTTTTTCTAAGTCTATTAAAAAAAACAGAAGCTATTCTTGGCCTTTCATGAGCTGCTCCTGTTTCTTTTTCAACAACACTAGCTAAAGTAACTAAGTCATGCTTTGTCATTCCTTCAACGGCTTTAGTTGGTTGAGACACTTTATCAAACTCTCTTTGAAACGTTTGAACCATAAGTTCAATTATATTCTTAATAGACATCGATTTTGTTAAGTCATAAGTTGCGGGAAACAAATACCCTTCAAAACTCTCAACTTTATAACCTAAGATCTGACTCGCTTTTTGACCATTAAGTGCATACTTAACGAAATCTTCTCTACTATTTATAATTTTTTTTGCTTTAAATAAACTCGCAATTTCAAAAAGATTATAGCCCTCAGGAACTGTGACTTTATAAGAAATAACTTTGCCTGAAACAAGATCTTTAATAATACTTACATAAGGCGTTCCCGCTTCAAATTCATACTCTCCCATTTTTAAAGACTTCTCAAAGCCCTTTGATTTTAAATAAAATCTTAAGGACTTTACAGGAACCCCGCTCTGCTCTCGAGAAAGATTTTGTAAGACTCGATAAAAGCCATCACCTTTACCAACATTAATATATGTTTTCTTATTAACTCCTGAATTAATATCTGAGCTGTACTTTACGTAAACACCTAAAGTTGAACATACAAATAAAAATGCAATAGCTGCTAGCCACTTCATAAAAATAACCCCGGAGGAAGTTTAGATGTATCTAACTTTGTTTCGTCTTCTAATGAAGCAACTGGAGTTGTGCAATAATAAACAGCATGGTGAGCTGAAGGCCTGTCATTACCAGATTTTTTAGTACCTCCAAATGGAAGCTTAGAACTTGCACCGTTAGTAGTTCTGTTCCAGTTAAGTAAACCTACATTCAGAGTCTGCAACGCTTTTTCAAAAGTTTCTCTACTTTTTGTAAATACAGCTGATGCTAAACCAAAATGTGACGCATTCATCTGCTTCATTGTTAAATCAAAGTCACTTACTTTAACGATTGCAACATTAGGTCCAAAAATTTCTGATGTTAGGTACACAGAATCTTCATTAAACTCTGGGACTAAATAAATACTTGGAGTAACATAACACCCTTCATGATCTGTGTTTTCAAGTTTCTTACCTCGCATTAAACACTCGGCCCCTTCTCTTAATGCAATTTGTTGAAATCTTAAATACTTTTCAACAGCAGCCTCATTAATAAGTGGACCCATAAACGCAGTCTCATCAGACCAGTGCCCTACTTTAATTTTCTTAGCTGCTTCATAAAACTTATCTAAAAACTCATTATAAACTTTTTCGTGTAAATAAATAATACTCGTGCACGAACAACGCTGCCCTGCCGTTAAAAAGCTTCCCATTAAAGATTCATAGACTGCTTTATCTACATCTGCATCCTCCCAAATTAGAGAAGCATTTTTTCCACCCATCTCTAAAGCTAAAACTTTCCAGTATTGCTGAAGGGTATCTTCTTTAATCTTTAGACCAACATCATATGAGCCAGTAAATAAAACTCCATCAACCTGCCTGTGACTTACTAATCTTTTCCCAGTTTCAACTTGCCCTTGCACTAAATTAAAAACACCTTCTGGAAACCCTGCTTCTTTATAACACTCTGCCATTAACTGACCTGTAAATGGTGTTTTATCAGAAGGTTTAAATACAATCGTATTCCCCGTTACTAAAGCAGGAATAATATGACCATTTGGTAAATGAGCTGGAAAGTTAAAAGGACCTATTACTGAAAGAACTCCCTTTGGTTTATATCTAACGTAACCATCTACTCCAGGAAGAGCACCTTCAATTTTAGTCTCTGATACAAGGTTAAGAGAGTAATCAAGTGTAACATTGATTTTTCCAACTAATGCTCCAGCCTCAGTGCGACTCTCCCACAGTGGCTTGCCTGTCTCTCTACTAATAATCTTAGCAAAATCTTCTTTCTTAGATGCAAAAACCTTTGATAGCTTTTGAATATAAGATTTTCTTTCATCAACACTTAGTTTAGACCATTTTTCATATGCTTTTCGCGCATTACTAACAGCCTTATCCACATGAGCGTAACAAACATTAATTTCACCGATAGTATCTTTTATATCACTCGGACTTGTAACTTTAAAACTTTCGTTTATCTCTAAAGGAGTTTTAAAGTCCCCTTCAAAAAAATCTCCTAAAAACATATTCTCTCCTTAATAATATAAAGGCACTGTATAAACTTCTTGGCCTTCTGAAAAATTCAAATTCGAAATAATATTACTATTTAATATTAAATTATTTCCATCAACTTGTGGAGTACAGACTTTCGCCTTAAAACACCCATCAACAAAACCACCAACTAAGAGAGGCTTAACGAGTTGATCTAATTTTTTACCAAATTTTAACTTATATTTAGCAAAGTACTTTATTGGAAGAACATCATCTTGTAGCGCTCCATAATGAGGTCCACCATCAAAAGGGTCTATTTCATCCTTATATTTAAAACCAATTTGCTCAAGTAAAGCTCGAGCAGGCTTTGTTTCATTACTTACTTCACCTACTACTAGTCGAGCTGAAGACTCTAATAAAGTCATATAGATTTCATCTCCCGGGAAAAGACTTTTGATGAAACCTTTATTTTTTTGACAAAGTCTATCAGCCTCTTCATAAGGCATACCAGTAAATCTTCGCCCCAAAGCTTCCCAGAACTCACTTCTTCCCTCTGAGGTTAATGGTGGAGCAAGCTCACAATGCAGGTTTTTTGAAAAAATCTCGCTGTTTAAAGCAATATACATAAACCTAACTAAGCTAATAGATTTTCCAACTTTTTCAGGTCTTTTTCTATAAGACTTATCAACAATTAAGCCACCTAGTTCAGTTGGCCCATCAAAGTCTTCCTTAAAATTAAGAACTTGATGTATAAAACCTATGCCAAGGTCAGAGCTAAACTTTTCTTTTTTTGTAATTTTATAATAAAGGTGTGGGTTATCCTCTGAACCATGTCTTGCACATATTTTTGAAGCACCTATAACTTTGTTTGTTTCAGCGTCCTCAGCAACGAATAAATACTCTCGCTCTTTTTCATCAATATTTCCTTTAAATGAATTTTCACTTAATTCAAGAATTTCATTTAATACGTTCTTATCAGCTGGAAGATTTAATAACGTAAACTGTTTAGCTAAATCAAAAAGACCGTCTGAATCAGATAAATTTGACTGTCGAATAAAAATACTCATTTAAAAATCACTCCAGAAAAGACTTCTTTATAAAAATCATAGGAAAGAGAAAGGTCATGTAGATCAACATTCTCATTTGGTTTTTTAGACAGGTCTTCATCACCTGGTCCAAATATATAAACATTTGGAAAATGATGAGCAAAAAAAGAAGCTTCTGTCGAGTTAAGAGAGATTAAGTCATTAACATACTTTTGGTTTAAAAAGTCTGAGCTGTTATTAAGTAATACAGGTGCTTGAAGATCCATTACTTTTACCTCGCCTCCAACTTCTTCTACATTTTTTTTAAATTCATTTAACCATTCATCTAGTTGCGGGGTTTCTATATTCGAAGGAAAAAGGCAATAACCATAAAAAGTTAGCCCTTCTTCATTATCCATACAACGGCCGATGTGAATCGCTCTCTTCAAATCTTTATTTACAAATCCATCTAATAGACCATCATTAATTTTTAAAATTAAGTCTGAAAATTTCTTTAACTTTTGGACTACTGATTGTTTTAATTTTGGCTCAAAATCAATCTCAAAAAAAGTTGACTCAGGTTCAGTAGTGTATGAAGTACCTCCTTCTAAATCAAGAACGAGAGTTCCTTCAGGAAGCAGCTGTGTGGATTCAATAAGTTTATATATTGAGTTTGCATTGATTGCTGACGCATCTTCAGAAGAGAAAATGCGACTCTGTGAAAGGTTGTTTTCTTTTAGATCATGCTCTTTTCGATAGTTTTTTTCATCTTCAGTAAAGGGAAAGAAAACCCTCATCTTTAATCTTCCGATACTGCCTCTTGAAAGGCAGCTTCCTGTGGGATGAGAAACGAAAAGACGATCAACTTCTCTTTTTTTAACAAGATCTCTTAAAGCACGTTTTGCGCCTCTCATATTTGACTCTCGCCCAAAACCACCAACAATAACAATGTTCTTATCGCTTAAACTCTCTTTAGAAGTATCGATTAAGGCCTTAAGCTGAGGAAAAATAGACAACTTAACGTTTGATGCCCCTAAGCCAAACAACTTTCCCTTTTTTACCACTGGATTTAGTGGGTCAAACTCAGTTTCATCCCACAAAGATAAGTGTCCCGGCGTTCCCGTATCAAGGTTACTATAACAAAGAATATCTATTTTGTTCTTTTGAGGATTAGTCTCCGTATAAAAAAGTGAGTTTCCTCCGTGCACAGTAACTTCAGACCATTTAAAATCAGAAAAAGTTTCCTTAAGAAATTCACCTATAAGCTTATTGCCTACAACACGACTAGACTCTATTGCTAAAGCTTTTCGGCATACTGTAAGAAGACTAGTCGATGAATCCATAGGTATAAAAACTTGCGCTTAATTCCTTTTTATTTAAGTTCTAAAATTGATTTTTCAATAATTTTTTTAGCTGCCAAGATATCTTTCTCTTCTAAAACTGCAGGTAGTAAAAATCTTAATCTAAATGGGCCTCTTCCACATCCGAAGGTAAGCAGACCGTGTTCATATAGTTTTTTAAGCATAGCCATCATCTTTTCTTTTGAACCATCAAAAGGTGTGACAGCAACCATTAAACCTAAGCCACCAGCATCACTTAACAAACCCTTACAAGTTGTCTCGTTTAGATCATTTAACATGCCAACAAAGTCTTGGTGGATTTTGCTTATTTTACCATTTTCACCCATATAACCTTTATCTAAAATCTCTAAAACTTTTAAACCTGCTGCAAGTGATGAAGTAGATCCAGAGAATGTCCCAGAAATTAAACCTGGCTTAGGAGTAAACTCCTCAGTAAAAAGAGTTGCTCCGTTTTGTAAAGTTTTTGCAACGGAAACAACGTCTATGTAATCACCAATACCAAGAGTTTCATATGCAAAAAAGTTTCCTGTTCTACAAAATGTTTGAACTTCATCAGCCCATACAGGAATGCCTTCTTTCTTACAAATTTCTAACAAAGGAAGAAAGTACTCTTTTGGAGCCACATTGTAACCACCTTCACCTTGCATAGGCTCAAATGTAAAACAGCAAATATTACCTCTATGTTTTTCTACGTGGTCTTTAAAAATATTTACAGTTTCATTTATTGAATTTGGATTTTTAGAATCATAAAAGGGGATTCTTAAAACTTCATTATAGCGAGGAAGCCCCTGTCTATAGTTATCATTATCTGTCACTTCTGCCATCATTGTTGTTCTTCCAGCAAAAGCATTATCCATACTAATAATCATTCTTGCGCCATCTGTTTTTTGGCGACAAGCTTTTAAAGCATTTTCATTAGCCATTGAGCCAGATGGAGACAACCAAGCTGAATTTAGTTTTGAATTTCTTTTTCCAATTTCCACTAATTTTTCTAAAATTGATAAGTACTCTTTATTTGGTTGTAAGTTACCTTGCATGATAACATCTGAAAAACTGGCCTTCACACTTGCTTTTACGATTTCTGGATGAGAATGACCAAGAATATGAATGCCAATACCATTAATAAGATCAAGCTTAACACTTCCATCTTCTAACTCAACATAAGGACCTTTACCTCTTCCAGATCCTACATAGGGGTAGAATAAAGGGCGTCCTCTATATTCGTGTATTTTCTTAACTAAAACATCTGATTGCTCTTGCTTTTCGGCCTTTGCTGGTCGAACTCCATCTAACATGTCACAGCACTTCATAAAGTCTTCAACAAGTGAGTCAATTCTGCCTTGAGAATCTGAATGTGAGTTGTTTTCTTGGTTTAAGCTCATAAGGGCACCTCGATTTGGTTTTAAAAAAAATTATACTTTAATTACAGTACCAACATAGTTATCATAAAAAGATGTTAAAATCACTTTTAGCCTTAAGCATATCTTATTTTTTACTGACACCTTTCTCTTTTTCCAAAGAGGAAAAAATAGGCACTAAAAAAGACAGTGCCAAACAAGCGAGTATAAGTAATGAAGACTTAAACGATGTTTTTTTAACGTATCAAAGAGAACTCTCGACTAGTCCAAACAATCCAAAGACTTTATATAACCTTGCTCTTGTCGAAATGAAGCAATCTCAACTGGGCTGGGCTTTAGCACACGTTGAAGAGAGTCTTTATATTGCACCCCTTAATAAAGAGGCCCACACTTTAAGAAAAAAAATAATTGATAAGATTATAGACCGTGATCGTGAGCCCCCATCAGAACAAGTCTCTGTGTTAAATCGAGCTCTCGACTTTCTGCCAAGCATGCTCATCAGTTTATTAATTGGTGCAGCCCTCGCTTTATTTGTTCTCTTTTCTGCACTTTCTTATAAAAAAGCCTATATTGAAATCTCTAGTAATAAGAAAGAGAAGGACCTATCGTTTCTTTTTCTAGCAGTTTTTATATCTCTACTTCCTCTTTACTACTTTAAATTTAACAATTTTAATAAACGATGGGCATGCATTGTTTCTAAGCACTCTCTTGTGCGATCAGGCCCTGATTTAAAGCACCGTGAAGTTACAAAGCTTAAAGAGGGAAGTTGTGTTCTTGTGGAAAACAACAAAAAGGGCTGGGTAGCAGTTTCTACCTCTAATGCGCAATTTGGCTGGGTTCAGTCTAGTGATTTGCACCTTGCACGCGGGCGTAAATTGACTCTTGGTGGCGTAAAACAGTAGTATCTAATCCATGTTGCTTAAAAAATATTCATGTTATTTTGCCTCTATTTTACTTCTTAGTTTCTGGCATTTAAGCGCTTTTGCAAATCAAAAAGCCGAAGAAGCAGAAGTCGCATATAAACATGCAACAGAACTTCAAAAAGCAGCTAGGTATGAAGAAGCCATACTTGAGTTTCAAGAAATCGAAAGACTCTTTCCTTATAGTAAGTTTGCAAAAAGCTCTAAACTTAATATCGCTGACATTCATTTTGAAATGACAAACTACATTCAAGCTCAATATCAATATCAACATTACTATGATCTTTACCCATCAGATTCTAAAAGCTCATATGCACTCTTTAAAATTGGCGAAAGTCTTTATAAGCAAATGCCTCGCACAGTAGATAGGGACCTTTCTCAAACTGGAAACGTTCTAAAAGTTTGGAGAAATGTTCTCGTAAGATTTCCTAAAAGTGAGTACGCAAAAACCGTTCTTGAAAGACAAAAAGAGTTAATTGAGAAACTCGGAAAAAAAGAGCTTTATATTGCTGAATATTATAAGAAACAAAAAAAATATATCAGTGCACACAGAAGATATCAGGGCTTATTTAAACAATTTCCTAACTTTAAAAAAAATCAAAAAGCATTAGAAGGAGCTATTGAAACCGCTAAACAAGTTGAAGATGAACCTCAGGCTAAAAAATATGCGGCCTGGCTTGCTGATATTTAGGTTAAGATAAATATATGCAGCTCTCTATTGAACAACAAAATGAAATCCTAAAAACTGCTACTCGCTATTTTAACGAAGGCACTTATGAGAGGGCTACACCACTACTTCATAGCTTAGTTTCATATGACTTAAAGTCTCCAAACTTGTATCACATGCTTGGAACTATTTATTATGAACAAGGGAAATTTAAGCAATCTATTCAGTCTTTTCGAAGAGCACTTATTATTGACCCTGAGTTTACCGATAGTTCTGTAGGCTTAAGTGTTATTTTAAATGACCTTGGAAAGTATGAAGAAGCGCAGGCTGTTTTCATAGACGCCCAAAAGAAACTTAAGACAAAAACAGAGAACCCAAACAAAACTCCACAGGCTCTTATTGAAAGACACTGGGAACTTGTTGAGATGTATAAAAAACATAACATGCCAAGAGAAGCAATAAATCAAATAACAGCAATTGAAGGCTTAACTGCTGTCTCTGAACATACTATGAGAGAAAAAAGTTCTATTTATAGAAATATTAAAAAATTTGATTTCGCAATTGGGCTACTCACTACCTGGAAACAAGACAACCAAGGCCGTTTGCAAGAGCCAAGCTTTGAGCTCCTTGCAGAGCTCTATTTCTTAAATAGAGAACCTTTAAATTCACTAACGTGTTGTGAAGAAGCTCTAAAAAGCTTTCCTAATAACTTAAAAATTTTAAAACTTTATCAACAATTAAAAGATTCTACTCTAGATCTACGTGGAGAAATTTAAATGAAAAACGCTAATGATGGAATGGTCCCTTTTCTTAAAAAAGAAGAAATCACATCTCTTGTTAAATCAATTGCTCAAGATATTAAAAATCGCTTTGGCGATAAACACATACACTTCATTTGTCCACTTAAAGGTTCTATTCTTTTTGTGACTGACCTAGCAAGAGAATTTAAGAACTCTCCTGTTACAATAGATTTTGTTAAAATTGAATCTAAAGGAAACAGTTTCATTGTTAAAAAGGATATTGAAACAGATATTTTTAATAAAAATGTAATCATAGTAGAGGAGATTATCGATGCAGGAAGAACGCTCTCTTTTCTTAAAAAACATTTAAGCCTCTCTCTTCCAAACTCAATTGAAGTAGCCTGCCTACTAGATAAACCAGCAAGAAGAGAAATGCCTATTTCACCTGAATATGTAGGTAAAACCATAGATGATAGATTTGTAATTGGTTATGGTATGGATTCAGATGAAGTAGGTAGAAACTATTCTGATATCTATAATTTCTTACAATAAAGATGTGTTAAAAAAGTTTTTATCCTAAATACTATAAAATAAATCTTTTTCTTTCATCCGCTCTGGGCATTCTACAAGTGTCTTTCTTACCAAATAGCTTGTAGCGTATGCCAGCAACTCTTTTATAAAAAAAATCTCTTAAAAACTTTGGTAAAATTTTAAAAACCTTTAAAAATAACCACGGAAGAGGCATGTTTTCTAAGACCTTTAAAACAGCATCTGATTCAACATAAGTAGCGCCATCTATCATGACAACCAGTGTATTTAAGTTTTTAACTTGGTGAGAAGACAAGTTTTTAGCCGCAAAATCGCTTTGAAGAGGGGAAAATAAGAATACCTTTTTTTTATCTCTCTTTATTATAAAATCAACGAAAGAATTACAAAGACCACAGACACCGTCAAAGAAAACAACTTTCTTTTGATCATGATTATGCTGTTCGCCTTCCATACAAAAAGATCTCTTGCTTAGTGAACAAGAACATTGACCACAAATAAAAGTGCGACCGAGAAAGCAACGATAGTTATTAAGGGACTGTTAACCATGCTTAATTATTGAGAATATATTGCAAAGAGTCAATTTAAATACAGACTAGAGTCTATTGACAGTATCTTTCTTTTTCGGCTTGTAGCTAAACTGCCCCTTGGGGCTTTTCTTCTTAAACCTTATTCTTTTAAAGTCAAAAGCCACTGAGTTTTGAACATCATCAATGTATTTTAAGTTAAGGATCGTTTTTTTCTTTTTATCAATAGTTATATAAAGCTCGCTAATCCCAGAGAACTTATCTTTTGTCTCAACTGATACTGTTATTTTTTGACCTACTTCAGATTGTAGTTTTAGTTTTATATCATCCCAAACACTTGGTTTAGAGAAAATGTCTAAGAAAATATTTGGAAATGTTTTTTGATCTATTCTTCCTGTGGTGACTTCATTACCAACAATTTGCCAAAAAAATTCATCACCCATGATCAGTGTGCTCTTTGGCTTAGTATCAAATTCAAGTCGAGTCTTACCTTTTGAATAGTGTAAACTCGCCTTAGTTTTATCTTTAGTGCCAAGAATTAAGGACTCTTGTAACTTAATAACTGAAGCTGTCATATACTCAACTTCAGAATAAGTAAGCGTCATATCTTTCATCATCTGAGTAAGATCTATTTTTTGTTCTTTTTTTTCTACTGATTTTGCATAGGTGAAAAAACCACTAAAAATCATAAGTGTGATCATCAAAAAAACTCGCTTCATCATCATTTTCTTCTCCAAACAAGGGCTTATATATTAGGGTTAAAACAAGCTTTGGTAAACCGTAAATCTCAATCAGGGATTTTAAGGTTCCTCCAGAAACTAAGATATCATCAACAAATATCCAAGGTTTATTTGCTTCTAAAAACCCCGTTTGGCCCACTCTAGGCCCTATACGCTCTTCTCGATTTAAACGTTTTTGAGGCCCTCTTAAGCTTCTTGGCGCTTCTAATAGTGAAACACCTGATAATGAGAAAAGTTGCGCTATACAAAAAGCAAAGCTTCTAGCGTGATTAAAGGCTCGATTCTTTGATGCACCAGGAACTATGAAACTATCATTACTTTTTAGAGGAGCTTTTAAAAAAAATGTGGCCCATTCAACAAACCATTTCTCATTTTTTCCCTTTAAAGAATAAATAAGCGGTTTAATAAAGTTTTCGTTCTTATCGTTCCACTCAAATAAGTAATAATGATTAACTCCAAAAACCTGCTTAGCTTTAATTTTTAAATTTCTATTTATTTTTTTATTGCAAAATAAACAAAGGTTTCTTGAGTTAAATTTTATTTGTTTACATACGAGACATTCTAAAACAATCATTAATTATGATCATTGCAATACTATAAAACACATCATCTGCTCAATCGTTATGGTAGGGGTGTCCGGCGTTTATAGAGTGGATTCGAAAAATCTGCTCTGAAGCGACAACTGAGGCCACTTCAGAATTAAACGTTAAACTAGATAAAGAAATCTTTTTCCATGCGCGCTCATACAACAAAGAATCAAATCCATAAGGACCCCCTATTATAAAAACTAATCTTGCTGCCTGATTATTAATTTTCCCAGCAAACTCTCTTGAACTTAGAGTTTCTCCTTTTTCATCAAATAAAATCAAAAGATCCTTTGAATCAATTAACTTTAATATAGCATCTGTTTCTTTTTTTTTCTTAAAAACAGCATCACCAGATGAAGGGGTCTTAAAAGGCTTTGCCTCAATCTTGGTAAACTTTAAAGTGTTTCTAATATACTTATCTATATACTCTTGTGCTAAAGACTTCTTAGAAACCTCTGGATAAAGAAAAAGTACTGAGCCCACTAATATTGTTTAACCGGATATTTTTCCCACAGTTTCTCTAAAGCATACTCTTGCCTACAGTAGTCGTAAAAAAGGTGAACAATAATGGAGCCATAATCAACAACTATCCATTTTCCTTCTGATAAACCATCCATCCCGATTGGCTTAACACCAAGCTCATCTCTAATTGTATCCTTAAGATTTTCTGCAAGGCTTTGCGTTGCACGTTTACTTTGTGCAGAGGCTACAAAATTAAAGTCTGTAATTTGATTATCACCTCTTAAATCAAAAGAAACCACATTGATACCACCCTCATTTTTAAGAATGCTTGATATTTTTTCTGAGAGTTTTTCAGGATCAAATTTAATACTTTCATGGACTGTATAAAGACTTTTTTCTTTAATGTAGTTTTCAACTTCTAAGGGAACATATTTATGAATAGACTGATTTAGCCTAACTCTTTTTCTAATATCTGAAGAACTCACATCTTGATCGTTTAAACGAATAAAATGTATTTGCGCTCCGTTTTCAAGCATAGCAACATAACCATCGAAATCTTCAATCTTACCCTCTAAACCTTTAGGGAAATCAGAGGTGTTTAATGGAAAATAAAATCCTGGCCTAGATGTTACAATAAGGTTTGCAAAGCCAAAAATATTTTCAAAATTTTTCCATGAATCAAAGCTTTGAAATTGATCTAAACCAATAATCAGATAAAACTCATCATCTGGTGACTCTTTCTTTAAATCCTCAATTGTATCAATACTATAGCTCACACCACCACGCTCTAACTCACAAGAATCTACAAATACATCCTCATAGTATTCAGAAAGCCCAAGCTCAACTAACGCAAGCCTTTCTTCTGCTGAAGGTGCTTCTAAAAGTTCTTTCCCCGGAGCCTGATGAGCCGGAATGACTTTTACAGCATCTAAGTTCATTTTCTCTTTTACACTTAGAATACTATTGATATGCCCAAAATGAATTGGGTTAAAAGTTCCACCAAAAATTCCAATTTTTTTAAGCATTAGCTAAAATCCTTATTAATTATGATATCTTTAAGCTCATCAACATTTCTGTGTGCAACGGATGAAATTGATATCGTATTTAAATCATTATCTCTAAACTCTTTTTCAATATTTAAAAGTTCTAACGGTTTAGTCAAATCAAGCTTAGTTAAAACCACCAACTCTTCTAATTCTGATAAATCTTTCTCAAAAAATGAATTTTCAGACTTATACTTATCAAGTTCTTTTCGAATCATTTCATAGCGCTTAAAGGGCTTAAACTCTTCGTTAGGATCAACTGAAATAAGATGCAAGATAAACTTCGTTCTTTCTGCGTGCCTTAAAAATTTATGCCCTAATCCAACACCTTCAGAAGCTCCTTCTATGAGCCCTGGGAGATCTGCTATGGAGACTTCTTTATGCTTATGCTCTAAGATCCCTATTTGCGGGTTAAGTGTCGTAAAGGGATAAGCTCCAACCTTTGGCTTTGCATTAGACAATACAGAGATAAGAGTAGACTTACCTGCATTTGGAAAACCTACCAAACCCACATCAGCAAGCAATTTAAGCTCTAGAGTGACATCTACACACTCCCCTTCAATTCCAGGCTGAGAATAATCAGGTGCTTGATTTCTAGAGTTTCTAAAGTGGTAATTTCCAAGACCACCTTTTCCGCCTTCTAAAAAAAGATGATCTCCTTCAGATACAACATCTAAAAGAAGCTCTCCTGTTTCTTGAGAAATGATCTGTGTTCCGAGTGGAACTGGGAGAATAATATCATCCCCTCTTTTTCCATACATTTTTGCACCAGAACCAGGAAGTCCATTTTTAGCGTTAAATTTTCTTTTGTATCTAAAATCTAGAAGAGTTCTTTTCTTAGGATCACCGGAAATAATAACATTTCCACCTTTGCCACCATCGCCACCATCAGGGCCACCACGCGGAACCTTTGCTTCACGACGAAAACTTGTGCAGCCCGGGCCACCATTGCCCGAACATAATGAAACATTTAATTTATCTACGAATGTAAAATTTGAAGAAGAGGCTCCCATAAGAATTTCAAAAGCCTCATAAAGACAAAGGCGCCTTAAGCAGCACCTGTATCACTTGGGTAAACACTTACCTTAAGTCTTTTCTTATCATAACGCTCAAACTTAACTTGCCCATCAACTAGAGCAAAAAGAGTATGATCTCTTCCAAGTCCAACATTGTTACCAACATGAAACTTTGTTCCACGCTGTCTAACTAAAATTGTTCCAGTTGAAACAGTTTCTCCGCCAAATCTTTTAACACCAAGTCGCTTACTTTTACTATCGCGACCGTTCTTAGTACTACCTGCAGCTTTCTTCGATGCCATTAATACTCTCCCTACTTCTTCTTAGTTGCAGCTTTTTTAGTGGCTTTCTTTTTAGTAGCCTTCTTTTTTGCTGTTTTCTTTTTTGCGGTTTTTTTCTTAGTTGCAGCTTTTTTCTTTGTAGCTTTCTTTTTTGCTTTTGCTACTTTAGGAGCTGCTTTCTTTTCTTCACTTGAAGCTGGAGCCGGCTTATTAGCAGGATCATAAACTTTTGCTTCTCCGTCAGCTTTACTCACCTCGCCATTTGGACTTGTGATTGCTTTAATGAAAAGTTCTGTGAAATCTTGTCTGTGGCCTTGAAGCTTTCTATAACCTTGTCTTCTTTTCTTTTTAAGAACAATGATCTTTGGCTTACGAGCTTGCTTTGCTACAACTGCTGTTACCTTCGCGTTATCTAGAACTGGAGTTCCGATAAAAGTCTCTGCTCCACCAACAAGAAGAACATCTGTTAATTCAACTTCAGCTCCAAGAGCTTGATCAAGCTTCTCAACTTTAAGTGAATCGCCAGCTTTAACACGGTATTGCTTACCGCCTGATTTTAGGATTGCGTACATACTAAGTACCTCCGATGAACGCTTGGTTTTGCCATGAGCAGTACACCTTGTCAAATTCAGAAAGCCTGTTTTTAGCCTTTTTTGAAATACTTAGAAAAACTGATCAATACAGGCCTAAACCCCCACAAAATCAGCTATTTTAGGAGATATGTGACTTCTACACCACCAACCCACGGCTTATGGTCAAAGGTGACCCCATCCACTATATAAGCCTCCTCATCAAGAGACTCTGTCTGATAGGATACAAACATTCCATAACTTAACCTAGAAGATCTACCCCCCACAGAAAAGCCTACATTTAATTCATGTAAATACCCACAAGTTCGTCCACTAAAGCCCCACTCAGCATTGCAGTAGTTATAAGCTGCTCGAAAGTTAAACGGCCTTGTTCTTCTCCAGTATTTCTTCATTTTTAAACGAACCCCATACCTGCCCTTACCGGGGTCAACCCTGGGATAATACTTGATTTTATGGCCTTTTATATCAAAATCAGCTCTGTTAATACCAGTATCCGTAGCATCGTAACTTTCTAAACCTATTGAAGAGGCACCAGAATCAATGGTTTGCTCTAAAATCCAAGATTTAAGCTTTTCTTCAAAACCAGGTTTTCTTCTCTTATACTTTTTTGTTAGCGCGTCTCTAATCTCATACAAAACTGGCCGACGTATTTCTCTTAAAAGAGCTGAGCCAAAACTTTCATCATTTTCTTGAATATCAATACCCATCCTTAAAGCAGCACGAGACCAGCGCAGACTTTTTCGCGCTATAACCCTTCCAACCCTTGTAAATGGTGTCCAGTTTAAGGCTTGCATCATATCACTATCACCAACAGTGCCTCTACCAGAGATGTAATCTTGGTCATGATTATAAGTAACTGGTTTAAAGTTTCTAGTTTGGATATCTCTTTGCCTAATGTAGTTCTGATAATAAACAGGAGATGCCTGACAAAACTGCCCACAACCACTAAACTGCCCCTGTATAGGAGAATCATCTCTATAAAGCTCTCCATCAGTAACTTCAAAAGCCCCTGAATTTAAAGAGAAAAATAAAAAAACACCCCACACCAAAACTGAGGTCAGACGAAAAATTCGCATACACTATAATTTTACATTAATTAATGCCTCAAAAGGAGGCTGGAAGACTCAAATCCACTATAACTCAACTGAAGTCATAAAATTAAATGGTATTGGATAAAAGTTAAGATTTCTTAAAAGTTTAGAAACACTTCTGCAACACTTCAAACTCAAAAAAACATACTAAAACACACAAACAAAGTTATTTTAAGCTTCACTATCTATTCGAACAACATACTCTTCAAGGTGAAAATCTTTTTCTACTCTAAAAACCACCGGGCTTTGAATTCTTGATTCTACGTAATCAAGACTTACAGCATCTTCTTCATAAATCCAGTCCGCTATATCTGCATGACACTGAACATACGCTGTATTCCCCTTACCAGCTCTTACACTTTCTCTTTCTAAAGATCTAAAAATTTCATTAGCCACTGTCATTCTTCTTTTAACATAACCTTTACCGTCACAGTACGGGCAAGCTTCTGTAAGTTTTGATACAAGGCTTGGCCTAATTCTTTTTCTTGTCATTTCAACAAGCCCAAGTTCAGAAATCGATGTTACTTTTGTTTTAGATCTATCATCAGAGAGTTCATCTAAAAACATAGTCATAACTTGGTCTTTATGCGCTTCATTTTCCATATCAATAAAATCAATAATAATAATTCCGCCGCAGTTCCTAATTCTTAACTGATGAGCTATCTCTTGAGCTGCCTCTAAATTAGTTTGTAAAATAGTTTCATCAATATCTTTTTTACCAACATATCGCCCAGTATTTACGTCAATAACCACAAGAGCTTCAGCTTCATCAAAAACCAAGTATCCACCTGATTTTAGCCAAATCTTTCTTCCAAGGGATCGTGTGATTTCTAGATCTACATTATATGAGTCAAAAAGGGGTTGTGCCTTACTATAAAGGCTTGTCATATTTTTAAACTTTGGCATGAATTGATTTATAAAACTATTTACTTTTTTAAAAACTTTTCTATCATCAACTACAACTTCGGATACTTCTGAGCTCATGTAATCTCTTACGGCTCTAAGCTCTACATCTAAATCTTTATATAATGCTCCTGGAGTTTTTCTTCTGGCATAACTTTTATCAACATCTTTCCAAAGTAAATCTAGGTACTCTAAATCAATTTTAATCTCTTCATCTTTAAGACCCTCAGCCGCAGTTCTTACGATCACTCCACCTTTAGGATTTATCTTTTCAACAATGTTTTTTAATCTAGTTCTTTCAGACTCATCTTCAATTTTTTTCGATATCCCCATATGAAGAATATTAGGCATATAAACTACTAACCTACCCGGAAGCGAGATATGAGTTGTGATCCTTGCACCTTTAGTTCCAAGAGGATCTTTAGCCACCTGACAAAGAATCATTTGCCCTTCTTTTAATAAGTCTTGAATAGGAATTTTTTGATCTTGCTCTAAAGAATCAATGCTTTTAACAGGAAGACTGTCATTAATTTCTTCCATTTCATCACTAAACTTTTCTTTTTCTCCATCATTTAAATTCTGAGTGATATCTCCAACATACAAAAATGCTGAACGCTCTAAACCTATATTAACAAATGCTGCTTGCATGCCGGGAAGAACTCTCTCGACTCTTCCTTTGTAAATACCACCAACAAGAGTTGGGGAAGTTCGCTTCTCGATTTGTAAATCAATAAGCTTATCATTACTCATAAAAGCAACACGAGTTTGATTTGGCCTTACATTAATCAAAATCTTTTTACTCATGCTTTTTATCTCTTTCTTAAAATTCTTTTAGTTCACTTAGCTTATCGAGCTTTTAAGACTATATGCTTATCAGTCCTAGGTCTAGATACTTCTAAGACTGGACCAATTGCTGTCACAAAATGAAAAGTAAATTAACAGTTTTACCGATAAAATCTTTAAGGAGAATACTTATGGCTCAGATTGATGAACTCTTTAAGATCATGCTTCAACAAGATGCTTCAGACTTACACCTAACTGCTGGTGAACCACCGTACTTTAGAGTAAATGGTGAGATGGTAAGAACCCAACATAAAATTCTTACTAGTGATGATTTAAAAGTTTTACTCTTTGAGATTCTATCAGAAAAACAGAAAAAACAGTTCATTGATAAATGGGAACTTGATTGTGCCTACTCTATTCCAAACGTTGGAAGGTTTAGATGTAATATCTTCATGCAAAGAAGAGGCTTAGGAGCTGTTTTTAGATCTATTCCAACAAAAATTCTCACACTTGAGCAACTCGGAATGCCTACATCTCTTACTCAACTAGCCGATGTAAAAAGAGGATTAATAGTTGTAACAGGTCCAACCGGTTCTGGTAAATCAACAACTCTCTCGGCTCTAATTAATCATATCAATGTAAATGAGAGTAAACATATTCTAACGGTTGAAGACCCTATAGAATTCGTACACAACAGTGCAAAAAGTTTAGTAAATCAAAGAGAAGTTTCAAGTCATACAAAATCTTTTCCAAATGCTCTAAAAGCAGCCCTTAGAGAAGACCCTGACATTATTCTCGTCGGAGAAATGAGAGATTTAGAAACTATTCAGCTTGCAATTTCAGCCGCCGAAACAGGGCATGTCGTTTTTGGAACCCTACACACTAATTCCGCAGTAAAGACTATTGATAGAATTATTGATGTTTTTCCTGAAGGACAGCAGGGGCAAATTCAGACAATGCTTGCAGAAAGCCTACGAGGCGTTGTTGCACAAAGCCTGCTTCCTAGAGCTGACAAACCAGGTCGAGTTGCAGCTATTGAAGTTTTAATAAACAACGCAGCAGTTGCAAACCTCATTCGAGAAGGCAAGTCTTATCAAATTCCATCTGCTATGCAAACTGGAAGAGCTGAAGGAATGTTTACCCTTGATATGTACTTAAAAGAACTTGTAAGCAAAGGTCTTGTGACTCAAGAAGAGGCCTCCAAATACATGACTAAAAAGCTTAGAGCTTCTGCAGCTTAATCTAGATTATTTTTTGAACTGACAAAAAATGTCAGTTCAACAGTTTATTTCGACTAAAAAAAGCCTAAATTCAGAAAAAACAGGCATAAAGAGTGCAAACTCACCTATGTGTATAGGCTCTTTCTTTTTATTCTACTTTTCTATGTTGTAGCTCCCCTACAAAGCTTTGCAGGAGTTACCCCTAACAACCTATCTACATCTGTAGAAAGACGAATGAGCAGAGTTCCAGAATTTAAATTCATTCAAGAAGAGGCAAATAAGCTTGGGGTAAAAGTTTATCTTTTTGGCGGCACGGCTTCAGCTTTTGCGCATTACGTAAGATGGGATTTAGAGCGAGAAGCAGGCGATGAAAAATACCAAGAAGAAAAGTTTGATTATGACTTTACAAACATTTACCGAGGCAACCAAGATCTAGACATTGTTGTTGATGGTACTGCTGAGCAAGCAGCGACTTTGCAGCAAATTTTAAAAGAAAAATACCCACATTTTGTCGGTAGTAAAGAAGCTTGGGAAGTAAGGCTATTAAAGGCTCAAGTTAGCGATAAATTACCACTTCTTGATAACCCGGATTTTTTAAACCAGCACACGGATACAAACTCAACAGGAATGATTGCGGTTAACGCTGACCCTGGTGAAATTATTTTTAGAGATCTTTTTTCCTGGGAAAATCCTGACTCGAGATTTTTAAATGATGTGGCTGCTGGAAGAATTAAATTTTTGTTTTCTGACAGTCATGAAACTACATCGCGTTTTAAAAATGGGCAAAACCCTCCAGTTTTTGCTGCAATAAGATATTTAGCAAAACTATCCCAGTATGAAGTAGATGAAGCAGAAGGTGATTTAGAAATTATAAAAAAAATTATTGAAGGAACATACTGGGATGAGGTTAAAAATAATTCTTACGTAGTGCATAAGCTTGAGGAGTTTGGAAAAAAAGTTTTACTTAACGCGCCAGATTCTGAGTATGCGTGGAATTTGTTAGAGGAGACAGGTGTAAGAGGGCGTTTAATTGAAATGGATGGCAATCGAATTAGTTCGGTTGAAAGTCTTTCGTGGTGGATGAGCAAGGAGCCTTTAAGAACAAAGCCGCTTGGTGAAGGAAATGGTAAGACAGCGGCAGAGATTTTTAAAAGTCATATGAATGAAGACGGAGAGATTGTTGTTGCGCATGAGACGAATTCTTTTGAAGCGTATGAGAATATCACGCGCTCCTCCCACGGCGCTGCCAATGCTTTTATTTCAAGAAGAGGTATTAGTGGTGAGGCTGCTGCTTGTGGCGATGGGTTTTACACTAGGCTTGGCTTAAAAGGTGCTCGAGGCACGAACTTAACAATTAGGTTTGTTTTAAATCCTGAGGCAAGAGAAGGAACTGATTTTATTTATGATGATGATTTCATAGTTATTAATAATAAAAGTGCTTTAAATAAAGTACCTGAAAACCTAAACGTAAATTTTCCAACTCTTCTTGCACTTTTGATAGAAGACTCCATTAAAAAATCAGACCAAGGAACTCTGATTAAATTAGAGCGACGGTTTGAGCGACAAGAAGTTAGCACAGAGGACATAGATCAAGCATACAAAATTTTGATGGGCTCTCCTATAAGTAAACTCCCAGGAAGCCTTGCTCTAGAAATGTGGTTCGATCAACAAAACTCAACTCTACAAATGTATCATGGCATTTTCGATAAAATTATCGCCGAAGGCTCGAGCACTCATTTGTTATGGATAGTTAATAATATTCTTGTACTACCAAATTGGAAAAATACAGATCAGTACCCACGACTTTATTTGAAATTTATTAAAGGGCTACTAAACAGCACAAAAAAACCTTTATCGGCAACTATGAGTGCATTAAAGCACTGGTTTAGTCTGCCATATTCCCTTAACCTCTCCAATGATATATTGGAATATCTTATAAAAGAAAGAAAGTATCAATGGATATTAAATAATATATTCGTTCACTCTAAATGGCTAAGTAACAGTTCTGGGAAAAAAATTCTGTTTCAGTTAATTGAGATTGCAGGCGAAGGTAGCACACTCAATTTTAAACTATTGACTTCTCAACCACATATAAAAACCAACTTACCAATACTAAAAAAACTCATAACATTTCCAAAAGGAGCTAGCGCAGTAATAACAAATGTACTTAGTGGTAGCAGAAATAATCAGCATAAAGAACTAATTCTTCACCTGATTAAAAGCACTACAGATCATAATCTAGCGTTAATAGCAAAATACGTATTGAGCAATGATTTTTGGAGAACTGATGATGAAATCACTCTCACATACCTTGATCGACAGACTGAACTTATCAAAATGTCAAAAGCTTATATAAACGCACCTTCTCACAAATCAAATAGAGAAGTAATCTCAAGACTCGTCGATTTACAAAACCCCACCATCACCAAGTATCTAATTGAGAATGTATTAAATCAAAGTGGATGGCATAAGTATCCTGAAATACTTCAAAAAACCTTCGATACCGAAGGCTCAATTGAGCTGGCTATTAAAAAACTTTTCCGCCTAGAAACTTGGGCAAAGCAATTAGGTATAATACGATATATTATAAACTTGAATAATAAAAAATTTACCACTGCACTTATAAATAATGTATTTAATAGAAAACATTTTTTTAAAAATAAAGAATTTTATATGCAGTTAGTACGACAAAGTCGAGACTTTGATACCATAATAACTTCTAACATTCTAAGTTTAAATGATTTCCCTTATAGAGATGAAATCATTAAAATTTTTATTAATGAAAGGCGAGCACTGACTCAACTAATAACAGCCATTTCAAAAAGCAAAAACATCGACTTTGTGATAAGTATGCTAAAAACTGGTGAAACTAAACTAGTAAACAGTATCATTAAGCAAACAAACTCTAATTTTTATGGAGACTTTGACTGGCTGAGAAAACGTCCAGAAATTATTCCATACTTCCTCTTAAACGAAAACAAACACACTCACAACCTTACAAGTCAACTTATGATAAACAACCCCGAACTACAAACAAATGAGAATATTCTTTTAATCTATAATGCAGGGTTAGCTAATAAAGATTACATCAACACACTTTTGTTTAATCTAGGAGAACGTTATACAGGAATCTCTACCCCATTTAATTATCAAATTTTTGACAGTAAAATAGTAACTGAACTTATAAAATCAGGTGACATCGAAACTCTATCACTTCTTGTTCACAAGGTTCTAATTCCACATCCAGAGCCTTGGAGCCAAGATATCTCATATATAGAGCAACTTAAAAAGAGAGCGCCTGGATCAAACCGCCTCCTTGTCAAACTTCTATCCCAAGATAGTTGGAGTAGTTACTTTTATATAATTGAAGAGATGCTCGAAGAAGGAGACATCACGCCATTACAAATTGTCACCAATATTAGCGATGTCGATTTTTGGCTAAACCACTTAGACCTATTAATTAAACTCATAAATCTTGATTTACCTTCAACTAATACTCTTTTATTAAATATAGTAGCTCAGTCCAATAAGTTTTCTGTCCATATAGAAAAAATCATAAACGAGTTTCTAAAAACAAAACGCCCAAGTGTTAAAAAGAACCTACTTGAAAAATTCACTCACTTTGAATATGGGATTAATTCAATTAGTACTAGTTACTTAGCCAACCACCCAGATTTATTTATAAAAGTTCTACTTTCATACGACAACGCTAAATTCGCAAATACATTGATAAACCATCAAATATGGTCCACTCACCCAGTACTAGTAAGCTTCCTTCAAACTGACGTCGTTAATTATAATGATCTAATACATGAGCTTGAAGCTAGGGATTTTCGCGCATGGTATCAAAACTATAAAAACACAAACGCATGTAAGACTATACTTCAATGAAAAGGAATATTAACCAAAAAATAGATCACACATTACTTAAACAAGATTCAAATACAAATGCGATAAAGAAGCTTTGCGATGAAGCCATTAAGCACTGTTTTTACTCTGTCTGCATACCACCATCATACGCTTCCTTTGCTTTTAATATTCTTAAAAACTCACAAATAAAGATTTGTACTGTCGTAGGCTTTCCACTTGGCTATAGCACCCTTTCTACTAAAATTTATGAAATGAATACCATGACTGAACTAGGTGTTGATGAGATTGATGTCGTCTTGAATATTGGAAACATCAAAAATACAAACTGGGATTTAGTTGAAGAAGAAATTAAGTGCCTGTCTAAAAATAAAGGCAAAACTATATTAAAACTTATAATTGAATCCGGAGTTCTTGAGATATCTGAGATAATTCAAGTTTGTAAAATAACAAATAAATACCCTATAGATTTCCTCAAAACATCCACTGGTTTTGCAAAAACAGGAGCCACAGTGGAAGCTGTCACCACAATGCGTGAAAATCTACGACCTGATATAAAAATAAAGGCTAGTGGAGGCATTAAGACGATTCAAGATGCTGAAAAATTCATTAAAATTGGAGCCGATAGACTTGGCTGCAGTTCAAGTGTAGAAATTATCTCATGAGCAAAAACAAAGAATTAAGCCTTATTCCAACCGTTCTCATAAGAAAAGTTCAAGATCAAATTCCACTTACTAAAGAAGAGATCTTTGCACTTATAAAAGGCTTTCAAGACGAATCTGTTCCAGCTTACCAAATGTCAGCTTTGCTTATGGCAATCTATTACAAAGGAATTACAAAACAAGAAAAAGTTTGGCTTACTGAGGCTTTAATGAAATCAGGAGAGACCCTGTCTTGGCCTGATGAAAATTATATAGATAAACACAGCACAGGTGGCGTTGGAGATAAAGTAAGTATTATACTCGCTCCGCTTCTTGCCGCTATGGGCTTTAAACTTCCCATGATGGCCGGACGCGGACTTGGGCATACTGGCGGAACTATAGACAAACTAGAAAGTATTGGAGTTAACACGGGTCTTTCTATTGATGACTTTAAAAAATACACCAACGAAAATCAGTTTTGTATTATTGGACAGACTAAAGATATCTGCCCTGCAGATAAAAAACTTTATGCTTTAAGAGATGTTACATGCACAGTCTCTTCTCTCCCACTTATCACAGCAAGTATTGTATCTAAGAAAATTGCTGAAGGTGTAAAAGGAATTGTTTACGATGTAAAAACAGGTTCAGGTGCTTTTATGAAAGCAAAAGAAGACTCTATTACTTTAGCCGAGTCTTTAGTGGAAACTTCGAAAGGACTTGGAGCAAAGTCCATTGCTGTTATCACTGACATGTCTCAGCCCCTTGGCAGATATGTTGGAAACTCGCTTGAAATGTTTGAGTGCTTTGAAATTCTTGACAACAAAAAGCTTGCTTATAGTGATTATAAAGATACCAGTCTTGTCACACTTGAGTTAGCAGCAAGAATTACTGCGCTCATAAAGAATGTTGATTATAAAAAAGCGTATGAAACTGCAAAAACCAAATTACATGATGGCAGTACAAAAGAACTCTTATATAAAGCTTTAAAAAACCAAGGTTGGAATGGAGAAATTCCAAAACCTCAAGAAAAATTTCATGAATTTAAAGCTTCTAAAAGTGGTTATATTTCATCTTTTGATAACGAGCAAATCGGATGGGCCGGAGTTGCCCTAGGGGCTGGAAGAAAAAACCTTCAATCTATTATTGATCCTCATGTTGGATTTTACTTTAATAAAAAAATCTCCTCATCAGTAAATGAGGGTGAATGTCTTGTTAAGGTTTATTATAATGATCCAGACAAATTAAACGATGCTCTAAAACTTTTAGAAAACTCAATCATGATTACTGAAACTAAGACTGAAGAGCCTAAACTAATACAGGATATAATTAGTTAATAAAAAAATAGGGGAATTTAAAATGCAAAAACTCAATGATGCTAAAGAATTTATTCAATCAAAAACAAATTTAAAACCAAAACTTAGTTTTGTTCTTGGCTCAGGCTTAAGTGATTTAGTTGAATCTATTAATGTTGAGATAAGTATTCCCTATTCTGAGATTCCACACTTCCCAAAATCAACCGTTGTAGGACACGCCGGAAACCTTGTCATTGGAAAGTATAACGACATAGACGTTATGCTCTTTCAGGGAAGAGTTCACTTTTATGAAGGCTATTCGCCTGAAGAAGTTGTCTTTCCTGTTAGATTATTTAAACTTTTAGGTGGAGAAGATATCATTTTAACAAACGCTTCAGGATCTTTAGAAAAAGATTGGCCCCCTGGTGATGTTATGATCATAAAAGATCAATTAAACTTTTCAGGTTATAACCCACTTATTGGAACAAATTATGAAGAGCTTGGCCCAAGGTTTAATGACATGTCAGAGCCTTACTCTAAGAAAATATCAGCTCAGCTTTTTAAAGCTTGTCAGCAAGCTGAATTAAATACACACGAAGGCACTTATATTGGAGTGTCCGGTCCTTCTTATGAAACACCAGCTGAAATCAAAGCTTTTAAAGTCCTTGGAGCATCAGCTGTTGGTATGAGTACAGTTCCAGAGTGTATTGCCGCAAACCACGCTGGTTTAAATGTGGGCGGATTAAGCTGCCTCACTAACTTTGCAAGTGGAATCACAGACCAAGCTTTATCACACGATGAGGTTACTGAAACATCACTTGCTACTAAACCTAAACTACTCACAGCTATTGGTCACTTTCTAGACTATTATGTCTAGTCAAAACTGACTCAGCTCTAGTACACCTTTTTTTTAAATAAAACCTAGATTTCCCCTGAAAGCCACGCTAGCCTTGTATTTGGGGGATACACACTTGAAAAGCGCTTTTCTTATTTTCTTTTCTACACTTACCTTGCTTGGTTGCGATTTAAAATCCACTCCTTCTTTAAGCGCTCTAAATAAAAAGTGTGCTGAAGGCAAAATCTCCGGCGAATACCTCATAGAACTTAAATCTGGTGAAATTCAAAAAGTTTATGCTTCTTCATATGAAGACCTTCTTTTAAAAATAAACACTCAAGCATTAGAAATTTCTGCTGTTGATTATAACTTCACTCATAAATCAAAAATATTTAGTAGAATTGAACAACAAGCTCATCGCATCGGAATCGGGCAATACGGCCAAGATTTTATTAAAGCTCCAAATTTATGGGAACAAGATATTTTCGGTGAGAATGTCCTTATAGGAGTTATAGATACGGGCCTTGATATCAATCACACACTCTTAGAAAAACAAGTTTTTATTAATAAACTTGAAATGGGAAATGATGAAGATAAAAATGGTTTTTTAAATGATGTTAATGGCTGGGACTTTGTAAATGATAGGCCACTTACAAATGATCTACAGGGTCACGGCACAGGAGTAACCAGTATCATAGCCGCTGAACACTTAAATGATATAAAAATTGGAGTTGCCCCTAAGTCTACTATTCTTCCTGTTGCAGCACTTAAACCAAGTGATGATGGAAGTGATGCTTCAGCAGATTCAAACCTTCTTGTTAAAGCAGTTGATTACGCAAGGTCCATGAACGTTGATATTATTAATGCAAGCTGGGGAGGAGATGGTTGTTCTCAGTTCTTAAGAAAGTCTGTTGAAAAAGCTGTTAATAACCAAATTCTATTTGTCACTTCTGCAGGTAATGACGGTGAGGATATTGATATTAATTTAGAATTTCCAAGCTCCTTTAACCTTCCCTTTGTGATTTCTGTAGGAGGAGTTGATGCGATGGGCCAAAGAGTAGGCTCAAGCAACTTTGGCTCGCGTTTAAAGTTCTTCGCTCCAGGCCTAGGAATTTTATCTGTTCGAAGCGGAGAAGATTTTAATTTTGCACTAACATCGGGCACAAGTATAGCCGCTCCCTTCATCACAGGCGCCCTAGCTCTGCTTAAAAGTGCCCTGCCTTCAGCTTCAAATAAAGAAGTTTTAAGAGCCCTTGAATTAAGCAATGATGACAGACTCATACCTGACCTAGAACAGGCACTAGGCTTTCTGTTGGAAGATCAAAACACACCTATAAACCTCTAAAATACGCTCTTTTTTTATACGTCTAAACTATTGAATATTTTCACTAATTAGGTAGATTTCTCTCTTAAATATTGAGAAGTACTAACCACTAATGGAGCTTAATATATGAGTGATAAAAAAAGAGTCTATGTTTCTGATTTAAAAGACTATGTTGGAAAAGAAGTAACGCTTAGCGGTTGGGTTTATAATTTAAGAGCTTCAAGTAAAAAGATTAAATTCCTTGTTCTTCGCGATGGCTCTGGAATGTGCCAGTGCATTTATTTTAAAGGTGAATGTGAAGATTCTGCTTTAGAAAACTTTGGAGAGCTTACTCAAGAAACAGCTGTTAAGGTTTTTGGAACTGTTAAAGAAGAACCGCGTAGTCCTGGTGGCTATGAACTTTCTGCAACTTCTTTTGAAATCTTATCTCCATCAGTTGATTACCCAATAACTCCAAAAGAGCACGGGACTGATTTTTTAATGAACCATAGGCATTTATGGTTAAGATCAAAAAAGCAACACGCAATTTTAAGAGTAAGAAGCGAGATTGTTAATGCTTGCAGAGAGTTTTTTGAAGTAAGAGATTTTGTTATGTGTGACACACCAATCTTTACACCATCAGCTTGCGAAGGAACATCAACTCTTTTTGAAACACAGTACTTTGATGATAAAGCCTACCTTTCACAAAGTGGTCAGCTCTACAGTGAAGCTACGGCAATGGCACATGGGAAGGTTTATAATTTTGGCCCAACCTTTAGAGCTGAAAAATCAAAAACAAGAAGACATCTTATTGAGTTTTGGATGATTGAACCAGAAGTGGCTTTTAATGATTTAAACGACAATATGGAACTTGCTGAAGACTTTGTAAGTCATGTTGTTCAAAGAGTTATTAAAAATAAAGCTGAAGAATTAAAAGTTTTAGAAAGAGATACGACTAAGCTTGCAAACGTTAAAGGAAAATTCCCAAGACTTCATTACAAAGAAGCTGTAGAAATCATAAAAAAAGAGAACCCTGGTTTTATTGATGGAGATGATTTTGGTGCTCCTGATGAAACAATTGTAAGTTCGCATTTTGATAAACCTGTTTTTGTTCATAACTACCCAAAAGCCATTAAAGCTTTTTATATGAAAGAAGACCCTAATAACTCAGATGAGAGTTTAAGTTGTGATCTTTTAGCAACTGATGGCTATGGAGAGCTTATTGGAGGCGGGCAAAGAGAAGATGACTATCTTACACTTTTACAAAAAATTAAAGAACATGAATTAGATCCAAAAGATTTTGATTGGTACCTAGATTTAAGAAAATATGGCTCTGTTCCTCATTCAGGTTTTGGCATGGGACTTGAGAGGTGTGTGGCATGGATCACTGGAATCAATCACGTTAGAGAAAGCATTGCCTTTCCAAGACTTTATGGAAGAAACAGACCTTAAAGCTTAAAGGAATTTACTTAAAAAAATTATGAGGAGGCCTTATGGAAGTAAGCCACGATCAACAGTTAGATAAATTAGACAACCGTAACCAGGAAGCTCTTTCTAGTGGTGGAAAAGAACGAGTTGAAAAGCATAAAAAAGGCGGAAGACTTACTGCAAGAGAAAGAATTAACGTTCTTCTTGATCCGGCATCTTTTGTAGAGCTTGATAGATTTGTTACCCATAGGTGTACAAATTTTGATATGGATAAGAAAAAGCACTACGGTGATGGAGTGATCACTGGCTATGGACGAATAAACGGTCGTCTTGTTTATGTGTATAGCCAAGACTTCACAGTTTTTGGTGGAAGTATGTCGAGAACAACTGCTAATAAAATCTGTAAGGCCATGGACCTAGCTGCAGAAAATGGCGCTCCTATGATTGGAATATGTGATTCAGGTGGCGCAAGAATTCAAGAAGGTGTTGAAGCTTTAGGAGGGTATGGAGATATTTTCTTTAGAAACACAAGATTCTCTGGTCTTATCCCACAAATCTCAGCAATTATGGGTCCTTCTGCTGGTGGAGCCGTTTACAGCCCATCACTAACTGATTTTACTTTTATGGTTAAAGACACAAGTTACATGTTTGTAACAGGACCTGATGTTATTAAAACTGTAACTCACGAAGAAGTTACAAAAGAAGATCTTGGTGGAGCTGAAACACATAATAGAAAATCAGGTGTAGCTCATTTTGCAGCAGAAGATGATAAGAATTTACTACTCTTAATTCGTGAGCTTTTAAGTTTTATTCCAAGCAATAATTTAGATGACCCTCCAAAGCTTATAGCCCAAGACACTGTCGATGCGGCTGACCAGTCCATTAATGAGTTGATTCCTACAAATTCTAAAAAGCCTTATGACATCAAAGACCTTATTAAAAAAGTTGTTGATGAAAACTATTTTTTTGAAGTCCATCAACACTTTGCAGAAAACATTGTTGTTGGCTTTGCAAGATTAAATGGTCATTCCGTAGGAGTCGTGGCTAACCAACCACAAGTTCTTGCTGGATGTTTAAATATTGATGCAAGTAGAAAAGCTGCAAGATTTATTAGATTTTGCGATGCTTTTAACATCCCAATAGTAAGCTTTGTTGATGTACCAGGCTTCTTGCCAGGAACAGAACAAGAGTGGAACGGTATTATTACTCATGGAGCAAAACTAGTTTATGCATACGCTGAAGCAACTGTTCCAAAAATCACAGTTATAACAAGAAAAGCTTATGGCGGAGCTTATATCGTGATGTCTTCTAAACATATTGGTTCAGACATCAACCTTGCTTATCCTGGAGCAGAGATTGCAGTTATGGGGGCTGAAGGTGCTGTTAACATTATCTTTAGAAGAGATATTATGGGCGCTGATGATCCTGAGGCAACAAAAGCTGCTATTATGAATGACTATGAAGAAAAGTTTAATAACCCTTATGTAGCTGCAGAGCTTGGCTATATTGATGAAGTTATTGAGCCTTCTATGACAAGAAAAAGACTCATTGATTCAATTGAAATGCTTCAAAACAAAAGAGCGAAACTTCCACATAAAAAGCATGGAAGCTGCCCACTTTAATATTTTAATAAGGATGATATTTTATGTTTAAAAAAATACTTGTAGCAAATAGAGGAGAAATCGCTGTCCGTGTCACTCGAGGTGCTCGAGAGATGGGGATTGAAACTGTTGCTGTTTATAGTGAAGCTGATAGAACAAGCCTTCATGTTCTTTTAGCTGATGAAGCTTACTGCATAGGCCCTGCACCTAGTGTCGATTCTTACTTAAGAATCGATAAAATTATTGAAGTTGCTAAAAAATCTGGAGCTGAAGCAGTTCACCCAGGCTATGGTTTTTTAAGTGAATCTGCGGCATTTGCTGAAGCCTTAGAAAAAGAAGGTATCACATTTATTGGGGCCACTTCAGATAATATTAAGGCTATGGGTGATAAACTTAACTCTCGTGAGCTAATGAAAAAAGTGAATGTTCCTATAGTTCCTGGCAGTGATGACGCTGTTAAAGATTATGAAGAAGCTAAAGTGTGGGCTGAAAAAATTGGATATCCAATAATGATTAAAGCCTCTGCTGGTGGCGGAGGTAAGGGAATACGTGTTGTTACTGAAGAAAAAGATCTTGAAAACGGTTTTAGAGCAGCACAGTCAGAAGGGAAAAACTACTTTGGTGATGATAGAGTTTTTATGGAGCGCTTCATTCAAAATCCAAAACATATTGAAATTCAAGTTTTTGGAGATACACATGGTAATGTAGTGCACCTTTTTGAAAGAGAATGCTCTGTTCAAAGAAGACACCAAAAAATTATTGAAGAAGCACCTAGTATTTCAATGCCAGATGATGTGAGACAAAAAATGGGGGAAGTTGCAGTAACTGCAGCAAAATCCATTAATTATTTAGGGGCTGGAACAGTTGAGTTTATCTTTGATAATACAACTAAAGAGTTCTTCTTTATGGAAATGAACACAAGGCTTCAAGTTGAACATCCTGTGACTGAAGCTGTAACGGGCGTAGACTTAGTACAAGAGCAGATCAGAGTAGCTTACGGAGAACCTTTAAGTGTTAAGCAAGAGGACATAAAGCAAAAAGGTCACGCCATTGAAATGAGAATTTGTGCTGAAGACCCTACAACTTTTCTTCCAAGTGCCGGTAAAATTTTAAGATGCAGAATACCACAAGGGCCTTTCATAAGGTGGGATGGGTATATGTATCAAGGTTATGAAGTTCCGATACATTATGACCCAATGATTGCTAAACTTATCGTATGGGGAAAAGACAGAGAAGCATGTATTGAAAGACTTAAAAGAGCACTTTCAGAGTTTTCAGTTACTGGTATTAAATCAAACACTATCTTACACAAAAATATCGTAGACCATCCAAAATTTCTAGATGGCTCATACACTACACAATTTGTTGATAAAGAACTTGTAACTAGTGATCAAAAAACATTTTTTAAATATGTAAATGATGAAGTCTTTCTTATTGCTGCAGCGATTTCAGCTTATGAAGAAAATAAAAAGAAACAAGTTGGTAACATTTCCTCAATGGGAAAATGGCGCCAGGTCATTAGACAAGAAGTCTTAAAAAGATAGTTCGCACAAGAATAGAGGATATATTATGTTTTTTGAAGCACTAGTAAATAAATCTCCATATAAAGTTACAGTTAATGAAGAGCGAAAGTCTTGGCTTATTTCAATTCAAGCAGATGAATCTGGTGAGTGGAAAGAAGTCTCTATTCCAAAAGAAGACTTTCAAATCTCTAGGGATGGACAAGTTAGTCTTATTTTAGATAACTCATCATACCTAATTGATATTATACCAGATGGAACTGACTACACAGTTTTTACTAGAGGATCTCACAGGAATGTTTCTATTCTTAATGATGAACGCATCCTTAGAGATAGTTTAATGGGTAGACGCGGACTTGGAGGCTTAGAAAACTTAAAAGCAGGAATGCCTGGAAAAATTGTTAAGATCTTTGTTAAACCAGGTGATGTGATTAAAGAAGGAGATTCTCTTCTTATTATGGAAGCCATGAAAATGGAGAACGAAATGAAAGCCTCAAGTGATGTTACAATTGATAAAGTTCATATTAAAGAAGGCAACAGTGTTGAATCAGGGGCTTTACTTATATCTTTTAAGGAGTAGTTTTAGGCTGTTCCTTATTAAATAAAATATGATCTATAAACATATTCACTCTCTTCACTTTAGTTGCACTTTTTAACAGTCTCGTTTTTACGAAATCCCCATGATCAGCATAAAAATCTATAACACATGAATTCTCATGTGTTACGCCTACAGGAAGTTGCTCTTTATAAAGAATAACACCATCGCTTCTTTCATTTAGATAATCTTTATAAAGCCCTCCCATATAGCGCATTCTCCAATTCATATCCGGCACTGACTTATATGATCTTACAAAAATAAGCTTATTTAAAAGACCTTCCTCTTTTAAGGATTCATAGTTAAAATCTTTTTCTACTTTCAACTTTGAAAAATTATTAAATCTAAAAGAAATAAACGAAAATTTTGCTATCCACCTATATGCTCTAAATAAAAAGCTTTTCTCTGCTACTTTCTCACCAGGCATTCCGTATGTAAGGTCATAAGAAGAAACACCCCTTAACGGACCTTGAAGTAAAATAACTTTATAAACCTTTTCTCTTATATCCTTATGCTTAATAAGCATATAAAGACTCTCTAAGGCACCTTTACTATGTGAAAAAATAACAACTTTTTTTTTATTTTTAAAGCCAAGGATAGCTTTTTTTATTTTTAGAGCTGACTGATCAGGAACACTCACCGTAAAATTATTAACTCTTTTAATTTGATTTCTTGGCACACCGATCTCTAAAAAATGCCTCTTATACTGTGTCATATAATAAGAAATCACCTCATTAAAAACACCTGGTGCAATGATGTAGTTATAATCAGATGCTTTTTCTATTTTTTTACCCACAACAGGTAGACACTGCTTAAAGTCTACTCCTTCTCTAGCCTGTGCATTAAATACAAAAAAAAATAAAAGCTTAAATAACAGTACGTATCTCATACTAGTTTGCTAAAACACTTATAAGCTCTGCTGTTTCATTCATATCATTTAAAATTTGTTTTAACTGACTCCAAGGTTTAAAATAAATTTCTTCACTCTCATCAACGATTACAACCCCTGAGCCAATTAATTCTGAAGCCTTGCTTGCAAGTTTTGATGCCAAGATTCTATCTGCTGCTGTTGGAGCCCCACCTCTTTGAAGGTGGCCAAGAACTAAAGCTCTTGTTTCTAAACCTAAGGCTTTTACTTTATCTCTTACATAAGATGCTGCATCAAGTTTTGGATCTATACTCTCAAGTACAACAAGTAAACTTGTAAGCTTTCCCCTCTCGGCACTAGCTTTCACCCTGCTAAGTGCAGATTCTAAACTACCTTCTTTTGATAAATCCACCACACATTCAGCCCCTGCAGCTAAAGCTACATTGTTTGCTAAAAAGGCAGAGTTTCTACCCATCACTTCAATAACAAAAGTTCTCTCATGAGAACCTGCCGTATCTCTTACTTTATCAATTGCAGAAACAGCTGTATTAGTCGCAGTATCAACACCTATACAATTTGAAGAGTAAATATAATCATTATCTATTGTGCAAGGTATACCTATGCACGTGATATCAGGAAATTCATTATCTAATAACTCTAAACCTTTTAAAGATCCATCACCACCAAGAACTATTAAAGTATCCACACTCTTTAGCTTTAAGTAATCATAGGCTTTTTTTCTTCCCTCTCTAGTTTTAAACTCTTCACATCTTGAAGTTTTTAAAACCGTTCCACCTTTTTGAATATAGTTAGCAACGGACCTAAGACTCATTGGTATTGATTTTTGATCAATAAGACCTTGATAGCCCCGCTCAACACCGTACACTTGATGACCTTTTGAAGTAAGTATTCTTACAAGTGCTCTAATAGCAGCGTTCATTCCAGGAGCATCACCACCACTTGTTAATAGTGCTATTTTTCTTCTTTTTTCTATCATTTCTTAATTCTATTATAAGGAAACCATACTTAGAAGTAATTACTTAACCTTAGGCCAAATACCAATTCTTTCATCATTAGTTTCTATATATCTTGAGACCTTAGTCATAACTTCTTCAAAATCTGCAGCTTTAGATTCTATAAAAAGCCATTTCTTAATTGCTTCATGCGCAGAAAAAGACGGGAATTCAGTAGTTAAAGACTCATGATGTTCATATCCTGTACAAAGTAAAATCCCATTCCAGTCCCATCTACCGCTCTTTGTTGGCTCAACTAAAATAAGCATTTGTCTACCATGAAGATAAATCGCTAAACCACCAAACATTCTTTTAGTTACAAATGTTGGATGCTCTGAGAAAGCATCAAAGACCCATTCATTTTGGAAAACTTTTTTAGGCATATGTAACTACTGAAATCTCTCTGTTTTTAAAAAGGATTCTACCTGTTTTTGGACAGTTCTATTGTTCATCGTAAAAGTGTGAGTCACATGCAAAACTATATGATCTTTCATGCCATCTACTTTAGTTCTGCTAACTGAAACCTTTCCATCATTAGGCTCATCAAAGTATCTTGAAAGAAAAAAGCTCTCTCTAGTTCCTGCTATAACACCAACAGGGTAATCAACCGGTCCAAGCTGATTAGGCACACTCATTTCATCAGTTCCAAGTTGCCTGCCTGCAGGCCCATTCCACCAATTATAACCAATAACAGAGTCTTTTAGGTGATCTACAACTTCTGATCCTTTATTAGGAGGAGCAAGCATAACAACTCTACCTAAATTTTGAGGTAACTCATGATTACTAAAGTAATAACGAAGCAGTATTCCACCCATTGAGTGAGTTACAAAATGTATTTTTTCATAACCACTACACATATTAATAGCTTCAGGAATGTAGTTTTCTGCTAAGTATTCAATCTCATATGAAGTAGAAGGGTAGTCTAAATCTTTAGTCTCATACCCTGCTTTTTTTAACCTGTTTGCCATTAAATTAAACGAGGTCGACGTTCTAGCTAAGCCATGAATAAGAACAACACATTCTTTAGCCATAACTTGAACACTTCCTAAAATAAAAACTAAAAAGACTAAATATCCCATACCCCAAATCAACATAGTCTCTGCAAATTTTATATTACAGGCCTTATGCTCTGCATTCTGTAAAGAGCCTCTAATTACATCAAAGCATTAATAACAAAGGCTTTAAGAGAAAGCACAAGTACACTCCAGCTCCCCTAAAGATAGTCATGATTTAATACGAAGAACTTCTAAAGCAAACAGGTACAGCCCAAAGAAATTACATATAATGAGTGAACAGTTATTTTGACAGCTTAAGAATCGCTTATGATCACTATGATTTTTAAAATGGTAGGAGATGCCGGGGTCGAACCGACGACATCCACCTTGTAAGGGTGGCGCTCTACCAACTGAGCTAATCTCCTACAGAACGAAATAGTTTTTTAATAAAAAAAAAGCCCCTTGTCGAGGCTTTTGTTACTTATTTTAAAACTAATTAATGATCAGAATTTACAGATACTGCTTCGCGATTCAACATGAAATGACATCCTATCAGCTACTTCAAGGCTGTCAGTTCCATCTAAAATCATTATGGCAGGAATTTGTTCATACTTTCCACAATTTTTAGAAAAATTATGAACATTTGTTAAATAACCAAAATAAAGCTTCTTCATCTCAAAAGAGCCATCTTCGTCTTTAATTGAGAGCCAGTAATGCTCTTTTGAGTGAGCCACCCAAGCCACACCTCTTCTTACCTCGTTAGTGCTTGAGTCGATCTCTTCATAAATAAATATTGGCATCCCCCAATACTCTCTGTCTGTAGCTTCTAGGCTTACCATGGAAGCATCACTACCCCACATCCCTTCTAAACCAACTACTTTACCATCTTTTAATGGAAATGGTGAAAAATCATAATCCACACCATCTGGACCAACTGCAAAAGATAAACTTCCTAATAATAAAATCAAACCAACTAATAAACTTTTCATAATTTTCTCTTTCCCCTCTTCTTCATCTAGTCCGTAATAACAACATTCGCATCTGGATTTAGTGTGTAACCTTCTTTTGATCTTAAAATATATGTTGGCCTTTTTGGATTTGGCTCTAAAAGTTTTCTTAGCCTCCTAATAGTTACATATATTTTATTATCGTGTTGTGTTGGATCGTAGTCTTGATCCCATACAAACCTTGCTAGATCGTCTTTATTTAAAGTTAAGCCCTGTCTTCTAACAAACTCACCTAAAAGCTCGATTAAAATAAACTGATTATTTACAGGAACCTCACCTTTAGAAGTTTCCCAAATTGTATGGTCTTTTTTTCTGATAAGAATATCTGGAGTTTTTTGTTTTTCAGATTCAAAAAGCTCTTTTACTCTCATTAAAAGCTTATATGACCTGACATGCTCATCTTTTCGAATACTTTTTTCAGCCATCTTAAAATAAGTTTTAGCCATTTCAACTTTACCCATTTTAAGAAGCACTCTTGAAAATTGAATAAGAACATAAGAGTTAATAAAAGCAACACTTCTTGTTTGCTTAGAAGTCTCATAAGACTTCCAAAGACTTTCTAAACTCTCATCTAAGTTTTCTTGCTCTAAATAAATATCAGATTCAGCTAAAGATAATGAAGTTGCCACTTCAGGAATATCTAAAGACTCTAAAAACAATTTTAAATTCTCTGCCACAGCAAATGAGGTTGAGAAATCTTTCCTGTTTTTATACCAAATCATTTTACCGCAAAGAGCAAAACACATGTCTTCTTTATTACTTTCAGTAAGTGCAACATTTAAGGCTTGTTCGAAAAACTTTAAAGACTTTTCATATTCACCTTCAATTTCAGCGCACACTCCTAGAGTGTAATAAAGCCTTGAAGACATTTCTACGTCTTCTCTTAGAATGAAATCTTTAAGCTCATTTTTTATCTGCTTTACTTTTTCCCAGTCTTCTTTTTCTATATAAATTCTTAAAAGACGATAAGAGACATCAAAGTAACTTCTGATCTTATTGCGAGTTAGAAAAAAGTGCCTTGCTTCAATAAGATAAGGTTCTGCAGCATTAAGCTCCCCTTTTTCATAATGAAGTCTGCCTAGTTCACACAAACTAGCCGAGCTATCTACCATTGCGAGCATAATCCCCCTTCTGCCCTAAACAATGTATAAACAGCCGTATCCCCCCAGCGGCTTATACAAATTTTTCAACAAACTCTCAAAAAATAGCCTTTTGGTCAAAACAATGATTCTTCGAACTGCTATAAGCTATTCTTAGACCAAAGACCTAATTCGCCCAAATAAGACTCATTAGCAGCACCAAAAGCATTTATTTTAAGCTTTCAAGGTCTCTAAGGTCAGACTTGCGACCTAAAGTGTGACTATATTTGTCCACTGTCCATAAAAAGGACAGCCAGAAAAGCTTAGAACCGATCTACATGTGCATATTTAGTGCAGCACCATCAAAACTAAGGGAGTTCATACTATGAAATTAATAAGCGTTCTAATAATCTTAAGTTTTTCACTTAATGCACTTGCAGCTTCAATGCATGAAGGCACATCGAAGTATCAAACTGGAGCCACCAATACACTTACCAAGGAAGCTAGGGATAGAGCTCTTGGCTCTCTAATAAATAAGCTCTATGAAGAAAATTGTAATACATCAGCAGAAAGTTTTGATGTTACTGATGTCGATTATGGTTACCACAAAGATGGGCCAGAATATGTTTCATTATATGTAACTGGTATTTGTAAATAAGAAATAACAAAAAGCCACTTATTAAAAGTGGCTTTTCTCTTTAAATATTAGGTTCTAAATTTAAGTTATATTCTTAATGGGCTGTTTCTTGTTTAGAATGACCTGTATACTGAGGTTTAATCCCAGAAGCCGAATCTCCTCTATGCTTAAAGATTTCTTTTGCACCTTTAACAGCAAGAGCATTTACAAGAACCTGATCCACATGATCTACCATGATGAATTCTAAATCATCTTTTACATCTTGTGGGATATCAGTTAAATCTTTCTCATTCTCTTTTGGAATAATCACTCGCTTAATTCCACCACGGTGAGCTGCAAGAACTTTTTCTTTTAAACCACCAATAGCAAGCACTCGTCCTCGAAGAGTTACCTCCCCAGTCATTGCCACAGTCTTTTGAACTGGGATTTTAAGCATTGCCGAAACTATACTTGTTGTTAAGGCTATACCTGCAGAAGGACCATCTTTTGGAATAGCTCCTTCAGGCGCATGTATATGAACATCAAAATTAGAGAAGTACTCTTTATCTAAACCAAAAAGTGGTCCTCTAGATCTGACATAAGAAAGAGCTGCGGTGCACGATTCTTTCATCACATCTCCAAGTTGACCTGTAATCGTAAACTTACCACGACCTGGAACTACAGAAACTTCAATAACAAGAAGGTCTCCACCAACTTGTGTCCAAGCAAGTCCATTAGTTAGACCGATTTCATCAACTTTCTCAATTTTTCCATGACTGTATTTAACCGGACCTAAAAGTTCTTTAAGCTTTTTAGGAGTTACTTTTCTTTGCTTCTTAGCAACTTTGGCATCTTTTCTTTTTGCAGCAAGCTCTTCTTCAACTATTTCTCTAGCAAGCTTTCTGCAAAGTGTACCGATAGTTCGCTCTAATGTTCTTACTCCCGCTTCTTTCGTATAATCTGAAATAAGTGACATCATAGCAGCATCATTTATTTGAACATTATAATCTGTTAAACCGTGACGCTTGATTTGCTTTGGAGCTAAATATGTTTTTGCAATTTCTAACTTCTCTCTATCGATATAACCTTGAAGATCAATGACTTCCATTCTATCAAGTAGTGGTCTTGGAATCGGATGAAGAGAGTTAGCAGTAGTAAAGAACATAACTTTTGATAAGTCATAATCAACTTCTAGGTAGTGATCTTGAAAAGTTGCATTCTGTTCTGGATCTAAAACCTCTAAGAGTGCTGCTGATGGGTCACCTTTAAAGTCATTACTCATTTTATCAATTTCATCTAATAAAATAAGTGGATTAGCTGTTTCACATTTTCTAAGAGATTGAATGATTCTTCCAGGAAGAGCACCAACATATGTTCTTCTATGCCCTCTAATCTCTGATTCATCTCTAACACCACCTAAAGAGATACGAGCAAATTCTCTATTTAAAGCTTTTGCAATTGATCTTCCAAGAGATGTTTTACCAACTCCTGGAGGTCCTACTAAACAAAGTATTGGGCCCATGTTATCAGTTGCAAGAGTTTGAACAGCTAAGTGCTCTAAGATCCTATCTTTAACTTTCTCTAGCCCCCAATGATCTGAATCAAGTACTGCTTTTGCTTTATCAAGATCTAGAGTCTCATTTCTATAAGATCCCCAAGGAAGAGAGACTAACCAGTCAATATAGTTTCTTACTACTGCAGCTTCTGCACTCATTGGCGACATCATACGAAGTTTTTTAATTTCTTTTTCTAAAACCTTCTTAGCGTCTTTAGACATTTTTTTGTCTTTAGCTTTTTCAATTAGCTCATCTAGCTCGGCTTGAAAGTCATCTTTATCACCAAGTTCTTTTTGAATGGCCTGCATTTGCTCATTTAAGTAATACTCTTTTTGCGAGCGCTCCATTTGTTTTTTAACGCGACCCCTAATTCTCTTTTCAACCTCTAAGATCTCAATCTCACCAGTCATAAGATTTAAAAGTTCTTCTAACCTTTTTCCAGGGTCATTAAGCTCTAAGAGTCTTTGCTTATCTTCAATTTTTAAATTGAGCTGGGCTACAACTATATCAGCTAGCTCAGAAGAGTTTTCGATTGAAGAAACTCTCATAAGAATTTCAGGTGGAATTCTTTTGTTAAGCTTTACATAGTTTTCAAAAGTTGCCTTTACAGATCTTACTAAAGCTTGGGCCTCTAAAGGGTTTTTCTCACTTTCATCAAGTAGAGTTCCTTTAGCTGTAAAAAATCTTTCATCGTCTACATACTCATCAATATTGATCCTGTTTTTTCCCTCTACTAAAACTTTTACAGTTCCATCTGGCAACCTAAGAAGTTGAATAATAGAGCCAACAGTACCAACTTTATAGATGTCTTCAGGCCCAGGACTGTTTGTTTTAGCGTCTTTTTGCGCAACAAGAATAATATCCGACTGTTGAGTCATAGCTTCTTCAAGTGCTCTAATGCTTCTGTCTCTTCCTACAAAAAGAGGCATCATCATATGAGGAAATATTATTAAATCTCTCAGTGGTAATAACGGAAGCGTTACCACTTTTCCTGTCTCATCATTTTTTTTATCGGACATATTCCCTCCTTCTAAGAATTTATTTTAGAGGGAATTTTTTTTGTTGATTAGACTCTTACGTTTTACCTTAAGCACTTTCTGCTGAAGATTCTGAATCGTCTGATGAATCACTATCATCTTTCTTTTCGCCATCTTCCGTTTTCTTAGAGGAACGGTAAGCCAACTTAGGAGATTCCCCTCTAAGGATAACTCCTTCATCTATTATAACAGCCTTAACGTTTGGATTGGAAGGAATTTCGTACATTATGTCTAGCATTGCTGTTTCTATAACCCCTCGAAGTCCCCTTGCACCTGTATCACGACGAATCGCTTCTTCAGCAATTGCCTCTAAAGCGTCGTCAGTGAATGTGAGATCAATATCTTCATACTCAAACAATTTCTTATACTGCTTAGAAAGAGCATTTTTAGGCTCGACTAAAATATTGATTAAGGTTTTCTTATCTAAAGGTTCAAGTGTTGCAATAGCCGGAAGTCTTCCAATAAATTCTGGTATCAATCCGAAACGCGCTAAATCCTTAGGCTCTAATTTGGTTAAACCACTACCAGTATCTGCAAGTTTTTCTTCTTTTGTTTTAATTTCAGCAGCAATACCTAAAGACTTTGAAGAAACTCTATCTTCAATAAGCTTATCAAGACCAACAAACGCACCACCAACGATGAATAAAATATTTGTTGTATCTACTTGAATAAACTCTTGTTGAGGATGTTTTCTTCCACCTTTTGGGGGAAGGTTAGCAACTGTTCCTTCTAAAATCTTTAAGAGTGCTTGCTGAACACCCTCACCACTTACATCTCTTGTAATGGATGGATTTTCAGATTTTCTTGTAATTTTATCAATCTCATCAATATAAATAACACCTTTTTGTGCACGCTCTACATCATAGTCTGAAGCTTGAAGTAGGCTTAAAATAACGTTTTCAACGTCTTCACCTACATAACCAGCTTCCGTGAGTGATGTCGCATCAGCCATAGCAAAAGGAACATTTAAAATTTTAGCAATCGTTTGAGCTAAAAGTGTTTTACCTGAACCTGTAGGCCCAATGAGTAAGATATTACTTTTTGCAATCTCTACACCATCTGCATCAAGTTTAGAGTTTACTCTTTTATAATGATTATGAACTGCAACTGATAGAGTTTTTTTCGCTCTCCTTTGTCCTATTACATAATCATTTAATCGATCCATAATTTCTTGAGGCTTAGGAACTTTAAGTTGTCCCGTTGCTTGAATCTCTTTTGATTGCTCTTCTGTAATAATATCGTTGCATAAGTCTATGCACTCATCACAAATATATACACCAGGTCCGGCTATAAGTTTTTTAACTTCTTTTTGGCTTTTACCGCAGAAACTACAATGAAGTGATGATTTATCTTTTTGGCTCATTTACTTACCTATTTTCTTTTAAGTTTAAACATTTCATTTACAGTACTTAATAAACTAACATTTTTGTTAATTTATTTTTTATCTTTACTAATTTTCTTTCTAAATTCTACAACATGATCCACTAAACCAAAATCTTTAGCCGCTTCAGCACTCATAAAATTATCTCTGTCCATACTCTTATCAAGCTCATCATATGACTTGCCTGTATGAGTAACATAAATATCAGTTAATTTCTTTTTTATGTAGAGCATTTCCTTAGCATGAATCTCAATATCACTTGCCTGACCCGATATACCATGCCCCCCAATAAGTGGCTGGTGAATCATCACTCTTGAGTTTGGAAGAGCGTACCTTTTACCAGCAGTTCCTGCTGAAAGCAGAAGGGAGCCCATACTTGCAGCTTGTCCCAAGCAGTATGTTCTTATATCGCATTTCACAAATTGCATAACATCATATATTGCTAAACCAGCAGTTACACTTCCACCAGGAGAGTTGATATAAATGTGGATGTCTTTTTCAGGATTTTCCATCTCAAGAAAGAAAAGCTGAGCAATTATGCTATTAGCTAAATCATCAGTAACTTGGGTACCAAGCATAATGATTCTGTCTTTTAAAAGCCTTGAATAGATATCATAGCTTCTTTCACCACGTGGAGTTTGTTCGATTACAACAGGAACTAAGGCCATTAAATGAACCCCTTTCTTTTGTGAGTTAGTTCAATTTATTTCTCTATGCTTATCTATCGACACTTTCTACCCTAACTTTGACTAGACAAGAGTCGGCTTTTAAGCACGCTTCATCAATAATAATGGGACCGATTTGTATAAAAGCAAGTTGACTAAAGGCTTTTGTGATACTTAAGTCATTTATTACGCAACAGTTTTTAGCCTTTAAAAGGAGCAATTATGTTTAAAATAGCCTATAAGTCTGGTTCAGCTACTGGAAATTCAAACTCTACTCTCTTTCTTACATTTAATAAGAAAAACTCTTCAGAAGTTATTAAAAAGTTTTCCATTCCAAAAGACACAAAAACTGGGGAAACTTTCTATGACCTTAACTCTAAAGGCTTTAAAGGCGGCAGTGTTGTTTTTCACAACGCAGGTGAAAAGCTTTCTCAATCAACTGAGGATTTTAGAGTTATAGGTGCAAAACTTTTTAAAAGTTCACTTGCTACCAAAAAATCTAAGATAGTTATTAGCACAAAAAATTATTCTAACTTTGAAACACCTCTTGAAGAGATTATTAAAGGCTTAGTTGAAGGAGCCACTCTTGCTTCTTACAAAATGACGGAAGGAAAATCTAAGGCTGAAAAATCTAAAAACTTAGAGTTTGAAGTCTATGCATCACCTGCTGAAGCTAAAAAAATCAAACCTGCAATCACTGAAGCTCAAGCAACATGTGAAGCCATTTTCTTTTCAAGAAGGTTAGGTGATCTTCCAGGTAATATGATGACTCCAAGTATTTTAGCTAAAGAAGCTCAAAGCATTAAATCTCCAAAGCTTAAAACTACAATTTGGAACAAGGCACGCATTAAAAAAGAGAAGATGGGTGGTATCATGACAGTTTCTAGAGGTAGTGCTGAAGAGCCACGCTTTATCATAATGGAATATAAGGGTGGAGCAACAAAACAAAAACCTTTAGTTTTAGTAGGTAAAGGGCTCACCTTTGACGCGGGCGGAATATCTCTTAAGCCTTCACCAAAAATGGATGAAATGAGATATGATATGTGTGGATCTGCTGCTGTAATTGGAGCCATGAAGCTTATCACTTCGATGAAGCTAAAGGTAAATGTAACCGCTCTTGTTCCTTCTAGCGAGAATTTATTAGGTGCAGAAGCTGTTAAACCTGGTGATATTTTTACTGCAAGAAATGGAAAAACTGTTGAAGTTTTAAATACTGACGCTGAAGGAAGATTAATTCTAGCTGATGCACTTTCTTATGCTTCTGAACTTAAGCCGGCGATGGTTTTAAATACAGCAACGTTAACTGGTGCAATGGTCATGGCTCTTGGAAATTCACACACTGGCCTATTCACAAGAAGTGATGAGTTAGCTGACAATGTTTTAAAAGCTTCAAAAAATGCCGGTGAAAACGTATGGCGCATGCCTTTAACCGATGATCACGTAAATGATATTAAAGGCAGGTTTGCTGACTGGGCTAATATTTCTTCTTTTAGAGGTGCAGGCTCTGCTACTGCAGCAGCTTTCTTAGAGCAGTTCTGCGCTAAAGGAATTCCTTTTGCTCATATGGATATTGCTGGAACGGCTTGGAACTGTGGAAATAGAAAAGCTTACAACCAAGCAAGTGCCGCAACAGGTGTTTTAGTAAGAACTTTTTACGAATTTGCTAAATCTATATAATCATCTTTCTATACTGAACTAACTGTAAAGTTAGTTCAGTATTCCCCTACAAGTAGGAACAGGGCCTCTTTTAATTTCATTAATAAAATTCCCACTTAAGTTATTAACAGATGAGTGTACACTGATCACGCTACCACCTACCATTGCAGAAACAAGTGACACACCTACAGCTAAACCTTCACTAGCAGCCCATATTGAATTATCCATACCACCATACGTATAAAAACCAAGACCAGTTAGAACAGACGGAGCAAGTACCAAAGCGCTCATCCCTCTGCTTTTCCATTTTCTTTTTCTGATTTTAAGCTTCAACCTACTCTGCATGCTAGCCACTTCATATGCAGACGCTATTGTATTCTTAGTAATAAATTCACCTTTAAGTTTATGCTCTCTTTTAGTTTCTTTTCTATCTAGTACAGCAGGATTTAAAAGAGTTTCCTTATGTATCCAAAACCCGTTATTACCAATGATGTGATTAAACAGTAGTTCATCTAAACTACTTTCTAATTCTAATGGTAAATTACTATATGCATTTACCAAGGCCAACAGAATCCCCCTCGACTCAAAGCTTGCAATTTTGTATTCAGGTCGAGTTTCTTCATTAAAATCTCTCTCAATTGCTATAAAATCAACTGTTTTAAAGGCCTTAGCCAGGTATGGAACAAGAGCTGGATCTACTTCTGTATTTAAAAAAATCTCTAATAAATTCTGACTGTAATGCAACTCTCTTGAGTGTTTATATAAAACTCCACTTCGTCTAATCTTATTTTTTCCCACTTCACTAAAAGAATCTAAATTAACTATTTGATCTAACAGTGATGGATTAAATTTCCATGCTGTATTTAAAACAACATTATCTAAAATAACAGAGATATGCTTTCTTTGCCTCAATAAGTTTTGAACAACTTCAGGAAAATTCTGAGAGCACTTTAAAGAAAACCAAGCGGTGTAAAGAGTTTTATTCTGACTCTCCTCTGAAAGATTTAAAATTTTATTTTTTTGTGCTTCACAATTTAATATAGTTATACTTGCATCTCGTGAGAATTTTCTACTTAACCTCTCAATGTAACCTATGTTGTATGATGCAATTCCCCCCTCGATCAATAAATCAAAATATTCATCAAGCGAAATACTTAATGAATCATACATCACTTCTATGGCAGACTTATTTTTAATAAGGACTACATCACCAAAAACTTCAAAATCACTTCCTTCTCGAGCCTCGGGCTTTATGCGAAAATTAATTGTTATATTAGTTCCACGAGCTCCTCTTTGCCCTTTTAAAGTATAAAAACCTTCACCATGAATTGCCGATTCACCGACAAAACCCTGTCTTGAAGTAAAAACATTAGCTTTTCCTTCTGATGATTTTATAATACTCTCATAAGAGTCAAATGAGTTAGTTTCATGAGCTAACATATCAAGACTCAGTTCCAAAGCCGTTACTCCAGTCCCTTGGCCAACCTTAAATGATGGAAGAGGGATTCTACTCATCCACCAAGATACAGATTTTATCTCATCAACGTTATTACCATCGATTTCAATAAGCTTTTCTCTTAAACCTAAGTCTCTTAATATTTTATGTGCAAACTCTAAGTTAGGAGAGTTGAGAAGGGCTTTTAAGCCAAACTCTAAAGCTTTTTTCTCACTATAATTATTTAAATCACCCACACTAACTCTTTGAATTATTTTACGAATCAATTCAAGATCACCTTCTGAAGCTGTTAGCTCAAACTGAGTTAATTTTGCGATGAATCTTATTGCCGCAAGTATTGGAGGATTATTCCCTTGACGGTATCTTTTTGTACTTTCATGTCTATCAGAAAAATAAAATGAAATTCTCTTATCAGCGACATCGTTTAAGAACTGGTTGTCTACATTATTCCAGTCTTTTAAATCACGAACTATACTTGTTGAACTAGTATCTGTAATTTCAACCAAACCTATAGAGTTTGAATCTGAGTGTTGATTTAAAAATTCTGGACTAGCTAGCAAAGCTTCCTTATCTCCCATTTTTTGTCTTAATAGCCTTACCTCCCAGTCTTGCCTATCTCCAATAAAGTTTGGATATTTTGCAAGCAAAGCCCCTGTAAGCCTAGAGGCAACTTCAGAATCTGCATCAACCACAATATCTAAATCCTGATTTCCTCTATAAATATTTGTAAAATCATAATCAAAGCGCGCATCTTGAAAAAGTCCTCTACCTTCTCTTCGCTCAATATCAAGTCGAACATAGTGAAGGTATGAAGCTGCAGTACCTCCAAAAAGATATACTGAAACACCCAACTTCTTGGCCTCTTGTCTTATAAATTCAAACTCAGGAACTCGTAACAAATTTGCCTCAGCACTTTTAAGCAAATCTGCAGCTTTAACTTGAGCATCGGCGTTTTGAATAAATACAACTAAAGAAAAATAAATAGAAAACCATTTCATAAGTATGACTATTTTTTGCATCAATTTGGACATGACTTCAAATTGCATACTTGATGCCAGAATTCTTGCCTTTTAAGCTGAAAATAAATCCTTAGGTATCACTACTTAGCCTTATAGCAGATATATGGCCCCTAAAACGCGACATTTGCCGTAAATTGTCACTTTTTATTTAATTCTCAAAACAAGAAAAAACTATTGGATTAGAAGGGTTATAAACTACTGATTCCTCTTTTAGTTCTTCAGAACTATCTTTAGCTTCATAGTAGAAACTAACTTTCTTTAAAAACCATATTTTTGGCATAAAATCAGAAAAATTCACAAAACTATAGTTAGAAGCATCCGTTTCAAAATCTCCCTCTTTAAAAGAATCAAATTCTGATGAACAAAAATCAAAAGGGAACAGCTCTACAAAATCAAAGCCATTACAATTAGTGGAAACATCTATTTCAACGCTCTCGCCAGAGTTAGCAACACCCTCAGCTATAAGATTATATTTTACATACCCATTGCTCGTGTTTAAATAGTCACAAACTTCTACAAAACGATCATCTAAATCTATATAAAAACTTTTACTTCTTATTCCCCAAGAAGACTCACTTTGATCTAAACTTGCATTAAACAAAAAGTTATCTATTCCTATATCTTCTTCGCTTAAGTTTTTAGATAAGTTAGTAATATACTCTGAATCTGAATCTGCAGGGAATCTCATATCAACAAAAGTCTTAATTGATCTTTTAGAACCTCCAGATTGAGTTCCAAAATAAAAACCAAAAGATATTGCTGGTATGAGTGCTAATAAAGGCCAAACTTTCATCACTTTTAAGAGTCTCATTTGATGCTTTTAGGAGTCAAATAAAGCCTCTCTAAAGGCCTGTATTCCTTATTTATAGCTCACTTAAGTTAGTTAGCCTGCTCCATTTCCCTACCAATGGCCAGGGCCCCTATTCTTGCAATATGTCCGTATACGTTTTCAAAAACCTTTCCTTCTTTATCAAATTCAAAGTCTGAAAAGCAAAGCTTCTTAAAAACCGCTCCTGGGGAGTTTAAACTATCAAGCTTTCCCTTTCTCTCATTTGTTCTTAGAAAACCACCCGCAAGAGAGCAACCTAAAAGATAAATAACAGCTTCTGCTGGAGATTCGTTAACTTTTAACGATGTAGGAATGCCTTCTTGTAAAATTACACTTGAGACTCCTTTACCACCTTTTGTAGCCTTCATTTTCTTTCTTGATTTATAATTCCACTTTAAAATATCTTCAGGCTGTCTCACTTCGATTACACCAAGACCGTAAGTTCCATACGAGTTTTTAACAAAGAAGTACGGCTCATCTTTAATACCTTTAGATTCGTATGAAGAGATAAGTTCAGCTTTAAAAGACTCTGCTTTATCTACTAGTGCTTTTAAAGAGTCTTCTGAATCCAGTGCAAACTCATCAAAAGCTTGTGTGTCAACAGTAAGAATTTCTTTATCAATACCAGCAACTTGTGCAAACTCGGCTACGAGTTCATTATAGATTTTAAAAAAAGTATATTTTCTTCTTTTATGCCAACCCATTTTAAGGGGAGGAAGAGAGGAAGTATCCACCTTAGATAGCCATGAGTCATAGGCCGTTGAAAAATCATTATTGCTTAAGATAAAATCTATTTTTTCTTCACCTACAAAAGCGTCATTATCTTCTACATTCACACTGCTTATCTCAATTTCTTTTCCTGAAGCCGTCACAAGCGTATTAACTATTTCACCCTCTTTGCTCATTAATGGGTTTGGAGTTAAAATAAATGTTTTAACTCCACTTTCTTCAAAAAGCTCTTTTAATGTATAAACGTTATCCCAGTAGTAAGGATTATTCGTATGCTCCTCACAAAAAATACCCGCTGTTTGAATATTTAATTTTCTAAAATCTAAGGCTCTTTTTAAAAGGTCACTCATCACAGATCTATCATCTTGGCAAATATTGTTAAAACCTGCTGGAAAAAGATTTGCATCTACTGGAGCAATTTTAAAATCAGATTCTCTTATATCAAAACTTGAGTAAAACGGATATTCTTCAGACTGAGCTTGAGATTTAAACCAATCTTGGATTTTTTCATCATTCTTTAAAATTTTCTCATGAATTCTGTTTCGCAGATTCATACATCTCTCCAATCGTTAAGGCAGCTCCTGCTACGGCAAAGGGTAAAAACAAAAACATTAACCCAGGGATTAAACTTAAAAGACCTAGTGCAAATGTATGTCCATTTATTAAAAAAGTTTCTTTTTTTATAAAATCAAGTCTCTCACGAAGCTTAAAACTTAAAATCTCTAATGAATAATCAAAAGCATCATATGCTATGACTAGTAAACCAAAATAAAGGGGTAAAAAACCTAAGGGTGGAATAAAAGAAAGAGCAAAGCAAAGTATCGCAACAAGTAAAAATATAATAGATTTTAACACTCCAGTTTTAATCATCTGCACTGTATATAGTAAAAAGGCTGACCATGACTCATTAGCTAACTCAATGCCAAACTCTTTTTTAAGAACACGCTCGGCAATAAAAGAATAAAAAGGTATGTATAAAACCTGTAAAAATATATATGAAAAAATAACAACCAAGATAACAGTAAGTGACTTAAAAAAGAACTTCGCAAGCCAGAGCAAAATAAGGCCACCGAAAAAATCAAAACTCCACTTGTCTACCGTAAAAGAAAACATGAGATTTTTTAAATAAGCATAGCCAACCTCAAAGCCAAGATAGAGAAAACCTATTGAAATGAGAATAGGGACTAAAGAATAAAGCATAACTAATTTATCTTTTCTAGCTAAGCTTAAACCTTTTGAGATCACTCCAAAACCTTGAAAGAAAGTACGTGGCTTTGTGTTAAAGGCTGACATTTTCACTCCATTTTGCCAGCTTTTTAACATCAGTTGGCTCTTCATTTATCATATCTACTTTTATAAAGGTGATATCACTATGCCTAATAGCAAGGTCATTTATTATTTTTTCTAGTCTTTTTTCATAGAAGCCCTGAGAATTATAATATCTATTAATATAGCATTTTTTAACTTTTAAATTTTTAGACCTTAAATCTATGAGAGAAGAGTTTACCCTTTTTAAAGAAAGCTCCTCATAAGAAGTTACAAAGCAAAGGTCACTCTCCTCTCTTATGATCTCACGAGCTCTTCTTAAGGTTTCAATCAAAGGTCCCCTTACTTTTTGTGATACGATAAAAAATTCAGAAAGCTCACGCATAAATTCAGAGCCAGTAAGTTTTGAAAGTGAACTTAAAGCAATCTCTCGCCCTCTATTAAAAACTTTTGAAAAAACACCTCTGTCTTCATCTGGAATAAAAAAAGAGACTAATTTCCCTGAAAATAATTTTTCTAACAATTCAGCTCCACTAAAAAAATCTGCAGAGTTTTGCAGAGGTGGAGTGTCTAAAATAATACTATCTAGAGTGTTGTCATCATACTTTTTAACTAATTCATAAAATGACGTGAACTCTTGTGACACAGATAAATTATCCATCAAACTTTTAAAAAGACTGTTATCCTTAAACTTATTTAGAAAGTCTTTATCTGAAATGTTTTCACTTAAAAACTCATTAAATAAAACCGTTCTTTCACTTAATGAGATTTCTAAACCCTCAATGACACTATCTTCATCGAAAAGATCCTTTAATCTTTTTGACGGATCGATAGTAATAAGGCTTCTTTTCTTATTCTTAAGGGATACGGCATATAAAGAAGAAAGTGTTGTCTTGCCGACTCCTCCCGTTCCAATAAAAATAGAAACTTTTGACTGCTTATTCATTCAAAACCTTTTCCCAGTAAACGCAAAGCTCTTGCGCGCTGTCTTGCCAACTTGAAGATTTCAATTCTGGAAAAGACTGCTGAACCTCAAATTGCTTTGCACCTAGAGATTTGTTTAAAACAATAGCCGGATTAAAATCTATTAAACTAGTAATTTTTTTTGAGGTTTCTTTAGTCTCATTTTTTGAAAGCTCTTTATCTAGAGTTACTAAAATAATTTTTGATAACTTCTTATTTTTAAGAGTTTCAATAATGCTCCTGCACTGAGAGGCCATTGGACCTGATTTAACAGCTGATAAAAGACCAAAAGGAACACCTAATAGGGATAAGAAGTGCCCGCTAGAAGGAGCATCAAATACAATATCAGTATATTCTTCTTTAAAACCACTGCTCCTAAAAGTTGAAGTAAGCTTACCTAAAACTGCAATCTCTCTAAGGCCAGGAGCAACCTTCATCAAATTAGTCATAATTTGGTTAGACATAAAGAGCTTTACTAATCTCTTAGAACCCAAGACCTTGCCAGCATATTCTTGTAGACAATCAAGACCTGTCCAAGAGGCCAAAAAGAGATCTTTTTCAATTTCAATATTTGTAAAATTTACATCTAAATCAAAAAAATCTGAATATTGGGCCCCGCTAGAAAACTCTACTAAGAGTACTTTCTTGCCCGTACCTCTTAGATACTTAGCTAGGCTTAAAGACAAATGCGTCTTACCTACTCCACCTTTTCCAGAAACCATATAAAGCGCCATAGGAGAATACGATAACCAATACTTGAAAGAAAAGGAATGCCCACTTTAATAAGCACCCATTTTTACTATGTTTTTACTAAATTTTCCTGCCTTTTTCTGTTGCACCCTTGTAAGAGACTCATTATAAGAGTTTGTAAACAAAAAGGTGGTTTTAATGAAATCAGAAATAGTAGAAAACAGTGGTCTTAAGCGTGTTCTTAAGGTGAGTGTAGATCCAGCTGAGGTAACCAAAGCTCTTGATTCAGAATTTAGTAAAATTCAAAAAGATGTGGCTTTAAAAGGCTTTAGAAAAGGCAAAGCCCCAATGGATCAAGTAAAAGCTATGTATGGAGAAAAAGTATCTCAAACAGTACTAGAAACTCTCGTTAATGCAAATTACTTTGATGCTCTACAAGAGCATTCCCTTAGCCCGATAACTTTACCAAAGATTGATGTTGCCGATAAACCCCAAGAAGGTGAAGGAGAAGTTGGCGGATTTACATTTACTGCTGAATTTGAAGTAAAGCCTGAAATTAAAATAGGAGACCTCTCAAAATTAACAGTTACAAAAGAAGTAGCTGAAGTTACAGATGAGAAAGTTGATAACGTGATTGAACAAATCAAAGCTTCTCAAGCTGAAGTGACTCCATTACTTGAAGATAGACCTGCAAAGGAAAAGGATTGGGTGAAGTTAGACTTTACAGGTATTCTTGAAGACGGCACGAAAGTTCCAAACGGCGAGTCTAAGGACTTCTTATTAGAATTAGGAAGTGGCAGTCTAATACCTGGCTTTGAAGATGGAATTGCTGGAATGAAAATTGGCGAAGAGAAAACTCTTAATCTTAAATTTCCAGATGATTATTTCGAAGACTCTCTAGCGGGAACGCCTGTTAATTTTCTTGTAAAACTAAATTCAATTAACAAAAAAGACTTTCCAGAGATCAATGACGACTTTGCAAAGAAGGCAGGACCTTTTAATAGCCTACAAGAGCTAAAAGACAAGATTAAGGAAGACACAAAGGCATCTGAAGAAAAAAGAGTAGAACAAAAACTCAACGATGATCTTTTAAACGGTCTTGGAGATATTCACGATTTTGATCTTCCTGATAGTATTGTACTTCAACAAGCTGAGAGCTTTAAGAACTCAACAACTCAAAGGCTTATGTCGCAGGGCTTTGATCAAACTAAGTTAGATGAATATCATTCTAAGTGGGAAGATGAATATAAAGAAAATGCCAAAAAGAGTGTTAAATTATCTTTACTAGTTGAAGCTATCGCTCAACAAGAGAACCTTTTCCCTAAAGAAAATGATATCTCTGAGTATTTTGATAAGCTATCTTCTGAAACCGGCATTGATACTGAAAAGATAAAATCTTACTACGCACCAAATGAAAAGCAACGTGAGTTAGAATTTAAACTTATGGAAGAAAATGTAATTTCTTTTTTAAAAGATAAAGCGACTATAAGCTAATCTGATATTTAAATTTATTTGTTTTAAAAAAAGCCAGTTTTAAACTGGCTTTTTTTATTATTACTTATCTATTTCTTCAAACGCCCACATCAAAGCCATATCTTCTTTATAGTTTTTAACTGGTCTTGTTGTTTTAATATATTTTGGAAAGATCTTATTTGGCTTAACACCTTTTTTATCAATCATTTTATCAGAAGCAGTAAAGTACCTTGCAATAGTCATCTTTACTCCACCTCTTTTATTAGGGAGTGGAATTACTGATTGCACAGAGCCTTTACCATATGTTTTTTGACCTAAAATCTGAGCTCTTCCAAGATCTTTTAAAGCACTTGCTACAATTTCACTCGCACTCGCAGAGGAGTTATCAACCAAAATATAAAGCTTCTTTTCAGGAAAAAGCGTGTTTTGCTTCTGTGCTAAAACTTCCTCTGGACTGGTGTTTCTCGAAACTGTTTTCACAATTAAACCTTTTTCAACAAACATATCCACAACAGAAATCGCTTGCTGCAACAGACCGCCTGGGTTGTGCCTTAAATCCAGCAAAAGGTTATTAAAATTTTCACCGCTTAAAGCAGTCATAAGTTCTTTTTCAGTTGAATCAAGAAAACCTGAAATACGGATTATTAAGGTCTTATTTTCGTTAGCAATTTTTCTAACTGATCTTATTTTCAGTTTTTGCCTCTTTAATTTAAAAGTTAAAAGCTTTTCTTCACCATCTCTTTTAATCGTAAGGCTCACCTTCTTACCAATTCTTCCCTTTAAATGCTTAGTAGCGTCTGTAAAATCAAGCCCTTTAATCAAATCACCATTTATTGAAATAATTTTATCCTGAGCCTCAATTCCAGCAATCCATGCCGGGGAGTCTTCAACAACACCATAGATAACAAGGATCCCTCTAACGAGTTTTAATTCTATACCAAGCCCACTAAATTCCCCAGAGGTCTCGTCTTTAAATCTTTTATACGACTTTCTTGAAAGGTAGCCGGAATATGGATCTAGTGAACCCAAGAGACCCCTTATAGAACCAATAATCAATTTATCCACATCTAACTTGTCTACATAATGATCTTCAACAAGGTTAAAAACTTGTGAGTATATTTTTAGCTTCTCATATCTATCTTTTGAGTAAACAATCGTCGCTGAAGAAAATATAAAGCCAAAAAAAATGCCTAAAAAGAGTGTAAAAAAAGTTTTCATTAAATATCTCCACTCTCAAGAATAACTCCATTTAAGAAAAAAGACATTCTTACGATTGTGTTAATCTCTGATTTATTTTCAGAACCAGACTTAAGTGGAATGCTGACAAGATTAACTATCAACCCCTTTCCAATAGATTTGCTAACTTCACCATCATTTAATAATTTATCAAACAATTCATCAGTAATTATCAAATTTTCTGTTTTAAAACAGTCATAGCTCTTATCCCTTTTGAATCCACATTTAATCTTAATTAAATTATTTTTTTCTATAAAATCTTTCTTAAATATTTTTACTCTATCTAAAGATTTAAAATAAAAAAGTGGCGTGATCTTCATTTCATCTAAAACAGACTCGCTGAGCTTAATTTTTTCTCTTGCTCTTCTAAGATTTTCCCTTTTAAGTTTTGATAAACTTTCAACAGCGCTCTCATTAAACTTATATTTTTTATATTTAGATTTAAAAAGATGAGTAACATAACTACTCTTATAATCTTCTTTTTCTGTTAGGTAAGCTTCTAAAGATTTTTGCAAAAGCCCCTCTAGATTTTTCTTATTTTTTTTATTTTGATTTTTTAAGTATGATATTTCTTGAGACACATTGTTATCTTTTGTAACAAATTCTGTATTTTTCCCTTTCTTAAAAGAATATGCCGAGAAAATAAAAATTAATACAAAACTAAGAATTTTCATCTTGAATAATTCTACTAATAAAAAATGGGAAAGTTAAATAACAAACACAAAATAAAGATATATAAGATAAAAACAGAATATAATTTATCCCATTTACTGAGTTTATATTAAATATACCCCTCATTTGTGATGAAAGTATAAGACCACATAAACCACTTATAATAAAGGAAATAAGCGAGTAGATAAAAAGTGGAACTAGAGCAAATTGATCACTAGCCCCAAGGTAATTTAATATCCTCAAGTTCTCTTTTTTGTTAAGACCTAAAAAGCAAAGGAGTATAAAAATAAAAAATACTAATGAAAAAAGACTTGAGAATATATAAAATAGAGCGTGCGATTTAGTTTTCTCCCACAATCCAATACTAGTCTTAAAACCCTGATCATCGTAAACAAAAGTTTTAACAAAATTTGAAGATTTACTTAAGTCTCTAATTGTACTACTCACGCTCAAGACACTTACAGCATTCTCATAACTAATTCTAACAATAGACGGTATTTTAAATCCCAAAGCCGAAAGTTCTGTTTTTGAAACCCCTAGCTCTTTCCAAAAACCTTTTCCAATTTCATCCTCACCAATAAGCCTAATATTGCTTGTTTGAAACTTTTCTTTAAACGTTTTTTTTATAAAAGAAATATCCGTATCAACAACATCGTCACTTAAAATAGCGTATATAGGGTTGTTAGCGTAAAAACTTTTTTGTGAGTTAAAAACACTATAACTATAACTTAAACTTAAAAAATAAATCGTAGATAATACTGTTAGAACTAAAATAGAAAGTATAAGATTTAACCTATTCCTGATTATTTCTGTTAAACTCTCTTCTAACAAAATTCTATACTTATAATTCATTTTCTTTAACTGCACCTTCATTAATCTTAATCACTCTTTGAGCATACGTTTGCACAAGTTCATCATTGTGTGAGGCAACAAAAACTGCTGCACCTTTTTCACGACATGATGCTATGGCGTCCATAATTTGTATGCTCATTTTCTTATCAATGTTTCCAGTTGGCTCATCAGCAATAATTAGCTTAGGCTTTGAAATAAGCGCTCTTGCAATTGCCACTCTTTGTTTTTGACCACCTGAGAGCTCTGTACTTAAGGAATTTAACTTAGCCTCCATACCAAGTTTCTCTGATATTTTTTTAACTGAATACTCAATTTCTTTTTTGCCATAATTATTTAAGATAAGCGGCAGTGCTATATTTTCATAGACTGTTCGATGCGAAATCAATTTATAATCTTGAAAAATAACTCCTATTTTCCTTCTGTATTGAAGTATTTCTGATCTTTTTAAAGTAGCAATATTTTTGTCAAATACATTAATCTGCCCAGAGGTCGGTCGAATAAAACCTGCTAAAGTATTAAAAACCGTTGTTTTCCCTGCTCCGCTTGGGCCGCTTAAGAAAACTATTTCGCTTTCTTTTAAGTCAAAGCTTACATCTTTAAGAGCACGCGTTTGTTTGTTATAGACTTTATAAACATGACGAAACTCGACCATAGTCTTTGTTATATCAACAAGGTTTTAACTTTGTTGATAACTCCCTCGTGAAATAACTCAATCTCTTGTTTAATTAAATCCATGGAATTGGTTTTTATTGGAAACTTCTCTCTTAAAATTACTCTTCCTTGAAGAAAAACTTGGCTCACAATTACATTCTCTTCAGGCGCCCAACTCTCAGTTTGGATGTGGTAGCGCATGCCTTTATTTTCAAACTCTGAATTTTTTCCTAAAACCATATGTCTCATTCTAATACAATATATAAACTTATTAAAAGCTTAAAAGCTCAATAAAAACATATAATTTCCCGAAATGTATATGTAATGATTCTTAAAAAACAATTTTTTATTTCTATACTGTTTTTGCTCACCTTAGGCTGTGGCAGCTCTAGTGATAATAAAATTTCTGGCAATATAGCGGGTAGGATAAGCCTTGGTTATAATGGACCTGAACTCCCAACAGTTTGTGATCCTGCTAGTAATCAAGTTTTTTCTGGAACTTTAGTAACAGCTACTGCTAATTATGAGTATCGAACGATTTCAGTAAACCCTGGAGAAGAAGGATTAAGAGAGATCGCAGATACCCCAAAGCCTATTAGAGGAGCAGAGTATATTGTTCAAAATTCAAATAAGCAGACTATAATCTGCGGTTTTACTGATAGCTCGGGTGGTATTTCATTTAACTTACCTCTTGATAATAAACTCTATAAACTAATTGTAAGATCTCGTGATGAAAATTTCGCTAATGTCATGAAAGCCCCTGAAACAAATGCTCTCTATAGTATAAGCATAAGCTTTACTGCTAATGGAGATAAAACAATCACTTTAACAGCTGAAGGCGACAATGAAGAGATCACAGGAGCAGCGTTTAATATTTTAGATCAAATTTATGAATCTATCCAAAAAATATCTAGCTTAACAAGTTCTCTTTCATGCAATGGCTCAAACTGTATTGATATCGATGATATCGATAAAGCTGATATATACTGGGAAGCCGGTTTTAATCCTGGCTCTTATTTAGAGGGAAGCCCTGAGCTTTCCTTTTTTACCAGAACCTATAACAGAGTTTTTATACTTGGCGGTTTAAATGGTGATGTCGCCTTCTCTGATACAGATCATTATGATAACTCCATTATTATTCATGAATATTTTCATTTTATTGAAGCAAATGTCTCCTCCACGAATTCACCAGGAGGCTCACACAATGGAAACCAAATTTTAGATCCTAGGCTTGCATGGTCAGAAGGAGCTGCTCAATTTTTTCAATCACTAGTTACTGAAATTCCAGCTGTTTTAGATACTCGTGGGAATGTAGACGGCGATACGGGATTCTTCTTAAACCTTTCTATAGAGCATCGAACTAATGACACACCTCTAACACCTGGCGAAGGTGAGTTTAGAGAGTTTTCAGTAGCAAGAGTATTATGGGACTTGTATGACACAAATTTAGATAGTCCTTTTGATCGAAGTGGAGCAAATAACTCAAATATAAATTTTTTCCCAAGGTTCTGGAGAGCACTCACTAGTAACGGTACAAATGGATTTAACAATAATGACTCTAACTTTAGATCTATGGGGTTACTAAACTTTTTAGTTGAAAGACATATAGCAAGCCCTTTACCGACTTCTTGGAAAGGAGTTTTATCTGAAGAAAACCATTTTAATCAAGAGCTTGAAACTATTGTAAGAGGGGAAGTAGATGGACCGTCTGCACCAGTAGATGATCCTGCAGACATTTCACTTTTAAAAAGATACAGGGGTCAATACGCTCAAAAACTTACTAGCTGCGGAAGTCCAAATGAGTTTTATATGTTCGCCCCTTTTTATTGTAATGCTGACTATGATGGCAGTGGATCTTGCATTGATAACAGCAGATTAGAGGCACACCATCTCGTTCAAAATAGTGATTACTTTCATCTAAGCCATTCTGGCGGAAGCCTTGAAATAACTTATACAGATACATCAATAGGTGTAAGTGGGGTTAAAGCTGATTTAGACATATATGTATATCAAGAAGGGTATGCCATTGATGGAGGAGAAAGATCTACTCCTATCGCCTCAGCAACAAGTACTAACTCTAATAATACCCATACTTCTCCAGAAACAGAGACAATAAATAGTCTACCAGCTGGCGAGTATTTAGTTCAAATTTTTATAAGAAATTTTGCATCCTCTGCAAATGAAATCACATATGAATTCTCTGGGCTCTGCGCCGAAGGACCTTATTAAAATGAAGATTCTATTTTTTCTATTTATATGCGCTCATTTTATTATAGGATGTAAATCAAAATCCTTAAAAGAACATCACCATACAAGTAAAGTTGATGGATACATAGCTGTCGCTTTTAAAAACAAAGATGAACTATCAATAAAAATAAATGATGAAATTCAAAACTTTAAACTTAAAGTTTTCCATAAAGATATAGATGGCAAAAAACTACTATTTCAATCTCAAGAGATTAGTACTAATGTAGATTTATCAGATTATACAGCTGATCTAGAAAACGGTTATGTTTTTGCTATAGTCAGTGGAACCTTAAATAACCAAAGTATTTCTAAAACCAGTAGTTTTAAACTTGATGAACAAAATCAAATTGATTATGAGAAAAAACTACTCCAAAAAAGAAGCTTAAAGTATGGCAGATAATTTAAAAAGTTATAAAATTCGCCATAATCTTCTTGGCTTTTTTGGCACATGCATTGGTGGAATTGCGCTTATTTTAACAATAATTCATTTCTATGCTGGATCAGTTGAGAATAAAGTAGAGAAAACATCTTCCTTTAAACAAATGGCTATTAATTTATTCAAGGGCTCTGAAAAAAAAGAAATAAAACCAAGCTTTAACATTCAAACAGATAAAAATTTAAAAATCTTATCTGGTTTTCTGGCTTGTATAGGCATTATTTTAGCAGCCTTATCCCATTTAAAAAATGAAACAAAGAATGCTTATTTATCAGCTGCCTACTTAAGCGTTGGAGCAATCGGCTTTCAGATTCTCACTCACTCACTCGTCATGCTCATTGGCTTTATTTTAATGGTTTTTTTATTTACAAAGTTTAATTTTATTAAAAATTAAATTATTCAGGAATCACCTGAACATCTTCTCTAAATTCAGCCTGCATAATACTTTGTATAGCTTGAAGAGTGCCCATAACTGAACTTGGACAAGAGCCACAAGCTCCTTCAAAAGAAACAAAAAGCTCTGGATGTTTATATTCTATAACCTCTAGATCACCACCATCTGCTTGCAGACCCGGCCTTATTGTTCTATCTAAAATTTCTTCTATCTCTTTTAGTTCAGGAGGTAAATTTTCTTTCTTTTTCTTTTTAGCAATCGCCTCTTTTTCTAGAGGAGTTAAGAACCCAGGGTCATGAATAGGAAGTCTTGTTTTCACTACTGGTTCTACTTGGTCTCGAAGCTCTTCGTTATCCCAACTACCATTATGTGTAACTGTAATCGTGTTTTGGAATAAAAAAACTTGCACTACATTTTCAAGGTCAAAAATGCTCTCAACTAAAGTAATACCCTGAGCCTCTTCTTTATTTCTGTAATTAACTTTACCAGATCTTTTAACTGGATGGTTAATCACAAATTTCAAAGCTCTAGGGTTAGGGGTTAATTGAGACCTAATAAGAACATCGTCTGCTGAAATATGAGCTTGTGATTCATTTGTCATCTTAACATCTCCAAAGATTTCTTTGTTGCATCCACAAACTTTTCCACATCTTCATCGGAATTATATATTGAAAAAGATGCTCTTGCAGATCCTAAAAGTTTAAGTTTTTTAAATAAAGGTTGAGTGCAGTGATGCCCAGACCTTAATGCAACAGATTGTTGGTCTAATAACTCACATAAATCATTTGAGTGCACATTTTCAAAATTAAAACTAAGAATATTAGATTTATTGCTTGTAGTACCAACTTCTAAAAAGCCTTCTAAAGCCAATAACCTTTCTTTCGCCATTTTAAGCAAGCCTTGATCATGTTCTAAAACTTTATCAAAATCTAATTTTTCTAAAAAATCTATTATATATGAAAAAGATATCACTGCAGTTATGTTCGGCGTGCCCGGTTCAAACTTAATCGGGCCATCAAGTAAACCATGATCCTTATAGGTTACTTCAGTAATAATTCCACCACCAAGTTTTTTAGGACTAAACTTAGTCACTAAATTTTTAGATAAAAACAAAACTCCTAAACCAAACGGGCCAAAAATCTTATGCGCTGAAAAACAGTAAAAATCCACACCTAGTTTAGAAAGATCCGGCTTCATAAAAGTCACAGCTTGAGCTGCATCTAGACCGAAATAAATTTCATGCTTTCTACATTTCTTTGCAATCGCCTCTACATCATTGATAGTTCCTAAAGTGTTTGAAACCTGACATAAAGAAACAAGTTTTACTGAACCTTCAGATATAAAACGATCTAAATCTTCTAAATTTAATTCACCAGTATCATCTACAGATATAAATTTTAAGTCGATTCCTTTTTCTTTTGATAGTCGCTGCCAAGGTAATAAATTTGCGTGATGCTCCATTTCAGAAAGAACTACAACATCACCCTCACTTAGAAGATCTTCAAACTGCATAGCAAGTAAGTTAATTGCATCCGTTGTACCAGTGGTAAAGATAATTTCTTCATGAGATACATTTAAATATTCTGCAACTTTAGCGCGCGTTTCTTCATATAAATCAGTTGCTCTTATCGACAGCGAGTGAGCCCCTCTATGAACATTCGCCACTGAAGATTTCTCAAACTCATAGGCTTTCTCAAGCATTGGACCATACTTTAAAGCTGTTGCAGCACTATCTAAATAAACACTCTTGTTAAGAGTTTGTGGAAAAAATTCTTTCAGCTCTTTTGTACTAAACATTAGCTAAATCTTCCAAAATCTGGTTCGTAAAATATTCATTTATGCCTTGGTTAACATCTTTTAATAAAGCATCTTTACAAAAAGCATCTACTAAAAGCTTTCTAGCGTCTTCCTTTGTAAAGCCCCTAGAAGCTAAATAAAAGAAGTGCTCATCATCTAATGAGCTAATAGTGGCCCCATGAGTTGCTTTTACATCATCTTGATCAATATTAAGTTCTGGCTGAGAGTCTACTGTGGCTTTCTTAGTCAATAAAATATTCTTATTTAACTGCTCAACCTCTGCACCTTCAGATGGAGGTGTTAGATGTATTCTACCACCAAAAATATTCTTGGATTCACCAGAGCCAATAGTTTTATATCTTTGATTAGATTTTTGATTTTCAGCTAGATGGAAAATATCTGTATGGTAGTCAATAACTGATTTATTCCTAACTAAACTCAATCCATTAACGGTTACTTCAGAATTCTTTGAAGTTTGAAAACATCTCAATTCAAGTCTTTTATAATCAGCTTTGCCACCACAAAAAGTAAAAATTCTATATTCTGAATCAACACCTAATACTGAGTTTAAGTTAAGCGCAGCTTTTCCACTTGCTCTAAAATTAAAGAAGATATCGGCCTTTGCGCCTTCACCTAAAACAAAATCAATAGGTAATAATTTTCCACCTTCACTTTTCTCTTTTTCAATAAATACCATTTGAATATTGAGTTTGTCTTCAATAACAAACTCTACTCTAGAAGGCATGTTCCCCACCGTTACCCATAATGGGGACGGCAAGTTCTTTAAAAACTTAATTTTACAAACTTCTTTATTTGATATTTCATTTTCAAAGTAAGAACTTAAAGACGCCTTTTGAACTTCTTTAGTTTTTTTTAAATTTATAATACTTGATTCAGAGGTATTTATAAACTCAATATAGCCCTGTGATTCAAGGTCTTTCCAAGTTTGCTCAGATAAAGTCTCTTCATCAGGCCCAAGATAGAATACTGACTCCTTAAAAGAGCCTTCACTCATTAAAAAGTCTTCCTTTAACATATGCTTCGGAGTAAATTTCCAGGATTCGTCTTTAAAGTTTATTTTATCAAGAACATTCATAATAATTAAACCCAGTCATAACCTTTAGATTCAAGTTCATCAGCTAATTCAGGCCCACCAGATTTAACTATTACTCCATCTTTTAAAACATGAATTTTATCAGGCTTAACAAAATCCAGAAGTCGCTTGTAATGAGTGATCAATAAAAAACTTTTTTCTGAAGCTCTCATTTTATTTAAACAATTTGCCACTACTTTTAAAGAATCTATATCAAGCCCAGAATCCGTTTCATCCATTATTGAAAAGCTTGGATTTAATAAGAGCATCTGAAGAATTTCATTTCTCTTTTTCTCACCACCAGAGAAGCCTTCATTTAAACCTCTATATAAAAATTGGGGGCTTAAAGCTACGCTATCGATATGCTCAAACGCCAAACTCTCAAAGTCTTTTTCTTCCATAGGCTCAGCACCTTGAAACTTACAATGATTATTAAAAGATTCTCTTAAAAACTCTAAATTACTTACACCTGGAATCTCAACAGGGTATTGATATGCCAAGAAAATACCATTTAAAGATCTTTCATGAGGCTCAAGCTCTAGTAAATCTATTTCATCAAACTCTTTCTTAAATAAGACTTTACCTGAGAGAACCTCATAAGAAGGGTGCCCAGCAATGACCTTAGAAAGAGTGCTTTTACCTGATCCATTAGGGCCCATAATCGCATGAACTTCACCCTCTGGTATTTCTAAAGAAAAATCTTTAAGAACTTTCTTTCCTTCAATTTCAACTGTTAAATTTTCTACTTTAAGCATCATTTACTCTCTCTCTTATCTTTTGCTTTTATCTAACCAACACTGTTTTCAAGTTTCATTTCAATAAGCTTTACTGCTTCAACAGAAAACTCTAGCGGTAATTTTTTAAAAACTTCTTTGCAAAATCCATTTACCAGTAGAGATATTGTCTGTTCCTCATCAAAACCTCTAGATTTTAAGAAGAACATCTGCTCCTCACTTAACTTAGAGGTAGATGCCTCATGTTCTACTACTGCAGAATTATTTTTGATTTCAATTGCAGGAAAGGTATTAGCGGTACAGTTATCACCCACAAGCATGGAATCACACTGCGAATAATTTCTTGCACCTTCAGCAGAAGGCATAATTTTAACCTGACCTCTATAGTTGTTAGATGAATGGTCTGTCGAAATACCTTTTGAAATAATTGTACTTTTGGTGTTTTTGCCAATATGAACCATTTTTGTGCCCGTATCTGCCTGCATTTTATCATGAGTTAATGCTACCGAATAAAACCTTCCTTCTGAATTATCACCCTGTAAAATACAACTTGGATATTTCCATGTAATAGCAGATCCTGCTTCAACTTGGGTCCACGATATTTTTGAGTTTTTACCAATACACTTTCCACGCTTTGTAACGAAGTTATAAATACCACCTTTTCCTTCTTTATCACCCGCGTACCAGTTTTGCACTGTAGAGTACCTTACTTCTGCGTCATCTAAAGTTACAATTTCAACAACAGCTGCATGAAGTTGGTTCTCATCTCTTTGTGGAGCTGTGCAACCTTCAAGGTAATTAACAAAACTTCCCTCATCCGCTATTAAAAGTGTTCTTTCAAATTGGCCTGTCTCTTCTGCATTAATTCTAAAATAAGTTGATAAATCAATTGGCGATTTAACTCCCTTAGGAATATAACAAAACGAGCCGTCAGTAAAAACTGCAGAATTAAGAGCAGCAAAAAAATTATCCCTTACAGGCACTACACTTGCTAAATATTTTTTTACAAGATCTGGATATTTTTGAATGGCTTCAGAGATAGAGCAAAAAACTATACCATACTTTTCAAGTTCTTCTTTTTGAGTAGTAGCAATAGAGACACTGTCAAAAACAACGTCCATAGCCACTCCAGAAATCCTTTTTTGTTCATTTAAAGGTATACCAAGCTTTTCAAAAGTTTTTAATAACTCTGGATCAAGCTCATCAAGCGACTTTGGTTTTTCTTGATTCTTCTTTGGAGCTGAATAGTAACTAATACCTTGATAATCAATAGGATCAAAGTCCACACTTGCCCAGTGTGGCTCTGTCATTTTCTGCCACTCAGCTAACGCCTTTAATCTAAATTCAAGCATCCACTCGGGTTCATTTTTCTTCTTAGAGATCTCAGTAACTATTTCTGGACTTAAACCTTTTCTGATTTGTTCAGTTTCTAAATCAGTTGAAAAGCCATATTTGTATTCTCTTGCGTTGTCTATTGCATCACTCATAATTCACTACCTAATAGTTTTGCAGGTTTCTTTGTAAACTGACTGATTGGGGTGGATTTTAAGAACTTTTCAAACTCCTGTTCCCAAACTTTTAATGGAGTTTTGATATTACATTTTTCAGAAATTTCACAGGCGTTAGATTCTTCACTACAGTTAAGTTTTTTTATTTCTCCAAATAAAACCAGTAAGTCATATAAAGAAAGATCATGAAGGTCTTGCTTTACTACATATCCTCCAGCCACACCCTGTCTAGATTGAATAAGCTCTCCAAGCTGCAATGTTTGCATAACTTTAGACAAAGTGTTTTTTGAAACCCCTCGTTTTTGAGCTATCTCAGAAACAGATAAAGCACCTCCACTTTCAGTTAAATCCGAAAGCGCCATCAACCCATACTCAACCTGTTTACTTAGGCGAAACATTACCTTCCTCACTCTTTTATATATTATTAGTTAGTTTGCATCTTTATTATGTATTTACTTCATGTGAGTCACTAAATAGGTATAGTTGATACTTATTTACATTTTGTTAGCTCTGATCAAGCTAATATCTCTATAACTTATTAAAATCATAGGTTTTTATATACTTTTTACATGCCTTTTCTATATGCAATAAGTAGTGTTAATATCTTCAGATACTTGTAAAAATACATAAAACTATGCATAGCAAGGGTATGAAGAAAGAGCTCAAATACCCCTTAATAGTGATTAGTTTTTTTTCGCTAATAGTTGCCATGATCATTTTAAGTCTACAAAAAATCGGGCCTGACATGAATCCGCCTAGACAAAGTGTTACAATGGATGCACTTCAAACATCTTATATCAGTGTAAAGTATGCGGATGGTAGCTGGCTTTATTCAAATCGCATCTGTTCACCAGGGATGATGCTTATTGAGTGTAATACTTTTGATTGGAAAAATTTTAACCTCTACAAGCTACCTGAAGGCAAAAACACCATCTCAGTTTTTATAGCCCAAGACTTAAGTAAAAGGAGAGCTGTCGAATTTTTCGCGCTTCTTAAAAGAAAACCCATAAAATCTTTGATGCTCTCAAGTCCAATTGATTCAAGTATTTCAAACTCAAGAAAAGCGGACCCAAGTGTGCTTTTTAGCGCATCATTAAATCAGATTATGAAATGGAAACTTTTCTCTCATCTAGGCTTAAGTAGTGTCTATAGCTTCAACTCTGATTTCTTAGTAATCGATGATAAAATTGAAAGCTTACTAAATAAAAAGCTACTAGAAGAGATCCGACGCAGAAATATAGCGATACTCTATACCAAAGCAAGAGACCGCACACTTCTCACAAACGAATACGTTCTCGTAAAGTAACCTACTTAGGCAAGTCCAGACTAAAAGAGATTTTAAGCCCCTAAAGTAGTCCTAATTTTAAAGAACAGTTGAGATAAGTTCGTCATGATTTTATCCTATAGCCTCATTCCTTGGGGGTAAAAATGGATGGCGAATCTTTACAAGTAGTTGCTGATTTTTCGGCTTGGCACGCAATCATGTCAGCAGGTCCGATCGTTAAGGTGACTTTTCTAATTCTAGTAACAATGTCCATACTTTCTTGGATGGTTATTATTACCAAACATCTAATGTTTAAGAGAAATATTGAGGCTAATAAAAAATTTACTGAAAAGTTTTGGAAAGCTCCAACTCTTGATGAGTTAGCAGATGAAAAAGAAGAGTTTGAAGGTTCAACTCTTTTTCAAATATTTGAAGCCGGCTATAAAGAAATTAAGAGGATTAAAAGTTCAGAAAACTCCAACAGCACATTATTATCAAAGTCTGAAACTCTTGAAAGAGTTTTAAGAACATCTGTAGAAAATGAAATCCTTATTACTGAATCAAGGTTAAGTCTTCTTGCCACAACAGGGAGTACAGCTCCTTTTATTGGATTGTTTGGAACAGTCTGGGGTATTTTAACTTCATTCCAAAAAATAGGAGCTATGAAAAGTGCTAGTCTTGCTGTTGTTGCACCAGGTATCTCTGAAGCCCTAATTGCTACAGCTGTTGGATTAGCCGCAGCAATTCCAGCTTCAATTGCTTACAATCATTTTATTACTAAAGTTAGAAAGTCAGAACATGACTTTAACAGTTTTGCCAATGATCTTTTAAATATTTCAGAAAGGAATTTCTTCTAATGGGTATGGGCTCTTCAGGAGGTGGTGGCAAGTTTGGTCGCGCTTCTATCAGTGAAATAAACGTTACTCCTTTAGTTGATGTTATGCTCGTACTGTTAATTATTTTTATGGTTACAGCACCAATGACTAAAACTGGTATTGAACTTGATTTACCAAAAACAAAAAAAGTAAAGGCAATCAAACAAAAAATTAGTCCACTAGAAATAAGTATATCAAAAAAACAAGGAATTTATATTGGTAAAAAGAAAGTTAAGCTTTCTGAGCTTAACAAATATATAAGTAAAAAAACCAAATCTGCAAAAATTGAAGCTGATAAACAAGCCCCCTATGGCGTAGTTGCAAGTGTATTAGCAAAAGTTAAAAATCTTGGAATCAATGAAATTTCACTTATTACAGAAGAGAACTAGAGGCCTGTTTAATTTATAAAATGTCTGAACTAAAAGTCACCTTTCCAAAAAAACCTTTACTCATATCTCTTGGGATTCATGGAATAGTTTTAATTTCTTTAATTGTTAAACCTTTTTTTTCAACTCACCTAGAACCTTATGAACAAGTCATTAGAGTTGATGTCGTTGCAATGCCTGAGAAAAATCAAAAAATTGATGAGCCAAAAATTAAAGCCGCCCCAGAAAAGAAAGTAGAAAAAAGTGCTAAAGTTGAGAAAAAACAAGAAGTAATTAAAAAGCCTCAAAACGTTAAAAAAGAAGTTGAAATTGTAAAAGATGAAGATTCAGGCTTAAGTGAGGCTGATGCTTTAAAAAAACTCCAACAACTGACAGAAAAAACTCCAGAAAAGAAAACAGAAGAAGCAAAGCCTCAAGAAGTTAAGGGAAACAGAGTCTCCAAGGGAAGTGATCTGGTTGGCGTAGAAAAGCTTGAATACAGTAACTATAGAGGGGTTTTACATGGTTTCATTGCTAAAAACTGGGACCTCCCAAAATGGTTACTTGAGGGAAACTTAAGTGCACAAGCCATTATAAAAATAGATAAAACAGGCAATATTATATCGAAACAGCTAGTCAAAAGATCAGGTAACACAATTTTTGATCAACATGTTATTACTGCAATTGCTAATGCTTCGCCAGTAGCTCCTCCACCTGATAAATTTAAAGATATCGTTTATTATGAAGGCGTGTTACTCTCTTTTCCTAGATAATTATTTAAAAACAAGAGGTTTTTATGATGAATAAAAAATTAATTTTTCCTACATCTTTATTTATTTTTTCAATTTTTAGTTTTTTCACAGGAACAAACTTAGCATACGCCCAAAGTATTAAGATTGAAGTTGGCGAAGCTAAATCAAAGAAAAGCCTTATTGCCATGCCAGAGTTTTTTGGCGGCATACAAAGTAGAGGACTAGGGCAAGGAATTATTAAAAACCTACAATTTTCAACATATTTTGATTTTGTAAAAACTGAAGATTTAAAAAGCGTTTCATCTTTTAATGATAGACCTTCAAAAGAGCTTAAAGAAAGTTTGATGAAAAAAGGGGTAGAGTTTCTAATACTCACTAATATTTTTAAGTCTGGTGTTACAAAGAACGCAACATTTAAAGTCTACTACCTTTCAAAAGATTTGCTTGCAATGAATAAGACCTATTCCTCAAATCAAAAAGGATGGTCTTTAATAGCAAATAGATTCTCTAATGATTTTATGTTCAAACTAACTGGTCAACGCTCTATCTTTAACACAAGAATAGCAATGACTTCTGATAGGGCTAATAAAGGCTTAAAGGAAGTTTATACCATGAACTGGGATGGTACAGATATGCAAAGAATCACCTATCATAAAACTGCTACTATGTCTCCGAGTTGGTCTCCTGGTGGAAATCAAGTTTCCTACAGCGCGATAACTGTAGATCCAAGGAAAAGAACAAGAAATACAAATCTTTATGTTTATGATTTTAGAACAAAAAAAAGAGGGCTTTTATCATCAAGACCCGGCATTAATTCTGGCGCTAGCTTTTATCCAAACGGAAAAGCTATCATTATGACTCTTACACAAGGCGGAAACCCTGATCTATTTAAAATTGACCTTACAGGAAAAGTCTTAGAACGAATTACTAAAGGTCGCCGTGGAGCTATGAATGTTGAACCTAGCGTTTCACCTGATGGAAGCAAGCTGGCTTTTTCTTCAGATCGAAGTGGACGCCCTATGCTTTATGTAATGGATTTAAAAAACAAAGTGCCAAAAAGACTTACTATAGCAGGGAGATATAACTCCACTCCTAGCTGGTCCCCAAATGGAAAAAAACTAGCTTTTGCAGGATGGGCAGAGGGTCATTTTGACGTTTTTACTATTAATATTGATGGCACAGGGCTTACAAGACTAACTCAAAAAAGAAAATCAAATGGAAGATGGTCAAACAATGAAAGCCCTAGTTTTAGTCCTGATGGAAGATTTATTACGTTTATTTCTAATAGAAGCGGAACTAAGCAAGTTTATATCATACGAGCTGATGGATCTGATCTAAAAAGAATTACAAATGATAGACACAACTATTTTCATACACAGTGGTCTCCATTTTTAAAATAATACCAATACAAAAAGAGTGATGATTTTATGTTTGAAAGTTTTGATGAAGAAGAGGTTAAAAAAACACTTCCTCATCTATTTTCAACAAACAAAGTTCCTGATATTCAAGAATTACTATCTATAAATTCTAATACTATCCCTAATCACCTTCAAAACTTAATTCAAAAAATAGTTGATAAAAAAAATTCTCTTGGCTTTAATGAGAAAAGATTTTTGCAATGGTTAAGATTCTCTATAGCTTATCGCATTCAATCTTACTCACCACTTATCATTAATAAACAGTGGTCTGAAGAGACTCATAAGCTCTTAAAAGAAGAGTGGTCAAAGTTATTCACTGATAATGACCCTATTGCAATAGCATCAATGGGAAAGCTTGGCTCTGGAGAGCTTAATCTAAGCTCTGATATCGATCTCATATTTTTTTCAGAAAAAGTCGAACTTCAAACAAAATTAAGACAGTTTTTAAAAAACTGTTCAACACCTGATTTAATTCCATCTGGTTATAAAATCGATCTTGATTTAAGACCCGAAGGTAAAGCGTCCCCTCTCCTAGTTAGTCCTGTAAGGTTAGGTTATCATCTTTGGAATAATAGTGATCCCTGGGAAAGGTATTCCTATACTCGGTTAAACATTGAAATCGGTAACTCAGATATAAAGCAAAAGGTTTTAGAAGTTAGAGATAAGTTTTGCTATAGGAAGTATCTAACGTCCGATTTTTTTCCAAAATTCTTAGAATTAAGGCCTAAATATCATAAATCAGTTAAAAATATCTCAAATCATTTAAAGCTTTCTCCAGGGGGCATTCGTGATTTAGAGCTTTTAATACAAACATTTCAAATACTTCTTGGAGGAAGAGATCCTGACCTTCAGAATATTTCAACCTTTGAAGCCATAAAGAAACTATCTGACAAAAACTCATTTAGATCTTTTGAATTTTTTAATAGTTTAAAAATGAGCTATCTTATTCTTAGAAATGAAGAAGGACTACTTCACGCTTTTAATAGTATTGGAAAATTTGAATTCGATCATAAAAATAAAGATAAAAAACTTGTAAGCGTAGCTATGAAAATAGTTTCAAAATCCATCGAAGAGTACTCTAATCATTGGAATACTCAGTTTAAGCAAAGAAGTTTAAAGCCTGTCACTAATAAAATTTTTGATGAATTAAAAATATATGCTAAGGAAAATAATTATTCCCCAGATATTGCAGTAGAAAACTTTAAGAGCTTTTTTAAAGAGAAGAGTTTTTCACAATACGTCTCAGCAATTGCCAATCAAGAAAGCTTAAAAACTATATTCTTTGACCTTCTTTGCATTTCTCCCTTTGGGTGTCAGATTTTAGCTAGAAGACCTTCTTTGCTTGATCTCTTCATTTTAAGAGTTGAAAATATTGAGGCTAAAAGTCTTTCTGAACTTACTTCTCATTTATCAGATTTAAAAATGGTGCAACAAATACTTTCTTCACTTTATTTTTCAAAAAATGAAAATTTAACTGAATTATCTCAGAATCTAAGCCAGTCTTATGAGAATATTATTAAACAAATTCTTAATTTTTTAGATTGCTCAGGAAAAATAGATTTACTTTTTCTCGGCAAAGCTGCTGGGCGTGAATTGGGTTTAAAATCAGATTTAGACTTTATCATCACTAACAACACATCAGAAAATCAATCTAAGCTTTGTAGAGAAGTATTTAAAATTCTTTCAACCCCTTCAGCTTTTGGCCCATTAGTTCCATTTGATAACAGAGGGGGCCCACAAGGCAGCGCCTCTCCTTTAGCTGTCAAAAGACTCTCCCTAATTCAGTTTATTGAAAATGAGGCTGAGCCCTGGCAAAGGTTAATGTATCTAAAAAATAGATTACTAATCGATAATACGAGTATTAAATTTAAAATGAAAAATTTAAGTGCTGAAGATCAATCTAGTCTTAATTCCGTGCTTAACAAACGCCTTAAAGTTACTGATCCTCAATCTGTATACTTTAAAACAGCACCCGGGGGCTTGTTTCATATTGAATTTATAGTTTCTAATATTTTCCTTAAATTAAGAAAATTTCCAGATAAACCTAGCCTTGAGTCATGGATTCAAGAGCTTTCAAGTGAACTAATCGATTCTGCAGATGATTTAAAGCATCTTTATGAAAACTTTATAAAACTTCGTCATCTAGAACAGAAATGGTGCGTAAGTGGTTACAAAAAAAGTGCTTCTGATGGGATTTCTTCAGAAGAAGTACAAAGTCTTTTAAATCAGAACATATCTTTGATAGATTCAGTATATAAAAATAACCTAGGATAATTATGAACGTTTTTGTAACAGGAGCAACAGGGTTTTTAGGCTCTCACCTTTGTAGACACCTTGTAAATAAAGGCTTTACAGTGAGTGCAATTTGTAGAAGTGAGAAAAAAAAACTAGAACTCTCACAAGATATCAGGGATCAAATTAATTGGATTCAAGGAGATCTTTTCTCCAACAACTGGGATTTAAAAAAATACGACTTTGTATTCCACCTTGCAGGCTTTATTGGCTATAAGCCTGAAGATCATGAAATGATGCAAAAAGTTAATGTTGAAGGTACAAAAGTAATCATTAATAAAATCAAAGACGCTCATTATATTCCAAAGCTCATATATCTTAGTTCTGTTGTTGCCATTGGCGCTGGGCACAAAAAAACAGAAGTTTTAAATGAGAATTCAGTTTTTAATGTCTCTAATTATAATTTTGGCTATTTTGATACAAAAAAAGAAGCTGAAGACTATGTTTTAGAAGAAACTAAAAAAGGGCTTTTCGCTGTTGCTCTTAACCCCTCTACTATCTACGGCGCTGGTGATATGAAAAAAGGGAGTAGAAAAGCTCAACTTAAAGTTGCAAAAGGAAAGTTAAAATTCTGCCCTAAAGGGGGCGTAAGCATTATCCACGTTGATGATGTCTGCAAAGCAATTATTTCAAGCTTAGATAAAGGTATCTCTGGCGAGCGTTATATTTTATCAGGAGAAAATATAACTATAAAAGAGCTTTTTACTTTAGTTGCAAACGCCTCTGGCGTTAAGCCTTCCTTTACAGAGATTCCAACTTCTCTTCTCTTAGGTATTGGCCATTTTTTTGAGTGTCTAAAATTTATTGGCCTAAAGCCGCAGATGAGCCTTGAAAATCTTAAAGTTGCAACCATGTATCATTGGTTTAATAATGAAAAAGCTAGAAATGAACTTGATCTAAATCCAAAACCTGCAAAAGCAGCTATTGAAGAAAGTATTAAATGGGCAAAAGAACAAAATTATATTTAGTTTTAACTCTAAGCTTCTTCTTACTTATTCTTATCTTTTTGATGTGGAAATCGCTTTCAACGGTATCATACAAGCCACTTGATAAATGTTTTATAGCCTCTGTCTCTAAGGTTCAGCTATGTAGTGCCTCAGCTTCTTATACTCCATACTCTGAAATTTCTCCTTACCTTATAGAAGCAGTTGTAACCTCTGAGGATGATAAGTTCTTTGCTCATAATGGAGTTGACTGGAAAGAGCTTCGAAAGTCCATGTGGCTTAATTTAAAACACTTCTCATATAAAAGAGGCGGCTCAACGATAACACAACAGCTTGTTAAAAACGCATACCTTAGCCAAGAAAAATCTATTTCAAGAAAAATTAAAGAAATTTCTATTTCATATGATATTGAAAATAAATACCCAAAAAAACTAATTCTAGAGAAGTATTTAAATGCCATAGAGTACGGAAAAAATCTATGGGGAATTAAAAAAGCTGCCGCATTTTATTTTAATAAAAGCCCTTCAGATTTAGGCGTTTTAGAGTCTCTTTATTTAACGATATTGCTGCCAAGTCCTGTTAAGTATTCACAGTCTTTTAAAGAAAAAAAACTCACTCCTTACCAAAAAAGACGTATTAAAATTCTTTTAAACAGAATGAAGAGAAAAGGCGTTGTCGACTCTGATTATGCTAAATTCTTAATTGAAGATATCGATGGCTTTCCCTGGAGTCTAGAATCCACAGATTTTAGTGAGAAGCTCCAAGTAAAAGATCTTTCTGATCCTAATATTAATTTTGAGAGCGAAGAAAAAGAATTGAGTGAAGATGAGGTGATACAAAAATTTTTAGAAGAAAATGAAGATCAAGATTAAATGATACTAGCCGTGTCCACCCATTAAAAAAGCCTCTTCGCTTGTATCTTCTTGAATAATATCCTTTATAGAATCGAAATACTCTCCTATATAATTTACCAGAGGCTCTTTTTCTTTAAACTGAAATACATTTTTTCTAAATTTAGCTGAACCAGGGTAGCCAGCAGAAAACCATGTAGAAAACTTCTTAAGTTGTAGAGCAACAATACGTTCATCAAAATACTCTTCATAAGCTGTTTTAAGGGAAAACACTAATGATCCAAAATCTCTTATAATATGATCTGTTGGTTTATTATTTAAAAGAGCCAAAGATTCTCTAAAAATCCACGGGTTTTTCAACGCCCCTCGACCAATCATTACAGCATCGCAGTTTGATTCTTTTAATCTTTTTATTGATAAATTAGAACTTGTGATATCTCCATTACCAATAATAGGAAGCTTTGCACTTTCTTTTACCGACTTAATGTAGTCCCAGTCGGCTTTTCCAGTATAAGCTTGTCCTCTTGATCTACCGTGAATAGCAACCCAAAAAATCCCTTCATCATAAGCAATTTGTGCTACTTCAGGCGCGTTCTTAGTCTCATTTGTCCAGCCAGTTCTTATCTTTATTGTTACAGGAAGACTAGTTGCGTTTTTAACAGTTCTTAAAATATCTCTTAATTTATTTAAGTCTTTTAAAACTGCTGAACCTGCACCTTTTTTTACAACTTTATTTACAGGACATCCAAAGTTTAAATCTATAAAATCCGCACCTTCTTGTTCACACTCTTTTGTTGCATACTCTAAAGCATCAAGTGTTTCACCAAAGATTTGAATCCCTACAGGGCTTTCACGCTTATTTATTCGCATTAGTCTTCTTGTTCTGTCATTACTATATTGAAGACCATTAGCTGAAACTAGTTCTGTCGTTACGATACTAGCATCCATACCACGCATAAAAGTTCTAAATGAAATATCTGAAATCCCTGCCATAGGGGCTAATAAAAAAGGATTTTCTTTTAACGCTTTATTTAAGAGAGCTTCACTCAAAACAATTACACCAAAAATTATATTCTAATTTTATTTGTCACTAACACTTATAAATGGAATCGCTCCGTCACCACCAGTTACTATTTTTGGTAAGACCCCATTCCATTTTTGAACAGCCTCATACTCTACAAGACCTTTATTTTGACTAAGCGCTTTACTTCTTATTGTCATACTTTCAGCTTCTGCTCTTGCTTGTATGATTCTTTGTTGAGCTTCTTCTTTTACTCTAACAGTTTTGTTTTTTGCTTCTTTAGCTTGTTCAACAGCAATGACTTTTCTTTTCACCGCTTCTTCAAATTTATCATCAAAGTTTAAATTATTAAATTCAAAACTTTTTAAGATTACGTTTTTAGTAGCAAGGCTTGCTTGAAGCTTTGTCTGAACAGTTCTTCTTGCTTCTTCACGATTTTGAATCAATGCCACAGCATCATACATACCTACAACTTCTTTAAGAGTCCCCTCTAATGTTTGCCTCATAAGTTTTTGCTGCCAGTATCTTCCAACTGATTCATAAGTTTTAGCTACAGCTGCTCTTTCAAGGTTGTAAGTTGCTGTATAAAGCACTTCTACAACCTGGGCATCTTTTGAATAGGTATTGGTCTTTGATTCCCATTTTAACTCTCTGCAATCTAGTTGAACCACTTTAGTTGTTATAGGGTTATAAAAATATAAGCCTTCAGGTAGAGGTTCACTTACAATTTTGCCAAACCTCACTTTTAGACCTCTAGAACCTGTTTCAATAACAGAACAGCCCGATAAAAAGGTTAAGCTCATAGCAACTAAAATTATATTTCTCATTTTTGTCATACAATGACTTAGACTTTAAAGTCTCTAAATGGTCAAGAAAAAGGCGTTTTAAAGCTTGGCAAAGCTTCAAATTGTGCTTATCTATAGTCATATGATGAAAACAGTATACTTAGGAGCAGGTTGTTTTTGGGGAGTCCAGTCCTATTTTGATGATTTAACAGGTGTTACTTCTACAGAAGCTGGTTATGCAGGTGGGAATACTAAGAACCCCACCTACAAAGAAGTCTGTTCAGGAACCAGTGGTCACATCGAAGTTATTCAAGTTAAGTTTGATTCTTCTGTTATTAGCTTAGATGAAGTTTTAAAAGAGTTCTTTAGAATGCATAACCCCACTCAAACAAACGGTCAGGGACCTGATATAGGAGAACAATACCTTTCTAGAATTTTTATTACTGACAATGGTGATAAAGAGACTTCAGAAAGTGCAATAAAAAAAGCTCAAACCATGTTTAAGCTCCCTATTATAACGAAAGTTCTTCCTGTAAAAAATTATTTTCCTGCTGAAGACTATCACCAAAAGTATAATGTTAAAAATGGCTACACCTGCCATGTAAACTTAAATTACTGAATCTGATTCTAAGTTTAATTCTATCACTTGTGCTGCACGTCTGTTTTCTTTACTAATTTTCTTTAAAACTCTGTCTAAGTTACCTTTAAAGGACTCTGTTTTTAAGAAAGCTAGGTGCTGATAATAGCTTGATTTACCAGTAGCATGCACTGCTTTAAGTAAAGCTTCAATTCGCTGATCCATTCGTACGTATGAAACTCTTGAGCTGTTCTTTAGAGTATCATTTACAATGTTTTTTAAGATCATATTAGCTTCAAGAGAACTACTTGAAGAAAGGGCTGCAAATTCTTTTGGCTTAAGTAAAGATATAACTCTACTTGAAGTAAAAGAAGCACCCACTCTTTGATCTGTTCTTGTCTTACCAAAAGAAGTAAAAGCGATGAATTGGACTAGCGATAATATTGTTATAATTCTTAATGTTTTCATACTAATATCAAAGCAACTGATATGCCAGGCTTATATCAATTAAATTCAATATGAGTGCATAGATACGTTTGAGTTGTAAAAAAGATTTACACTATATTTATTTCATCACTATTTATAATTTTTCAGAGACTTTGACCACTCTAAAATCTCAATCTGATACGATTTCTGCTTTTTTCTCATCAAACGGAACTCATGTAGGAGAAATTATCTTGAAAACTAACTAAGAACTACTCAGATTATGGAACCTCATTTCTTTTTCACGGAAATAAAAAGAGGATCAAAATCTAGAAAGCACCGCAACCAGATGACTACAGCAAGTTACATTTTTCAATTAGATGGCTCTCTTCACAGATGGTTTAGCGATAGACTTCTCTGTTTAATGACTGCAGTTCAAGTTAGTAAAGATACTTTAGTAAGGTTATGCATTAAAATGATCCGTTAAAAATAATTTTTAACCAAAATACCCAATATATTTATTTTTTGAAACAATAATGCCGATATAAAATATGTGAATAAAAAAGGTTTTTTGTACGTTTTAGTACTTCTTTTATTTACAGGTTGTGCAAAATTCGGTCTAGATAATTTCTCCTTCTCCTCATCGCAATTTGTAAACATTAATGGTGTCACCGGCGGAAGCGATGCTTCAGTTGATGTTTATCTTTTTGATGGAAACATTGCTACAATAAATTGGACAGATGAATCAGATGAAGAATCTTATAACGTTTCTCTTTTTGAAAATGATGGCGTAACAGTAACGTGCGCTGAAGTAAATGTTCCACAAGATACCACAAGTCATACTTTTTTTGGTTGTCCTTTAGTTGAAGGAAGAGCTTACTGGGCGTTAGTTGAAGCTGTAAGAACTCAAGCTGGTGGAAACCCAAGTCCAAAAACAGGAAGTGAAAAAGTAAAAGCGCAAAACGTAATAGGAAACGGTGGTTTTAATTTTTTATATCCACCGGTTTTAAGTTTATCAGATTTAACTGTGAATGAAGCTGTAGGAAGTGCAAGTGTTGTAGCAAGTTTAAGTGTGGCAAGTGATTGGCCGCTTTCATTTGATTGGAGTACGTCTGATGGGACTGCAGTTAATTCTGGAATTTTTAAAGACTATGACAGTGCAAGTGTAACAAACGTAATCATTCCAGCTGGAGCAGTGAGCACGAATTTAAGTGTTGTGATTACAGATGATCCAAGGGATGAGTTTGATCAGACTTTAACAATAAGTTTTTCAAATGAAGTAGCAGCAAAAATAAATGCAGGGGTTGGAGCACGGGATGCAAGTTTAACGATCCAAGATAATGATCCAGAGCCAGATTTGATATTTACAAATCAGACTGTTACAGAGGGTGATTCAACAACGAATATAACGATGAGTTTAAGTGAGATAAGTGAAAAGACGATTTCATTTTCATATTCAACAGTAGATGGCACGGCGACTGTAGCAGATGGTGATTATGTAGCAATTGGAGCGACTCCTGTAACATTTAATCCAGGCGACAATGATGTCGTGTTTTCAATAGCAAGCAGTGAAGATGTAGATGTGTGTGAGTTTGATGAGACGGTTGGTATACAAATTTCAGCAGGGACTAATATTGGAAGTGCACCGAGTAATGTTGTAAGT
>CALLAU010000057.1 GCA_938002015.1 uncultured Bdellovibrionales bacterium
ATTTCACTTTGAGTTTCAATATAGAGTACAATAATTAATAAGGAAACTTTTTGTCTCCTAAATTATATATTTTTTAGAGTACAAAAAAGAGTACAACTTCTAGAGCTTACTTTTTCTAAAAAGAGTACAAATTGGAGTACATGTAAAATCCCTGGTTCTCTATTAGAGTACATAATGGAGTACATATTAAATATTTTTTAGGGTTCGAAATAGAGTACGCTTGTAAAGCTAATAAACGAGTTAAGGCCAAATATTTAGAGTTCAAAATAGAGTACATCGCGTTCTAAAAAAGAGTACATATAAATTATCAATCGAGCTTATAGTCTGGATGGGGCATAAAGAAAATTGACACCTGACAAAGTTTTCGTAAAATATTATGAGAAACCATATCAGGGGGCAATAAGTAATGCATGAACCTACTATAGAAACTATAAGCCAAAAAACAAAGAGTAAAAGCAGTAATTTATTTAAAAAGCTTAAAACTGGAGCAGCAACTAAGAAAAACAACTACGACCCCAGAATCCCTAGAAAATTAGCTCAATCAATTTGTAATGTCAGTACTAACACGCTTGTCAAATTAGAGAAAGACGAAATCATAAAGCCTGTTGTAAGTAAACATGGCAAATTGGATATAATAACTTACAGTGTAGAAGATATTCAGAATATTTTTAAATATAAGAAAGTTTCTTTTAAGAACAAAGAAGAAGCAGAAATTATATCGGTTTTTTCCCAAAAGGGTGGTGTTGGAAAATCTGCGTTCACACAGCATTTAGGAAGCATGCTATCATTAGTAGGGAAAGTACTAATTGTTGATTTGGACGCTCAAAGTGATGCAACAGTATTGTATGGGCTGGATCCGAATTACGGAGACTTGCTTGAAGAGGATGCTATACTAGATCCTACAATTACAGAGTTGATGGATTGGTCACTAGAAGACAGTGATGAAAAACCGTACAACACATTAAACTTCGAAGAAGTGGTAAAAAAGGTTTCAAAAAATATTCACGTAATACCAAGCGATTTAGATTTGGGTGAGATTAACTACTCATTAAACAGACTCCCGCTAAAAGATAGAATTAATGATGAGGGAGAGCTCGAATCCGCAGGGATTCATATGGTTAAAGAAGTATTAGATAAAGTAAAAAATGAATATGATTATATACTAATAGATTGTCCTCCAAATATTGAAACTTGTAATGTTAGCGCATTGTTTGCTTGTAACAGGATTCTAATACCCTTAGAGCTCGAGGCTAAAACTTTAACGATTATGAGAAGAAATTCGATCTTTTTAGACAGGCTTAGAGGAATCCATGATGGTTTTGCTTGGGATAAAATTTTGATTGTTCCTAACAAACTAAGAAAAGAGAATATTAAAATTAAAGCTTTAGTTGCACTACAAGATAGATATGAGGACCATGAATTTATAAATTTATCACAAGTAGTAGTTCCAAATTCCACAATTATAGATAAGTGTTCTGATTGGAAAAAACCAGTTTTTTCAGCTACCCACAGGTATGATGCAACTCCTAGAAGTGCCATTCATCAAGCTAAAGAGTTTACGAACCTATTTTGGGGTGTTCTCCATGAAATACTTGATCTAGAGCTTGAGTATCTTGTTTTTGATAACGGTGATGGAGAGTAAACAATGGGTTTATTAGACGAAGATAACGAGATAATGAAAAAAGTTGAGAGCAAGAAGAAAAGTAGAAAAGCGAAAAGTTCTGGCGTTAATCGATTTGCTTCATTAAATAGATACTCTAAAGTTACTAAAGAATTAAAAGCGAAAAATAAAGAGTCCACTAAAACAAATGACACTAAAGTTTCAACAACAAATAAAACCAAGAAATTAGTAGATAAAAAACCTGAGACTATTGAATTAAAGAAGCAGCTGCAAAGAGATACTTTTATTTCACTAGATAATACTCTTAAATCTACGCCTGAGGAGAACTTGTCACCTGAGAAAGAACCTGAGACTAGTCAGTTCAAGAGTACACAAGAGGTTTCAAAAGAGAGTACAAAGAGAGTACAAGAGACTTCAAAAGAGAGTACAGAAAACAATGACCAGAGTACAAATTGGAAAACTATAAAGAGTACAACGAGAGTACAAAATAGAGTACATTCCGATGTTCCGGAAGTTCGTTGTTTAAGTGGACAGAATAAAAAACTCTTAAACATTTTTTTTAACGACTGTAAATCAAGTGGCTCTTTGTTTACAGGTAAATTTACGAATGAACTTTTGTGTGAACTTATGTCCGTAAAGCCTTCAACTCTAAAAACTATCATATATAGGCTTAATAATAAGAACTTTATTAACAGGCACCAAAGTAAATCGGGTAGGGGAGGTTGGATGTCTTTTCAAATACCTCAAACTATTTTTGGTCAACTAATAGATCTAGAAAAGCACGAAACAAACTTAGGTAATCATAACCATTGGAGTACAAATAAGACTACCGATAGGAGTACTAATCAGAGTACAAATTACTCTAGTAGTAGTAGTTACTATGTTAATAACAGAGATAATGAAACAAAAGAAAAAACAACAACTAAAGAATTTAACAGTTTGCCCGAAAGTTGGCTAAATATAGAGATACCTGATGTTTGTAAGGATTTTTCTTTTAGTAAAACACACCTAAAACAGATTTATCACTCTAAAGCTAACAGCTTGACACACGAAGATGTACAAGATTCTTTAGAACACTTTTCGTACGATTTACTTAATAACAATGTCTCGCCACATAAAGGTCCTCTAGGGTTTATTCTTGGTATATTAAGAGGAAATGAAGGTCGTAATGGTAAGAGCCCAAGAGAAGGGACAAGTTACTATTCTCCACAGTTCTTGAAACATGAAGAGGCTGAAATAAATAGAAGAAAAGAAATAGTTAAGAGAAGAAATGAAGAGTTATCCAAAAGAGCTGAATTAGAATTATCTGAAGAGGCATTTAAATTCATATCAACGCTTAAAGAGGAGGATAAAAAAGCATTTTTAAAACCAAAAGAGGGTATATTTGGACTAGGGTCAGCCTCTTACGAAAGAATGCTACTTCAGGTGATTAAGGACAGAATTAAAAGTGATAAAACTTTAAATATAGATGAAGTTAAAAAAGAGTTCCTACACTTTTAACGAGACAATTTTTTGGTGATAATAATGATGTTTACGCAAAAGTTTATTTTGTTAAAGAGAGTTTTCAAAAAGATTGGGGATTTAACAGGTGCTAGAACCTTAAAGTTAATGTTCAACTAGCAGCTAATGAAATTGAGGTACTTTAAAAAAATTGTCTTCAGTGCTGATTGAACGTTAAACAGTCTAGAATCACCTCTAAAAATCAAGATTTGATTCAAATTGTATAATTTAGTCCTGTATGTTGAAGTCACCTAAATAAGAAGCCTCAGCAGTTTTGTTAATAATATGCTGGATTCGGTCTTTTGGATCTAAGTACTTAACCTCTGGTTGTGAGTATTCAACAAAACTATGCAGTGAAGGGTTATACTTAGATATAATATCAAGAGTAACTTCTTTGTCACCAGAGGCCAGATTATAGGCGCTGTTAACGACCTCTCTAGCTAGGTCTACAGCAGTGAAATCAGTATCTAAGCTACCGGAGTAATAATTTAACATATCCCTATTGCCAAGCCCTAGAGCTTCTTCATTAACGATAACCTCATAACCGGTAAAGCCAAATTGAGCGATATCAACCTTAGGGGCATTACCATTAACGTGTGTATCTGCATTATAAAAATGTGTAACCGAATCAGCGTTTAAAAGTTGATCTAATTCGATAACATTTAAAAACTGTTGATCTTTGAAAGAATCAGCATTTTCAAAACCTCCTCCAGTTACTACTTGTGCATATGAGTAAGATGTAAATAGTAAAGAAATTAGAAAAAATGTCTTATATATCATAAGTTACCTCGTTGGATTCGAGTGAAATATCATTAATAGTATTAGCAAAACACAATGAAATTAAATGGTCCCTTTTTTCCTTAGGAATGTTCTCATTTCGTTTAATAAAGTCATCGACACATTTAATTAGATCTCTGTTGAGTTGTTTTATATTCTCCATAGAAGAGCAGGCATTTACAAACTTATCTGAATATTTGTCAGCTTTGGGAAGCTTAGAAGTTATATGGAGTAAGCGTGAAACATGATTTTTAAGTCTAGTTTCTTTATCAGGGTCTTTTCCAAAATCAATTGTTTTAGGATCGCTAGATAATTGATAGCCTTTAGCTGTAAACACAACTAAACCAACGTTTTTAAGACAATCTAAATTGTCAGTTGCTTGCTCTAGAGAAATTTTTAAAATAGCAGCTAGTTCTTGCGTAGACTTAATCACAGGGTGTTTAGCAAAAATAGCATAAACTTCTGCGACGGCATTATCTTCGTACAGTTTTCTTAAATCTTCTGAGAGATCTCTATTATAAAGAGTTTTGTTATTTGGTAATGATTCTAAACTATCCATTATAAATTCCTGCGATATCATTTAAGTAGTTGTTAATATAAGAGGGTGTTTTGTTACTAATTGGAGCTGGTTTATTAAGTTCATAGTTAAGATCGAAATGAAGAACCTTTAAAACTCTTTCAAGCTTATTAGAATCAAGGCTTCTTTCTCCTCTTAAAAATTTATTCAAAGTAGAATATGGAATATCTGCAGCTAATGAGATGTGACGGGCTGTAAAACCAAGCCTTAGGGCTCTTTCTTTAACAGATGATGATAAACTCATTTAAACCTCCCTAAGCGGCGACTATGGACTATATATAAACAAATTGCGACTAGTTTTTTAGAGCTTTGTAATACCTACACTCCGCGGGCGGCTAAATTAGGCCATCGGTGGCTACTTTATCCATATACGGCCAATCTTAATCATACTCGGCCACAATGTCCGTATACGGACTATTTCAAAAAAAATTCTAAAAAATATGATTTTTCTAAAATAAACCATGATTCGAGCACGGACTGAAGGGAAGAGGGCTTAAGTACAAAGTTACTTTTAGTTAAGGGAGCAAACATAGATGCAAAGACTGAGTAATAATTTAGATTCATTTTCAGATGATGAAGAGATCATGAAAGAACTAATGATAGCTGATCCGAGATATTACTACTCTATAAAAAAAGAATTTAAGAAGCAGCTTTTATTAATGCCTCTGAATGAAAAGAGAAATCTTAAGTTTGATTTAATCGAAGCAAAAAAAGAAGAGTATAAAATTAAAAATATTTGTAAAAAATTTTTGTGCAAAATTTATCTGCACTAAATGAGGAGAAGAAGATGTATTTTGAAAACATAGACGTAAAAGAAGAACCAAGTGAACAAGATGAGTGGGTACTACAGAGACTTGTTTTAAATAAACCAGATAAGTACTTGCCAATCATAGAAAGACTTAAACATAACATTTCAAAAATTCCGGTTGAATATAAATGTAAATTTAAAGAAGAAATTCTTTTAGCTGAAGAGCTTGGGGTAAATATTAATCTTTTAACTGAAGTTATTCTTAGTAAGCAATTAGGACATCACTCAGATAATCTGTATACGAGTAAATCCGAAAGAAATCCTAAGTCAAAAAATAGTTTAAATAAAATTCAATTTATAGAATCAAAAAAAACAATCAGCTTAAACAAAAGGAGTCAAAAATGAATAAAAATTTTAAACCATCAGTATTAAGAGGTCATCTTGGAAGTGATCCTGAAGTTTTATATTCTGAAAAAAATGATAATGAATTTACAGTACTAAATCTAGGAGTTAATGAGTCTTATTGGGATGATTCTAAGAAAGAGTGGGTTAGGACAGAAACTGTCTGGTATGAAATATACTGTTTTAATACTTTAGCAAATAGAGTTCAAAATCTAAAAAAAGGTTCTAAAGTTGAAGTTTCAGCTATCATAAGACCAAGAACAATTGTTGGAAGTGACGAGAAAAAATATAAATCAAATGATCTAGTTGCTCAAGACATTATCTTATGGGAGCCACTTCCTAAGGCAACTATTCTTTCAAAACTAGAAAATAATCATCCAATAGAAACAGTGTTTTCGGGAAACAAGTAATGAATATTAAACTGAAAGTTATTATATTTTTAATACTTTCAAGCTGTGGTCAAGGATTTAGAGAAGATGATCGATCAGCAAGTTCCCCTGTTAAAGAGTATTCACTCAAAGAGTATCTGTTCATTGGTGAAACAACTCTAAATCATGACTTAGAAATTAATGCTTCTAGAATTATTTTTAAAGAAGGATCTGTAGTAAAGATAAAAGGGTTTCAATTAAGTATTACCACAGATACTTTAGTATTTGAGAATAATACAAAGATTTTTTCATTTGATGAAACTGATTACGGCCCTTGTCTAAATGATGGAACAGCAGCTGGTGATATAAATATAGAGGCTGAGGTTATTAAAGGTACTGCGCATATTGATTTAGCTGGGGAGAATGCAGCACCTGTTGGGCATTATGATCTTGATGACGTGGGTTTCATTATAAATGAATCAGATTCAAAAGGATATTTTTGTAAAAACAAGCATTACTATACTTATCGAAATTGTACTGCTGAGCGAAATTACAACACTCCTGACCCTATAAACGATAGGTTCGACTTAAGATTTTCAGGTGGCAGAGGCGGAAAACTTGTTTTAAGCAGTAAAAACTTTCGAAATAATTTTAATTTAAGCGCGAGAGAATCAAAAGGAAATCCAGTTTCTTGTTATGGTGTAAGAGATGGAAAGTTAGGAGGAGTAATATATATAGGTAATGGACCCGCTGGCGAATCTTCTAGATTGTGTATTAAAGACAATGAGGAGGTATCATGCTTTTAAAAAAACTTACTTACATTATCCTACTAATTAACTTTTCAGGCTGTTCAAGCCTAGATAATAAAACTGTTAAAGCTGGAATAGCAGCATTTCTAACTTGTTCTCTTGTTGGTGCAGTAACTGCTCCTAAAACGGAAAAATCTGAAATGCATGCTGGCTTATATGGCGGACTTTGCGCAACTGGGGGCATGCTGTTAACTGAGACTTATTTTAATAGTCAAAATGATAAAGTTAAAAAGAGTGAAAATGAAATCAATGAGCTTGATATTCGCAATTCAATAATAAAATCAAAAGTATTTAAATCAATGGATAGAAAAACTAAAGCAAAGTTAATGGGAGAGTGGGATGTTTTTTCTAAATCTGAATGGTTTATCAATGGAGATAAACTCACTCATGAAAATATAGAAATAAAATTAAACTAAAGGAAGGGTATATGAAAAAATATAAAATTTTAGGAATAATATTAATTGGTATTACTGTTTGTTGTGAAGTAGCTCTTTGTTCATCTAACAGTGTTGCCTCCAAGGTTAACAGTTTTAATTCAGACGCACTTGCTATTGCACATGCAGCTGGCGCTTTAGCCTTAATTGTTGGTGCAGGGCTTTGGGGTGCTGGTATTGTTGATTACGGCAAATTTATTGTTAAGGGCTCAATTTTTGGTCAAATCATCCTTTACTTAGCTCCTAGTCTATCAAAGTTACTTTTAGGATCATGAAACAAATCAACCCTTCAAGAAGCCTTAACAATAAAAGTATCTTTTTAGGACTTGAGCTTAATGATTTAGTATTACTTGCTTTGCTACTTATTTTCTTAAGGAGCTTATACCCAAAGGAAGAGTTATTTTTACTATATTTACTAATAGTGGGGTTTGTTGGTGGGTTGTTATCAATAATTAAAACAAAGTTTAGAAAAGGTTTTTTATATTCGGTATTGCACTCGTTTTACATATCAATCTTTGAGAGGATTAAATAATGTTCAAGGAATACAAACTAGATGATGAAATGTATTATTTTAGTAAAACATCGGTGTTCAAAGTATTTGAATTAGAGCATCTAGATTCAGAAAACTTTAATGAACAGGGTTTAAATAAGAATCTTACTAGGCTTTTCAGTGAACCATCTTTGAGTTTTGATTTTATATCTGATTGTAAACCAATTAAAAGTAACCCTGTTATAGGAACTAGAGGAAATTATACTGAATTTGTTCCTGTAAATACTCATCGACTATTTTTAGTAATTAAAAAAGAACTCTCTATTAAAAATATATTTAGAATTAACCCCAAAAAATGTATTAAAAGTTTTGATAAGCTAATAGATTTAGATCTCTTAAAATCTGAATTTAAAGCAAAGCTGGTTACAACTGATGAGCTGCCAAGCCAAATTCAGTCATACTGTTTATTAAGTTTCCATAATCCAGTTATCAATACGGGTGATGAAAATATGACTATTTTTAAGTTAAAAGACTTATCAACAAAGCCTATTTTTACTGAAATATGGTCAATTTTGAAGGGTTCGCTTGGTAGTAATTTTACAGTTGTTACTACGGTGAAGCCTTTATCTAAACATAGCAGTGAGACTCATCTAAGAAGGTTATCAAGAAAAAGAGATGCTGAAAGAGACTTAACAGGAGCAAAAAAGAAACTAGATACAGAGCAAGTTTTATCTGATGTAACTTTAGGAGGAAATAACCTCTGTGAGATTGATTGTGTAGTGTACTTTAAGTCTAATTTAGATACTGCTCGACATACGTTTAGATCGAGTAAATTAGTGAGGGATTTATCATATCTGGCCGAATTTACACTGGAAACTTGGGGGGCCAAATCTGTATTAATGAACTCTACTTTGAGCTCTTTAAAAAATCTCTATATTAAAGAACTTTCTAATAAAATAAGTCCATATATACCTCTCATTACTCAAGGAGATGCAACTGCGAGAGAGCTAGATAACAAATCTTTATTCTTACAAAGAAGAGACAACTCCTTATCTCGTTTTGATTATTTTAATATAGAGAATAAATCACATAATTATTTAATTATAGGGCAAACAGGGACAGGAAAATCCGTACTAACAGGGCTTATCTTAGACAACTTGTCTAAGAATCAAAATTGCACGGTTCAGGTTCTAGATGTAGGAAGTTCTCATGTGAATACTATTAATCAGCTTGGTGGAGTCATAAGTAGTTTTACTCTATCGGAACCATCAGGTTTAAATCCATTTTATATAGTTAATAATGGATCTAATGTAAGTGTAGAAGAAATCACCTCTATTTTATCAGATTTTATTTGTAATTTGATACTTGAAATAGATGAAAAAGTTTTAAATAGAGAGCTTCAATCAATTATTGAAACTGAAGTGAAAAAATTTGTATTAGATAACAGAAGTAGTACTGTTGAGCTAACTATTAATGATTTTCTAAATTTATCTGAAAAATTTCCAAGGAAAAAATTACTTGAGAGATATGGATCTAAAGGTTTGTATAAAAATGCGTTTATGCCGAAGGAAGGGGAAATTAGTACCAATTTACAGTACTTTGATTTTAAAGAAATATTTCAAGCACAAGATCCAAGCTTCTCTAAAGCAGCGATGTCAGCACTTATAACTTGTTTTAATTATTTAGTGTTAACTGATAAGGAACGAAAAAAGGTGCTAATAATAGATGAGTGCCCTGTATTTATTAAAGAAAATTATAATTTTTTATGTAATATAGCTTCTAATATCAGGAAGTATGGAGGCTCAATTTGTATAATCGCACAAACAACCGATCAAGTCTGTCTACATAAAGATACAAGATTGATATCTCAATTAAAAAATAAACTTCTTTATACTGTAGATGGTAAAAGAGATGAATATATTGAGCGTTTGAATATTGATTCAGAAGTATATGAAAAAATTAAGAGCTTAAGGTCAGAGCAGAAAATTAGTAATGAAGTATTATATACTAATGGAGAAATATCTAAAATTTATAGGGTCAGTCTAACACCTGAAGAATACTATAAGTTAAGTTCAGATGATGATGATAAGAAAAAAATAAGATCATTTCAAAATAGTGAACTCAATCTTTCTAAGCAAGAAGCTATAGACCTATTAGAATGGTTAGAGCGTAAAAAAGGTATTAGAGAGAGGAGATCAGTGTGATTTATCTCTTATTAATACCATTTTTCAGTACACACGCTTTTTTTGGTATGGATGCCGGGATCACTGAAGGCATGAAAAAACTCGAAGGTGCGACTGCAGCAAGTGTTATGATTGATGAGCTCGTTCATACTACAAAAGATGGTTTAGATTATTCTGAAGTAGAAGACTTGGCTGTTGAATATTCTACTTCCGTGGCAAAGCTTAGGGGCAAAAGTAGTGAGTTAGCAGGTGAGGCTCAAAGAATTAAGTTTATAGATGCTTACAATAAAAGGTCATCTAACGTTACAAAAGGTCTAAAAAAGACTACTGCATTATATTCTGTTCTTTGCTCTTTAAGCCCTGATTCTTGCCAAGTTGCTGCTCAAGAGGTTGGCAATAGAAAACAAGAAGAGACGAAAGAAGAAATTGAAAAAGTTAAAATTGAACTTATGAAAAACAGTTTAAAAGAGGAGGTTAAAAGAGCTAAACAAGCTGAAGACCGTAAAAAGAATATAAAAGCTCTAGAAGATCTTCCCTCTAGATTTTTTAATTACTTAACAAGGGTCAAAAAATGATCGGTGTTTTTAATAGCATTAAGGAGTACTACCATGTTAGCTCAAGTTATGTTGGACAGTTTCTAGGACTTTTCTTGGTTTTTAGATTTCTGTATATGAGTATTACTTTGAGTGGAACTGATGGTGCATTTAGGGCCCTTAAAGGTGCCTTTTCAACAGTTATTTTCTTATTTGTATTTGATCATTTCTTCCCAGTTTATCTTGATATTGTTGGATCTTATATAAAGGTACCTAGTGAACAAACTTTTAAACATGAAGAAAGTTCTTTATTAAAATCATTTTTTACCTCTGGTGTAACATATGCAGTTATTTTTTTTGCTACCTTAGCCAACTCAATAAATACAATATTAATTGGGATTTTAAGTTTAGTCTTAGCTTTTTGTTTACCATTTTCTTATATGTTATCATCTGTACTGTCTTTAAACTTTTTAACTGATACCGTAACCAAAGCCTTGTTTGGATCACTTATTTGGTTAGTTGTTAATTACTTAATGAGAGACTTTGTTTCCCCGTCGTCATTCCAAAGAGTAACAGAGCTAGATTATTATTGGAACTTGTTGTTTGCATCAGCTTTAAGTCTTTTGGCGATTGGTTACTCAACTAAAATTAAGTCAATTATAATTAGTGGGCTTGAGACAATAGAGGCTAAAAGTAAAGAATTTTCATACGAATCAGAAAAAAACAAAATTAAAGACGGCTTACATAAAGGCACACTTGGAGTAAGCGCTGAAGGGCTTCCTGTTAAATTAGGTTTATCATTAAACTCTCAAAGAGATGCGATTGAGGAGTATGAGGATGAAAAAAGAGCTGAAAGTCTAAAGGAATCATTAAATACAAGTTTAGCAGAATATGATTTAGAAGAAAGCTCGCCTAAATCCTTTATGCAGTTACAGGAGAACACAAGAAAAGAACAAGAACAAATAAACTCTATGATTGCCAGTGGTGAGGCTCGTTCGATAGGGGAAGCTAAATCATTTATTGAAAATCCAGACCTTAAGTCAGCTGTAGATAAAAGCCATCAAACAAAAGATAGAAAAATGGCTCAGACAGCAAAAGATCATAATCTTTCTACACTGGGTGAAGTTAGTATGTTGTCAGATCTACCAAATACGTTTGATGCTTTAAATGAGGTTAGTAACTCCATTAAGAAAAATGAAGATATAGAGCTTAGTAGGCTTATAAGTAAAAATACGTTTGAATCTATTGCTGACGCAAAAATATCCGAAGACAGCCCTCTAACTTATAGGGCTTTACAAGAATCTAAACAAATTAATTTAGACAGAAAAGATATAGATATGTCTGAACAGATTATAAACGATGAAGTGAGTTCTATAGGTGAATATGAAATCAAAAAGAACTATCCAAAAACTCATAAGGCTCTTGGCAATAAAATGAATGATAAAGATAAGGGGAAAAAATGTTAAGTTTAATCGATGTATATCGTAAAATTCCTTTAATCATATGTTTAATAGCTCTAATGATATCTGGTTGGCTCTACTTAAATAAGAATGTAACTAAGGTAGTAGTTATTGCGATTACAGATAATGAAACAAAAATTTTAACAGATCATAAGGCTAAAATATCTGAAAAGATTAATTTTATTAGATTATGGGTGTCTTATTATTACAACTACGACAATCTCAATCTGTTTAAACAGTTAGATGAGGGTGTTAAGTATTTATCTCCTCGCCTTTGGAAGGATCAAGAAGCTGTTAAATTTAAAAAACTTTTAGAGATGTCAAAGAAACATAATATTTCAGAGAAAACTCTGATTAAAAGTATCGATTATGATGAAGATAAAAATTTATGGTTAGTGTCTGTTTTATCAGAATTTACAAAAAACGGTCATATTCTAAAAAATGAAGCAAATATTAGTTTAAGAATTATTGATGTAGAGAGGTCTGAAGAAGATAAATGGGGGTTGCAAATTGATGAGCTCAACAACAGTATATAGTTTATTATTAATACTTCTTACTTTTACAGCTAATTCAGTAGAAAGAATTGAAAACTTTGATATTGATAGAAAAAGAGTAAATAAGATTTACATTGCCTTTGCGAAAGCATGTGTGATTCGTTTTCCTGATACTGTAGAAGAAATAAGGGTTGGTATACCACAGCTCTATACAGCTGAAACATCAAAAACCTATGCAAGAGAGATAACACTTAATTTATCTCAAGAGAGCAAAAACCCATCTAACCTTATTGTTAGAACCACTAACGAAGACATATACGTATTTGATTTGGTTCCTTCGAAGCACAACCATCAAGATGTAGTCTATGTTGATGACTCCTTTTATAAGGCTAAAAAGAAAATTAAGAATATTAAAAAGACTAAGTTGTTTACTAGAATTAAGCCTAAACACCTTTTTAAATCAAAGCTAGAGAAAGTAGTTAATTTATGATTATGGTTATATTATCAATTTTACTATCTGCTAAGACTGTATATTCAAAGGCATTATGGGTTAATCCAAATATTAAAGAGAGCAAAAAGAGGGCTGTTACCCCTGAAATAAGAAAGAAAAAAATCTTAATTCGCGGCAATTTACCTGATTACGCAAAAGTTACTTCAAGTAAGGGAATCAGAATAAAAAATATTAGCACTGTTACTGATCATTCAACATATATTATGAAAAAAATTAGTTTGGGCGATACATTTAAGATCTTAATAGAAGGGGTTATAAATGCTATTGAAGGAGAGAGAACTAAGGTAAGTGGTAGTATTCTTGATGGTCCACTAATAGGCTCCAAAGTAATAGGTTATGCTCGATTAGAGACTAACTCAAAAAAGATACTTATTGAGTTTAATAGCCTTAGTACTGAGGGTGACAAGACTTTTTCAATCTCTTCAAAAGGTTTGCACAAAGGCAGCTCGCTGATTTCACCTACAAAATATATAACACCTTCAAATAGTAGGAATTTAATAGGATATGTCCTTTCGGCTTTCGGCTCATCCCTACTTGAATCTAAAATACAGGTAAACCAGAGCTTATTTGGTAATATTCAATCAAATGATATTAAATCAAGCTCATATATGGCTGGTAGTAAAGGCGTTAGGGTTATCACTGATAGATTTAAAGAGGCTTTAGAGAACTCTAAGGATATTGCATATATTACTGAAAATAGAATCTATGAAATTAATTTTTTAAGCAGTCCTAAAATTACTATAAACTAAAAAGGAGAGAAGCATGGGTAAGAATAAACTAGATGTGTCATACGACTTAGTAAAAAAAGAATTAAAGGGTAGGGGGGTATCTTTAACTAAAGATGATTATTTTAACAAAGTTGCAGAATTAGGCGGTGATTCAATCACCAAAGGCATAATACTCAAACTGAGCCCTGATGAATATTTAATAAACGAAAAGTTAAAGAAGGATCCTAATTTTAAAAATAAAGTTATGGAGATTTTTAAGGAGTCCAATGATTGAGAAACTTGGATATCGCCTCACTGATAGAGATTATCTGATATTAAAATATACTGCTGAAATGGATTTTGTAGGCTATGACGCTTTTCATAGGCTCTTTTTTTCACATTGTAAAAATGAATATACAACTTACAAAATACTAAACCGTCTAGTAAAAGCTGGCCTACTTGTTAAGATGGTCACAGAAGCAGGGAGAAGATATTTTATTTTAACTCAAGAAGGCTTAAACACTGTACAGTTTAAGTTTTCTCAATCTTTTTTTTTGGATTTGCCAAAAGGTATTTCTTATAAGCATAAAACCCATAGCTTAAATCTGTCTTTATATAGACTTCACTTTGAAAAATTATATACAATTAATAAATGGAAATCAGATCGCTTTTTAGCGCATGATTCTGGTCTAAGCAATAGGCACTCAAGATCAATTCCAGATGCAATATTCTCTACAAGCTCTGATAGCTTTGTAGTTGAGTATGAGCGTGTATTGAAGTCAAAACCTAGGATTTTAGAAAAAATCACAAACTTGAATTCAAAAATTAATATGGAGGGTGCCACCCATGGTTTTATTCTCTGTGAGAACAAAAAAATAAAAAAAGCCTACCAAGATAGTATATTTTTTAAAAATATCACTTTGTTACTAACTAGCAGCTTAATCTACTAAAAAGGTTTTTATGAGAAATAAATTAAAAATTATTGAAGATGAGACTGATGCATTATTAGTTGGTATTCTACTTATCGTAGCTGCCGGATTTTTATTCGTCTTACTCATTGAAGCAATAGTATTATATCCTTTATCATTACTTTTTTTTCTATCGGGTATAGTTTTAGCGGAAACTGTTTATTATAAATTTGTTTTAAAATATTTTTTTCAAAATAGATTTCAGTATCTTCTTCTGACTGGTATAGTTTTCGTGATTTTGATATCTCTTTTTTTGAAAGAGGCCGCTTTATTGATCAAAAGTACAAAGCTATATGGTTCATATTTTTCTAAAATTTTATTATCATTAGGTGGTCTGAATCATTTAGCGGTTTACTCCATAATTGTTGTAATTAGTACTTTATTTTCTTGCATAGTTAATTATCGCCAAATAGTTGGTAAACAAGAATTAAAATTTTGCTTAATTGAGAGATTCTTAAATCCTTATTTTTACTTAAATAGAGGTAGAGAAACAATTGAGATTGGTAAGAGATTGCAATCAAAAAAAACAGAGCTTTTGTATGAAGAGAATTTAAAAAGGCACGTACATATAGTTGGAGGAACAGGGACTGGTAAAACTAATCTGTTAAAAAATATAATCGAATCTAAGATTAAGTTAGGTGAATCTGTTATTTTTTTGGATATGAAGGCAGACAAGAGCTTATTAGAATGGGTTCAATCGATGCATGAAAAGTATGGAAGAGACCACAGATTAAAACTTTTATCTACAAATAATACAGATGAATCCACAAGTATTAATCCCGTCAAAAGGGAGGATTTTTTTGATATTAAAGATTTAATCATGAACTCAATTGAATGGTCTGAGCCATACTATAAGAGTCAGGCTTCATTAGCTCTCAATTTAGTTATAGATTACTATAGCGAAATTAGATTTAAATACAAAAAATATATAAATATTAGTGACATAGAAAACCTGCTTACAAGCAAAGAATTGTTTGAAAAACTAGAAGAAAATTTTAATGTCTTTAAAAATGATAACAATAAGCTCAACGAGTTTATTTCTTTTTTATATTCTAAAGAGGGTAAAAAGGATATATCAGGCCTGATTTCTAACCTAGTTAATATCAAATTTTCAGAAATAGGAAGATTTTTAGCAACAACAGAGCCTCTATCTCCAAGTGTGCGTGAAATTACTTTTGAAGATAATTTCTTGTTCATTCAGTTAAATGCAATGAAAAACAGAGAGTCTTCAGTCTTAGCTGGTAAATTACTTCTAAATGATATTATCAACTCTATTGGCTTTTGTAATGCAAACGGAGAGCAGTTTTCTAAGAATAGCTGCTCTATTATAATTGATGAGGCTTCTGATTTTTTTACTGAGGATTTTATTCATCTTCCCAATAAAAGTCGCTCTTCAGGCGTGCAGTTAGTGGTTGCACACCAAATTTTAGCTGATTTAAATAAGATAAGTGACTCATTTGCAAAAAGATTTATGGGTAATATGGGCACAAAAATTTTCTTTGGAACAATAGAAAATGAAGAACCTGAGTTAATTGCAGCATCAATTGGTACTCAAAAAACATTTAAAAAAACAAATGTTTTTGAGAATAATACGACTGAAAGCTTTGGTTCTATTAGAGAAACTGATGAGTTTATAATTCATCCTAATGTGATTCGTAATCTTAAAATAGGTGAAGTTATAATGATTAGAAGGCTCTTTAGACCGGGAGCTTTTAAAATAAAAATTAAACTTGCATCTGAGAAGTTTCTTAAACAACCTTTAAACATGTCTAAAATATCAGAAGAACAAAAAAATTATCACGCTTATCTGATGAATAAATTCTAGAAACTTTTGTGATTATTTGAAGTGAATTTAAGCCTGGCGATCATAAGCCAGGTTTTTTTTGGATCTTATTAAGTGAAATCTTAACTGGAAAGTTACTCACCACTTTAGATTTCAGGTAAAAATCGATAAATCCTTGAAAATACATAACAAATTAACTCGCTTCCGTAGCTGACTACCCCCTCCCACCCATGGTTTAGAGGAGGTAGTCAGCTACTACATCTCGTTATAGTATGTATTTTCAAGGATTTATAAGTATTAGTACTATATAGTTAGTTAAGTATAATTGTAGGTTAGTGTTGAAGAGTCTGTACTAATTAGTTAATGTTTAATTATGAATGCAAGAAAAATGAATTTAATTGTTGATCGATCTAAGTATTATTTATCTATATTTTTTGTTGGGTTATTTATACTGATAGCAACGCTATTTTTCTTTACAGCAGGTGTAAATGATCGTCCAGTTTTAGGTTTAGATTGGACTGTTAGACCTTCGATGCGCTTAATATTTATATGTTTATTATCAGGAATAGGGTTCATTAGATTTAAAAAGGAACGATCTTCGATAGCTTTTTATACTATTTTTCTTCTTGTACTAGGCTCATTTATTTTAGCCATACTTGAAGGTTAAGGCTAAATTAGCAGATAGTTTTAACCAGAATAATGGAGTTTTTTTGCCAATTCTCACGAGAATTTTCACAAAAACTCCTCGTCTTATTCTGGCTAAAGTTTATTTTTTGTTGAGAATTTTTAATCACTCTTCGCCAGAGGGGCGAACGAATTGTGCTCAAAAATTTGGGATGCGATTTAATTTGGTTTCTAATTATTATGATACATTAATTACTGGGTTGATGCTTTCTTGTTACTAAACTGTCTGACCTTGGAAATAGTTTTTAAATTAGTTGGTCTATTTTTTCTCATTTCATACTGAAAAATGAATTTTTTGACTGCTAAAGCAGGAGTTAATAGACCTAAAGACCCTGAAATATCGCACGTCAGCTCTTCATTTTTATTTAAGACAATGCTTGTACTTATTCCTATGAACAAACCATTTTCATCAAAAACAGGGCCGCCGCTGTTGCCTTGATAGTATTTTTTTGAAGAGATTAATACTCTATTTTCATCAGTTTCTCTATATGCTTCAGTCAAAAAGCTTCCGTGAAATTGAACAATTCCCCAGCCATTCATATTTCCAAATCCATAAATGTTACTTAAAGTTTTTACTCTTTTAGTATTGTTAAAAATATTAATAAAATTATCACTTTGGTAGTTTACTTTAATTAAACTTAGATCATCATTTAAAGAATTAAAAACTACTTCAGGTTTGTCTATTAAGACTCCGTCAAAAGTTTCAATTTCAAAATAGTATTCTTCTGATTTCACTATAAGTTTATTAAAGTTATGAAGGCTTGTAATTAAATGATTAGGATTAACAAAAAAAGCTGTCCCTGAGAGCTCGATAGAAGGGTTTATTTTGCTTTTGATAGTAATGGTAGCCGTAGCTTTTGCTATTTCAATCACCTGTTCAGAAGGTAATTGCTGTTTTCCAAAAGCAAAAGGTGTAAATAGTAAAAAAGCTATGAAAAAATTAGAGCTTGAGCCCATTTGCCTGACTAGCTTTCTCAAAGTTTCTTCTAAAATAAATATTCATAGTTCTAAAAATACCGTGTTTAGCATTAGGGTTAATTTGTTTTTCTAAAAGAATTTCGTCTAAGGTCATTTCTTTTTCGACTTTTTCCCCTTTATACATTGCAATAGCTCTAGCATTTCTCATTTTAAAATTCCTAGAATTTTTCATTGCAAGTAAGTCAGGAATATACTTTGAGCCATCAAACTTTAAAGGAACCTTTCTACCGAATTTTTTTACTGCTTTTTCATAAGCAAGCTTCATTGCTTGAGGGGAAAGCCTTCCTCTTATTCCAGAACGCCCGTTACCTGTTGTGTTCTGCTTAGTTCTTTTGTGACCAGAGATCATTTGCCGTGCTTTTGCTAGCCCATTTCTTCTTCCGCTTCTTCCATTAGCTGCTCTACTACCATTGGCATCTGGAGGCATTCCTGCAAAACCACCTCCAGCTCCACCACTTGCTCTTGGACCTCCAGCTAAAGTTGCATTATCACCATCAGGATTTTCAGGGCCCGTGGCGTCTTTAGTTGGAATAAAAGGATCTGGTCTTTTATTAAAACTTGTTCCATTTTGATCATAAGGCGCTCCGCCGCCTAAGCTAGGGCTACCGCCTCCACTGCCAAGTGTAGAATCATCAAGGTTATAAGGTTTGTAACTATACCCCCCATCATCACTAGGGGTAGGAACTTCAGACTCGCCAGCACCCATTGATCCAGCAGCAACTCCAGCAGCGACCCCTAATAAGTTGCCCCACGGGTTACCTCCTCCTGATTTTGTACTAGAAAGCTCACTGCTATCTGTTCCTGGGGGAGTGTGGGTTGTATCTTTATCAGTCGCACTATATTCACCATCAGTATCACCAGAAAAACCATTCCCATCATTATTATGACCAGCATAAACTGACTCATCAAACTCTTGTTCTTCAATCCTAGCAATACAAGCTTGTGCTTCACTAGAAATACGAGAAAGCTCTGTGTTTGCTGCAGAAATATCTTGTGCTAATGATTCAATAATCCCATTTGCTCGATCTTTTATACTTACATTCTCGCTTATGCGATCACTTCCAACACTCACAGCTCTAGCAGTTTGTCCACCAACAGTTGCCTCGCCAACAACTCTGACCTCTCCTGTAATGCTTGGGCAAGAGGTCTGAATTGTTTCTCTACTGGCTACACAAGAGTTCATTTGTGATGTTACACCATTAATTGTGGCTTCAGTATTTGCTTTTAGAGCATTACAAGCTTGAGCAGTATTAGCTCCAGAGAAATCAGCAACTTGATCTACCTCGGCCATAGACATACAGTTTTGAAATACTGGGGCGGCGGCAGATCTACACTGGTCTGATAGCGTTGAAACTCTCTCGTTAATTGCTCCTGGCAATAATGAATCGGCTTCTTGTTTTGCAAGCCTTTCAGCTTCAGCTCTATCTCTTTCTACTGTATTTCGTCTTTCGCAACTGCTATGGCCTTCTGGATCGATTATAAAGTCATACGTAGAATCACAATCCTCTAATGGGTTTTGGTTTAGTAAAGCCTTACATATCACACCATCTTTGCCACCCATACTGATCTCAACTTCATCAGGACCACAGACTGAAGTTTGAACGCACCTACCTCCAGACATACCTCCAATCCATTCTTCACCACTGCCGCAGCTGGGTGCAACATCAACACAATAACCCCTATCATCTTTAATTTGGCTTGCAGAACACTCTATAGAGCCTCCTTCTTCAAGCATATGCGTATCAGGTAAAACCATTAGTAGATCGCTTGTGTTTTGTTGCCCAAACGTATAACTACAGTAAATACATAAAATGACAAACCAAGACCTTTTTAGAATTTTCATATCTACTTTAGTCGGTATTACTAAGACGAACCTTAAACAAAAGTTAGTGAGAGAAATTGTTTTTTCTTATAATGAAACGGTTTGTTCTTTTTTAGGAACAACTTGATCGAATTGTGCACAAGGTTGCCCACAAGCAGTTTCATAATCACTACAAAAGCTTTCTGAAGGTACATAGTTATTACCGTTATTATTTGTTAAAAAACCGAAATCACCATCAAAACCACTATTTACAGTTCCCATAAGAAAAGGCTCATTATCAACTGTTGTTATTAAAGGTGATCCTGAAACTGAACTCTCAGACGGACAATCGGAACTTATTAAACCCGTGTTTGATGAAACGAGTTTACATCTACTATTAACTTTTAAAGGTTTTTCATAGATCTCCTGTAAATCTTCAAAAGAAGTTTTCCAAGATGTTCTGTCATTATCTGGAGTATTATTATCCGTAAGGTCAAACCTTGTTTTACCTCGATATAGATTAGCCTCAATCGACTTCAATTCCTCAGAGGCTTCTACAAACTGAGCAACAGTTCCATTTAAAGGTCGTACAAAATCATTTGGTCTTAAAGCTTGCCCCTCATCGATCTTAATAAAAACATAGTCTGATTTTCTATCTGACCACTTAGAAGGGTCTCTTAAAACCGGTGATATATACTGTTCATCGGTTGTTGCTCTCATGATGCTGTCTCTTGAAAGAGGGTAGGGCAGTGTATACACTCTTTGGTCAGAAGGTGATCTTACGTCCCTGTTTTGTTCAGCTGCAGTTTCTGGATTATCAAGAACCCCATGAGCTGTTGCTAAATAAACTCCAGGGCAAACTTGAATGGCTTGGGTTTTTCCGTTTCGAGTTGCAATTGTGGCCATTGCTCTACCAATCCTCGAATCAACTGACCTATTATTAGAGCTAACGTCAATTTCAGACATGGAATTATCTCTATCAAACCACGCTACATTAGGGTTAATACAGCCAGCTTCCTCTAGGTTGTAACCAGCTGCTAAAGCCTTTTCACATATAACTCTTTGAATACCTGACAAATGAGCTAACTGGTTGTTTCTGTTAGAGCAATGCTCACCAGAAATAGCAGCACTAGGCACCAAAATAATGCTAATGATAGACAAGTTCGTGATGAGTTGTTTCATACCTATATGCTCCTAAATAGCTATAAGTTATATAGCAAAGGTGATGCCAGAATGGAAACATAGGGTGTTTAGAGGCTCATTCTCAAGCTGGTACGTGTATTTTTTTTACATTTACCTAGTATGTGACACTCCAACCAACTTTCGTGTTTCTAGAACCTCACAGAACCAACTATTTAATATTTTGCAAATTTTGTTTATTTTGGAAGAATTTATAGACTTTACCCAGCTTAAAGGCCTCTGCTTCGTTTTGGGCTAGTCAAATTAAGGCCTGTTTTTTGTAGCTAAGCAGGTGGAGGTAATTTAAAAATGAATATTTTAAAAAAATGCTCATTAATTATATTTTTCTTTATTATTTCTTCATCTTCATATGCTGCATGTATGCATGGATTTAAGAACCATGACGAGGCAGTAATTTCTGAGCCCGGGGAAAGGATTTATGTTAACCCTGAAGAACTCAATAATTTTTTAAAAATTTTTTCCTTTGAAGATAGAGTTGAGGTTAAAATAGGCTATACATCAGTTTTAGGTACCTTTGAAAAAACGACTCAAGTGGATCATAACGAGTATATTGTTACGGTTATTGAAATAAAAAAACCAATAGCTTTTGTAAACAACTGTGAGACATCGGGTTAAATCAAGTTTTATGTTTAAAGTTCATTTAATACTTTTCAGATCGTTCTCAATTTTTGTCTTTCTATTTGCTGCTTGTAGCAACGATACGTCAAATGAAGACATCGATACTTTACCAAAAAATAGTAGCAAAACCTTAAAAGAAATTTTTTATAAACATCATAATAATATTAGTGGTAATTCAATTGTGAATTTATTGGAAAGCACTGGTTGTATAATATTCTGGAATAAAGAGGGTAGTAAATTTTTAAATTGCACGCTACCGCTAAACAGCGCTGATGCCAACCATCAATCATGGCTTATAGGTTCTTTCAATTCTAGTATACAAGAACTTAGAAACGACAAGAAGCTATCCCATTTAAATCAAGATATAATTCAAAGTATTATTGAATATCTTTATGAGCTTCAAGCTGATACTACAGCTTTCTCCCGTGTCTTATTTGATATGGAAGAAGAAGAGCTAAGAACTCTCCACTTTAAACAAATTGTTTCTGACCAGAATATGAAAAATTACCAGGTCACAGTGTCTAACATTGAAAGATTTAAAGAATTATTAAATTCTGATGAAGTAATCATCCATGGAGGAAAAATTTTTAAAAATAGCTCCAGTCCAACATTAAAGAATCATATTTCTTGTCAACTAGAAAATAATTTTGACCCTGCAGTGTTTTTAAATATTTTAGAGTCTCTACAAGAAAATAACCTTCTAGAAAATCATTTATATAAAATAGGTGTTATAGAAATACGAAGATCTGTTTCTCATCATCATTTTTATCTATCTTTTATCAGTGAATATGCTCTGCACTTAACATTTAAATGTACTAGAGTTATTCCTGAAAACCAACTTAGCCACTCAAATCATGCAAAAATTGAAGAACTAAAAGTTATGTTTCATAGTATTTTTAACTTTGAAGAGGTTTCACAATGAAAAATGTATTTTATCTATTCATTTCAAGTTTGTTTGTTTCTTGTTCCACATTAGACCTTCAAAACTCAACGACAGCCAATATTGAAACTCATAGTTTGATTCAAGAAGAAAGCGCACTCATAGAAGTCATCTATAAAAAAGGGAATCAAGAGATTTTTAAGACAGATATAGATGCTAAAAAGAGAGATTATTCCTACTCTTCTGTTGGAGTATTTAAGTTTGACGGAATTAAAAGAACATATTATTCAGCTGGTGTTAGAGTTAAAGGGTTTCACGATTCTTTGGTTGTTCTAGATTTTATGTTCTGCAGAAAACGTTTTATTTTAAATAAATCAGATGATGACTTTGCACCTATTATTGGTATACATGACTGTAAAAATGAGATTAGCAGGGAGATTGTTTTAAAAAAGAAGTCAAATTACAAGCTTATCGACAAGAAAGGTTTTCC
>CALLAU010000058.1 GCA_938002015.1 uncultured Bdellovibrionales bacterium
GTAAATCATCATCAAATGATGGTGAATTCTTTGATATGCTCGTTGAAGAAGTTGAAGGTAAGGAGACTCCTGAAAGCCTTGCAAAGAAATTAAAGATAGTTCCAGAAGGCGAGGGACACACAAGAACAGAGGCTAAAACTAAAGTAAAGCCTGAAGAGCTTAAACCAAATGACTATAATGATAAAACTGAAGTCTTAGGTGATGAGCCTGTAAACTCTAAAAATCTTGAGCCAGTATCAAACTTTGGGAGCTCTACAGTAGATAGAAACCCTTTAATAGATTTAAAAAATGTTGATTATATAAAAGCTGCACAAGAAAAAGTACTGCGCTTAGAAAAAGAACTTATGTCTTTAAGGCATGAAAACCAAGAGCTTGCTGTAGCGGGAGATCACTTTAAAAGTCTTTCTGATGATCAAAAAAGAAAGATTAAAAGCTTAGAGGCTGAGGTGAATAGCTTAGAGTCAACTTTTTCTGAAGAAAAAGAAATTTTAATGGAGAGCATTTCAGCTAAAGAGCTTAGAGTAGAGGCTCTGCAGTCAAGAGTTGAAGATTTAGAAGAGCAGATGCAGACAAAGTTTAATAGGCTTAGAATGAGAGAGCGTGAACTTGAAAGCCGTTTAGAGATTATTAAACAAGAAAATGAGGCGGTTGCTCATACAAAAGATGACATGTTAGTGGATCTTAAAAAACAAGTGGGTTCACTTACTGAAGATCTAGAAAGAGCAAGATCTCAGTATCAGAAATCTCTTGATAAACTTTCGCAAAGAGATGATGCCTTACGCAGAACAGCTAAGGCTTTAAAGCTTTCTTTGACGATGCTTGAAAGTCAAAAACAAAAAGATTGAATTTTATAGAGATTTACTTCATTAATAGGCAAATGATTAAGAGAAAGAATAGGTTTTAGTTTAACATGGAAAGTCTGCCATCAAAAATTAAACTAGTAGTAAGTGACTTACACTTTGGAACCGGTTTAATTGCAAGTGATGGCTCCGTTAACTCGTTTGAAGAGTTTTATTTTGATGATAAATTTATTGAATTCTTAGAGTATCACTCAACTGGTAACTATAAAGATATAGAAGTTGAGCTCATACTTAATGGCGATATCCTAAATTTTTTGCAGATAGATTATAAAGGGCATTTCATACCAGTTATTACTGAGAAAGTCTCCGTTGATAAAGTCAACAGAATATATGAGGGGCATAAGAGAGTCTTTGAGGCTTTAAAAAAGTTTGCTTCTTTTGAGAAAAGAACAATAACTTATATAGTCGGTAACCACGATCAAGGTATGATGTGGCCAGGTGTTCAAAGGCGCCTAGACGAAATCTTAGATACTGAAATTAATTATTGCCAACTTGTGTATTATTTTGATGGTGTTCACATTGAGCATGGTCATATGCATGAAGCCGCAAACAGAATGAATCCAAAGAAATTTTTCTTAAGAAAAGGACTGCCTGAGCCTATATTAAACCTGCCCTTTGGTTCTCACTTTTTTGTAGATTTTGTTTTAAAGTTAAAACAAAAATACCCACATATAGATAAAGTTCGTCCATTTAGTAAAATGGTGAGATGGATTGTTTTTAATGAAACTCGTTTTGCTATTTCAAGTATTTTTAAAATGATGAAATACTTTGTAACATCTGCTTTTAAGAATGATCCAAGAAAATCCTGGTCTCTAAAAACATTATTAAAAGTAATTCTAGAGAGTGCAATTTTTCCAGATTTATCTGATGGAGCTCAAAATATCTTAAAAGATGACCGTGTTCATACAGTTATTTTTGGCCATACTCATGTTTATCAATATAAACAGTGGGGAGATTCAAAAGAGTATTTTAATACAGGGACATGGACGGACATTACATCACTGGATGTCTCTTCTTTAGGAAAAATAACGAAACTGACTTATGTACAGCTTGTTTATTCTGAAAACAACACAAGACCAAGGGGCAGATTAAAAGAGTGGAGAGGTTATCACCGTATCGAAGAAGACGTGATTATTAGCTAGCCCTTAACAAACAAATCTTGCAGAAAGCGCACTAGTTTTAGTATCATAAATCCCATGTCTAGAGATGACGACTTAGAAAAAACCAGCATACTCACTAGCGATACACTAAAGGTTACCCTTGATAGTGCGACTCGAACTCCAGCAACACTTGTCTTACTTGTTGGTCCTGCAAGCTCCATTGGAAAACAGTGGCAATTAGAAGGCACTGATGCAGTCATTGGGCGCTCACCAAGCAGCACCATTTTTATTGATGATAGAAGTGTAAGTAAATCACATTGTAAGTTTATTATTAGAGGTACTGAAACTCTTGTAATGGATCTAGAATCTACAAATAAAACAATTATTAATTCACAACCACTTCCACCTCTTACAACAGTGAAACTTAAAAATAATGATCAAATAAAAGTTGGTAACGTTATTTTTAAATTTTTAGAAAAAGGAAATATAGAGTCTGTTTCTCACAAAAAAACTTTTGATAGAGGTCAAATAGATGCGATGACAGGAGCATACAATAAAGGTGCTTTAGAAGCATATGCTCCAGAAGCAATTAAAAGGTCTGATTTAATAGGTAAGCCTTTAAGTCTAATAGTGTTTGATATAGATCACTTTAAAAAAGTTAATGATACTTATGGTCATGCTCCAGGAGATTTTGTTATTAAAGAAATCTCAAGGCTTGTAAAAGATAAACTTATTAGAAATGAAGATTTTTTCTCAAGATTTGGTGGTGAGGAATTTGTTTTAATTCTTTCTGCAACTCCGGTAGCAATTGCTGGAGATGTGGCTGAAAGAATTAGAACGACAATTGAATCTCATAAGTTTGAGTTTGAAGGAACCACTATTCCAATTACAGTCTCGCTTGGTGTTTCAATGAGGCAACCTGGTGGAGAAGACTGGGAAGCTTTATTTAAAAAAGGTGATGATGCACTTTATAAATCAAAGAATAGGGGCCGTAACCAGGTTTCAATTGCGTAAGAAATTACTTTATTTAAATATACCTATAGTCTTTGTGCTTTTGACTGTTTAATTTTGGTATAGTTTCTTAGTCTAGCCAGGTTAAATACTTCTTACTCAACTAAGAATATAAAGCGTTACAATTTTAATTATTAATATTTTCTTTACAATATAAAGCTTTTCTTTTTAATTCATAATTTAATTTCTTTATTAATATATATGCCGATTTTATATCATGATGAATTGCTTTGATAATGGTGTAAAAAAATGAGAGACAATCAGTTAAATCAGGTAAAAAGACTCCTTATTCAAGCAGGAGTGTTCTTCTTTATTACTATGACGTCAGCGCAAGTTTTGATTCAATCTCAACTTGAAGAGCAGAAATCATTTTCAAGGGTTATTAATAAAAGTGGCAGACAAAGGATGCTTAGTCAAAAAGTATTGAGACATATTTCTCAGTACATATTACTATCAAAAAAAGGGAAAAACCTTAATTTAGCAATTCAGTTTTTTAATGAGTTAAGTACATCACATAGAGAACTTAAGGCACAAAATAAAGAAATTAAAGTAAGGAGTTTTTTAACTGCAGATATTAATAAGAAGTATCAGGATATAGATTCACTGCTTAGTAAAATGAAGCAACATTTAGACTGTATATCAAAAAATTGTAATCAAATAGAAAAAGAGTTTGATAAGCTTAGTATTGTTACAGATAAGTTTCTTAAGCAAATGGAAAGTGTTGTTAAAGGAACAGAGTTAATTGCTCATAGCCAGTTAAAGAGACTTGAATATATTGAGCTTGGAAGCTTTGCTGCTGTTGCAGTACTTTTGTTACTTTTCTTCTTTCGAGTTTTAATTAAGAGTATTAAGAAAATAACTAGTCAACATAATAAGCTCTTAGAAAGAGAGAAGTTTTTAGATAAAATTGAGAACATTGCTAAGGTTGGAGGCTGGGAGCTAGATCTTGAAACTGGCAAGATTAGTTGGTCAAATGGTATTTATAAAATTCATGAACTGCCAGTAGGTTCTCCACCAGATAAGATTGATGCAATAAATTTTTATGCACAACATGAAAGAGTTCGAATTAATGAATGCTTGCAAAAAGCTATGCAAGAATCAAAAAGTTTTGATGAAGAGTTTGAATTTATTGACAATAAAGGAGTTCAAAAGTGGGTAAGGTCTATCGGGGAGCCGATATTAGGTTCTGATGGAAAAATAAAGAGACTTACAGGGGTTTTTCAGGATGTTACAAATCGCAAGAAAACAGAAATTGAACTTGAAGAATCCAGAAGGTATTTGGATGTTGCAATGGATGGTTCAGGTGTTGGTATTTGGGACTGGTACCTAAAAGATAACAAAGTTATTTTTAATAACCACTGGGCAGATATGTTAGGCTTAGACTATTCATCTATAAAAATGGAACTAAGTACTTGGCAAAATTTAGTTCATCCAGAAGATATAGATAACTGCCATAAACAATTCCTTGATTACGCTGAAGGGAGATCTCCTATATATGAAAATATTCATAGAGTGAGGCATGAAGACGGTAGATGGCTGTATATTTTAAGCAGAGGACAGTTTTCAAAGTGGAATAAAGCTGGCAAGCCAACCCGCTTTACAGGAATCCACTTAGATATTACAGAGAGGCAGAAGCTTCAAGAGGACCGTGAATTCGTATTATCAAGTACTAACGTAGGCATTTGGAAATGGGACATTCTAAATAATGAGCTTTTCTGGGGTGAGAGTATGTATACTCTTTATAAAATTGAGAAAGGCGATTTTGAAGGAGCGTATGAAGCCTGGGAGCATACACTTCATGAAGATTATAAAGAAGAGACTGTTAAGTTGTTAAATGATGCGATTGAAGGGAAGGCAGAGTTTGATACTACATTTGCTATTAGAACAAAAGATGGGGAAGTTCTTTATATTGGTGCCAAGGCTAAAATTGATAGAGATGAAAAAGGCAATGCCATAGGTGTTTCTGGTATTAACTGGGATAAAACTAAAGAGCATGTTTCTGAGCTTGAGATGAAAGCTTATGTGAAAGGTTTAGATAAGTACGCTATTATTACTAAGACTGATGAAAGAGGTATAATCACACAAGTAAATGAAAAATTTATTGAGATATCTAAATATAGTGAAGATGAGTTAATTGGCAAAAGTCACAAAGTAGTGAATTCTGGATTTCACTCAAAAGATTTCTTTAGGCAAATGTGGTCTGTAATACGGAGTGGAGAAACATGGCGTGGAGAGATATGTAATAAAAATAAAAATGGAGATTTTTATTGGGTAGATACAACAATTACACCATCCATTGATGTCAGAGGAAAGGTCAATGGATATTTATCTTTTAGGTATGATATTACAGAGTTAAAGAAAGCACAGCTAAGGTTAACAGAGTCATTAAACTTAGAAAGGATTTCAAAAGAAATAATTGATATATCAGACACTCCAAATACTTTAAAAATTAAATTAGAGGAGGTGTTTAAAACTCTTTCAAATATGAGGTCTTTAAGTGGGGCAAAAGCAGGAGTACTTTTTGTTAAAGAAAAAAATGGATCTCTAAGACTTGTATCAGGTAAAGAATTTAACGCAAAGGGTGAGTCAAAAATTGGTGATCTTTTTAGTGGTGCTACAAAAATTGAAAGTCGAACTGACTTTAATAAATTGATAGAAGCTTATGTGGGTGATAGTAAAAAGTTTTGCTATATCCCTTTAAAAGATGACAAGCATGATTATGGGTTTATGATTATTGAGCTTGCTGATGATCTTACAAAAGCTAAAAGCGAAGAGAAGTTTTTTAATGATATATCTCACCCTCTTTCTCAGTTAATTGGAAAAGCTTTTGATAAAGAAGATTATATGAAACAAAGGCAGATTGCTTTGCACAATTCAAAGCTTGCTTCAGTAGGTGAGCTTGCAGCTGGTGTTGGGCATGAAGTTAACAATCCATTGGCAATTGTTAAAGGTTACTTACAGAGTATAACAAAGAAAGTTGAGCGCAAGAGCTTAGAGACAGAATATCTCCTAAATACAATTGATAAAATGACAGGTGCAGCTGAAAGAATTGAGAAAATTGTAAATGGTTTAAGAACATTTTCTAGAGTTGATAATGATTTAACAGATGAAGTTCCAATAGTTGCTGTTATGGAAGAGTCTATAGCTATGATTAAAGAGATCTATGCAAAAGAAGGAGTTAAAGTTTCACTTAATATTGTGGAGCCTGAGTATGAGTATTGTGTAGATGGTAATAGAGGTAGAATTCAACAAACTGTTATGAATCTGATTGCTAATGCAAAAGATGCCACAGAAGGTTTAGAAAATCGACGTATTAAAATTGATATAGAAGCCAGAGAAGAAAAATATGTCGTAGTTTCCATCACTGATAATGGGGTTGGAATAGCAGAAGCCGCCAAAGAGAAAATATTTGACGCCTTTTTTACAACTAAAGAGGTCAATAAAGGAACAGGAATAGGTCTGTCTTTAGCTCATAGTATTGTAGCTGAGCATGAGGGCATTATTGAACTTGAATCTGAACTTGGGCATGGAGCAACATTTAGGGTTTTACTGCCGGCAATAAAAATTAAAAGGAGTTTAAAGCTAAATCAAAACGAGAAAGAAAAGAGAAAGGAGAAAGAGTTTTTAGGTTTAAATGTTATGCTTGTTGACGATGAAGAGGGTATTAGAAATCTTTTAGAAGATTTTATAGGTGATGTTTGTGCCTCAGTAACTTGTTTTGAAAACGGGCAATTAGCACTAAATGCCTACACGAAATCTCCTGAAAAGTATGATCTGATTATATCAGATATGCAGATGCCTGTGATGGATGGTGCTGCGTTACTAGAAAATATTAGAAGCGCTGATGATAAGGTGCAGCCTGGTTTTGTTTTTATGACAGGTGGGGTGAATGTTGATTTTGAAAATAACAAATATAATAAAATGATCGATGGGTATTTGTTTAAGCCATTTAATGAAGATGATGTATATAAAACAATAAGTTCTCTAGCTAAGACTAAGAAAGAGAAGGTAGCTTAGGTCGTTATTTTAATGAAATATTAACTTCTTTAAGTTCGTCTTGAATCTTATTTTTACTTTTATTACTTAAATTTATAAAGTACTTAATCATTTTGATGATATCACCTTCAAATTTGTTGTTATAAAGATCTTCTAATTGTTTAAAGTCATGAAAATATGTTTTAAAAGCGAGTAGCTTTGCATTGTTTAAATCCCTATCAAACACTTTACTATAATCTAATACTTTAAGATTTGGTTTTAGCTTGTTTTGATAATCGTCATGTATTTTATTAAAGATCTCAGTTCTCGTAGCTTGCTTATTTTTATATGAGGATTTGGTATAGTCTAAGATGTCCTTTAAAAAGGCACTAAAAAGCTTTTGATCCTGCCAAGACTCTAGTTCTTTTTTAATAAGGTCAGGTTTATTCTGTAGAAAAAGGAGTAAGCTTTTGTGTGCAATAAAAACAGCCAGCCTCTCATTAAGTTCAACATTATCTTTTAAAAAAAATGTTCCATGAAAACACTCATGAAAAATCGTTTCGGCTAAACTCTCTTTTGAGCCACGTATCATACTAGATAAGATAGGTTCATTAAACCAGCCAAGAGAACTGTATGCAGAAGCTCCTCTTAAATAAGTGTCATAGTTTTTTTTAATAAGTTGTTTTTGGTATGATTTTGCTTTTTTTTCTGAGAAGTATCCAATATAGGGAAAGCTTCCAACAAGAGGGAAGCTCCATTTTTTAAGCTTTAGTTGTTCTTTTTCAGATGCGATTACAAGATAGCTCACATAGGGCCTGTTTAGCTTTACATAAGTTTTAAAGTTGCTCTCACACTTTAATCCAATCTCCTCTGCAAAAAGGCTGGCTTTTTGAGAGTACTTAAGCTTCTCAATTTCACTATTTTCAAGCTTTCCTGAGGATATTGCCTTATTAATGGGGGTTCTCTTATTTAGGATGCGGATCTGCTCTACTGCCCCTGACATTAGGTAGGGGAGCTGGCAGCCAGACAAAAGTAGAGCTAAAATTAAAAAAGTGGCTAAAGTTGAGACACGCATATTCCGATATCAAGTATAGCAGGGGGAATTTGCTGTGTCTTCAAAAGATAATGTTTTAAATATCACGGATAGATTAATTGAGAGAAGAAAGAAGAGTAGAAAAGGTGGAAAGGTTTCAAATGACCTTTCATCATCAAGTGTTGAGTCTATTTCAGAGCTTAGAGCTGAAATGATCAAGGAAGAAAGAAGACAGGTAAAGAGAACAATTTTAACGGAGTTTGTTGGAGCTTTTGCAATTATCCCTGGGAGTGGCCTAGTTAAGCTTGCTTTACATGATATTTCTGATTCAGGACTAAGTTTTGATGTTGAAGAAAAGTTTGGTCATTTTAATAATGGTGATGAAGTGGCTTTAAGAGTTTATTTAAATCAAGATACTTACTTTCCAATTGTTGTAAAGGTTGCTAACTGCAGGTTTGAGGCCTCTGAAGGTTCATATAGACATGGCGCAAGCTTTGTTAAAGACTCTGTAAATCAAGAAGCATTGGGGCATTTTATTAAGTTTATTGAGACAGTAAGCACGAGTTTAAGAGCTGACCTTGGCGATTTGATGAAAGGATAAGCAAGAAAAATACAAGCTTTTTCTCTGCTGCACCCTATCTTAACTTATTAGACAATTTTTGGAGATAATAAAGGAGTGCGACCATGAAGGTCTGCAGTCAGGAGCTCCAAATGGAATTTGTGAATAAAGTTGTTCTAGATACTAACGTTATATTATTTGATTCATCCGCAGTTCAAAAGTTTAGAGATTCTGATGTATATATACCTATTACAGTTATAGAAGAGGTTGATCGATTCAAAAAAGATCAAGGTCAAAATGGTAGAAACGCAAGACAGTTTAGTCGCTTTATTGATGTTTTAAGAGCAAAGGGCTCTTTATCAAATGGTGTTTTACTTGAAGAAAGAAAAACTAGAATTCATGTAAGAACTGATTCAGAGTCTGAAACAAATAGCCTTCCATCTGAACTTCACGGTGAAAAAGCAGATAATAGAATTTTAGGTACAGCCTTAAAGCTACAAAAAGATTTTGGCAATAATGTTGAGCTTATTAGTAAAGATATTAATTTAAGAATTAAAGCAGATGTTTTTGGTGTTAAAGCAAGAGATTATGAAGGAGATGACCTTCCTGCTGCTGAGGAGTTTTATTCTGGACGTGCAGAAATTGAATTAACTTCTGATAAAATAGACTTATTTTATAAAGAAAGAATGCTTCAGCCACCTCCAGAGGTAAATTTATTAGGGAACCAATATGTTGTTATTAAAGATGCGGCAAACCCAAACCACTCAGCGGTTGGACGATTTGATTTAAACTCTAAAAATATAGTTCCTCTTATTTCTCCAAGTGATAGTGTTTGGGGGATTCACCCAAGAAACGTTGAGCAAAGTTTTGCCCTAGATGCACTTTTAAATGACGACATTCTTTTTGTATCTTTAGTTGGAAAAGCAGGAACAGGTAAAACTTTATTGGCGCTAGCAGCGGGGCTTTCAAAAACATTAGATGAAGGAAGATTTCAAAAGCTATTAGTGAGTAGGCCAATTTTTCCAATGGGTAAAGATATTGGTTATTTACCAGGTGATGTTGAGCAAAAACTTAACCCTTGGATGCAGCCTATATTTGATAATGTGGAATACCTTATGGGTGCAGATAAAAAAGCAGCAGGAAGGGCTCAAGAGCTTATCAATCAAGGAATGTTAAACATTGAGCCTTTAACTTATATACGTGGTAGAAGTATTCCTAACCAGTACTTAATAGTTGATGAGGCGCAAAATCTAACACCTCATGAAATAAAAACTATTGTAACTCGTGCAGGAGATGGAACAAAAGTAGTTCTAACTGGAGATAGGCATCAGATTGATAACCCTTATATAGATCAAGTAAACTCAGGTCTTACATACTCAGTTGAAAGGTTTAAAGGACAAAAACTTGCAGCTCACGTAAACCTTACTAAAGGGGAAAGGTCAGAACTCGCTGAGTTAGCAGCAAATCTGCTTTAAAGATTGGAATTAGAAATGGTTGCCTTTAAAAAAAGAGTTATAGGTTATTCTGATACAAATGAGAAAGCTGATTTTTTGAAGAAGTTAAAGCTTGTTATGAGCCAGAATATATACCCTATGGAGTGGCTAGATGAACAAGTTAGAGATTCATCTCTTTATTTTGAGTTTGAGAGTATGTACTTTAATCTGCATATCGAACAGAACGAAGTATTCGATATTTTCGATAAACTTCTTCTAAATTACATAATGGTTTTTACTGGTACTTCAAAACTTAAAGCGCCAAGTATATATCAAGTTCAGCACTGGTTAAAAGAACTCTTTCCAGAGGCAACCTCTGAAGAGTTAAAGTCATATTATGGCAAATTAACAGATTTAGAGTTTTTAAAAGAATGCAAGACTCATGCGCTTAGCATTTTTAATGATGCTTTTGTTTATTTGAAAGCTAAAGTCGCTTTATTTGAAATTGGAGCTTATGTGGCTCCAAGTCATGGTTTTTCGAAGCTTATAAGTTTATATTTGCCCTATTTAAAAGAACCTCATTTAGATAAATACTGTGAGAATATGCTTAGAGAGAAGGGTAAGATAAAATTTGCAAATCAAATTTTTCAAAATATTGATTTTGAAAAGAAAGATAGTGCTTTGAGTAGGGATGAGTTACAAGATCTTGGAAGATCTTATATTTTAAATCAGACTTCTGTTAATGAACAATTTGTTGATGATATTTCTTTAAAAATAAGTCAGAAACTATTTATTAATGATAAGCTTAAAGAGGTTAAGAAAAAGTTCATTGATAATGAACCAGCTTTTCTTGCAAGACTCTCTTTTTTAAGCTTTGTAATGGATAATTATGAGCGCACTGTGGTGGGAGATTTCTTCGAATTACCTCATGATTTTTGTTTGTAGAATAAAATAAAAGAAGGCAATTAAATTTCTTTAATTACTATATATGCCTTTATAAATAGAGACTTTAATTGCAATCTTCAAGGTAGCCTATAGTAGTTGCTCTTATAGAGTGTGGTCTTATAGGGGCTGCACCGGACTCTTTATCAACCCTAATCCAGTTTATACCGTCGTCACTGTAGTAATATTGGGTGTGTTCATACCAGTTTCCCCAGGCCTGATAAATACCAACATATCTATCTAGAGCTGGGTGGTAGAGAACTATTGGAATCCTTAAGCCCGGGCTCGCTACACCGTTAAGTGAAAAAGCTGTATCTTGCCAAGTTATTCCATCAACGGAAGATCTTACTACACCTGGGTCAAATATTTTAAAACTTTGACCATCATATATGGGGGAGGTCCCGGAGGGTTTGTTTGGAATGATCTGCCATGTTTCTCCATAATCATCTGATACACAAAGATCAGTTGAGAAGAGGAGTATTTTTGTAGGGCTATAAGTGATTGTTCCATTTCCACATGATGCTGGTAGTATAGAAGGTCTATAAAAAGTTGCTCCATAGTCTTTAGAAATCATAAGGTCATTTACACCAGAAGAGTTTGCTGTAGATAAAAATGTTTGCTCCATGGGTTGGTCGATAAAAAATATTTTTCTAGCGTTCCATGGAATAAAGTTAAGATCCCCTCCACTCTCCCAAGTCTCACCATTATTATTTGAAATAAGTGGCTTTCTTGAGTTTAGTATGTAGGTTCCATTTCCATAAGCCACTCCAGCCCACGTAGACCCTGAGTCCACAGTATCCCAGTTTTCACCATCAGCACTTATTTCAACTGCTCCAGGTGAACCCCAACCGTAAGTTACTAAAAAGCCACCCTCACCCCAAGTAACACCCATTGCTGCTCCTGAATGATGATTACAGTCTATATTCCCGTTATTGGCGTCATAGCACCTAACATCATCCATTTCTCTGTAACCTTTCCAGGTTTCTCCACCATCACATGTGTACATACTTGAGCCTTTATGACCTACAGCCATAATTGCTGGTGTAAGGCCTGAAGGTGGTTGAGGGGTTGTGGTAGGTGTATTAGATAGCTCAGAGCTAGCATCAAAGCCTTCATTTAAACAACCAGAAAGACAGATGCTTCCAATTGCTAGGAATAATATGAACCTAAGTTTAAACATAAAAATTAATCGGTTTAGTTTATAAACTGAACCAGTTAATGAACTCTTTTGATATCCCAAAAAAGGCTTTTTGCTAGATTGTTTCTTTTTTGAGACGAAGGCGTGCTTTTTTCGAAACAGTTTCGATACATTTCTTTCTATGCAGCTATAGGTTCACCAGTTTGATCACTTGAACCCTCTGATTCTGCCTCAAGGCTTTGTAGGTAGCTAATCAGTGCAGACTCCACTTCTACAGGTAATTTTTCAAATTCAAAACCAAAGTAGTCATTACTAACAGACCTTACTTGAGCTCTAAATAAAATAGGCTCATGAGTGTCTAAAAAATCTAACCTAATATTAAAAGACTGACCAAGTCTACAACTTGTAGCTAAGCCTTTTCCTCCAAAGCCACCAGCACTTAGTGAAGTGATTTGAAAAATTGCAAACTCGTTCTTATCAGCAGGAGTGATATGAGCCACTTCCTCAATCTCATACCTTCTATGTTTTCTTCTTTTTTCACCAAGATCGTTTAATATATCTGAAAAAGAGTAAATGCTTTCCCATTTTGGAAGGTCTTGATTCCAAACATAGAGTTCTTTTCTATTTGAAATAGGTCTTATTTTTTCTACAAGCTGAGACCTTGTAAAAGGGCCAAAGCTTTCCCCATCTACAGCAAGGTGCCACTGAAGGGTGTTCTTTTCTTGAACAGACTCTTCTTTAAGCTGATTTTTAGTTCGGCTCCACTCAGATAACTTAAGCCACTCAGACATGGGATGCCCCCAAACCAGAGTTTGAGCACCATAGTGAGAGATGATATGATCATCTTCAAATGGACCTTCTACAATATCATTATCTAAAACAAACCATTTCATTATGGTTTCTTATCGGCAAAAGCTCTTAGGATGTTGATATTTATGGCTAAATATAAGCATTTATTTAACCTTTTGCTAGTCTTAAGTGTAGCTTTAGCGGGCATATTGTTGCCTCAGTTTTTGTTTAAAACACTAGTTTTTAATTCCTCAAAGGTGAGAGCTGATTCGATAGTTAATGAAGAAGCAACTCAAGTGATGAAGAATATCAGGTTAAGATCTTCAAAAGATTCAAAAGTAGATTGGGAGATGAATGCGGATTCAGCCACTGCATTTTCAAGTAACACATGGAAACTTAAAGATTGTAAGGTTTCTCTTTTAAGTGCTCAAAACTCTATAGCTCTTACTAGTAGGTCTGGTTTTGTTGATTTAAATACGAAAAATTTAAATTTAGTTGGTGATGTAAGAGCTGTGTCAGAAAATGGATTTAATTTTAAAACAGAAGAGCTTTTTTTTAACAACAAAAAACAAGAAGTTTACACAGAAGAAGACATTGAACTAGTTAATAAATCTGAGAAAATTAAAGTAAATGCTGTAGGGCTTAGAGGAAATATTGTATCTGGAGAATTGGATTTATTAAGTGAAGTTAGGTGTGAACAGTCAGTTTTAGGTTTTGATAATATTTTAATTCAAAGTAATAAAGCTAAGATCCGATCTTCTTTAAGCGATATCCGGTTTATGGACAATCTAAGAGTTAAACAAAAGCAATTCACTATTAAAGGAAGAGAAGCTTTTTTTGCATATGATGAAAAAAGAAAAGGAGAGCTTAAGTCTATTAAAGTTAAAGGTGATATCAGGGCTTCTGATGGAATAAAAACTGCCTTATCAGAGAAAGTAGAGATGAAAATTAAGGAAGATGTTATTTTATTTCAAGGGAATCCTAAGCTTATTATGGGAGATAATGAGATGGTTGGAGATGAAATTTTAATAACAAATAAGCAGCAAAATATTCAAGTACTTGGTGGTAACATAAAATCAAATAAAGAAGATCTTGAAAAATAAGAAGGTATTTTAAAATTATGTCTGAAAATGAAGTTAATAAAAAAAAAGAAGATGAAACTGAAGTTAAAGAAAGTAGTTTTGAGATTAAAACCCTTGAGTCAAAAAAACTAGTTAAGTCTTATAAGGGAAGAAAAGTTGTTTCTGATGTTTCTTATAAAATAAAATCTGGTGAGGTTGTTGGTTTACTTGGCCCTAACGGTGCTGGTAAAACAACGAGCTTTTATATGACACTAGGCCTAGTTCTTCCTGATGATGGAAGAGTTGAGTACATGGGAACTGAGATAACAAACTCTCCAATGTCTACAAGAGCTAAAATGGGAATTGGTTACTTACCACAAGAAGCAAGTGTCTTTAGGTCTATGACTGTTAAACAAAACTTTGAAGTTGCACTTGAAGCGACAGGTTGTCCTGCTGGAGAAATACAGACGAGAGTCGAGGAGCTTTTAGGTGAGTTTCAAATCAACCATATCTCTTCAAGTCTTGGTAAGGCTTTATCTGGAGGGGAGAGAAGGCGAGTTGAGATAGCTAGGGCCTTAGCTGGAAGGCCAGATTTCCTCTTGCTAGACGAGCCTTTCGCAGGGATTGACCCTATTGCAGTAAGTGAAATCCAAAAAATTGTTTTATCCTTAAAGAGTAAAGGGCTTGGCATTTTGATCACGGATCACAATGTTAGAGAAACCTTAGGAATTTGTGATCGAGCTTACTTATTAAAAGCAGGTGAAGTCGTCTTAGAGGGAAGCCCTGAAGCTATATTGGCATCTAAAGTAGCTAGAGAGAGTTACTTAGGTGAGAGCTTTAAAATGTAGATTATAAAAAGCTTTTTTTAAAGTTTTTAAGGGGATAAGAGAAGAATGGGTATATCGTTAAAGCAGAGCCTTAAGTTAGCACAACAATTAAGAATGACTCCTCAGCTGCAGCAAGCTATTAAGCTTTTGCAGTTATCAAGAGTTGAATTAGAAGATGCTATTAGAAAAGAGCTTCATGAAAACCCTGTTTTAGAGGAAATGATTGATACTGTTGAAGATGATCCAGGAAACAGAGTTAAAAAAGAAAGCGGAAACACTGATACAGAAAACATTGCTCAAGATCAAGATCCAAGAAAGCAAGATGAGTTTGAGTGGGAAAATTATGTAGAAACTCAGTTTAAAGGACAATCAAACGGTCCAGCTGAAGCAATTAACTATGATAACTTTATTTCAAAGGATGGAGATTTAAGAGATCACCTTGTATGGCAAGCAAACTTATCAGGGTTTAATGATGATGAGTTAGAACATGCTTTAACATTGATTTCTTATATTGATGACAATGGGTATATCAAAATGCCTTTAGAAGATATTGCTCAAGATTCTGAAATATCACTTAAAGATCTAAAAGATATTATCCCTTTCATACATGAATTTGACCCTCCAGGTGTTGGGGCAAGAGATTTAACTGAATGTCTAACAATTCAAGCAAGACACTTACAAGAAGATACAAATGATCTTATGAGTTTAATAACAGATCATTTAGATGATCTTCAAAATAAGAACTACAAATCAATATCAGAAAAGATGGGGCTTTCTATTGAGGAAGTTCAGGAAATGGCTCAAATTGTATTATCAATGGATCCTAAGCCAGGAAGAGCATTCTCTTCAGGAGATACGCAATATGTAACTCCTGATGTGTATATTCATAAAGTTGGCGATGAGTATGTTGTAACTCTTAATGAAGAAGGAATCCCAAAGTTACAAATTTCTCAGTTTTATAGAACATTAGCAGATAAGAGTGATGCTTCTGGTAAGGGTGGAAGTGCAAATGAATATATAAATGACAAGTTAAAGGCCGCAGTTTGGCTTATAAAATCAATACATCAAAGGCAAAGAACAATTTATAAAGTAACTGAGAGTATTGTTAAACAGCAAATTGAGTTTTTTGAAAAAGGCCCTGAGTTTATTAAGCCAATGATTTTAAAAGATATTGCGCACGATATTGAAATGCATGAATCAACTGTTTCTCGTGTGACTACTAATAAATTTGTTTACACTCCTAGAGGAATGTTTGAGCTTAAGTATTTCTTTAATTCTAGTATTTCAAAAACTGATGGAGATTCTCTTGCAAGTGAGTCGGTTAAACTTAAGATTAAAAAACTTGTTGCAGCTGAAGATACAAAGAAGCCTCTCTCTGATCAAAAAATTGTAGATCTTTTAAAGAAAGATGGTATTCAAATCGCAAGGCGAACAGTGGCTAAATATAGAGATGTTTTAGGTATTCTCCCTTCTGGTAAGAGAAAGAAGTATTACTAGAAAATAGTTTAATGCTTTGTTGAAAAGAAGAAGTTTTATTGTATCAGTGATTACTGCAAGTTTTTTAACAAGTATAAGTTTGTTAAGTGGTTGTGCTATTATTTCAAACCCAAAAAGAAAACGTAGAAAACGTAAACTAAGAAAAATACGGCGGAGACGAATTACAAGAAGGGCGAGGGCGTAAGCTACTGGTGCTGGTATTATTTATTCTGTGTCAAAGGCTTTAATTATAGGTGATAGTTTAGAATTTGAAGATGGTTCCACAGGCCTTGTAACGGATATTTCAGACAATTCTGTACTGATCAATAAAAACGGGCATGTTATTAAAATTAATGTTTGAATTTAAGTAATCAAATTGAATTAAAAATAGAGAACAAGATCATTTAACTACCCTAGTCTTGAAATAAGGATAAGATATCGCTAATAATCGGTTTATGAAGAAAGAAACGTATAAAATTCCGAAGTTAGATTTAAATCTTGAAGTTTTTAAAAATGATCAAGGAAGAGTTCAGAAAACTAAAATTAGAAGAGCAAAGACAACAGACTCTAATAAAAAGATCAATATAGTGAAAATTGATGTAGCAAAAATTGAAGGGCTAACTGATTTTCAAAAGAAAGTTTATAAAACTTTAATGAAAGTTCCAGCCGGTAAAGTTCTTACTTATAAAGAACTTGCTGTTAAAATGGGAAGCCCAAAAGCAGCAAGAGCTATTGGAAGTGCGATGCGTAGAAACCCTGTTCCTTATCTTGTTCCTTGTCACAGAGTGGTTAGGGGAGATGGTGTGATTGGCCAGTTCTCAGCTGAGGGCGGGGCTTCAACAAAAGCGCTGTTACTTGCTTCTGAGGGTATCAAATTGAACCAAAATAAACGAATAATATAGAGACGGCCTTATTTTTTAACTAGACTTTCCGATAGGTATTAACTGGTCAAAAGGCCCGTATAGAAGGAGATCTAGAAGAATGAATGTTGATGTACGTTGTAAACAGGGACAGATATCTCAGTTTTTTAAGGACTACGCAGAAAAAAGGTTAGAAAGGCTATCAAAACTTTCTATAAATATTAATACGGTCGAAGTGGTGACAGTTGAGGAAGGGCATTTTTGCTCAGTTGAGCTTCATATGACGGGGGATTTAGATTTAAGGGCAACAGCTACAACGGGAGACTTTATGGAATCCATGGATAGAGCGGCTGAAAAGCTTATTAAGCAAGCAACTAGAAAGAAGATTCATTCCCTTTCTAAGAGAAGAGAGCGAAGAAAGGCTAAGCAAAGGCAAAAGTTTGAAGAAGTTGCTTATGCTGACATCAAAGTAGCTTAAGGTTATTTAAATAAGAGTTTAAAAGCTGTGCTTTGTACAGCCTGTAGGCCTCATGCTTCAAAGAGCTTGAGGTTTTTTTTGCGATTCTTAAGGAGAAGGCTTTTTTAGGCACCTTACTTAATTGTTTTTAAAGAGACTGCATGCTAGTTTCTCCCTTCTTTAAAGAGGAGTTTTTAGCATGGTAAAAAATGGTTTTTTCACAAGTGAATCAGTTTCTGAAGGTCATCCAGATAAAATGGCAGATCAAATTTCTGACTCGGTTTTAGATGCTCTTTTAGAGCAAGATCCAAAAAGTAGAGTAGCTTGTGAGACTATGATAACTACTGGTTTTGTATGTGTTGCAGGGGAGATCTCAACAAAAGGTTATGTCGACATTCCTTCAGTTGTAAGAAACACTGTAAAAGACATTGGTTTTGATTCAAGTGAGAAGGGTTTTGATTATAAAACTTGTGCTGTTGTAAATACAATTGATAGACAGTCTCCTGATATTGCAATGGGAGTGGATGCAAGTGATGAAGATTCAACTGGGGCCGGAGATCAAGGGATCATGTTTGGTTTTGCTATTGATGAATCAGAAGATTATATGCCCTACTCTTTATCTCTTTCACATGAATTACTTAAGAAATTAGCTGATAAAAGAAAATCAGGAAAAGCTGCTTTTATTTGGCCTGATAGTAAAAGTCAGATTACTGTTAAATATGAAGATGATAAAATTAAAGCTATTGATACAGTAGTTCTTTCTACTCAACACTCTGAAGGAGCTACACAAAAGCAAGTTCAAGAGTTTATTATGGATGAACTTGTTAAAGAAGTGCTGCCTCAGAATCTCATTAATAAAGATACGAAGTTTCACATTAACCCAACTGGAAGATTTGTAATTGGTGGACCTCAAGGAGATTGTGGTTTAACAGGAAGAAAAATTATTGTTGATACTTATGGTGGTTATGGTGCTCATGGTGGTGGAGCTTTTTCTGGAAAAGACTCAACAAAAGTTGATAGGTCTGCAGCTTATGCTTCAAGAAATATTGCAAAAACCATGGTTGCCTCAGGTGCAATGTCTAAGTGCTTAGTTCAGCTCTCTTATGCTATTGGTGTTGCTGAGCCTACAAGTATTGCGGTTCAAGATTATGGAACTTCAAAAATTGACCCATCAAAACTTGAAGCTGCAGTAAGAGAGCTTTGGGATCTTAGACCTGGTAGAATCATTAGTGAGTTTAAGCTTCAAACTCCTGGTTTTAAAGAGACTGCGGCTTACGGCCACTTTGGAAGAAATGGAGAGAGGTTTACTTGGGAGAAGACTCATAAAGTAGAGGCTCTTAAATCATTTTTAAATATTTAATTAACCTGTTAGGCTTATAAAGACTTTGGAAAACAAAAGAATCAGAAACTTTTCTATAATTGCTCACATTGACCATGGTAAAAGTACTTTGGCAGATGGATTGCTTCAGTTTACAGGGGCCTTACAAGATAGAGAGCAAAAAGAACAGTTTTTAGATAGTATGGATATTGAGCGTGAGCGTGGAATTACGATCAAAGCCCAAACGGTTCGTCTAAACTATAAAGCTAAAGATGGTGAGATGTATCAATTAAATCTTATTGATACTCCAGGGCATGTAGATTTTTCTTATGAAGTTTCTAGATCTCTTGCAGCCTGTGAGGGTGCGCTTTTAGTGGTTGATGCAGCTCAAGGGGTTGAAGCTCAAACGCTAGCAAATGTTTATTTAGCTTTAGATAATGATTTAGAAATCATTCCAGTTTTAAATAAAATTGACCTTCCTGCTGCAGATCCAGAAGCGGTTCGACAGCAAATTGAAGATGTTATTGGTCTTGATGCAAGTGATGCAATAAGCGCAAGTGCTAAGAATAAAATAGGAATTGAAGAGATCTTAGAAAGAGTTATTGAGGTTATTCCTCCTCCAAAGGACTCCACTGAAGAGCCTTTAAGAGCACTTATTTTTGATTCATGGTTTGATTCTTATCAAGGTGTTATCGTTTTGGTTCGTATGGTTGATGGTGTTCTTAAAAAAGGAGACCGCATTAAGTTTATGTCAAATGACTGCGACTATGAGGTTTTAAAGCTAGGAGCTTTTAACCCACATCCTGAAAACTTAAAAGAGTTAAAATCAGGAGAGGTTGGGTTTATCATTTGTGGTATTAAAAACTTAAAAGAAGTTAAAGTTGGTGATACGATAACTCATAATAAAAAAGGGGCTTTAGAAGCACTTTCTGGTTTTAAAGAGTCAAAGCCTATGGTTTTTTCAGGGATTTTTCCTGTTGAAACGCCAGATTATAAGGTCTTACAAGATGCTTTGGAGAAACTTGTTTTAAATGATGCCTCCCTTACTTTTGAAATTGAAACATCAGCAGCTCTTGGTTTTGGGTTTAGATGTGGATTTTTAGGACTTCTTCATATGGAGATTGTTCAAGAAAGGTTAGAGCGAGAGTTTAACCTTGATCTTATTACAACGGCTCCAACTGTTGTTTATCATGTTTATTATACAAATGGTGATATGAGGGTTATTGAAAACCCAACTGAATTTGAAGTAGATTCTAATGTAGATCGTATTGAAGAGCCGTATGTTATGCTTTCTCTTCATACTCCTTCTGATGCTGTAGGAGCACTTTTAAAGCTTTGTGAAGAAAGACGTGGTGTACAAGAGAGTATGGATTATATAGCTGCTGATAAAGTAGTTATAAAATACAGGCTTCCTTTAAGTGAAATGGTTTTTGATTTTTATGATCGCCTAAAATCTGTTTCAAAGGGTTATGCTTCAATGGAGTATGAGCTTATTGGTTATCAAGAATCAGACTTAGTTAAAATGGATGTGATGATTAATGGAGATCCCGTGGACGCTCTTTCAATTATTGTTCATAGAGCAAAATCTCAAGCTAGAGGAAGAGAGCTAGCAAAAAAACTTAAAGAAGTGATTCATAGGCAGCAATATCAAATCAACATCCAAGCTGCTATTGGAGCTAAAATCATCGCTAGAGAAACTCTCGGGGCTTTAAGAAAAGATGTGACCGCTAAATGTTACGGTGGAGATATTACAAGAAAGAGAAAACTTCTTGAGAAACAAAAAGCCGGTAAAAAACGAATGAAGCAAATCGGTTCAATTGAAATCCCTCAAAAAGCTTTCCACGC
>CALLAU010000059.1 GCA_938002015.1 uncultured Bdellovibrionales bacterium
TGTCGTGTTTTCAATAGCAAGCAGTGAAGATGTAGATGTGTGTGAGTTTGATGAGACGGTTGGTATACAAATTTCAGCAGGGACTAATATTGGAAGTGCACCGAGTAATGTTGTAAGTATTGAAGATGATGATTTTCCAACACTTAGTATAGCTGATAGTAGTGGAGTTGAAGGTTTTGGACTTGAGTTTACAGCATCTTTGAGTGCTCCTTGTCCAAGTAGAACTGTTACATTTGATTGGCATACAATAGATGTAAGTGCAACAATTGGAGAAGATCTTCTGGAGCAAGCAGGTACAGTAACATTTCTCCCCAATGATACTGCAGAAACTTTTTTTGTTACAACTACAGATGACAGTATAAGAGATTTAGATCAAGAGTATATTTCAATTGGTGCAAGAAACCGTGTGAACTTAAATGATTCACCAGCAGCGGCCATAGGTACTATTATAGATAATGAGCCCGCCACTGCTACAATTAAAGTTGCGGTGGCTGGTGATTCTAGTTGTGCTCTTGGTAGTAACGGTCAAATTAAATGCTGGGGCTTAAACCAGTATATTGGACGAGATGGTGGTCACTATGGTGATGAAGTTGGTGAAATGGGAGACGCACTCCCTGCGATAGATTTGGGAACGGGTAGAACTGCTTTAAAAATAGCAGGTAATACAAATACAATGTGTGCTCTTTTAGATAATAACCAAGTTAAGTGTTGGGGTGACTGGAGATATACTGGTATTGCTGCAGCAGGAGATAATAAGGGTGATTACAGTGGTGAGATGGGGGATGCTCTGCCTTTTCTTGATTTTGGAACACATGATGGAGCAGGTATTACTCCACATACAGTTAAAGATATAGATTCATATGGGAATACTTTTTGTGCGCAACTTGATGATGACCGCGTGAAATGTTGGGGTTCTAATATAAATTCACAAGCCGGATATTTAAGTGGAAATAATATTGCATCTACCTCTCCAGGCCTTGGAGATAATATTGGGTATGTTGATTTTGGTACCATTGATGGTATTGGAGGAGCAACTTTAAAAGTTAAACAACTTAGCATTCCGTGTGCGATCATGGAAAACGATCGTGTTAAATGCTGGGGGCAGAATAACCTTGGCCAATTAGGACTTGGAGATACAAATCATAGGGGTGATAATTCTGGAGAGATGGGAGACGCGCTACCTTATGTTAATTTAGGAGCGGGTCGAACAGCTAAAAAACTTCGTGGAGACACCTGTGCAATATTAGATGACGATACATTAAAATGTTGGGGGTATGCTAATAACTCAGGTGTGCATGGACAAGAAAGCACGGAGACTTCTATAGGTGATGAGCTTAGTGATATGGGTGATGGCTTGTCAGTAATTAATCTAGGTACATACGATCATGATGCAAATGGTGTAACTCCAGAAATATCTCATACAGTAAAAGATATTGTAAGAGGAGATTCACATGCTTGTGCGATCCTAGATGATGATCGTATGAAATGTTGGGGAATTAATTTTGCAGGCCAACTTGGAGTTGGAAACATAACTCAGTATGGAGCTGCAGTTAATACAATGGGAAATAATCTACCATACGTAGAACTGGGTACAGGCAGAACAGCAAAAGCAATATTTTTAAATGGTGATGCCACATTTGTGATAAGGGATGACGACTCTTTAGTTTCTTTTGGTTTTAATGCATATGGACAATTGGGTTTAGAAAATGCAGTTGATAGAGGGGGAGTGCCTGGTGAAGTAGGGGATAATCATATACCGGTTAATTTAGGGACAGGTCTTTTTGCTGTGTCTCTTGCTGATGGTTTCCGTACTGATGATTCGCAGTGTGTTCTTTTAAATAATGGAAATGTTAAATGCTTTGGTAAAGCTCACCCTTATGGAAGTATGGGGAGTGTGGTCAGTAGAATGAAGATAGGTGATCAGCCTGGTGAAATGGGTGCTGGCTTAGTGGTAATAGATTTACCTCCAGGAAGAACTGCGGTAGATCTTTTTTCAGGTGGTAGCCAAAATAGGATTGGCGATAATGGTTTTTGTGCTATTTTAGACAATGATCGGTTTGTTTGCTGGGGTGCTGATGACTTTACGACTCATTATGGAGGGTTATTCCTTGGAATCCTTCCAACAGGTGACAGACCGAATTCTTTAGGTGTAAATCTTGATCAACATAATTTGCCAGATGTCATACCTATCCTAGAATTGCTGCCAAGGCGTAGAGAAAACTGCGCGATTAGCGAGCGGCTTGAGTTACATTGTTGGACCTATAGTACCGGAACTAATAATGCTACAGGTCTTAGAGGAGACACTGTAACAGGAGTAGGTCTTGACGTTGAAAGTGATTCAGAACTTGCTTTGGTTGGAACAAACAGAAAAGTCTTAAGTGCTGCTCGCGGTTATGATAGCTTATGTGCAATATTAGATGATTATACATTGAAGTGTTGGGGAAGAGGAGGAGCGAATCTTGGTCTTGGTGACACCAACACAAGAGGTCTTACTCCATCAACCGTTGGTGATAATTTAGAAACTGTTAACCTTGGAACAGTAAGTTATCCAGTTCAGGTGGTAGCATCTACGAATGTGACATGTGTTAGGTTTGCTAATCAACTTGTTAAATGTTTTGGCTCAGGTTCTGCACTAGGTAATGAGGCCGGTGGAACTATAGGTGATGACTCTGCAGAGATGGGGGATAACCTGCCATTTATAGATTTAGGAATGGGAGTAAAAAAGTTATTTTCTAAAAACAGAGTTTTAAATCAAGACGCTATATGCGCTCTTAGAGTTGATGACTCACTTGTTTGCTGGGGTGCTAATAACGGAGGGCGCCTTGGAAACGGAAGCAGTCATTTTCATGTAGGAGATGGTCCTGGAGAAATGGGTTTAAACTTAGTACCTGTTGATTTAAATGGTGATGTTCCTCAACAAGTGGATATGTCTCTTAACCACGCTTGTGCATTAATGACTAATAATAATGTAAAGTGTTGGGGGAGTAATATTTATGGTCAGCTTGGACAGGGTGATGATGTTGATAGAGGAGATGGCCCAGGTGAAATGGGCGTCAACCTACCTCCAGTTAATATTATTTGGTAGAGTTTAATTAATCACAGCGAAATGTATTTGTGTTTTCTTGATTTGATTTATTGATAAGGTCTATATCTTGATAAGTAATTATATCATTATAAACTCCACCACTCACTCTCCCGGCTATTTCATTTAGGTAGTAAGCTTTTAGTGCATTTGGAATATAGAAGAACTGTGCACTTGGATCTAGTAACGAGCCAGGTAAAGATTGAGTATAATAATAGTTACAGTATATTCTGCCTTTTTGTATTTGCTTTTGTGTAAGTCTAAATTTCTTAAAAAGTGGAGCACTAATTTTTTGAGAGTAGGTGTTTTTTAAAAAATAACACTGAGCAAGTTGTTTTGTTATGTGAGTCCATAAGCTAGAGATTTGTGAGTTGTTGTCTTGTGTTTCATTAAAAAGATCTTTTCCAAGTACGATGTATTGATTGCTTAGACATAAACTTCTAGAAGTAAACTCTGGCTTATCACTTACAATTATTGAAATGCCGTTAAAGTTATAAAAAAAACCTTCTTCTATGTAGAGGTTTTGAATTTCATCCATAGTTGTATCAATTTTAGTTTGATCACTTAAGCTTGCTACATCTTCAGGGACTTCAATTGCTTCATTTTCAGCGCAAGATACAAAACTTAAAAAATAGACTGCTGAGATTACTAGCTTGATTTTTTTCATATATAAAAGTCTAGGTAAAAAAGTGAGTAAAATTAAGTATGTAGCATGACAATATGGACGTTTGGCTTGAGTTTGATTTGTATTAAGATCAAGTGTAAAAACTTTATAACAGGCGTTTAAGTTCGCTTTTTAATCTGGGGGGATAAAGTGAGAATACTAATATTACTGTCGTTATTTATTGGTGGCTGTTCTTTGAGTCAAAAAAAAGATAAGTTTTATAAAGTAAGTATGGAAATTACTAGAGATAATAAAGTGCAGGCATCTCCAACAGTTTTTGTTAATGGAAATGAAGGGGCTACTGTTTTTATACATGATGATAAGAAAGACCAGTTCTTAGAGGTTCAAATAGAGGAAGTTAAAAATGGTTCTTATATGATGAACGCTTCATATTGTGATGATGTTTCAAGCCTAAATGAAATTGAGCTTGAAGATTTGAGCAGCTGCTCAAAGAGTGGGAAAATGAAAATAATGGGAAAGCTTAATGGCAACGCTTTAGTGAGTGTAGATAAAGAAGGGTATAAGAAGACTTTTAAGTTTAATGTTTCTGAGGTTGATCAAGAAGAGCTTCTTAATGAATTTTAAGTTTTTAATTTAGAAATTAGAAAGCTTTTCATTCATCCATGACTCAGCATTAGCTTCAAAGCCAAGAACTGAAAGAAAAACAAAAGTACCTCCAAGCTTTCTATCTAAAAAGATAGATTCTTTTGGAGGTGCCCTGAGAGGAAACTTCTTCGCTATTGTTGTTCCTTTTTGAGCAACTCGTTTAGGTAAGTCAGTATCTTTAAAAGAGTATTCTCCATCATTATTTCTAAAGGAGTCACCTGAAGACCTATCAGAAAAAGGCTCTTGAATCATGAGACAAAGCTCAACATAAATATCTTTTAACTCTTGAGGATCCTCAGGCTTTAGGTACCCAAGTTCGGTGCCGTATTTAATTATATTCTCTTTTTCTCCCGCTAAACTTGCTTTTACCATCCCAAGGTAGCTTTCGCCGTATGATTTTGGGACTTCTCTCATGGCGCCAAAATCTAGAAGCACAAGTTTATGTTTTTTATTTACAGGATCAAGTTGAACTCTGTAGTTTCCTAAATGAGGGTCCGTCTGAACTACTTGGTATTTAAAGAGTTCTTCCATATAATTATTTAAGAAAGCATAGCCTAGTCTATTTTTCTCTTCTTTTGGGAGCGATTGAACATTGTCACTATCTACTTTAACGCCTTCAATGTATGTCGTGGTAAGTATTTTAGAAGTTGAGTATTTATCAATGACCTTAGGCACAACATATCTGTCATCACCTTGAGCCCATTCATATACTTTCTTAGTCCAGTCTTTTTCAATTCTATAATCAGTTTCTTGAATAAGCATTTCTTTTACTTCGTCAAAAAGTTTATCAGTTTTAAATGACGTAGGAATAATCTTAGCAATAGAGAGAACTCGTTTTAAGTTTTTAATATCTGAGTAAATGGCATTTTCTACACCAGGGTATTGAACTTTCATGGCGTAAACTTCGCCTGTTTTTTTGTTAGTAGCTTTGTGTACTTGTCCTAATGAAGCAGAGGCTAAGGATTTTTCTTCTATTTCAAGCTCTTGAAAAACACTTAAACCAAGTTCTCGTTCGATACATAGCTCAATTCCTTCCCAGTCAACAGGGGGAGATTCAAATTGAAGAGATTTAAGGAAATCATTGGCTGCTTTTGGTAAGAAATGTTCGCCATACATAGAAAGCCCTTGTCCTGCTTTCATAAGGCTTCCTTTAAGTTGACCAAGTTCTTCAGCGATAGTTTTCATCTGCTTAGTAAGGTACTCGTCTTGATCTCCACCAGTTAAGTAGTTTCCAGCCGCTGTTGCGCCAGTTTTTAAGCCAAGCTTAGCAAGTGATAAGCCTCTAGAAAAAGATCCTGTTTTAACTCTTTTCATTTCATAATTAGTTTACTACATTTAAAGGATAATTTGGAGATAAATAATGAGAGCTGCCCTTATTGCAACTGGAAATGAAATAGTATCTGGTCAAATTCTAAATACAAACACCTCATGGCTTGCAAGTAAGCTTTCAGAAGAGGGGCTTGATACTCATTTTCATATGGCTGTTTTAGATGATAAAGAAGATCTTTTAAAAATCTTAAAGTGGTTAAAAGAAGAGGGCATTGATCATGTATTTATGTCGGGTGGACTTGGCCCTACGCGAGATGATTTAACGCGAGAAGTTTTAGCAGAATTTTGCGATAAGGGTTTTGAGTTTTATGAGCCTAGATGGATTGAGTTAGAAGAGCGTCTTAGAGGCTATAATATAGTCCCTCGAGAAGGTCATAAGTGGCAATGTTACTTTCCAGCTGGGGCAAAGCATTTAATTAATAATGTGGGAACAGCATGGGGGTTTCAAACTGAAACAAAAGATAAAGAAATGAAGATTTGGGCTTTGCCGGGCCCTCCATTAGAGTTTGAAGACGTTTATAAAAACTCAGTAGTTCCATGGTTAAAGGCTCATATTAAATCAAAGATGAAACTTGTTACGTGGCAGTGTTTAAACACACCTGAAAGTGAAGTGGCGCATATAACAGAAGAAGCTCTTAAAGGGTGTCATTACGAAGTTGGTTATCGAGCTTCTCCTCCCATTACTGAGGTTAAGCTTTGGGTTCCTGTTGATGAGTTTGATGAAAATATTTGGTGTGAAAAACTTGATAAACTTTATGAAAATATTTTGTATTCAAAAAACGGAACAGACTTTTTTAAAACTTTATTAAATTTATATGAAGGCAAAAGGTTTGCTATTAGTGATAATGTGTCTAATGGAGTTTTGATTGGACAGATAAAAGAAAAGTATCCAGATCTTTTTAACAACATAGAGTATCTTTGTAACTCTGATATGAAAATTCAGAGAGAGGGGATGAGCTTTGGCTACTTTATTAAAGAAGCAGATTTAGCACATGTGACACTTTCTATAAGCATTGATCAAAAAAATGTAGAATTTTTTAAAGAAGAAATTAGCTTAGTGAAAACAAAAAATCTAACTAGAGCTAAAAAACTTGCACTTGCTAAACTTATAAAAAAAGCAGCCCTACACTTTGTGTCTGACTTGGTGTGATATAAATCTTAAATCCTAAAATGCACACAAATTATTCAATTCTTTGAATGCCTATTTAGGTGGTGCTTTTAAGCCATAAGTAATACAAATAGCTCATATTTTGCCTACTAATTTGACCAAAATGGTAAATACTTCCTAGCCTCTAGTCCGGGATAACAAGTTTCTAGGAGGGAATTGTGATTAGGATGACCACTGCCATTATAGCATTAAGCTTTATATTTTTGACTCAAACAGTAAGTGCACAAGAAGTAGATTTAACTCAAGGCTGCATTAAAACAGTTGAGCTTAAAGAAATAGCAAAAAAGTTTAGCCAATTTGATAGATACGTTAACACAAATAAAGAAGAAGTATGTTCAGCTGAACTTGGTAGCGATAACTATCAAATAGCTACTTCACTTGAACTTTTAAAAAATGCTTCGCCAGATGAGCCTGCAGAAGTTTCTGAAGATGCTTTTACTTATAAAGCTATTCAAGAAAAAGACTGGTGGGCTTATTTTACAAATAGAGCAAATAACTTAAGAGTAGATAATGGCTGTCAGCCAAATGTTGTTGCCTACGTTTATGGGTTTTCAAATAACGGTACTGTATATCTTTGCAGACCATATTTTGAATCAAGCAGGCCAACACAAGCTAGTGTTTTAATGCATGAAGCAAGGCACTTTGATGGTCACAGGCATGTGACATGCACTAGGGGGAATGAAGAGGGTAATTCAGGAGCTTGTGATAATAGAGTCACTCAAAAAGGCTCTTACGCAATAAGCCTTCAAACACTTGTTGGACTTGCTAGATCAGAAGGAACTTCAGCTACAGAAAAAATCTTACTTGAGTCTGAAGCTGTGTATACGGCGTTTAATAAGTTTAATACTATTCCTAAGCTTAAAATGACTGATTATATGTATGTAAGTAATGATAAAGCTGAAGTCTATATGTGGAATATAAATGAAAATATTCAGCCAGAACTAGTAGCTACCTTAAATGAGCCAGCTGTTATTCATAATAGTTTTAATAGATTTACAGTGTATCCACTAGATACAAATGTTGAGGCTTATAGAATGGGAAGAGACTTTGGTGAAAGAGTTGCAAATCCAGGTTTATACGCTGTTCATTATAATTCAGTATCAGCTCAAGAAAGAGCAAAGTATGATAGCATCTCATACTTTGGTGATGGAGGTCTTTTAGCAGATAACAAACTTCAGACACTTTGTAATGGAGAGAGTCTTGCAACTAAAGACTTAAGCTCAATTGATAAGTTTACAAGAATCATTTCTTTTTCAGTAGATAGAGCTGACCCTGCACTTAAGTCTCACCTTGTGGCAGACTCAGGTGATATTTACACTTTAGAATGTCAGAGTAGAAATTCTACTAGAGTAAATGTAAATAAAACTAATTTTAATATTGACCCTGCAGTTGCATCATCAATTGTTGAAAGCTTTACTCTTGGTGGAAATCAGTTTGCAATGCTTGAAACAGGTAAGATTGTAGAATTAAATTTAGTAGGTAGTACTTATACAGCTCAAGAGCTTTCTATGCCTTTAGTTAATGAAGGCTGGGTTGGAGCAACACCATTAAGTGTAGCGGAGATATTTGAATAGTGACTTTTAAAAATAAAAATAAAAGATCAATCGGGTTCTTACTAATTTTAGTAGGAACCTTTTTAGTTTTACTTAATTTACATACTTTTGGTGGTTCGACTTTAAAAGTTGTAAATGAAGTGTATGAAGCGCCTGAAGATAATAGCCTTTATGTTGAAGAACATTCACATAAACAAAAAAAGGAAAAAACCTTAACTAAAGTAGACCAGGTTAAGAAAGTATCTAATCATAGAGAGCCAGCATCTTTAAAAGAATCAAATATAAAGTTTCAAGAAAAAGCTAAAGAAATTCTTTCTTTTACAGAAAATTACCCAGAAAATAAAGATAAGTTGATAGAAGTTGTCTCATCTAAAGATGTCTTTAAAGATAATGAGCAAGAGCCAGTTCCTCATTCTGTTAATGATATTTTACAGCAAAAAGAAGGAGCGTTAAGGGTTTTAGCTTTAAGACTTCTTATGGAGAATGAATCAAAAGATACTTTTAAAGAGGATTTGGGAAAAATCATTCGAGAGGCAAAAGACCCTACAATGTCTAAGATTGCGCAAGAAGTTTTAAAGTCAGTTGAAAAAGGAAGGCCTTTTTTTGAAGACTTTCCAAATGCGATTGAAAACCTTTAGTTTATCTTAAGAAGAGTATTAAGGACTTTAAGCTCATCAAGGCGGTTATGCTTTAGATACCCTTTTTTTAGAATTTCATATTTTTTATGAATTTCAGCGAGAGTGGGTTCTTTATATTTTTCTAAAAGATTTGGATCATCAAGCCTTTCTTTTAAAGCTTTTATTCTCCAAAAGTCCATTGCTTTAAACTTAAAAGAAAGTTGGTCATCATGCCCACCGTATTTATTAATTTGTGGTTCATCAACAAGAGCGATCTCATATTTAGAGCAAATTCTTAACCAAAGATCATAGTCTTCACATACGGGGAAATCTTCTTTAAAGAGGCCAATATCATCAAATACACTCTTATGAATAATTGAAGTTGATGGACTTATAAAACATAAAGGGAGGCAGTGTTCATAAACACTCCCGCTGTGTTTTTGGTGCTTCTTTTTTTGGTTTAAAATAAGGCCGTTTCTCATCCAAACTTCTTGTGTATGACAAAGCATATGGTTTGTCTTAACGAGTTCTTCTTTTTGCTTTTGAAGTTTACTTAAATGCCACTCATCATCTGAATCTAGAAAAGCAAGCCATTCAAATTTTGCTTGTCTTATCCCTTCATTTCTAGCCCCACTAACGCCCTTATTTTTTTCTAGCTTTAAATACTTGAGGTTATTGCCATAAGAATTTGCAACTTTTGGTGTGTCATCTGTTGAGGCATCATCAACAAGTATGACCTCCTTTGGTTTAAGGCTTTGATTAAAGACTGAATCAAGGCTCCTTTTAAGAAAGGGAGCTCTGTTATAAGTGGGTATGATCACTGATATTTGCATATGAGCCCTTCTACCATAAAAAAACTACTTTTAAAGACTTTCAGTTGTCACTAGGGGAGATTTGGGGGTAAACCTCATGAGTTATGAGTCTAAAAGTTGTAGATGAGCACTTCTTTGAAGGGCCTGAGAAGAAACTTGAAATTGTATTTAAGTCCTCTATGGGCCTTTTAAGCTATGATAGAGCCTTTTGGGAGGAGCTAGTCTCTTTAGCTTCAGCACAAATCCTCTCATCTATTGAGAGTGAGAACTGTCAGGCCTACCTTCTTTCTGAATCAAGTCTTTTTGTTTGGGATGATCGTATTATGCTTATTACTTGCGGCACTACTGAGCTTATAAAAGCAGCAGATTTTTTGATCTCTAAGTTTGGAAAAAGCTCTATGAGTGAGATCTTCTTTGAGAGAAAAAATGAGTACCAGCCGACTCTTCAAAAATCCTCGGCCTTAGATGATATGAAGTCTTTAGCAGCTAACTTAGATGGTGAGTGTGTTAGATATGGAAGGCAAGACGATCACCATGTTTATGTTTTTGATAAGTTCTTTAATGAAAGCGACTCTGAGTCAAAAATTAAAACCTTAGAGCTTCTTATGTATGGTTTAAAAGGAGAGTTTAATGATGCCTTTTATTTTAAAAATAATAAGGAAGAATTAGTACTTAAAAACTTAAGAGAGGTTTTTCCAGGTTTTAAAATGGATACTTTCTTTTTTGAGCCAGAAGGTTTTTCATTTAACGCTATAAAAGATAAGCAATACGCAACAATTCATGTCACACCTCAAGGTAGTGAAAACTATCTAAGTTTAGAGGTTGATAGAGTTTCAAGAGAAGAAGGAGAGAGAATTGTAGAGAAGATGGTGAGTCTTTTAAGACCAGTGTCTTTTGATACTATGTTTTTCTCTCCAGATGATCATGAAGAGTTAAATATATTTGAAAACACCTATCTGCCTAAACAAATCTGTAAATCTGAGACAGCTTCTGGTTATAAGGTTGTTTATAAGCATTTTTATAACCAAGAGATGGTTAGGCTAGAGCCAGTAAAAATTTAGAAATAAAAATAAAGGACTTAATTTATGAAAAAAGAAAAACCAGGAATAGATTTATGGACCACAGAACATTATGAGGGTGTTTTAAAGCTAGGTTATAAGACGAAAGAAACACTTTATTCAAAAGAAAGTGATTTTCAAAAAATTGATGTTGTTGATACAGAATATCTAGGAAAGGTACTTTTTAACGATGGTCTTTTAATGACCTCTGAGCGAGATGAGTTTGTTTACCATGAAATGATTGTGCATGTGCCGATGAGTGTTCATCCAAACCCTAAAAAAGCTCTTATTATTGGCGGAGGGGATGGAGGAACTGCTAGAGAGCTTTTAAAATATGGTTCTTTAGAAAAAGTTGTTATGGTTGAGATTGATCCTTGCGTTGTAGAAGCTTGTAAGGAACATATTAAAGTAACTTCATGTGAATTAGAAAACCCAAGATTAGAGCTTAGAATTGAAGATGGTGTAAAATACGTTGCTGAGACAAATGAGAAATTTGATATTGTTATTGTTGATTCTACTGAGCCTATAGGGCCGGCGACTCCACTTTTTGGAAAAAACTTTTATTCTGGTATTGCAGCCTGCACGACAGATAATGCTGTAGTTGTTTCTCAGTGTGAATCTCCTTTTTTAAACCCGGAGATGCAAGAAAAGCTTTTAAGTATTAAGGCTGACCTTTTTGATAAAGTGTCTATGTATAACTACTCAAATATGACTTACCCTGCGGGCTTGTGGTCTTTTTCTTATGCTTCAAAAGGCTTAGACCCAATACTTGATACAAAACCGCTTCCACCTGAAGTTTTAGAAAAATTAAAGTATTATAATCAAGGTATTCATAAAGGTGCTTTTGCTCTTCCTCAGTTTCAGAAGAAAAAAGTTCAACAATACTTTAAGTAACTTAGGTACTCATGATTTCTATAGACTGGGATAAAGGTAAGATAAATATTGAAGGAGAGCTCTTTGAGCCAAAAACAGCTCTTGATAGAGTATCTGAATTTATAACAGATCAGAGAAAAGAAAAAATTGAGAAAGTTTTAAGTAAAAGAAGCTCACACTTTGTTCCTGTATTAGAAGGAATTTATGATAGAGGTAACATTAGCGCTGTAATGAGAAGTGCTGAAGCTTTTGGTTTTTATAATTTTCATATAATAGAAACAAATGACCAGTTTAAAGAGTCAGCAAGAGTCACTCAAGGTGCTGATAAGTGGTTAGATATTCATAAATGGAATGATACGACTTCTTGTATGAAGTCTTTAAAAGAAAAAGGTTATAAAGTTTTAACAACTCATTTATCAAAAGATGCAAAAGACTTTAGTGATATTTCTTTTGACGAGCCTATCGCCCTTATTTTAGGTAATGAAAGAGACGGGGTTTCAAAAGAGGCTCTTGATTTAGCAGATGGAAATGTTCTTCTTCCTATGGCAGGTTTTTCTCAAAGTTTTAACATCTCTGTTGCCGGAGCCCTTAGTTGCTTTCACGCCTTTAATAAGATTAAAACGTCTGACCTATTTGTTGCT
>CALLAU010000060.1 GCA_938002015.1 uncultured Bdellovibrionales bacterium
CCCATTTGAACACCTGTATTTCCAGCGGGAAAAGCCTTAAGGCCAAAAGGTTTATAAAGTTTATTCCAAAGCTCTAGGCCTCCTCCATAATAAATCCAGCCATTCATTTCATGAGCATTTAAACCAAAGGGAACAGCTCCAAAAAAAGGTGTAGCTGGGTGCTTTCCTTGCCAGTAGTAAGAAGCCCCATGACCCATCTGAGCTGTGCCCCTTGAAACGGCGTCAAAAACTCCTAGAGCCGGAACGAGTTCTCCAGCTCCAAATACTTTTACCTGAATTTGTCCAGCACTCATCTCTTCAATGTACTTTGCAAGTTTATTGGCTCCAGTACCAAGACCGGGGAAGTTTTTTGGCCAAGTGGTAACCATCTTCCACTTAAACTGCTTGTTTGGTTTTACTGTGCTCAAATCTGAATTGTTTTGTTCAGATTTACAGGCAGCAGCCAGACCTGTTGCACTGCTAGCAACTAACGCAACAAACTTTCTTCTTGTCGTTTTTTTCATACTCACCCCTTAAGAAACTTAAGGGCTTTAAGTTAGTTTTTTAAAAATAAACCGTCTATCTAGGGCACGTCATTAAGCTTAAAATATAATCAAAATGAGGAGTCTGGTCCTTTTAAAAATTCAATCTCTTCTTGAGTCGACTCTCTATTTAAAATCTCATTTCTGTGGGGGTACCTGTTAAAGCGATCAATGATTTTTTTGTGTTTATACTCAAATTCAAGGTTAAACTCTAGACCATCTGTGGAGTATAGTTTTACAGCTTCTTCATGAATAACTTTAGATTCACTATGCATATACGGCATATATAAGAAGGATTTTTCTTGATTACTCAGTGAAATGTCTGACTCTGCTTGAATAGCGGCTTGCGATAAAGAGAGTGCAAGCTGATCACTTGCAAAAGACTCAGGTCTTCCTCTAAAAATGTTCCTTGAAAATTGATCGAGAACAATAATCTCTGCAAGTCTGCCTCTTGGGGTTTTTCTCCAGCCATAAAGTTCGCAGCGGTTTGCTTTTTGGTGAACTTCTAAAAATCTCTTTTTAATAGTTTTATCTAGTTCTGGATCTTTCACCCACCACTGTTTCGTTGAAAGCTCTTCAAACCAAAACTTTAAAATATCAGTATACTTCATAATAAAACCAGCCTTTAAGTTAAAAAGTGAGCATAATGACTAGCGATACCTTAATCAATAGATGTCACTTTTTAGAATAAAAGAGCCTGTTTACTAAGCGATACTTGTCTTATGTATGTATTTAAAAATCAACAGATAAGTGTTTTTTCTACTTATCTATATAAAGAGATAAGCCGAAGACTTTAAGAATATTGAGAGGAAGATATAAATGCTAAATGAAGTACTAAAAATGGGACTAGATAAAAACATTGATCTTATTCTCTTAAACGCGATAGCTAAAACTAAAAATGATCTAAGGGACAACCAGCCAACAACAAATCTTGAGGTTTTTACAGCAAAACAAGTTTTTACAGGCTGTGTATGTGCTCTTGTTGGAGAAATAGAAAGCAAAAAGCAGCTTGTTATGTTTAGTAGCGGTAAAATATCCTACATTTTCTTATCAGACATAAGAGCGATCTCATTTGAAGTCACTGAGACAAATAAGTTTTTACTTTCTTCACATGAGGTAGATTTATTAAACTTAAAAGACATTAAGACTAGTCTAGAACTTAAAAGACGTATGAAGGAAGTTTTAGATGAGTCGGCATTAGATATAAGTTTTGACTTCATCAAGGTCGACTCTGATAAGTCTAGGTCTTTGTTAACAAAAGTTATTGAATCGTTTCATCAAATTCTAAAAGCCAAAATGGAAGATAAGCTTTTTAAATCTGCTATGATTGAGTGCAAAGAATTGGACCTTACCTTTGAAGAGGAAAAAAGTTTATCTATTGAAAGGGATCAGACAAAAATTATAATTAGTTTTGGAGAATCTATGAAAATAGATGATTTAGAAAAAGAACTAGAGCAAAAACTTGAAAGAGTTTTATAAAGGAGAAAAAAATGGGTTTAAAGGAAAAAAGAGAAAAACAAGCTTTTATTGATAATCAATTTCCAGAGATACAAAAAACTATATTTAATGCGGCTAAATTTGAGCCAGAAATGGATATTCAATGGGATGCGATAGCAACTGATGGTGAAAGCCACCTTTACGCTGAAGCATGGCCAAAAGTATATTTTGAGCCACTTGTTGAGGCTTTTACTTCAATCACTCAAGATGACATGGGAGCTGAAGCTCTTAAAGAGAGCCTAAAGAAGATAGTTATTACTAATGATGGCAACAATAGTAATGGTAATAAATGGTGCCAGTATGAAAATGGTGTACTTACGCTTACCCATAAGCCAACTTCAAATGTTAGTGGAAGTGGTTACGCTGAAAGAGTTAAATCAGTAACAAAAAATATTGAAGACGCTCTATAAAAATTAAATATTTAATTTTTATAAGTTTAATAAAAAAGAGGCTTTAAAGAAAGCCTCTTTTTTTTATTTCAAAGTTAAATTATTTTTTAATTAACTGGGCTAATTATAACTCGAGCAAAAGCAGCATCTAAGCCGTTTCCACTAAGTTTAGAAATCGGTTGAACAGGTACTGTTGCTTGCCTTCCTAAGTTGAAATTTCCTCCAACGTCGCCTTCTTGAGTCCCTGCATGATAAGCATGTAAATCCATCTCAATATCTTCACTGATAAATCCTTGAGAATTATAAAGCTCAAGATTTGAAACTCCAACAACCCAGTCAGGACTTGGTGCAATCATACTTATGAAAGAAAGAAGGCCGTGCTCTTTTGTTGCTGTTACAAGAAAAGTCTGTTCGATTTGATTATCTCTAATGATAAATTGATTTTCTGTATTTAATGAGCTGCCAACAGCGCCATTATTAATAGCTGTACTGAGTTCACTATTGATTGTTCTTGTTTGTCCAAATTCAGCAACACTTTTAAACCCTGGGCTTGCAAACTCACCTTTTGGAAATAAAGAGTAAGCGTTGTTATGTATAGCTGCTACAATAGGTGAGAAGTGTGCGTTCCCTGGTGTACTAATATGGTCATTTCTGTTCCATAGTGAAATAAATCTAACAGAATACATTTGCTCAGTTTTTGCTTCAACCTCCCCCTCTTCTTTTACCTCTTGCATATTAGATGTTAGATCGTTAGCTGTTGTATCAGAGGCACATGCTACGACACTTATTAATAGTAATGATAAAATAATTGATTTCATTTTTAAAACCCTCCTGCTTGTAGATAATATCGCTTAGACTAGACGTTAAGGAAAGTATTAGTTTCTTATAAGAGCTATGCCTTAAGAGAATGTGTGCCTTTTATTTAAAAAATAAATAAGCTTTAAAAAAAGGAATATATGTCTAAAAAACAACCTTCTTGCGTGTTTTCTTTTGATCTGAGTGCTTTTTTTTAGAGTCTAGCCTCTTTTTAATAGAAGCCCTGCTAGGCTTGGTTTTCTTTCTTTTCTTAGGCTTAAAAAAAGCTTTTTCAATAAGTGTTAAAGCTTTGTTGATGCAGTCTTCTTGATTTCGTATGCGGTTCCTGGTTTTTGAGGAGCTTATATAAAACTCATTTTCCTTATTTATATGGTTCTGAAGTTTACTGGTTATAAGCTGTTTTTGAGTATCAGATAAAATACTGCTTTGTTCATAATCCCAATTTAGAATTACTTTAGTGTCAGTTGTATTAACATGTTGACCTCCTGGTCCTGAGCTTTTTGCGTAGCTAAAGGAGAATTCTTTTGAGATTTTATTTAAAAAAGTTTTCGTCAACGTTTATGCCCTTTATTATGTATTAGGCTCAATATCGTGAAATTTATTATAATCTATATATCTTTCACCATTTTCTAAAAACCCCGTGATATCGACAAACTTTTTAGCTAGAACAAGTTCATTGCCCCAGTAGATATACCTATCATAAACAGTTTGAGAAAAAACATCATCAATACCTGTCATTGAGATGATAAAACTTACATCACTACTTTGGAGCTCTGACTCAGTCATGTTATATAAAGGGCTGTTCTCGTTGATTTTATGCATAACAGTCCAACTTAAAATAAAAAGAGGTGAGTGGCTTCTTACAAGTTCTAGATCATAAATTCTTCTCATCTCAATACCTTCACTTGTTGTTTCAGGTCTTGTTACAACAAGACTAACCTTCGCATCTACAATTTCACTAGATCTTGCGTTTCCCATTCTAAAGGAAAGGGTTTTTTGACCATCCATATTATGAATAAGTATATTTTTACTAAAAAGAACTCTTGAAAGCGGTCTTGAAAATTTAATAACGGCCATACCAGTTGTTACAGCTGAAAAAAGAATACCACTCATAGCATCAAAAATTACTATTACATGTGCATAAGTGCTTGAGGGTAAATAGTGACCATACCCTATTGTGGTACTTGTTTGAAAGCTAAACATAAACGCATCCCAAAAAGACTCAGGGTTTGTATTTAAAATACTATTGCCACCTAAAAGATAAAGTAGAGCAAAAAGTGAATTAATGAGTAGGTAGGATAAAACAAATAAGAAAAAAAACTGTAGCCAGCTCATCTTCATTATATTGTGGAAAAAATCTTTTGAGTGGCTTTTTGGAGAGCCTATTCGCTTAAAAGTAATAGTATTTTTATTTGATTTCATGCCTTTCATTCTAAAAGGTAATAGTACTTGCAATCAAGGAAGATTAGTTAAAGAGAAACTACTAATCGTATTTGATCGTGACATTTTGGATTTCTCCATCTTCACCAGGAACATTTGAAGGGCCTTTAAACTCTAAAAGCTTCTTTGTTTTTATATCATATGTCAGCTGTATGTACGGAGCTAGCATTCGTATAAACCAATTACTAAATTTGATTCTAAAAACAAGACTGTTTTCATTACTTGAATGCTTCTCAATATAAAAAGAGTATTTTGCTTGTTGCATAGGGATAAGAAACTTTATGTATAAAGCTTTTTTTATGTTTTTAAGATTATCAAAGTTCTTATAAAAATAAGCATAAAAACCCTGGCCTGAGATAAGATCATCAGTTGCGTCAAAAGTTTTTTCTTTTAATTTTGAGTTTTCATTAGCTTTTGCAAAGGCAACAATCTGTTTTTTACCTTTAACTGACCTTGTGCCATCAGTGCGTTTCATTCGACTGTCTTCGTATTTATGATCGGGAAGGTAATCATAATTAGTAAAATCTGAATTAAGCTCTGCAAAAAGTTTTTCATCTAAATCATAGTACTTTGTATTTAGTGACAAAAGGGCGCCATTTTTTGAGTATGTTTCGATATGTTTTTCTGTATAAATAAGTTTATTTTTTTTATTATAAGCTTTGCCCGTTATAAGCTTTATGACGTTGTCACTAGCAAAAGTTGAAACTGTAAACGTGTAGAAGAGCAGGAATTGAATTAAAAATGGCATGTGGGCAATTTCCTTTGTGTTTAGTTTAAAATTTTAGCAAAACAAGCTGTATTTAGATAGAAAGCATTTGAATTATAAACCTTGATCCACCTGCTTCTTACTTAAGCTGATTCTGATAATCAAAATAACTAAATGGTGGCTTTATCTTCCACTGCGCCTTTACCTTGCTCAGACAAATGTATAGTCTTTTTTTGCGTATGTTTAAATCAGAAACACTTTCTAAAGACCTTTTTGCTTCATTTGTTGTCTTTTTGATAGCAATGCCTCTTTGCTTAGGGGTTGCAATTGCTTCTGGTGTAGATCCTATTAAGGGTATTTTTACGGGTGTAATTGGCGGCGTTGTTGTGGGGATTTTATCAGGCTCTCCTCTTCAAATTAGTGGTCCATCTCCAGGTCTAGCTGTAATGGTTTTATACGTTGTTGAAACATACGGTGCTACAGCTTTAATACCACTTGGTATTATTGTTGGCTTATTTCAAATTTCTACAGCATTTTTTAGAGTCGCCCATTTTTTTCAAGCAACTCCTCCAGCTCTTTTAAAAGCAATGCTTTCAGGAATTGGAGCCCTTATTGTCATGTCTCAACTTTATATTCTTTTTGGGCTACCAATGTATTCAAATGGTTTAAAGAGTTTAGCGGGCCTTCCAGAGATCTTTACGAATATAGTAACAGGTAACCTAGATATTGTTCAGCAACACTCTGGTGTTGTAGGTTTAATAGTAATTGTTATTTTAATACTGTGGAGCTTTGGAAAAGGACAAATTTTTGAGTTGCTCCCAGGCCCACTTATATCGACTCTTTTTGCAAGTGTTCTTGTCGCACTCTCTGGTTGGGAAATGCAAATGATTGACCTTCCAAAAGACATTCTTGCTCAAGCAACTAATATTAATTACGCAAGTGCTTTTACATCAGTTGATTTCTACTTCTTTTTATATGCTTTAGGTGTGGCTTTTATCGCTAGTGCTGAAACCTTACTTTGTGTAAGTGCTGTTGATAAAATGGCAAAAACAACTTCAAGTTATAATAAACAAATTATGGCTCAAGGAGTTGGGAATTTAGCAGCAGGAGTAATTGGGGCTATACCTATTGTTGGAGTGATCGTAAGAAGTGCTGCAAATATTGAGTTTGGCGCTAAAACTAAACTCTCTTCAATTATGCTCGGTGTCTGGATTGGCCTCTTTTTGCTTATTCCAGGAGTACTGAGTTATATTCCTATTCCTGCTCTTGCTGGACTTCTTATCTATACAGGGATAAGGCTTCTAGATTTCCCTCATTTGTTTGATTACATTAAAAACTATAATAAAACTTCACTGATTTTCTTTACAACACTTATAGCCATCGTGAGTGTTAATCTCTTAGTAGGTGTAGCAGCAGGCTTTATTGTATCTATTATGATATTAGTATTTGATGTTTTAAAGTTTGATTTAAGTGTTGAGGATAAAGGGGATAACAAAGTTCTTAAGTTTAAAGGAAAGCTTTCTTTTTTAGACCTTCCTGTTATTTCAAAACAACTAAAAGGTGAGGATTTTGGTGAAAGTGATCACTTAGAAATTTGTCTTAGAGAAGTTGAGTACCTTGATCCAGCTGTAACTGAACATATAGCAGAACTTAAAGATAAGTTAGAAGCTCAAGGTAAAACAATTAAAATTAAACACAGTAAAATGAATATTCATTAAAATTTAAATCTGCTGTCTAGTTTTCTTTTTTCTACCTTGTAACAGATTTTTCAATAGCAACTTCTCTTTCTTCCTCTATTTTTTTAACATTAAAGTTAATTCTTCCAACCTCTCTGCCATCGTTTGTTTCTACTAAAACTCTCCAGTCACCATCACTATAGTTTTCTTTAAAGGCATATCCTCTATAGCCGCCTTTTCGTCCTCCAGAAATTTTAATAGGTATTTTATCTGTTGAGACCCACGTACTTTTATTTTGTGAGTATGATTGCCAGTGAAGATAGAGAGTATCTTTAAACCTTGTTGGTGAAAAGATTCTTGCAAAAATATAGATTTTCTCCCCTTGATAAGCCTTAAAGTTTTGATCTCCTGAGAGCCAAAACTTCCAATCAGGTTTTTCAAAGTAAAGCTCATAATCTCCAACAATATTTCTTTCAATATTGTGATAAACCCCAATTTCTTTAACAGAAAGTGGAACAGGTGGTATCCAGCCAAGATAATAAAACCCCATAAAAACTATAAGGATAGAAAAAGAAGGAAGGAGAAGGGCTTTTCTAAGAGAGTTTTTATTCTCTATTTTAGAAAAGATCATCTTATAAAAGAACCAAATAAATAACAGGGTAGAAGTTATAGCTAAAGAAAAAGGAAGTTTGCCGACATGTCCAAGTAAAACAGGAAAAATCATTGAAAAGAAAGAGAATATACAAATTGAATAAATACCAATTTTAAGACTGACTTGTTGTTTTTGAACGACTTTAAGTTCATTTCCTATTAGAAGTAAGAGCATAAAAGCTATAAATCCAAATGAAGAAAAAATAGATGCACTTTTAATAAAGAACAGAGAGTAAACACTTAAGAGGCCGCCTAAGAGAAAGTGAAGTATAGGGTTTCTATAAGCCCATATGGTTTTAAACCCTTTTTTTATATTAAGTGGTGTATAGCGATGAATAAGATCAAAATA
>CALLAU010000061.1 GCA_938002015.1 uncultured Bdellovibrionales bacterium
TTATTTTCGATCAGAGAACAGAATAGAGTTGCACCATTTCAAAGTTGGTACAGATTAAGAAACCAAGGCACTGAACTTTTTTCTTGTAAGCAGCTATTAAACCTGTAAAGCATAAAAAAAGCCTACTTTTTAAAAGTAGGCATTTCTATATTTCATATTTTCTTTTTGGAGCCTTACTAGCCCTTTTTATCAGATTTTACGATTTCAAGTAGCTCAATTTCAAAAGTTAAAGCAGCACCTGGTTTAATTTTTGGTGGAGCACCTCTATCACCGTATGCTTGAGCAGCCGGGCAAGTTACTTTAGCAGTACCGCCAACTTTCATTTTTTGAACGGCTTCTGTCCAACAAGGGATCACTCTGTTAAGTGGGAAAGTTGCAGGAGTTCCTCTATCTTTTGAAGAATCAAATACTGAACCATCTCTTAACGTTCCATGGTAGTGAACTTTAACTATGCTTTCTTTAGCAGGGTTTTTACCTTCACCAGCTTTTGTTTCATTATAAATAACTCCAGAATCAAGCTTTGTAGCTCCAGCTTCTTTAGCCATTTTCTCTAGGTATGGAGCTGCCTCTTTAGCTTCTTTTTCAGAAACCTTCTTTGATCTTGCTTCACCTAATTTAGCAACTTCCATTGAAAAGCTTTTTAAATCTACTTTAGACTCTTTACCATCTAAACCATCTTTTACACCTTGAACCCAAACTTGGAATTCTTTAGGGCTAAGATCAAAGCTCTTAAGCCTTTGTGAAGCCATATGACCTAAGCTATAAATTGTTTTCTCATCATCAGTTGATGGTGCAGCACCCTTAACTCCGCCTTTTAGACAGCCTGTAAGAGCTAATACTAGAGACGCTAATATAACACTAATTCCTATTCTCATTATTTTTTGTCCTTTCTTTTCATATAAGAAGTTTTTTAAATTATTTTCTAACTTAACCTGCACATTCTAACGCGTAAAACACACAAGACTCAATATTTTACTTGTATCTTTACAAAGGTAATTTATCTTTAAAGCCATGAAAACAGGCTGGAAAATACTACTTGTCTACACACTTTTTGTTATTGTTTGGGGAGCTTTTGTAAGAGCCTCAGGATCTGGGGATGGCTGTGGCGCCCACTGGCCAACGTGTCACGGAGATATGCTAATAAAATCAGCTTCATTTGAAACAGCTGTAGAGTATATCCATAGAGCCAGCTCTGGTCTTTACGGCCTCTTTGTTTTTTTCTTATGTGGCTGGACCTTTTTTTCTAAAAGTCCATCTCCAAGAGCTAAACTTGCAGCTTTTGGAGTTCTTTTCTTTACAATTTTAGAGTCTCTTATTGGCGCTAAACTAGTTCTTTCAGAACTTGTTGGTCAAAACACATCAAATGCACGAGCTATAGTTATGTGCATCCATCTTATAAACACTCTTATTCTTGTTGCTTCAAATGTAGCCGTGATTTTCTTTCTTGAAGTAAAGGACATGTTTAAGTCTGGAGTTTTTTTAAAGTACACTCTGATGCGCTGGCTTCCTGTTTTAACACTCTTTATGCTTACTGGTATTTCAGGTGCTCTTGCAGCCTTAGGTGATACTCTCTACCCATCGGAGAGTCTTATTAAAGGTTTTCAAATGGATTTTGACCCTTCTAGCCCTTGGATCATAAAGGTAAGAAGCTTTCACCCTATGTTTGCTTTTTTACTTACAACATTAGTCATTTGGTTTGCTAATCCTAAAAGAGTTTTTGGAACAGCCTTTGTTATTTTAAGTCTTACAGCTCTTATTGTAGGCTTAATTAACCTTGTGCTACTTGCACCCATCTGGATGCAGCTTATGCACCTAGGTATTGTTCAATGCCTTTGGATTGTTGCTGTCTTTTACATTCTTAACCAGCTGGTTCAAAAGCACTGATACAAAAATGATTCCTATTCCTAAAAGTTGAGTGGAGCTCATAGCTTCCTTAAAATAAAAGTAACCTATAAGGATTGAGCCTGGTATTGATAAGAAACCAAAACTTGAAACTTTTGACACAAGTGCTTTTTGAAAAGCTAAGGTTAAACAAAGCTGAGCAAGAAAAGCAGTAGTAATAAGGATTAAAATATACTTTATATCACTTGAGTAAACAGGTCCTGCTCCATCAATTGCAAACCCAAGTAAACACGCAGGGATAAGAGTATATTGGAAAAAAGAAAGAACAACTAAGGGATGATCTGTTGTTCTTAGCTTTCTTACAAAATTATAAGCACAAGCAGATAAAAAAGCTCCTCCAAGGCCTAATAAAATATAAAGAGAGAAGGCCCCTTGAAAACCTTTAATCATAACTATTCCTAAAAGACAGGATAAGAAAAGAAGGTAAACTGACCAGTGAGACTTTTCACCAAAGAAAGTGCTCGCAACTATCACAGCAAAAAGAGGAGAGAGCTGCTGCATAACAACAGCTGTCGCCATAGGAAGAACTTTTAAAGTAGTGAAGTAACAAAAAGTAGCCGCTGTTCCAAAAACTCCCCTTAAGAGCAAGTCTTTTTTATTAACACCAAATAAAGGAACCTTGTAATAAAGCATAAGCGGAACACTAAATAAAAGTATTCCTAAACACCTAAAAAGAACTACTTGCTGAACAGGAAAGTGCTCAAGAACCTTTACTTGAGAGTGACTAACTAAGAAGAAGAGAACAGATAAAAACCCGTATATTTGACCCACAAAAAAACTTAAAAAAACAAAGCTATATAAAAAAGCTTAGTTTACATCTCGAAAGTTTCTGTTGCCTGTAAAGCGGTTACTTCCTCTTTCCTCACCAGTAAGTAGGTGTATAGCAAAGTAAATTACAGGAACAGGGAAAAAACCTGTAGGAATAATACTAAGTAAAATAAAGAACCTAAGCCAACTTGCAGAAATCCCAACTTTTGGAGCTAGTCTATAGCAGACTCCAAAAACCTTCGGCGAGTCAGGATAAGCACTTGCATATTCTTTAGTTGGAAAAGCAAAGACTGCTGCCACATAAGCTAGGAGAGGAAGTCCTAAAAACACAGATAAAATAAGGCCTAGTCGCACAAAAAACACAGGAATATCTAAACTATAAGCTAAGCCACCAGCTACTCCGCCAATCACACCATCTCTTCTCACAAAGTTACTTAATACGGCCATGATACCTTCTCCTCACTTTCTTTTTAGTCCCTTAATTCTTATACATTTAAATGTGAGTTTTAAAGGTATTTTGTCAAGGTAGCAAGATCAGGGTGAAGGGCTGAAAGCTCTTCAATTTTAGGCTCAATTGGCCCGTATAGCTTTTGAGAGCCTAAATAGCAAATTTTATGAGACACTTTAAGTGCTATAAGAGGGTTATGTGTAATCCATAGGCAAGTAAGAGAAGCACTTATCTCCTTAAAATAGTCTAAGAACTTATATTTCGCTAGCTCATCTAGCTGTGAAAGAGGCTCATCAAGAATCAGAAGTTTTGGCTTAGCTGCAATAGCCCTAGAAAGCCCAACTCTTTGTTTTTGCCCGCCTGAAAGTGTGTTTACTTTTCTTAAAAGAAGGCCTTCAATATCTAAGCTTTTAATAAGGTCACTTGAAGGCTCACCCTCAGACCATAGCTTAATATTCTCTTCTACACTTAAAAATGGAAACAGTCCAAAATCTTGAAAAACAACGGCAACAGACCTCTCTTTAGGTGGCAGATCAACAACAGTCTCTTTTCTTAAAAATTTTGATACTATTTTAGAATCAATGCTAATGACTCCTTTATTAGGTTTTTCAAAACCTGCAATGAGCCTTGATAAACTTGATTTACCTGAACCACTTGCTCCAAGAAGAGTGAGCACCTCCCCTTTAGGAATTGATAACGAGAGATCCGTAAAAAGTGGTTTTGCACCACCATAAGAAAAACTTAAATCTTTAATTTCTAACATTTTTTTAAGAAAGCCTCTCGTTATCAGATATATTTAAAAAAACTTGATTTATAATAAGTGCAAGAAAACCAAAAACAAATACTATAATAGCATATGGAGCCGCAAGCTCCCAGTCTCCTTCAGAAACTAAACTAAATATTTCAGTTGTAAGGGTTTGCATTTGAACAGGCTTTATCATGAGACTTATGGGAAGCTCTTTTAAAACTTCGATAAAAATCATAGCAAAAGAAATGATTAAAAATGAAAAAGACACTTTAAAATCAAGATACACTTTTTTACTATAAGTATCTATAAGGTTTCTTGAAAGCTTTGAAGAATCAGAAATAACATTCCAAGAACTAAAAACATAGTCTACTAAAAATTTATAGTACTTTAAAGATAATGCTAGAATTAAGCTTAAAAAACCTACTTTAAATCCTAAAAAGTAAAATAACATACCTATTAAAACACCTGGCACACCATAGAAAACACCTGGCAACTTTAAGTACGACTTTTTAGGAAAAATTTCTCCTTTATTTAATCCAACAAATAAAACGAATATAAAAGCTGAAACACAAAAAGCTAGTGAAAAACTTGAGTAAAGTGTTGAAACCTTAAAGGTTTGCCAGCTACCTAAAGACAAAAAAGTTAAAAACCCAACAGGAAATAAAACCCCTGTTAGAATATATAATAATGGAAATAAACATCTCACCTTTTCTTTACTTTCTTTATTTCTTCTTTGAGATGATAGGTCTTTTTCTTTTTGAAAATATAAAGATAAAACAAAGAGTATAAGTACAAAGCTTAATAAAACTATAAAACCACTCACCGCTTTTGCTAAGTTGTATTGCTCTAGCCAAAGGTTATAAACAAAAACTGACAGCGTTTCTTGCCCAAATAAAAAAGATGCTCCAAATTCAGATAAAATCTCAAGACTTAAAAAACCAAAACCAACGGCCCAAAAAGGAAAAAGAAACTTTGAATAAATCATGAGTTTTTTAAAAAAACTTATATTTGATAAAGCAAGGCTCTCTTCTAAGGACTCTCCAAAGGATTTTAAACCAAGTCTGAGTGAAAAAAACATATAAGGAGTAAGGTTTAATGAAAGTATTAAACTTAAACCAAAAAGGGATCTTAAACCATAGAAACCATAGGCATCAAAAAATGATAAAAAGACAAAAGAGTAGATAAGACTTGAAAAAACAAGTGGAGTCCCAACTAAAACTGAAAGCAAATTAGAGCTGTCTCTTAAAGACCAAGTAAGAAGACCACCAGATAAGGTGGTCATAAGTGTCACTAAGAGTAAGAGTTCTATACTTAGAATACTTGCTTGAAACAAATTTATTTATACCCTGCTAGTTTAATAAGTTTAAGTGCTTTTTCATGAAGCTTAGAATAATCATTTAAATACGTTGGAGTTTTAACAACAGGAGTTCCATAAACCTTTAAAAGATCATTAACTGCAGAGCTTTCATTAACAGGGTATTCGTAATTAACACTAGCAAACATTGCTTGAGCCTTATCTGACATAAGCCACTTTATAAGGTTTTTAGCCCCTTCTTGGTTTGAAGCATTTTTAAGAAGCCCTATTCCTGATAAGTTAACATGAGCAGGGCTGTCTTTAGACCAAAGAATTTTAACGTTCTCTAAATCTGACTTTTCCTCAAGCTTTCCTAAGTAATATGAATTAGCAATACCAAACAGGCACTTACCTCTTGATACAGCTTTAATCACCTCTCTATCACTTGCAAATACTGGCGCTGCTAAATTTTTAACCCAGCCTTTAACAAAATTAAGAGTTTTCTCTTCTCCATACCTATCAACAAAATCTGCAACTAAAGCCTGATTATAAACTTTCTTTGATGTTCTTAAACATAAAGAATTTTTAAATCTTTCTTCACCTAAAGACTCATAAGTTAGATTCAAAAGATTTATACCCTTTTCTTTAACAATTTTAGAATTATAAAAAATCACTCTTGTTCTTCTTGATAAACCAAACCACTTTTTTTCTTGATCAGAGTAACCCTTAACTGACGGCTCTAAATCACTTCCTACAGTTTCAAGTAAGCCCTCTTCTGAGGCTTTAACTAAACTACCAAGATCTGTTGTTAAAAGAAGGTCTGCCTTTGCTGATCCATTCTTAATTAAACTAAATAAAACACCAGCTTTATTATTTGATACTTCTACTCTTTGTCCTGTTTCCTTTGAATACTCATCTAGAAGTGGCTGAATAAGGTGCAAGCCTCTAGAGCTTAAAATAGTCACTTTATCCGTATTTTGAGGTTCTTTTTGGCTACAACTGGCTAAAGTTATAAATAATACTGATAAACTTATGTTTCTAATTTTCATATAAAGGAACTTATCTGTCTTTGTATTCTACAGCAAGTTTTGGCTTAATATTTAAGCCAAACTGAAAACCAGTTGCTTAAACACAAAAAAACCAGCCTCTAGAAGCTGGTTTTTCATCATTCTTAATGATTCCGTAGTATCAAAGAAAATAATGGTTTAGAAATAACCATTATCGATATCGCTTATAGACCCATAGCAATACTTATCTACATAAATATTAAAAATATTAGTTTCATTTGCATCAGCAACTGAAAGCACATCACTTCTATTTACTTCAAAACTCACTTCATAATCATCTAGCTCAGGCTCCTCAAAGTTATCAATACTTGTGTTTACTTGGCCTTGAACAAAGCCCTGTCTGCTAAGTAAATTAATATCACAGTGCATGTTTGAAAGGTCTAGAGTGTCTCTTTCAGCCCATGTGTATCCAGCTAAAACTAAACCTCCTCTCCTATGAGCAAAAGTCACCTTTCTATCCCATCTACTTCTTCCAATAGCATCATTATAAGAGTGAACAACAATTGAGCCTTGTGGGTTTAAAATAAGCTCTGAGCCCATACCATAAGATCCCCCATTCATATCAATTGTAACTGAGGAAGTTTTATAAAAACCAGCCTCAGTTGATACATCAACCCAAAGATCAAGCTCTCCGTTTGCTCCATGTATAAGGTAAGCGGCATCTTCAATACCGTCTTTATCAATATCAACATTAACCCTGTCTACTTGTTTGCTAAAATCAGGTAACTCATCCGTATTACCGGCAAATGCTAGCTGACCTAAACCCATCAAAACTAATAACAAACTTTTCATTTTATCCCCCTTAAAAAGCATTATGTGTAAATAAGTAACTAAGATTCACTTCACTTTCACGCTGCAAGCAATCACTTAAAGAGCCCATTTTATAGGACCCTAAAGAGGTTTAGTGGAAAAATTCAGCATAAGTTAAAAGAGAAGCTCATCAGAGCCTCTTTATCAAAATGAAGGGGGGGGGCACTACACAGAGGGTGTAAGTCACATTTCTAAAAAATTACAAAGCCAGACCAATCTAGCTTATAATACTTTATATAAATTGGATGATATTTTTGAAGTTCTACCACAGTTTAAATGAAGACTCCCAGTAGATTCTTTTACAAGTGAGAGAATAGCCTTAACAGTGTTTTGAAGGGAGTCTTTTTCATTTGGTTTATCCATTGAGTTAATCATCGTCATTTGTGGAGTCTTAACTTTTGTTTGGATAAACTGAGCGTTTATAAACTCAATAATATTTTCTTTTAACACACCTTCAATAAGGTTTAGTTTTCCACCGAGTAAATACTTAAAACCTTTTTCATTTGTTGAAGGCAAGAAATCTTTAACTAAACCAGTTTTAGCATCAAAAACTATCTTAGCACCTTGCTTGGTCTCTTTACTCGATTTATCAAAAACAGCACCTTCCCACTCAATACAAAAAAAGTTTTTTAAATCCCCTGAATCACTACACATAGCAATTCTAGGAAGTCTGGAGGCTGAGTAATAAAAGCTTGCCGAATCAGATGGAATAGATCCACCCTCACTTAATAAAAGAATTGTGTCTTCACTTGGAGAGCATGCACTCTTAGCAAAAACTGATGTGCTAAAGAGAAAACTTAAACTTACTACCGCGAATGTTAAAAAGGATTTACTTAAAATTTTCATCTTACCAATTTGCCCTTGCTGATCTGTTTTTAGGATTTGATAAATCGCAATTTAAGTTTCTTGAACATACAAGCTTAGCATCTCTATCAAAATACATATAACCCCATTTACCCTTATACTCTTTATTCTTTTCTAATTTCTTTAAAAGTTTTTTTCCACCTACCATAAGTGACTTTGACCAACCGTAAAGTCTTGCACCAGAAAAGTCAGGGCCTGCAAAAAGAGCAATTTTAAGAAAATCAGGCTTTATAGATTTCTTACCCTTTGTAACTAAAGCGCCACCGGCTAAATCACTTGATTGACTCACAGCCCAACCCTCGTATGAGGGCAGACTTAAAAAAGAAACTGATGGCATAAGTGGACTTGAAATATAAAGGCTTTTCTCAGAACCTTTACTTTGAAAAAGCTGCCCGTTGTAATTAACTTGCCATGCTTTTGATGCAGCACTTTTAGAATCTTCAAGAATGGAAAGCCCGTTTATTAAAGCTGTTTTATTAGCTTCTGCATCTGAAGGTAGAAAAGAAGGTCTATACTTTTTCTTAGCTTCAGCTGAAATACTTTTAAGTTTAACCTTTGTATTAAAGGCATACTCTATTTCAGCTCTACACTCCTCTGTTTTAGCGTCTTTATAGAGGCATTCATTATCTAAACCTTTAAAAAAAGAGCTTTTATTTTCTTCGATTTTTTTAACTAAAGACTCTAAATCTTTTTTACTCTTAGATTTTAAAGTGATTCTTGTTCCCATGAAATCAAACTCTTTTGTTGCTGCAAACAAAGTGTTTGAGAAACAAAAACTCATTGATAAAAATGTTATTAAAAAAGTTAGTCTTGCTCTTTTATTCATCTTTTAACGTGTCCTGTTGTGTGAGCGTTTGAAGTATAAGCTTTATATTCAGTGTCATCAAAGTCATCTACTTGAATCGCGTCCCAAGTCGCTGACACAGCTAGAGAAAGTGTTTCTTTTTCTGATGCTGAAATAATTCCTTTTGATACAGCTTCATCAATTAAAGTTGAAACTCTCTTCTTAGGAAGTTCTTTTTTCTTAATCGCTTTTTTAATTTTTCTTTCAATGTTTGCAGCATCAAAAACAAGCTTCATCGCCCAATCAAGTTTTGCAACACCATCTTCTTTTTCACTAGCACCAAGAAAAATACCGTCTGTTAATCTATCTCTTTGCTCACCAGGTATAAGCATAAGCTTTGCTACCTCTTGACCAAGATCATCAGAAGGGCCAACTCCAAGAGAGTTGATTTTACTCCACGAACCAATAACCTTCTTAAAGAGCCAAGTTGCTCCAGGAACTTTGATATTTGAAAAGATCCCATCAAAGGCTAGTTGAATTTGTTGAAACGAATACTCTAAAGCCCACTTAACAAAAGGCCAATCTTCTTTTCTTGAACCCTCGTGTTCAAATTTTCTCATCACTGCATAAGAGAGGTACATCCATGAAAGAATATCTGCATAACGACCCGTGATTTTTTCTTTTAACTTTAAAGATCCACCAAGTGTACCCATAGCAATATCTGCCATGATTGCAAAACTTGCTGATGTCCAAGCAAGTCTTCTGTAGTAGCGATTAAGTTTTCCACCTGAAAAACCAACAGCTAAATAACCTCTTGTCATACTTAATAACAATGACCTAAAAGTATTTCTAACAACATGACCTATATGACCCCAAAAAGCAGTATCAAAAGCTTTTACATCATTTGACTCTGCAGCTTTAACTTCAAGATAAGCATAAGGATGAGCTCTTAAAGCCCCTTGCCCAAAAATCATAAGAGTTCTTGTTAAAATATTTGCACCCTCAACTGTAATACTAATTGGAGCTGCAATATAACCATGAGCAAGTGTGTTTCTAGGGCCTCGTGTAATCCCTGCTCCACCTATAATATCCATCCCATCGTTAATAGATCTTCTATAGGCTTCTGTTGTTTGATATTTTGAAATAGCTGTTACAACAGGTGGAGCAATACCTCTATCAATTGCACCACAAGTAAACTCTCTTGCTGCATCTAATACATAGTTCATCCCACCAATTCTTGCCATTGGTTCTTCAACACCTTCAAATTTACCAATAGAAAGACCAAACTGTTTTCTTACAACAGAGTGTGCAGAAGCTACTCTGTATATAAGCTTTAAACCACCAGCTGCTTGAGATGGTAGAGAAATACCACGACCAGCCCCTAAGCAGTCCATTAACATGCTCCAGCCTCTTCCAATTCCTGAAGCACCACCAACTATATGATCTTCTATATCAATCTCAACATCAGTGCCTTGAGTTGGACAGTTATAAAATGGAACCCCTAAAGGATCATGTCTATGACCTATGACAACACCTTTAAGGCTTGCCGGTACAAGAGCACAAGTAATACCAAGGTCGTCTTCACCACCTAAAAGACCTTCTGGATCCCTTAGTTTAAAAGCTAAACCAATAGTTGTAGAGATTGCAGCAAGAGTAATCCATCTTTTGTTCCAAGTAAGTCTAACTTTTAACTTTCCATCAGCCCCTTTAAAAACAATACCTTCAGATGTTATTGACCCAGCGTCACTTCCTGCCTGCGGCTCTGTTAAACCAAAACAAGGAATCTCATCTCCAGTTGCAAGTTTTGGTAAAAGTCTATGCTTTTGTTCATCTGTACCATATCTATGAAGAAGTTCAGCTGGTCCTAAAGAATTTGGAACCATAACAGTTACAGCTAGGGGAACTGAACGAGAAGAAAGTTTTTGAATTACAGCAGAGTGAGCAAGGGCTGAAAAACCTAGACCCCCATGATCTTTCGGGATGATCATACCTAAAAACTTCTCGCGTTTAATAAAATCCCAGGTTTCTTTAGTAAGCTCTCTTTTTTGCCAAACATCAAAGTCATCAACCATCTTACAAAGCTCTTCAACCGGTCCATCCATAAAGGCTTGCTCTTCAGGAGTAAGTGCAGGGTATGGCTCTTTTCTTAACTTCTTAAGATCTGGTTTTCCCGAGAAAAGATCTTTTTCTACCCACACAACACCAGCTTCTAGTGCTGTTCTCTCAGTGTCAGAAATCTTTGGTAAGATACTTTTCATAAATTTCATCACAGCTGATGAAATCAGAATTTGCCTTATTGGCTTAATAGCAAAAACAAGTAAAACCCCTATAAGTATAAGAAGCCCTGTTTGCCCTAAACCAAGCACACCTCCTAAAATAATAAGAGGAAGAAGCCATAAAAAAAACGGTGCTCCTAAGTAGCCAAACACAACAATAAGCACTAAAGAACCTGTGAAAAGCTCACTGCAGTAGGCGTTTATAAATTCAAAAAATACGGATAGATCCATCTTATCTCCTATCTTAACTAAGATTTAGCAAGTACCAAAATAACAACACTATTATGCCGCTAAAGTCCCTTTTTAAGCAAGATGTGGTATTCAAACCACAGCTTTAAAACGTCTAGTAATGAGTCGCCTCTTACCTCTAGTAAGAATAAGGCCACTCACAAAAGCCGTAACAACAGTCTTTCTCATTTATTTAAGAACTTCTAAATAAAATTCAAAATCAACTTGCCTTAGACTTGAAGTTAAATATACCATTTTAGTCTAGTTACATCTTAACTAAAAAAAATAAAAACCATAAAAGGTTTTGAAATATTAAACTTGTGTTAACATAACGAAGGAGTGAACATGGCACGCAAAACAACAGCAAAGAAAAAACCAGCAGCAAGAAAGACAACAGCAAAAAGAAAAACTGCTAAAAAAACAACAACTAAGTCTAAAGAGGCTCTTTATGTTGCAAGTAAAGTAAAATCACAGATTAAAACTGACGGCATGAACATGGCTGGTGATGCTCTTGAAGGTCTTAACAACCAAATCTATTGGTTAATTCAACAAGCTACTGAAAGAGCTGCTTTAAACGGAAGAAAAACTGTTCGTTCACACGACTTTTTAGCTTAAGTTTAAAAATACTTAATTTAAGTTATAAACAAAAAGCAGCTTTTCGAGGCTGCTTTTTTTGTATAAGAGGAAAGAAATGTTTAAAAAGAAAAGCAACCAATTTAAATGGATTCTCTATGATTGGGCCAACTCTGTCTTTGCCACAACTGTGGTCGCTGCTTTATTTCCTATTATGCTTAAGAAATACTGGGGAAGTAGCTTAAGTTTTCCTCAAAGCACATATTACCTTGGCCTGACTAATTCTTTAACAGCATTTCTCATATTTTTTCTAACTATTATCATAGGCTACCTTCTTGATCATAAAATAAAGGCTCCACAAAAAACTCTCTTTTGCTTAGCAGCTCTTGGATCTTTTTTCTCAATTCTTCTTTCATTAATACCTGCTGGCAGCTACATACTAGCTCTTCTTGTTTTTAGCCTTGCTTTTATTTTCTTTGCTACTGGAAATACAGTCTATGACTCTCTTTTACTAAAAATTTCAAAAGAGAATACAAAATCAATAGATAACTTAAGTCTTCAAAGATCTTTAGAGAAAATCTCTTCATATGGTTATTTCTCTGGTTACTTAGGGGGCGGTATTCTTTTATTACTACAAGCCCTTTTAATTATTCTTTATAAGAATTTTGGTCTTTTAAGCAGTGCTCAAGCTGTAAAGATCTCTTTTTTCTCAGTGGGTGTTTGGTGGATCATCTTCTCACTTCCTCTTCTCTCAATTAAATTAAAGAAAGAAAATAACGATGAAGAAGAGGAAACTAACAAAAAAAACCTTAAGCTTACAAAAGCCATCTCCTTGTTCTACTCAAAACTTAGTACTAAAGCCAAATGGTTTATCCTGGCTTATTTTTTATATATCGATGTTGTCTTCACAACTTATAAAATGGCTGTTGATTTTGGTTTAAGCGTTGGGCTTTCTCAAGAATACCTCATAGCAATTCTCATTTATGTTCAATTTATTGGAGCCCCTGGAACTTTACTAATTCAATATATTTCAAATAAAAAAAGTGTCTTCTTTGCTCTGTTAGTCGGTTTAAGTTGCTACGCTATAGCACTCTCTTTTTCTCCATTTGTTAAAACTATTCCTTCGTTTGTTTTTCTAGCAACTCTTGTAGGCCTTGGACAAGGTGGAGTTCAGTCTCTTAGCAGGGGCTACTTTGCCAGCATCACACCTAAAGATATGCAGGGAATGAGTTTTGGGTTTTTAAACTTAATTGGAAAAGCCTCTGCAGTTTTAGGGCCTCTTATAATTGGGTTAACTGCATATCTAATGGGGTCTAACACGTATTCAATAATTTCTCTTTTACCAGTTTTAGCACTTGGTGTTTATGTTTTATTTAAGAGTCATGATTTAGCTTAAAATGAACTTTTAAGAGGGGTGATTCACCTCGCCCTCTTGAACCAAAAAGAGAAAACCTTATGAATTTCAGTAGCTTAGATAGTCTATTTAGCATAAGCTAATATTGTCGTGCATATTTAGCTTATATAAAAGTATTAGAATGAATTTAATATGTTGCCTGAAACCCCTTCTCCACCAATAGGATGCTGAGAATCAAGATAAGACTTAGAGATCAGTTTAACTGAGTACCCCACTCTTCCTCCCTTAATACATTCTCCAGGAATTTTAACAGCAGTTGAACCTTGAGTGCTTATATCCCCACCTGATTCACATCCTGCAAATCTTTCACCTAAAAGTGAGGGTGTTACATACTCCATAACATTTTCACCAGAGTTCCATCCATTAAGGTAGGAGTATCTATTAGGACTTGGTCTTCCATTTAAAAGTCTTTTTACAAACCATGGAGCTAATCTTTTATCATTTGGATTACCACTACCAGTGATTGTTTGCACTCTTTCAGATTCTTCAAGCTGATTCATCACATCATAATTAGCATAAATGCCACCGGCTTCAGGCATAAACCCAAGATCCCCTCTTATTTTATAATTTTGATTACCACCCTCAGGCTGAATCCAACTAGAAAGTTTTGATCCAAAGTTATCCCAAAAACCTGGAAAAACAGAATAATAAGCAACATCAAAAGCATCTGGAGCAACTGCTGCAATTTCTAATTTTCTAAGATAAGCATCTTGTGGAGCTACGTTTCCAGTAGCCGTAGGAAGTCTTTGCGCAAGTGGATCACTATTTACTGAATCACCAAAAAAAGAGTATACAGACATAACAAGATCATCAGCTCTAATAAAATCCTGTGGGCCATTAATATCCCAATCAGTGAGTCTTCCAAGTGCAACCATAGAAGACTCTGTTAAAAGACCTCTTCTATCTCCTGGGTATCTTGAATAATTTGGCTGAAGTGTTGGATCACTAGCGTTTAATGCACCTACACCAGAAGCTGACCTAGGAGGACCAACACTATCAATTTTAGTCCCGCCTTGTGACTGTGTTGTTCCTGATGGCCACCTACTCATAAACCAAGGGCCTATTTTACCCCCAAAAGGCTTTGCATAAGATACTGCTGAAATTTGAATACCTCTTTGAGAACCAACACCAGTATCAGTGTTTGCAGAAAAAAGAGCTTTGGAAAAAACAGAGGCTGTAATTTTATTATAAACCATATACCAAGGGTTTTTCTCTACACCTACAGAAAGAGTCCTTAACTCATTTGGAGAAAAAGAGTAGCCCTTTTGATCTCTAATAATATTTTCAGGATCTAACTGGTTTTCAAATTGCGCTGTAAGCACTGAACCTACAATAGGATCTACAGGATCAAGGTTAGCAACTCCTGCTTCTGGACTTGTCGCGCAGCCAGAAGCAGACATAACAAACCTAACATATGGAACAATAGCATCAACTGTAATTTCAGGAAGCCACTGATTTTGACTAACCCCAGAGAGTGAGTTCTCAATTTGTAAATTATAGTTTTCATCTAGCTCTTTATTTGATTGAGAAAGGTTATATTGAAAAGTTCTAAACGCTCCTTCATAAACGTCATTACCGTCAAGGTCTTTCATTCCACCACGAGTAATGGGCTGAGAAAGGTTTCTCACTAAAGACCTTATGATTGCTTTTCTAGAGGCTTGCTCTTGTTGAAAAGATTCAAAAGCAACTAAACTATACCACCAGTTAAAATAAGTTTGTGACTCACAAGTTCTAGCAATCGTCGTATTCACTGCCGTTATGCCACCTGTCACCACTCCAGCTCCACCTAAACCTGGTAGACTTACTGACCCAGCTGAGATCGTTGGAACTGTAACTGTTAAATCCTTACATAAATAATCTCCAGGCTGTAGTGGAGCAAAAAAGTATGGAGCTGCTGCACAAACACTCGACTCAGCTCCCCAAAAATTTGATTCACTTAAGCGAAAATTATCAATAACAGTATTAAGAGCTGGATGCATTGGCGCATTACTTGCCCCTCTTCGTCCTATAGAGCCAATAACTCTATACCTAAATACAAACAGTTTCCACGCCTGTCTCATTTGATAATTAGTATGAGCAATAGCATTTAACATTTCTGCTTGTCTTTGAGCTACATAATAAGATGCTAAATCAGTTGCGTTTTGAAGGTTAATTTTATCATGCACAACCATAGAAACATTTATAGTTAAGCCAAATAAAGTAAAAAGCACGACAAAAATCAAAGCTAGAAATATAGCAATCTGACCTCTTATACTTTTCTTAAACTTTTGCTTATGCATAGATACCATTTAATCATATTTTAACTTTTTTTACTCTCTAAAAAGAAAATCCACTAGACTTATAATAGAGCGTTTCTACACCTAACTTAATTTAGTTAATTGTAGACATAAAACAAAACTAGACCTTATTCTTAATACAAAAGCTCTTGTAAAGAGCTAAAGAGAAAAACTACTTTTTTAAAATAAATTCTTTAGATTTTATTTTCTTTGTATAACGTCTTGTCATCATTTTAAAAATATCATCACCTTCAACACCAATACCACCATTAGCACCTTCAGATAAACCAGCTAAAAAATCTTTTTTCTTTTTAAGAGCTGCCTTACTTGCAAGACCTCTCTTTTTACTTCCATCAATAAGAAATGGATCTGATAAACCACCAGCTCCACCACCACCAGAGCCACCAGATTTATTAAAGTCAGCAAAAGCTTTTGCAGTTTCTTTGTGGCCTTTCTTTACTCGATCAAGTGCAGCATTTATTTTTTTTGAAACTGATGCTGGCACTCCACCAT
>CALLAU010000062.1 GCA_938002015.1 uncultured Bdellovibrionales bacterium
TTCTGCATCTGCTTCCGTAAGTAGCTCTCTTATTTTCTCTGCTCCCTCTACGTATATTTGATAGGGAGAAGCGTATTCTCTCGATAAGATCTCATAAGAGTTTCTACGAAACCCTGTCCTTGTGAGCTTCTTCTTCAAAAGGTTTTCAATATAATCTTCTGAAATCGCTTCATATTCCATGTTGAATGTTAAACTCTCAGGGAGCGCTAACTCTTTCTCCTTTAGCTCCTTTTCCTGTCTTTGAAACTCTCTAAGTCTATGATCCTTCAGAGTTTGAGCTAGTGATAAAAGTCGTTCTCGTTCCGCAGAGACCCCACCTTTACTTAACTTACTAGATTCCAGTAATTTCACTAATTGCTCATACTTTTGCTTAATTTTTCTAAACTCAGAAACATCCAAGCTAGGTTCATCGATTTCCCTTTGAATCTTGGCGAATGCCTCCTGTAAGCTTTTTTCTTTATCTAGTATAGAAGTCTTAGCTTTACTCAGATGCGCTTCTATAGAGTCAAAGCTTTCAATTAAGGTTTCAAAGTCGGAGTGAGATTTATCTAGTAGAGATTTGACCGTAGATAATTCCTTAGATACAGAGTCTAACTCATTACTTTTGATCTCAGGATAGGTCTTTATTACATCTTTAAGATCTAGCTTTAAATCTGCTGCGCTGTCTGTAAATTTCTCAAATTCTCCGATGAAGTCCAGAATGGACTTTTTATCAGAATCAAAGAGAGTAAGTCGCTCTAACTTACTTTCGATTCTTTTTTCTTTATAAGTATCTAGACGATGTTTTAAAACTTCCAGCTCTTGACGATAACCCTTCTCCTTTTCGGCTTTGAGGTTAGCATTCTGTAAGTTAGAAATCGTATCTTTAATTTGGAGTAGGATATTCTCTTCTTTCTCTTGATGCTCTACAGGTGGTGCTGAAATCAGTTTCTGGAAAAAATTATTTTCAAAGTCATCCTGCCTTACTCCTAGATCTTTTTGCCCGAAGTAAAGAACCCCCTTGAGCACATCTTGGGGACGCAAGCGTGTTTCTTTCTCTTCTAAGCTTACAATCGGTTCTTTCCCCTCAATCCTTGTAATCTGAAAGCGTTGATAATCGGAGCTAATTCCTTCAATCGTAATTTTTCCTCCGTTCCCCAACATCCCTCGCACTAGGCGATCTTTATAGAGAGAGTCTTCCATGCTCTGCAAGTCCAACCCGTAGCGAAGACACTCAATCAGGCTTGATTTTCCACTCCCCCTAGACCCAATTAAGCAATTCAATTCGCAATTCAGAGAGAATACACTCTTATCCAATAAACCACCTTCAAAAGAAACCTGCTGAATGCGAGTAGAAGGTGCAGTTTCAGGGGCTTCATTTTTTACTCTTTGGTTGTGATCCTTTAAGGCAAACTCCACGGAACTGTAGCTAAGCTCTCCCAGCTTGAGAAAGCACTGCTTTCCTGTTCCAATTTCTTCGATGGATTTACAATCACAGCCTTCTACCTCCGCTGGATACCATCCCTCAAGTTTCTGCTTCACTTGCACTCGCCCAAACTCATCTTTTTTCTTACCAGCTGAAACCGCATCATGAGTTTGCACTTTTTGGAAGCCGAGAGTTCGTCTTCTAAGGATCGCATGACGAGCATCCGCCAAATCGGATAATTTGCCCCCTCCCAGCTCATTCCATAAACCGCTTTTTTGCTCTACGTGGGCAAAGATAATAAAGTAGGGTAGGTGAATTTTTTCTAAGGCATCTATGACTCCTAAAAGGTCTTTATCACACCTCGCATTTTCGCGTTGGTATTCAGCCTCAGACTTCCCAACAAACATAGAGGAAATAAAAGGAGAAATGCGGTCTTCATCATTCTCTAACCACTCTTCCCCAAAGATAATAAGAGTATGAACTCCATTATTCCCTTCGTTAGTAGAAAGCTCCACTCCAGGCAACAACAGGGTATGCTGTTTACTGGCTTTTTTTAAGCTCTTAAACTCCGTGAAGTTAAATTTATTGTGGTTTGTTATTGCCCCGACTTGAATATTCTCACTTTTTAATTTTTCTGCGTAGTCAGAAATAAAACTCTCACCTTTATACTTAAACTCTTTATCAGAATCTGTGTGTAAATGGAAATCTGCACGCACCCACTTAGCTCCATGAGGAAAGGAAATCGGCTTAGCTTTTGTTCTACGTCTTTTTTTAATATGTTTCATTTTAAACAAACATCTGTTGGAATAATCCTTTCTTGAAGGTTTGGGCTTGGGTTAGCTTTTTATCTACTAGCTCGATTTTTCGGTCGAGGGAGGTAAGGCAGATGGCGATTTTTTGTTGTTCTTTATATGTCGTTTTTGAAAGTTGGAATTTTAGTAATTCTTTAACTATGATATTTGCTTGGTTAGCATTTCCCCTTTTTATTTTAAATATGTAAGAGATGTATCTTGGGGAATTCAATTGGCTAAACGTAAAGATATTTGAATAACCTTTATTAGCACGTAATTTTAAGGAGTTTTGATTAAGTAAACCTACATTTTCAGAATCAATATAAATGGCTCTGCCTACAGCTGACTCGACAAGTTCTGGGCGTGATCCTACGGTAGTTAGAAGAATTTCATCTTTTAAGATTTTCCATTGGCTAAATTCAGAAACTTGCTCTTTTCTGATAAAGACCTCTGATTCCCCAAGCTTAATTTTTCTAGCTCCTAGGTCAGATACTCTGATAATTCTCACTCCTGAATTTGTGTAATCCTCAGATTTAAAAGCAAACCCTTTAGTGTATTTACAAGGCTCTTCCAATTCACTTATTTCCCACTCCCCCTCAAACTCAGGAAACCGCCATTTCGGAACATTTTTCGTTTCTTGAGACATCTTACACATGATTAGGTTGCGAGTTCAAAACCACCCCATCGGGGTGAGCTATGTCAGCCCAGGGTGCAACCCTGGG
>CALLAU010000063.1 GCA_938002015.1 uncultured Bdellovibrionales bacterium
AATTCATGAGAAGCATTTGATACAAAATCCATTCTTTTTTGATCAAGTTCAATTTTTTGAGTTTCATCAATGAGTGTTGCAACAAGACCGTAAAGTGAGTTATCAACACCACGCCTTAAAGGAGACATAAGAACAGAGAAAATCCTCTCTCTTTCACCAATTTTTACTGAGAGCATTTTCTTTTCAAAGTCTTTTTCATCTAAAGCTTTATAAATTAAGTCTGTCAGTGACTCAAACTCAATAAGCTCTTTTAAAGCAACCACTCGATTTGATTTCACATTTTCAAGATCAAACAAAACGGCAAAAGCTGTATTAAAAAAAGAAACCTCTCTTTTTGTTGTTACTGAAACTATAGGGTTAAATAAAGAGTTCATAACTGCTGAAAGCTCTGTTTTTTCTCTAAGTAAGGCTTTTGTTCTTCTTCTTAGTTTTCCTTCAACTTTTCTTACTAAATCTCCAAGCTCATCCCACTCACCATGCTTAAAGCCTTCAGAAAAATCATCATCATCTACGCGAATGTTTTCAGTTTTTGGCTGCTCAAGTAACCTTTGTAAATAATTAATAACTTTTCCAAGAGGAATAACTGCTTGAAGAGAAACAATACAAAAAACAACAACCGCTATAGCTCCAGTTAAAAAGAACTGCTCACTTTGACTTAAATTTATATCAAACTTATGAAGTAAAAAAATAAAACCAAAGAAAGATATCGATAACAACACTCCAAAAATAAAGGTCATCCATGTGATAAGCCTTAAGGGAAGCCTTTTTATTGCTTTATTTTTTTTTAATCTTTTTGTCATTTCTTTAAATTACTGTTTCTAAACTTAGTTCTCTAAAGGTGCGTTAATTCTATAACCGACACCTCTAATCGTCTCAATTGTTGTTGAGTACTTGCCAAGCTTTTTTCTTAAACCAAATATATGAGTATCAATAGTTCTTCCTGTTACATTAACATCATCACCTTGAACTCTTGAGATAAGGTCTTCTCTAGTTAGAACACAGCCTTGCTCTTCCATTAAGCTTTGAAGAAGTAAAAACTCAGATCTCGTTAGAGAAAGTCTTTTCTCATCAAGTGTGACCTCAAAACCTTTAGGATCAAGCTTTAAGCTTCCAAGTGAAAGTCTACCGCCAACACCTGCCCCAGGCTCATTTAAAATAGAGGCTCTTCTTAAAACAGCTCTAATTCTGGCAACTAAAATAGACTCTTCAAAGGGTTTGGTAAGATAGTCATCTGCACCAAGCTCTAAGGCCTGGATAATGTTTCCAGGCGCTGTTAAAGCTGTAACAAAGATAACTGGCAGTGATTTTAAAGCACTATCAGGCTGTCTCATCCACTTTAAAACATCTATTCCACTCTCTTCTGGAAGCATCCAATCAAGTAAAGCTAGATCAAACCTTCTCTTTTCTAGAAAGTGGCGAGCTTCTTTGCCGTTATTACAAATCTCCACATCAAATCCATAGGATTTAAGCTGGATACTTGTTAGGTGTGCTAAACTTGTTTCATCTTCAACTAGGAGTATTTTTGGCTGATACATTGTCTTTTATTCACCATTATGTCAGTTTTCAATCAAGTTATTTTTCGGTTAGGACAAGATTTATAGGGTTTATCTTAATCTCTACTAGCAACAGGAGCGAGTATGGCTAAATTAAGTGTAAATATTAACAAGCTAGCAACAATTAGAAATGCTCGTGGAGGAAACAATCCAGACCTTGTTTCTTGGGCTAAAAAAATCCAAAGCTATGGAGCTCATGGTATCACCGTTCACCCAAGGCCTGATCAAAGACATATAAGAAAAAGTGATGTGCCAGCTTTAAAAGCCGCTGTAAGTACAGAATATAATATTGAAGGCTACCCTTCTGATGATTTTATTAAGCTTATTAAAGAAATTAAACCCGAACAGTGCACTCTAGTTCCTGACCCACCACATGTCTTAACTTCAAACGCAGGCTGGAAAGTAAGTGAGCAAAAAGAGCTTTTAACAAAAGTTTTAAAAGAGCTCTCTGCTATTACAAGAGTCTCAGTTTTCGTTGAGCCTGACACCTTTAGTTTTAAAGATGCTAAAGTTTTAAAAGAACTTGGAGCTCAAAGAGTAGAACTTTATACAGAAGAGTTTGCCAAGAATCACTCAAGTGTTTCTAAGTATAAAGAAACAGCCGCTCTTTGCCTTGAAGCAGGGCTAGAGCTAAATGCAGGTCATGATTTAGACTTAAATAACCTTGCTACTTTAATTAGTGAAATCCCTGAAATCAAAGAAGTTTCTATTGGACACGCACTTATTTGTGAAGCTCTTGAGTTTGGGATGGAAGAAACTATTAAAAGATACTTAGACGTTTTAAGTAAATAGAGTTAAAATTTATTCATTATGATAAAAGCTTTTAAAGATGTTTACGGTGAATACTCTGTTCACATGATCCCATGCAGGGATGATAACTACACTTTCATCTTAGAAAAAAACAAGCGCGGGGTTCTTATTGATAGCTCTTTATATGAGCCTGTCAGTAAGTACTTAAAAGAAAATCAAATTAAACTTGAAGCTATACTTATCACCCATCATCACTATGACCATGTAGACGGTATTAAAGAAATTGCTGATGAGCATGAGTGTAAAATCCTCTGCTCTGAAGTGGACTATGAAAGAGGTGCTGTACCTGAAGCCCATGGTTTTTTAAATGAAGACAGTGCATTAAAACTTATTGGACTTGATTTTAAAGTTATAGAAACTCCAGGACACACAGCTGGACATATTTCTTTTTATATAGAATCACTTGATTTACTTTTTTGCGCTGACACCCTCTTCTCCCTTGGCTGTGGTAAAGTTTTCCCAGATGGAAGTTTTAAGTCTTTATTCCACTCACTTCAAAAATTTTTAACACTGCCAGAAGAAACAATCATTTACTGTGCTCATGAATACACTAAAAGTAATTTTTATTT
>CALLAU010000064.1 GCA_938002015.1 uncultured Bdellovibrionales bacterium
AGTCTATGCTTTTAAAATAGGCTATGAGGTTAACTTTAAACCCTTCTTGTTATAAGTAACCAGTATGATTTTGCGACTTATTTTACTGATATTACTGCCTTCTTTTGTTTTTACTTCTTGTTCTTTAAAGAAATCAAAAAAAAGTAAAACCTTTGTTTATTGTTCTGAAGGCTCACCAACTATTTTTAACCCACAGCTTGCTTCTGATGGGCCAAGCTTTGATGCCTCCTCTGCTCCTATTTATAATAGGCTTTTAGATTTTACTGAAGGAACAACAGATTTAATACCTTCACTTGCTGAGTCTTGGAAAATCTCAGCAGATGGTCTTGTGTATAACTTGTCTTTAAGAAAAGAAGTTAAATATCAAACAACTCCTTACTTTACTCCAACAAGAGATTTTAATGCTGATGATGTGCTTTTTACATTTAATAGAATGATGGATAAAGAAAACCCTTATCATAAAGTTAATGGTGGAGGTTATGAGTACTTTGTGTCTATGAGTATGGGTGAGCTTATTAAATCAGTTGAGAAGGTTGGAGATTATGAAATTAAAATCACTTTAACAAAACCTGAAGCTCCATTTTTAGCAAATCTTGCTATGAATTTTATGAGCATTCTTTCAAAAGAGTATGCAGATGATTTAGCTTCAGTTGATAGAAAAGAAGATATAGATACAAAACCAGTCGGTACAGGGCCTTTTAAGTTTAAAAAATATGTAAAAGACACACTGATTAGATTTGAAAAACATGAGAGCTATTTTCTAGGTCCAGCAAAAATTGAAAAGCTTGTTTTTGCAATCACTCCAGATTCTAGTGTGCGTTTTCAAAAACTTAGAAAAGGAGAGTGTCATCTTATTAAAGAGCCTGCTCCAACAGATCTTGCTATGTTAAGGGAAGATAAGAGAATTAAAGTTTCTGAACTTGCAGGTTTAAATGTTGGTTATGTTGCGATGAACACGCAAAAAGAATCTTTAAAAAATGTGAAAGTACGTAGAGCAATTTCTCTTGCTTTAAATAGGGAAAGCTACTTAGCTGCTATCTATTTAGGAAATGCTTCTTTAGCTAAATCACCTATCCCCCCAACTCTTTGGGCTTACGATGAAGATCTTCCAGACTTTAAATATGATATTGAAGCTTCAAAAAAACTCTTAAAAGAATCAGGTGTTAAGCTTCCTCTTAAGATTGAGCTTTGGACTCTTCCAGTGGCAAGACCCTATAACCCAAATGGGAAGAAGATGGGTGAGATGATTCAAGAAGACTTAAAAGCTATAGGAATTGATATAAAACTTATCTCCTATGATTGGCCGACATATTTAGCAAAGTCTAGAAAAGGAGAGCATGAGCTTATTCAACTTGGTTGGACTGGTGATAATGGTGATCCAGATAATTTTTTATATAACCTTTTATCTTGTGATGCAGTTGATGGTGGCAGTAATGTCGCTAAGTTTTGTGATAAAGATTATAATGATGCGATCTTAGCAGCTAAAAGAGCTTCTGATAAACCAACAAGAAAAGACTTTTATAAAAAAGCTCTTAAAGTTTTTCAAGAAAAGCAGCCATGGGCCCCAATAGCTCATGCAAATACCTATAGAGCTATGCTTAAAGATGTAAAAGGATACGTAGTTAACCCGTTAGGAACAGAGTCATTTTATAATGTCTCTTTAAAGTCATGGTCAAATACACGTTAAAAAGACTTCTCTTTTTTATACCAACGCTTTTAGGACTTTCCTTTCTTAGTTTTATGCTTGTTAGGCTTATTCCTGGAGACCCTGTGCTTTTGATGCTTGGTGAGCGAGGAGGTTCGCCTGAGGCTTATGCAGAAATGAAAGCTGCTCTTGGTTTAGATAAATCTCTTTTCATGCAATACCTTATTTTTATTAAAGATGTGTTAAGTGGAGATCTTGGATCTTCTATTTTTTCAAAAGAGAGTGTTTTAAAAGAATTTATGACAAGGTTTCCTGCAACTGCAGAATTAAGCCTTATTGCCATCACCTGGGCCTCCTTAGTTGGAATTGTACTTGGTGTGATTGCAGCACTTAATAGAAACGGCTTTATAGATAGGTTTGTTATGACTTTATCTTTAGTGGGTTATTCAATGCCAATTTTTTGGTGGGGACTTTTACTTATTCTTATGTTTTCAATTTGGCTTGATTTAACTCCCGTATCAGGAAGAGTCTCGGTTGAATATGATATTGAGACTATTACAGGATTTTATTTAATTGATTCTTGGTTTTCTGAAGACGGTATTAGGGCATTTCTTTCTTCTCTTAAGCATCTTGTTTTGCCAGCTTTTGTATTAGGTACAGTACCAATGGCATCTATATCAAGAATGACAAGAGCTTCAGTATTAGAAGTTTTAAATCAAGATTATATTAGAACTGCTAAAGCTAAAGGGCTTTCAAAGTATGTGGTTGTCTTTAAACATGCTTTAAGAAACGCTCTTATTCCTATTATTACTGTTATTGGTCTTATGGTTGGAACTCTTTTAACAGGAGCTATTTTAACTGAAACTATTTTTGCTTGGCCTGGTTTAGGAAGGTGGCTTGTCGCCTCTCTTCTTCAAAGAGACTACCCTGTTATTCAAGGCGGCATCTTACTTATTGCAAGCCTTATTCTATTGGTTAATTTAATAGTTGATCTGCTCTATTTTGTTATTAATCCACAAATGCAAAAAGGGGAGCTTTAAAGATGAAAGGTGGAGGTAAGATACTTACGTATTTAAGTGCTTTTTTTCTTATAAGTTTTATATTACTTGCTCTCTTTGCTCCTTTTCTAGCTCCTTACTCGCCTTACTCTTTAAATGATTCAGCTCTTTTAAGTGCCCCTTCATGGTCATTTAGTGAAGGTTTTTTTCTAGGTACGGATGATATTGGTAGAGATTTATTAAGTAGGCTCATTCATGGATCAAGAATCTCACTTATGATTGGTCTTTTTGCAGTGATTTTTTCAGCCTTTTTTGGGGTTTTACTTGGACTTCTTGCCGGTTATTTCTCTGGCTGGGTTGATCAGACTATATCAAGATTTACGGATATATTGATGTCTCTTCCAAGTATGCTTTTTGCTCTTGTTATTATAACTTTACTTGGGCCATCTTTAATGAACACGATTATTGCTGTCGGTATAGTCTCTATTCCTCACTATATTAGAATCGTAAGAGCTAAAGTCTTAGAGGAAAAATCAAAAGATTATATTGAAGCCACAAGAAATTTCGGTGTTGGTGGTACAAGGCAAATAACTTTTCATATTCTACCTAACATAACATCCCCTATTATTATTCAAGCTACGCTGGGTTTTTCAGAAGCTATTTTAAATGGAGCAGCTCTTGGCTTTTTAGGTTTAGGTGCGCAGGCCCCTTTACCTGAATGGGGAGTGATGCTCTCTGACTCAAGATCATATATTGAGACTGCTCCTTGGTTAGTAACAGCTCCTGGGCTTTGTATTTTGCTTATGGTACTTTCATTTAATATCTTGGGAGATGTTTTAAGAGACTTACTCGATCCAAGACTTAAAGGATTATAAAAAGATATGGAAAAGCTTCGAGGGCCTTTTGGTGAGAAAATAACAATTGATCATAGTATCTCTAAGAGAATTCTTTCTTTAAAAAATGCAACTTTTTTTGTAGATTCTTTTTTTAAAGGAAAAATTAATTTTCTAAAGTCTTCAAATGTTATTTATTTAAAAGCTGGAGAAGATTTAAAATCTTTTAAAACAATAGAAGACCTTGTTTTAAAACTTATAAAAAGTGGTCATAAGAAAAAAGATCCAATAATTTGTATAGGTGGAGGGTCTTTAGGTGATAGCATAGGCTTTTTAGCATCAGTATATCTAAGAGGAGTGCCTTTTTATCAAATCCCTACAACACTTCTTGCAGTAATAGATTCAAGCGTTGGTGGTAAAACTGCTCTTAATTTTAAAAATTATAAAAATCAAGTTGGAAGCTTTTATGCTCCAGAAGAAATTTTTATTGCAAAAAAACTGATAAAAACCTCTAAGCTTAAAGATGCCAAAGGTGAGGTGTTAAAAACTTTAGCTCTAAATATTAATAAGAAATGGGCAAAAGAACAGTTAAAGAGTTTAGATTCGTTAGAGCTTAAGCATTTTATTAAATACAAAACATCTATTGTTAAAAAAGATATTAAAGACTCTAAGGGTAAAAGAGTGGTTTTAAACTTAGGTCACACATTAGCTCATGCTTTAGAATTAGAGTTTGGTGTAAGTCATAGCGTAGCTGTTGAGGCAGGCTTAGTATTTGCTCTAAACTGGAGTTTTAAGAAGAAGCTTTTGTCTTTAAAAAATCTAAATTTATTGTATCATAATATTTCAAGCATTGATTTTAAATTTAAGAATAAGAAAAAATTAGAGAAATATCTTCACTCAGATAAAAAGAGTGCTGGCAGTAAAATAAATTTTGTATTTTTAACTGATAAAGGACCTGTTGTTAGTGCTGTAGAAATTAAAAGTATTGTAGAAGAATACTTTAGGCAGGTTAAAGAGAATGAACTTTAATTTTGCCGGTAAAATATCTAGCTCAAAATCACTTGTAAACAGGTATCTTATTCTTAAACAAGGGCATCCTAATTTAAATCTGAAATGGAGCTCTGATGCAAAAGATGTAGAGCTTTTAGATGAAGCTCTAAGTAACTTTAAAAAAGAAACAGACTTATATGTAGGTCAAGGTGGAACAACACTAAGATTCTTAGCTGTTTACTTAAGTTCTCAAACTGGTAAATGGGAGTTAAAAGGAGAAAAGGCTCTTTTTAAAAGGCCGCAAGAAGATTTAGAAAAAACTTTAAAGCAACTTGGTGCTAGTGTTACTGTGAATGAAGATTCTCTTGTTATAGAATCAAAAGGTTGGAGCGAGCAGAATAAAATAAGTGTTTCATGCGTTAAGACATCACAAATAGCTACAGCGGTAGTGCTAACAGCCCTTTCAGTAAAAAAAGAAATTGATATTGAATTAATTGAGTATGAGAAAGCATCAAAATACTTTGAGCTTACAATAAATTTTTTAAAAATCTTTGGAGTTAGTTTAAATATTAATGATAACAAGTTAAAAGTGTTACCTCTTAAGTCTCTATCTACTGATTTTAAAGAAATAGAAGGGGACTGGTCTTCAGCAGCATTTATTTATTCGTTTGCAGTACTTTTTGGTTCAGCTGATATTTTAAATGTTTCCTCCCTTAGTAGTCAGCCGGATAAACTTATATTTGAAATCCTTCAAAAGATGGGAGTTGATTTTGAGGGTGATGTAGTTTTAAAGACTTTTAATTTAAAACCTTTTGAGATTGATTTAAAGAATGCTCCAGATTTATTTCCAGTACTTTCAGTTCTTGCAGCTTTTGCCGAAGGTGAATCTGTGCTTAAAGGCGCTCCTCAGTTACGATTTAAAGAAACTGACAGAATCCATGAGGTAGCAAGTTTATTATCTCAATGTGGTTATAAAGTAGTAGAACTCCCTGATGGGGTTAGTATTCTTGGTTGTGGTCGAGAAGTGCTTAAGCATGATGATTTTGAATTTGATTGCTCAAAGGATCACCGTCTTGTTATGGCAGCTTTTTTACTTAAAAACATGGGCTATAAGATTAAAATCTTAGGAATAGAATCTATTAATAAAAGTTTTCCGGAGTTCTTTGAAATATTTCAGAGGAGACTGTAAGTGTTTTGTTTAATTGGTCATAGAGGGGTTGGTAAAACAACAATCTTAAAGAGTTTAGCTAAAGAAATTAGGGTTATTGACCTTGATGAACAAATTTCATTAGAGGTGGGCTTAAGTGTTGCAGAAATATTTAAGCAAAAAGGTGAGGAATTTTTTAGAGATCTTGAAATAAAAACTTATCAGAGCATTAAAAAAAGAAATGACTGTGATCTGCTATCACTAGGTGCGGGTTTTATTTTTGACAGGCTTGAAGATGAAGATAAGAAGAGTGTTGATTTTATTTGGCTTCGCCGTGTATCAGATAAAAAAGGGAGGTCTTTTTTAAAGCGACCAAGTCTTTTTAAAGATATGGACCCTTTAGCTGAGTATATGAGTCTTTTCTCTAAGAGAGAGAAAAGATACAGTGCATATGCTGATTCTACATTTTTCATGGGTGAGAATGATTTTGGCTCTATAACTAAGGCTCTTAGATCTATTATTTTAAAAGAGAATTATGAAATAAAAGGAAGGCTGACTTTTGGTGTTGATAAATCTCCTTTTGAAAATACCTTATTTGAGTATAGAACAGATCTTATAAGAACTGATGAGATTTTATCTTTGTTAAAAAAAGGTGATTTGGTTTCTATTAGATCCAAGGCGTCTCAAGAGTTTTTAGATAAATGTTTAAAATTTGAAGTTGAAGTGGATATTCCAATTGAGCAAATATCAACTTTCTCTATTCCTAATGAAAGTTTAAGTAAAGTCATTGTTTCATCACACGATAATCTTGATGTAGAAGAAATCATTGAAATTGAAAAAAAGGGCTTTCACCTTAAATGGGCTCCTCTTATTAAAGATATGTCGGAATTAATAAGAGCGCATAGCTTGTTTAAGTCTTATGATATGAGTTTTCTACCAAGGTTTTTAGATTCATCAAAATGGCAGTGGTACAGGTTTTTTACTTACTCAAAGAATCGAGTTCAATTCTTTAGATTTTCAACAGGGTCTGATCTTAGTCAGCCTTTTTGGTATCAAGTTAATGAAGAGGTTTGTTTAGAAAATGATTTAAAGGGTTGTGTCATAGGTAGCCCTATAGAGCACTCTTTTTCTCCGGGTTTTCATAGAGAGTTTTTTAAAGGCTGTTATCAAGCGATTGAAATATCAACTCAAGAACTCACAAATGAGACTCTTTCATTCCTTTGTAACCTAGGGATAAGCTGCTTTTCAGTTACCTCACCACTTAAAAGCTTTATTTCAAGGCTTGTTGCTGTGGAAAAACCTGTGAATACCCTTTATAAACTACCTTCTGGCTTTAAGGCTATAAATACAGATATAGATTCTATTAAGGGGCTTGATGAAGAGTTCAAGGATAAGAAAGTTATGATTTGGGGAGCTGGTGTTGTAGGTGAGCAGTTCTTAAATCGGCTGCCAAAAGCTAAACTCTACTCTGTAAGAGACTGGTCTGATAAGAGTATTGATGAGTCTTATGATATTTTACTTTGGTGTGCTGGATCTAGAGGCAGTGTTCCAAGATTAAAAGATGCTCCAAAAGAAGTTTTTGATATTGATTATACAGACAGCTCTAAAGCAAAGGAGTATGCTGTAAAGCATTCCCTTGAGTATAAATCAGGGCTTAGTTTTTTTAATAAACAAGCTCTAGGGCAACAAAATTGGTGGAGCTCTCTTTTAAAAGGTGAGAGCAGTCATGAGGAGAAGATTTAATGGTCGGTAATCTTTTTGGTCATTCATTTAGAGTGATGAGTTTTGGAGAAAGTCATGGCGAGGCTCTTGGTGTTGTCATAGACGGACTGCCCTCTGGTATTAAAGTTGATGAAGAGCTTTTAAAATCTTTTTTAGCGCGAAGAAGGCCAGGTGCTAGTGAAGTGACATCTTCAAGAGATGAAAAAGATCAGCCTGAGATTTTAAGTGGAGTTCTTGATGGTTTAACACTAGGAACTCCTGTTGCTGTTATCATTAGAAACCAAGATGCAAGATCAAAAGATTATGAAAACCTAAAGCCCCGAAAAGGCCACGCTGATGAGGTTTGGCTTAAAAAATATGAACATGTTGATTTAAGAGGCGGTGGAAGAAGTTCTGGAAGAGAAACCCTTTCAAGAGTTATAGCTGGTGCTTTTGCTAAAATGGCCTTTAAAGACCAGTTTAAAGATACAGAAGTTGTTTCATTTACTTCTTCAATTGGGTCAGTCATTTTAAAAGAAAATAAAGATAAAGAGCTTCTTAGTAAATGGGATGTGAGAAAGGGCTTTAATAATGATTTAGTGAGTATGAATGAGGATGAACTTCCACTTATTAGGGACTTGCTTTTAAAAGCTAAATCTGAAGGTGAGAGTTATGGAGGAAAAATTTCAGTAAAAGTTTTTTCTCCACCAGAATCTTTAGGTCAACCTGTTTTTGGAAAACTTAAAGCAGTTTTAACTGGTAGTTTAATGAGTGTAGGTGCTTTTAACGGTGTTGAAATAGGCGAAGGATTTAAAGCTGCAAGTCTTAAAGGAACTGATTTTCATCAAAATGAAAATGTTGATGTTTATGGAGGAGTGCAAGGAGGAATATCAACGGGTAAGACTATAAGCTTATCAATAAGTGTTAAGCCGACATCCTCTATTTTAGATGTTGCTAAAAAAGGTAGACATGATCCGTGTATAGTTCCAAGAGCATGTGTTGTAGCTGAGAGTATGGTTTGGATAACTTTATTTGACATGCTTCTTCAAAGAAAAAGTGAAATTTAAAAAGATATAAGGACAAGGGTTTTTTAGTGAAATATTTTTTATATATAAGTTTAGTATTGTGTTTTGCCCAGTGTACTTCAACACCAAAAGCTTCTTTATTTGAGCAGCACCCACTCTCTATTGTTCAAGGGGTTACAACTGATAAAGAAACAGTGATTGGTGTTCTTGCTCCTAGTGATATGAACTTAGAATTCTTTTATGGAGAATTAGATTCTGAGCAAAAATCTGCGCAAAGTTACTTTAAAGAGACTTCCCCTGATGGTTTTAAAAAAATATATAAGTTTCATATACAAGGTTTAAAGCTTGGTGTTGAGTACGTTTTTGTTTCTAAAGAAAGTGAGTCGGGTAAAGTTTATGATCAAAGAAGTTTTAAAAGTTTAGATTTAAAAAAGAAAAATCCAAAAATTGGTGTGGCCTCATGTTTTGATGATCGTCAACCAAACATGACACCTATTTGGCAAGAGTATTTAAATCAAAAAACTGATATCAATTTTTTCATAGGAGATAATTCTTATGCTGATAAAATTGATCAAAAATGGGGTATTGAGGCTAATAAGTCTCAGCTTTGGAGAAGATATGCTGAGACCTTTGAAAGACTTTATTTTTATCACAGCTCGATGTTAACTCCGACACTTTTTTTATGGGATGATCATGACTATGGTTTAAATAATGGCGGTAGAGATTTTAAATATAAAAAAGATGCTTTAGAGGTGTTTAAAGCCTTTTATCCATTAAAAGAAATCAGAGGAGTTTATAGTTTTACTTTAGGTGCAGGTTCATTATTTAAAGCTTTTAATCAAAACTTTTTATTTATTGATGCAAGGTACTTTAGATCTTTAAAAAATGATAAAGTACAAACCCAGTGGGGGAGAGATCAAGAAAAGAGAGTTTTTAATCAATTAAATATAGATGGCAAGTTCACGTGGCTGATACAAGGAGATCAATACTTTGGTGCTTATCACCCTTTTGAGTCATATGAGCGTGATAGACCAGAATCTTTTTTAAAAATGCTGAGTAGACTTAAGAAATCTCGTGCAAAAGTTTTATTTGTAAGTGGAGATAGGCATTTAACTGAAATCATGAAAATAGATAAAAAGATACTCGGTTATGAAACTTACGAGTTAACTTCAAGTGGTATGCATGCAAAAGTTTTTCCTGGCTCTTATATAAGGAATCCAAATCCTAACCTCTTATCTGGAAAATCAGGTGTTTATAACTTTACGATTGTAAAACCTGTAGTTGAAAGATCTGGGATTAAATTAAATGTAGTCTCTAAGGGTTTAAATGGAGTGATTCATTATGAAAAAGACTTAAAGGTTATTTTTTAAGTGTTTGAGCCAGATTTAAAATTTTCTAAAATAAGGTATTATTTTTTTAAGTTTTTTAAAGTTGGTATAATCGGAACGTGGAAGACAAATTTAGTTGTTGCTGTTATTGGAGTATCGTATCTCCTCGTTTTAAAATTTCCTCAAGTACTGTTTTCTAGTAAGATAGAATATAAAGGAATAACAGTATATTCATCAGAAAATATATCTGAACCGTTTAGGTTTTTAGAGAAAACTTATGCCCTCATACAAAGATCAAAAATCCATAATAAGAGCCAAAAATTTAATGTATATATTGTAAAAAGCCATGCTCAATATAGATTTTTTGCGCCATTTTCTCCTGGATCATTTGGTATTTATTACCCTTTAATCGGAAGTATATTTATAAATAAAATAGATCCTGTAACTAAAAGAGTAAGTCGTGCAACAGATTTAAGAACAAGAGCGCTTTATAGTGTGGTGTCTCATGAAATCACTCATCAAATGCTTAATGAAGATCTTGGGTTTTATAAGTTTATGAGACTTCCGGCGTGGAAAAATGAGGGTTATTCAGAGTATATTTCTGGAAGTACAACGATCTCTGAACAGGAGGGTTTTTCTATGATCAAAAAAGGTGAAATTAGTAAAACAGGATCTGGTAAATATTTTTTGTATGCTAAAGTTACTTCCTACTTACTAAAGGATAGAGGGATTTCTTTTGATGAATTTATTAAAGCAGATTTTAACTGGGAAGAGCTTAAAAAGAACTACGTAAGTCTTATTAAGTAAGTGATTTTATCTTCTATGTGTGACAACCTATGGATATGAGTAATGAAAGAAATAACATTGAATTAGAAGAGGTTTTAAAAGACTGGACTTCAACTTCTATAGGTAGAAGAAGCTTTTTAGCTTCAGTTCCAGCTCTTTTAACTGCTTGTGCAACAGTAGAGCAAACTCGTTATAGAGAAGGTGATAATACAGGACAAGCAACGGCTTTAAGTGTTGCAGATGAAGTGCGAATGGCTAAATCAGTTCGTGGAGAAATGCTTGAGCAATACCCTCCTGTTCGTGATATTACGCTTCAATCCTATGTTGCTCGCATTGGAACAAGAGTGGTGCAGGCAAACAGCTTGCAAGGGCGCCCTTACAATTACACCTTTCAAGTTGTTGCAACCACTCAAGTTAATGCCTTTGCACTTCCTGCAGGCCCTGTTTTTATAACAGCTCCATTAATTGCTATGGCTGATTCTGAAGCTGAACTAGCGGGAGTTATAGGTCATGAGATTGGTCATATTAGAGCAAGGCATACGGCTGAGAGAATTTATAGACAAGAAAGAGCAAAAGGAAAATCAGTAGCTTACCTTTTGGGCGGGGGACTTGTTGGCGGTATTTTAGGTTATGGTTTAGGAAAGGTTGTTTGTCGTAAAAGAGATTATAACTGCAGGTCAAGTGTTATGCAGTTAGGTGCAGCAGCAGGGGCTGGTGGAGCAGCTATAATTTCTAAATTTGGTTTTATGGCTCACTCAAGAGAAGATGAATTAGAGGCTGATAGAGTTGGTTTTAAAACTTCAGTTGCAGCTGGCTATGATAAAAACCATGTGGGAAAGTTTTATGAAAAACTCTTAGGAATGGAGCAGAGGGCAAAGTCTCCTTCTAAATCAGGAATGGTGGCTTCTTTTACTGATGCCTTAAGTACTCATCCCCCGAGTAGACAGCGAGTCCAGCAAATGCAAGAAATGGCAAGAGAAGCGCGTTTTACAGGTAATGGCAAAATATCATCAAATGAGTTTGATGATATGAGGTTAAAAGCACTAGATTACAGTGAACGTAAGTAGTAAAGTTAATTTTAGATAATTAACACAGAAAAAAAGAGGTGATTAAAGTGAGTTCTATTTTTACAAAAATAATTCAAGGCGAGCTTCCTTGTTATAAAATATTAGAAACTGAGCTTTCGATTGCTTTTTTAGCTTTAGATCAAATTAATTTAGGCCATGTGCTTGTCGTTCCTAAAAAGGAAGTAGATCATTTCTTTGAAGTTGAAGATCCTTACTATGAAGATATTTTTGATCTTTCAAAAGTAATATCGACAGCTATTAAGGAAGTTACAGGTTGCAAGCGTGTCGGTATGGCTATTCAAGGTTTTGAAGTAAACCACTGCCACATACACCTTATACCACTCAATTCTCCTGCTGAATTCTCATTCTCTCTTGGTAAAAAAAGATCAGATGAGGAAATGAGAGATGTCCAAGAAAAAATTATTGATACTTTATTAAAGCTTGAGACAGCATAAGGGGCTTTTTTATAATGAAGGCTTTTTGTTGGTGTTTTTTATTACTTATTTTTTCTATAAGCTTAAAAGCAAATGAGATTACATATGAACTAACTGGTGCTGTTGGAACTATGAAATCATCACAAGGTTCAGAGACTTATAATGAAGTTGAGCTTGGTGCAAACTATAAGGTAAATGATTTTTTCTCTTTAAGGGGCTCTGCATTTACAAGGTTTACTAAAACATCATACTCTGGATTAAATTTAGCATCACGATTTTTTATGACCTATAGGGCCGGAGATTTTATTATGCAGTCTTTTGTTGGCCCCGGGTATCGTTTTATGAGTAGAGGTTTTCATGCTCCTCTTATTGAAGGTGGAATAGGTTTTAAGTACCCTGGCATACAATTTTCTCTAGGTTATAGAATGATTGCTAATGAATCTGTTGATAATGGCTTAGATAATGATGGTCAGTTTTTCTTAAGCTTTAACGGGGTTATAGGAAGAAAATAAGGCTTTAATTTGAGTATAATCGTTTCACCTACTTAAATGATATGGGGTTTAGTTTAAGTTAGGATTAAAACTTTAGTAAATCCACAACAAAAGCTTAAGTATTAAGCTAAATATAAGAGTTAATCCTTTTCTAAATACCTAAATCATCGTAGAAATGAGCACTTTAAGATTAAGGGGAGTGCTCTACATATGATTCAAGTTCTTACTGCAACAAACAGAAAAGATTCACGCTCAAAACAAGTTGCTAAAATAGTTGTTGAAAAGCTAAAAGCAGCTGGAGCAGAAGCTGAGATTATGCTTTTAGAAGACGTAAACTGGGGTGATTTTAATAGTCAAGAATACGGGCCAGATGCTGTTCCTGAATCAATAAAAGGAAAAGTTGCAAAAATTGATAGCGCTGATGGAGTTTATGTTGTTTGTCCTGAGTATAATGGATCGTTTCCAGGTGCTATTAAATTTTTTATTGATTACTGGAGTTATCCGGCCTCTTTTGAATCAAGACCCGTTTGTTTTACAGGTCTTGGTGGAATGTTCGGAGGCTTAAGACCTGTTGAACAACTTGAGCAAGTTTTTGGTTATAGAAATGCATTTATTTTTCCTGAGAGAATTTTCTTACAGAATGTATGGTTAACTCTTAAGGATGGAGTCATTAATAATGATGTTGTTGATGCTTTGTTAAATAAGCAAACTAAAAATTTTACAGTATTTATTAAAGCACTTAAAGATTCGGGTTTACACGCAAATGTAAAACCTAAAGAAGTAAAATAATAAAGAGGATATAAGGTTTATATAAACCTTAAAAAAGGAGATTTAAAATGTCTTTTGATCAAATTTTTGATGATATGTGGAATCAATACATACAACTTAATCCAAAAGCTCATGAAATCCATAGCTTATTAGAAAAGCGTGGAGATAAAGTTATTAATGACCATGTAGCTTATAGGTCTTTAAGAATGAGTGGCTTAGGGATTGATCCAATAGCTAAAGTTTTTGAAGATAGGGGTTATAAGAGGGCTGGCGAGTATAATTTTGAATTAAAGAAGCTTTATGCAGTTCATTTAGAGCATGAGAATAAATCTCTTCCTAAAATTTTTATTAGTGAATTGCTGGTTGAAGAATTTTCGCTAGATTTGCAGAATATTTTTAATAAACTTGCTAATCAGGTTAACCCTGAGAGCTTAAAAGGCGAGAAAATACTTACAGCTGGACGCCCCTGGAAAGTAAGCCATGAAGAGTATAAGCTTTTATCTGAAGAAAGTGAGTATGCAGGCTGGCTAGCGGCTTTTGGATACTGTGCAAATCATTTTACAGTTGATGTAAATGAATTAAAAAGCTTTAAATCATTAGAGGATGTTAACGCTTTTTTAATTAATAGAGAGTTTGTAATGAATGAAAGTGGTGGCATTATTAAAGGCTCAAAAGAAGTTTTTTTAGAGCAGTCATCAACTATGGCGCATAAATTGGTAGTAGACTTTGAAGATGGTTCACACAGAATACCGTCTTGTTATTATGAATTTGCAAAAAGGCATGAGCTTCCTGATGGGAGCCTATATCAAGGATTTGTTACGGGTTCAGCAGATAAGATTTTTGAAAGTACGAATAAGTATTAGTAAGAAATAAAGAATTTTTTAAAATTTAAAAAGGAAGAGAAAAGTTATGAAGTATTTTTTAGTGTTGATTTTTACATTTTTTAGCCTTGGTTGTAAGGAAAAATCAGATGCTTTTTTTGATTCCTTAATTAAAACTTTTGGACAAAAGAAAAAGAGTGAGAAGTCTTTAGAAAAAGTTAAAGACAAGTATCAAGATATTTTAATTAAAGGTGCAAAGGTTTTTACAGTTGCAGGTAAAACTTATGAAAAAGCAGATGTTTTAATTAGAGAAGGTAAAATTGCTCGTATCTCAGAGAAAGAAATTGATGTTAGTGGTAAAACACTTGTTATAGATGGTAAAGGAAAGCAAGTTACGCCTGGAATTATTGATGTTCATTCACATATGGGGGTTTACCCGAACCCTGGTTTTCAAGCTCATTTAGATGGCAATGAAGCTGTGAGAAAAACAACAGCTGATGTTTCTGCTCAAGATGGCTTTTGGCCGCAAGACCCTTCTATATGGAGAGCCATTGCAGGAGGAATTACGACAATTCAAGTCCTTCCTGGCTCAGCTAATTTAGTAGGAGGGACTTCTTTTACTGCTAGAATGATTCCTGGAAAAGTGGATCCAAAAGATATGAGGTTTCCAGGAGCTCCTGTTGGAATGAAAATGGCTTGTGGAGAGAACCCAAAAAGAGTTTATGGAAAAAAGGGTGGGCCTTCTACGAGAATGGGTAATGCTGCAGAGTTTAGAAAACTTTTTCAATCAGCTAAAGAGTATGCTGCTAAGAACAAAAAAGGGAAAACTGCGAGTAAAGAAAAATCTAAAGATAAGAAAAATAGCAACTCTAAAAGAGACTTTTCAAATGAAAATTTAGCAAAAGTATTATCAGGAGAAATACTACTTCATATTCATTGTTATAGAGCTGATGATATGAGTGTTATGATTAATATAGCTGAAGAGTTTGGCTTTAAGATAAGAACTTTTCAACATGCATTAGAGGCTTATAAATTAAAAGACCGTTTAAAAGAAAAAAATATTGGATCTGCTACGTGGGCTGACTGGTGGGGATTTAAGGCTGAAGCCTATGATGGTATACCTCATAATATCTCTCTTTTAGAGGATGTTGGTGCTAAAGCCATTGTTCATTCTGATTCTGAGACAGATATTAGATTCTTAAATGTTGAAGCTTCAAAAGCAATGAGATCAGGTCTTGAGCTTGGATTAAAAATCAGTGAGGAGCAGGCGCTTTCTTGGATTACAAAGAATCCTGCTTGGGCACTAGGTATTGAAGATAAGGTGGGTACTATTGAAAAGGGTAAATTTGCAGACCTTGTAATATGGGACGGCCACCCTTTATCAGCTTATACAAAAACAAGTTATGTTATTGTAGATGGAAAAATAATATTTGATCGTGAAAATAACAAAAGACCGGTGAGTGATTTTGAAGTTGGTTTTCATGATAAGAAATTTTTCGATGGTCGTGATTTTAGTGGTGATATTAAGCCAAAAAAGGAAGTTGAATTTCCAAATTTTGATCAAAACTGGTTTCAGAAAGATTATGAGACTAAGACAAGCTTTACTATAACTAATGTGAAATTAGATTTAAGTGGCAGTAAAAGAAAACACATTGAAGTTACTGACGGTGTAATATCTCGTATTTTAGATAGTAGTATAAATATTAGTGGTGATGAAGTTATTGATGGAAAAGGCAAGCTTCTTACGGCGGGTTTAATAGAGCCCTCCTCATCTCTTGGCCTTGTAGAAATTTCAGCCGAAAGATCTGCTAATGATTCTTATGATGTGTCTACAGGTATTTCGCCTTCTTTAAGATCAATAGATGCTCTTAACTTAGATGGACCAAGAATTGAGATTAATAGAAGAGAAGGTGTGACGTCTGTTATATCAAATGTATCCACTAGTCAGCTTTTTGGAGAGTCAGTTGCCTTTGATCTTATTAAAGACGGTGATGCTTTTAATAAAGCTCCCTACTTAGCAAGTAACCTGGAGAAGTCTCGTTACTCAGAGCAACCTAACTCAAGGGCGTCTATGTGGAGAACACTTAGGAGGTTAGCTTCTGAGGCATCTTCTGGTAAAAATGTTAAGACCAATTTACTAACTGAAATGGACTATAAGGCTTTAAAAAAATACCTAACGGGTAAGAAGCCGTGGCTTGTTAGAGTAAATAGATCTGGAGATATTAAAAGGCTTGTTAACTTTAAGAAAGAAGTTGAGAAAGATTTTGGTTACACTCCTCAGTTTGTTATATTAGGTGGTTCAGAGTCTTGGAAAGTCGCAGGGATGCTTAAGTTAGAGAAAATTCCAGTTATTTTAAAACCTACAGACCAAGTCCCTGAGAGTTTTGAAAAAGTATACTCTAGAGATGATTTGGCTGCTTTCTTAGTGTCAAAAGGTGTTAAGGTTCTTATAACAACAAATGACTGGGACTCTAATGTTAGAAGGTTAAGGCAACAAGCAGGTTTTGCTGTTAAATATGGTATGAAGTGGAAAGATGCACTTGATTCTATTACAAGTTCTCCAGCTCAAGTTTTTAACCTTAAAAATCGAGGCCGAGTTAAGGTTGGTGATAAAGCCAATCTTGTTTTGTGGACGGGCGATTTATTTGAACCTTATAATACGGTTCAGGCTTTATGGATAAATGGTAAAAGAGAGAGTCTTTCTAATCGTCAAAGAAAACTGGCTGAAAAGTATAAATAACT